>JBNGDI010000011.1:0-67904 GCA_049975425.1 Bacteroidales bacterium
GAACCCTGTGGCCTTGGCCGGAGGTAACCTGCCTCATTGATTTTTCAGCAGCCACACCGACTTTCTGCCGGGTTGTTGCCTGATCCTTTGAAGTGACTGAAGGGCTTCCTCTTTATTATCAAAAACGCTCATGGATACACGCAGGTATCCGTTCCCGGCTTCCAGGATCTCGGAGGAATATCCTTCCGATTCGAGCTCCCCCTGAAGGGTACGGGCATTTTCCGCCTGACGGAAACTGCCGGCAATTAAATAATACCGGGTTACTGCCGGGGGGGGAAGGGTTTTTTCAGGGGTTTCTTCAACAGGAATTTCCTTTTCTTCCATTACCGGCTGAGCCTCTTCTTCTTTACCTTCCTCCACATCATCGCTGTAACGGGCTGTTTGTTCCGGAGCGGCCGGCTGTTCTGTCACCGCTTCCTTTTTCTTCAGCCACTGGAAAGAAGAAAAATCCAGGTTCAGATCATCCAGGTAATGGGTTTTAAGGGGGATCAGGGCCAGAGCAACCAGCACGGGAATGGCAATCAATACACGCCGCAGGGTTTTTCCGGCAGGCCGTTTGCCGGCCGGAGGCTTGTCCCTGAACTTTCTGATTTTCCTCCTTACGTCATAATCTTCCAGTGGTGTAACCGTAAACCTCGACAGGCCGTACGATCCGATCAGATAATTCCGGGTATGGTCGGGTTCGAACTGCAGGTTATGCCGGTCATCATACTGAAATCGTCCGATATCCTCAAAATGAAAGGGTTTCCCTTTTTCAAGCCGGTCTTTTACCTCTTTCACGAACCCGGCCACGGCCCTCCGGGCGTCAACATAGCCTATACCCTGCCTTTCGGAAATATAACCCACCAGCAAACCGTCGTTCCCCGACAGGTTTCTGTTAAAACTGATCCTTTTGGAAGGCGGGGAAAATACATGCCGTTCAAAGTCGATTCCGGCTGGTTGATAATTGGCAACAAACCCTCCGAAATCAGGGACAATGACACAATCATGCAAAACTAGCAACTGCCGGATGTGGTCAACAATATCCACGGTGTGTTCTTTTGGGTTTTATCTCAAGCAAAATTAAGAAATATTCAGAGCATGTCATCATTTTTCACAATAATTTCCCTCTGCATTTTTTTCTTCGGTATACCATCAACTGAAAACCATTCGTTTTTGTCGTCATTCGTTTCGAATTTGGTATCTTCGCATAAATTCTTGCTTCGTATGGAACAGATCAGGATGGTAGATCTTACCGGCCAGTACCGCCGGCTGAAAGGTGAAATAGACGCAGTTATTCGTGAAGTCATTGATTCCACTGCTTTTATCAACGGACCGGCTGTAGGTAAATTTGCCACAGATCTGGGAAATTACCTGGGGGTTAAACATGTGATCCCCTGCGGCAACGGCACCGACGCCCTTCAGGTGGCGCTGATGGCCATCGGGCTGAAACCCGGCGATGAGGTGATCACCCCTGATTTTACCTTTATTGCCACTGTGGAAGTGGTTGCTCTGCTGGGAGCAAAACCCGTATTCGCGGACGTGGATCCCCACACCTTCAACATAACTCCTGAGGCTGTACGCAACGCCATTTCTCCGCGCACCAGGGCCATCGTGCCCGTGCATCTTTTCGGTCAGTGTGCCGATATGGAGCCCATTCTTGAGCTGGCCCGCAAACACAACCTGTATGTGATAGAAGATGCAGCCCAGGCACTCGGAGCGGAATATAAGGGAAAAGGGGGCACGACAGGAAAAGCCGGCACACTGGGTCATATCGGCTGCACTTCCTTTTTCCCTTCGAAGAATCTTGGGGCCTACGGCGACGGGGGTGCGATTTTCACAGAGTCGGATGAGCTGGCAGCCAGCATACGTTCCATTGTTAACCACGGAATGAAGGTGCGGTATTACCATGACCGTATCGGGATCAATTCCCGTCTGGACACCCTGCAGGCCGCCATTCTGCAGGTTAAACTGAAATATCTGGATGATTTCAACACCCGCCGGCAGGAAGCGGCTGCACGCTATGACGAAGCATTGAAGCATTCCGACCGGTTTGACATTCCGGTGCGCAGTCCCTTTTCCACCCATATTTTCCATCAGTATACCCTGAAAACAAAGGGAACAGACCGTGACCGGCTGAGAGAATTCCTGCGTGAAAAAAACATACCTGCCATGGTGTATTATCCTGTGCCACTGCATGCACAAAAAGCCTATGCCTACATGGGGTACCGTGACAGTGAATTCCCGGTAACCGCTTCCCTGTGCCGGCAGGTGATCAGCCTGCCCATGCATACGGAACTTTCGCCCGACCAGCAGGAATATATTGTGGAACAACTTCAGGCATTCAGATCATGAGAACCGAAAAGGAATATTTTGCCCATGAAACAGCCGTAATTGACCAGGGAGCCCGCATTGGACGTGGCACAAAGATCTGGCATTTTTCGCATATCATGACCGGGGCGGTGATCGGGGAAGAATGCAACATCGGCCAGAACGTAGTGGTTTCACCGGAAGTGGTTCTCGGTAAAAATGTCAAGGTACAGAATAATGTTTCCATCTATACCGGCGTGATCTGCGAAGACGATGTTTTCCTGGGGCCCTCCATGGTCTTTACCAATGTGGTGAATCCCCGCAGCGCCGTGGTGAGAAGAGGGCAGTACGTTCGCACCTATGTAAGGAAAGGAGCCTCTATCGGGGCGAATGCCACCATCGTATGCGGTAACGACATTGGTGAATACGCTTTTATCGGAGCCGGAGCAGTGGTTACAAAGGAGGTGAAGCCCTATGCTCTGGTGGTGGGAAATCCTGCCCGGCAGGTGGGATGGATGAGCGAATACGGACACCGGCTGGATTTCAATGAAGAGGGAATAGCCGTTTGTGGGGAAAGCGGGGAAAAATACCTGCTGGAAAACAACCGGGTAAGAAAAATTACTGATTAACAAATTATGAATCTGGATATTGTGATGAAGAACCCGAACCAACCGAAACATTTCGCCCTGATAGGTGTTGCCGGATTCGTGGCAGTAAGGCACCTCAGGGCCATTTATGATACGGGGAATGTTCTGCTGGCCGCCCTTGATCCCTCTGATACCGTAGGGATTCTGGACAGTTATTTCCCCAACGCCGATTTTTTTGTTGAATTCGAAAGGTTCGACAGGCATATTGACAAGATGCGCCGTGTTGGAAAACGCATCGATTATGTAAGTATCTGTTCTCCCAATTACCTGCACGATTCACACATCCGCCTTGCCCTGAAGCACCAGGCCGATGCCATTTGCGAGAAGCCCATGGTGCTGAATCCCTGGAACGTGGATGCGCTGCAGGAATTTGAACAGGAAACCGGCAGAAAGGTCAACAACATTTTGCAGCTCAGGCTTCATCCGTCGATAAAGGCTCTGAAGAAAAAAGTAGATCAGGAAAACAGAGAAAAGATTTACGATATCGACCTGACCTACATCACCAGCCGGGGCCACTGGTACTTCATCTCCTGGAAAGGAGATATACAGAAATCGGGTGGGATTGCCACCAATATCGGGGTGCATTTTTTCGACATGCTGACCTGGATATTCGGCAAACCTGCCGGGAACAGGGTCCATTTACTGGAACACAACAGGGCATCGGGATTCCTGCAACTCGAAAAGGCAAGGGTCAGGTGGTTTCTCAGTTTGAATGAAACCGATCTTCCCAAAGCTTTAAGAAATAAGGGACAACGAACCTACCGGTCAATCAGGATTGACGGCGAAGAAATTGAGTTTTCCGACGGATTTACTGATCTGCATACGGAAAGTTACCGCCAGATTCTGAAAGGCAACGGATTTGGCATTGAAGATATTCGCCGTTCCATAGAAATAGTGTATCGTATCAGGAACGCTCAGCCCGAAGGGCTGACGGGAGAGGTACATCCCCTTTTATATAACCTTTCAAAAAATGATGTTTGAAGCGCCATGGAAAAAAGCATGTTTAAAGAGTTAACGGAAGGGAAAAAGCGGATATCCGTCATCGGACTGGGATATGTAGGACTTCCCATCGCCCTGGAATTTGCCCGCCATATGCCGGTAACAGGTTTCGATGTGAATGAACACCGGATTGCCATGTTAAACAAAAAGCAGGATCCCAGCCGCGAAATAGGAAGCGAAGCATTCGAAGGGGTGCAGATCAGCTTCACGCACAACCCGGAAAAACTAAGAGAAGCCCATTTTCATATTGTGGCCGTACCCACACCCATCGATGAACACAAACAGCCCGATTTGAAACCTCTTCTTTCAGCCAGTAAAACGGTGGGAAAAGCGCTGAAAAAGGGTGATTATGTGGTATATGAATCCACGGTATACCCCGGCTGCACGGAAGAAGACTGCATTCCCATTCTGGAAAAGGAATCGGGGCTTACGGCCGGGAAAGATTTCAAAGTGGGCTTTTCTCCCGAAAGGATCAATCCGGGTGACAGGGTGCACACACTCACCAGCATCACCAAGGTGGTATCGGGGAATGATGAGGAAGCGCTCGAGAACATTGCACTGACCTATGAACTGATCATCAGGGCCGGTATTCACCGGGCCAGTTCCATCAAGGTGGCCGAAGCGGCCAAGATCATTGAAAACACCCAGCGGGACATCAACATCGCCTTTATGAATGAGCTTTCGATCATATTCAACCGCATGGGAATCAATACCTATGAAGTACTGGAGGCTGCCGCCACCAAATGGAACTTCCTCCGTTTTTCGCCCGGACTGGTGGGAGGCCATTGCATCGGGGTAGACCCGTATTACCTGGCTTACAAATCGCGCGAGCTGGGCTATCACGCCCAGATTATCAATGCCGGAAGGTATGTGAACGATTCCATGGGAGGATACGTAGCCAAGCAAACCGTGAAGAAGATCATCGCTGCCGGGAAAAACATCAGCCGGGCGAAGGTGCTGGTCATGGGGATCACTTTCAAGGAAAATGTCAGCGATATCAGAAACACCAAAGTGGTAGACATGATCCGCGAATTTGAATCGTACGGTTTGCATGTAGATGTGCTGGATGCCAGGGCATCGGCCGAAGAAGTGAGGGAAGAATACGGTATTGATCTCAGGGCTAAACCCGACAGGAACTACGATGCCATGGTGTTGGCAGTGGGACATGAAGAATATGCTGGTCTGACGGAAGACGATTTTCTTGAACTGGCCGCGAAGAAGGCAGTTTTTGTCGATATCAAGGGCATTTACCGGGGAAAAATTAAAAAACTTACCTACTGGAGCCTGTAAGCAATGAAGAAAAAGGTACTGGTTACAGGAGGAACCGGATATATCGGATCACACACTGTGGTTGAACTGCAGGAGGCCGGGTTTGAGGCGGTGGTGGTTGACGATCTGTCAAATTCGCACGAGGAGATCCTCGGCCGGATTGCCCGGATCACAGGCATACATCCTCTTTTCGAAAAGTTCAACCTTTGCTGTCGGGAGAAAACCCTGGGCCTGTTTGACAGGCATCCGGATATCATTGCGGTGATCCATTTTGCCGCCCTCAAATCGGTAGGGGAATCGGTTGCCCGCCCGCTGGATTATTACTACAACAATCTGGTTTCCCTTATCCATCTGCTGGAAGGAATGGAAAAACACAGAGTGCCTGCCATGGTTTTTTCCTCGTCGTGTACCGTTTACGGGCAACCCGACCAGCTGCCGGTAACGGAGGAAGCTCCGGTGAAGCGTCCCTCCTCTCCTTATGGAAACACCAAAAAGATCTCGGAAGAAATTCTTCAGGATTTTCTTGGCAACCACCGTGAGACGGGCATTATTTCCCTGAGATATTTCAACCCCATCGGAGCCCACCCTTCGGGCCTGATCGGCGAATTACCCCAGGGCATTCCCGACAATCTGGTTCCCTTCATCACGCAAACGGCCATCGGGCTCAGAAAAGAGCTTAAAGTATTCGGCCGGGATTACAATACCCCTGACGGAACGGCCATTCGTGACTACCTGCACGTTACCGATCTTGCCCGGGCTCATGTGGTGGCCATCGAACGTTTACTGGCCGGACAGCAGAAACATCCTTTTGAAGTATTTAACCTGGGCACCGGACAGGGAGTTTCTGTGTTGGAAGCCATCAGGTCGTTCGAGCGTGTTTCGGGGGTAAAACTCAATTACCGTTTTGTTGACCGCCGTCCGGGAGATGTGGAAAAGGTATGGGCAGATACCCGCCTGGCAAATACTGAACTGGGGTGGGAAGCCCGGAGCACCATGGATGATGCCATGCTGACGGCCTGGAACTGGGAGAAAAAATACAGGGAAAATCCATTCAGCGATGAATAAAACCATTCTGATCAGCGGCGGAGCCGGGTTTATCGGGTCCCATGTGGTACGGCATTTCGTAAAAAGCTACCCGGAATACCTCATTATCAACCTCGACCTGCTGACCTATGCGGGAAACCTGGAAAATCTGAAAGACATCGAAAAGGAGAAGAACTATCTTTTTGTCAGGGGGGATATCCGGAAGCGGGAAGAAATGAAGCAACTGTTCGAGGAACACCGGCCCGATGCAGTCATTCATCTGGCAGCCGAGTCGCATGTTGACAGGTCTATATCCGATCCCACTGAATTCATCAGCACCAATGTGGTGGGAACCGGAAACCTGCTCACACTGGCCAGGGATTACTGGAAAGGATCATACGGAGGAAAGTTGTTTTACCATATTTCAACCGACGAAGTATTTGGATCGCTGGGCAGGGAGGGAAAATTCCGGGAAGACACCCCCTACGACCCGAAAAGTCCTTATTCAGCCAGCAAGGCAGGGGCAGACCATCTGGTCAGGGCTTTTGCCCATACGTATGGATTGCCGGCGGTGATAAGCAATTGCTCGAACAATTACGGACCATACCAGTTCCCCGAGAAGCTCATTCCCCTGGCTATTTACCGGATCATGAACGGGGAGGAAATTCCCGTTTACGGAAAAGGAGAAAACATACGCGACTGGCTTTACGTAGAAGACCATACCAGGGCTATTGATCTGCTGTTTCACAGGGGGCGGCGGGGAGAAACCTATAATATCGGCGGGAACAATGAATGGAAAAACATTGACCTGCTCAGGTTGTTATGCCGGCTGGCCGATGAAAGGCTGGGGAATGATCCCGGCACTTCAGAAAGGCTGATCAGTTTTGTGAAAGACCGGGCAGGGCATGATCTGAGGTATGCCATTGATGCGGAAAAGATCAGGAAGGAACTGGGGTGGGAACCCCGGGTAAGTTTTCAGGAAGGGCTGGCAAAAACCCTGGACTGGTACCTTTCACACCGGGAATGGCTTGAGCATGTCATTACCGGTGAATACCGGCAATATTACAACCGGCAATACTACGAACGGCCGTTTTGATGAATCAGCAGATTATTCCACGGTAACCGACTTGGCCAGGTTTCTGGGCTGGTCAACGTTACATCCCCGCAACACGGCTATATAATAGGAAAGCAACTGAAGGGGCACCACTGTGGTAAGCGGGGCCAAAGGCACTTCGGTATTGGGAACCTCCAGCACATGATCGGCCATTTCACGGATAACGGTATCGCCTTCCGTCACCACGGCGATCACCACACCGTTCCTGGCCTTCACTTCCTGAATATTGCTGACGATTTTGTCGTATGACTTGTCTTTGGTGGCTATTACCACCACAGGCATATTTTTATCGATCAATGCAATGGGTCCGTGCTTCATTTCGGCGGCAGGGTAGCCCTCCGCATGAATGTATGATATTTCCTTAAGTTTGAGAGCTCCTTCCAGGGCCACCGGGAAGAAATACCCTCTTCCCAGGTAAAGAAAATTATTGGCGTCTTTATACAGGGCGGCAATGTCCCTGTATTTTCCGTTAGCTTCCAGTATCCGTTCTATCTTTTCAGGGATCAATGTCAGTTCGTTGACCATTCGCTGGTAATTGGTCTTTGACAAGGTTTTCCTCCTGTAACCGAGCGCCAGCGCCATCATGGTCAGCACCGTCACCTGCGCGGTGAAGGCTTTGGTGGAAGCCACACCGATCTCTGGCCCGGCATGAGTATAAACCCCGCCATTTGTTTCACGCGGAATGCTCGATCCCACCACATTGCATATTCCCAGCACCAGAGCCCCTTTTTCACGGGCCAGCCTGATGGCTGCCAGGGTATCTGCCGTTTCGCCGCTCTGGCTGATAGCAATCACCACATCTTTTTTGGTGATCAACGGGTTCCGGTATCTGAATTCCGAGGCATATTCCACCTCCACGGGGATGCGGGCAAAATCCTCAAAAAGATATTCGCCCACCAGTGCTGCATGCCACGAGGTGCCGCAACCCACCATGATGATGCGCTGGGCTTCCTGCAAACGGTTCATTACCCGATACAGTCCTCCCAGATGAATTTCCTTCTTATCGCCGGAAACCCTCCCCCGGAAAGTATCGAGGATAGACCGGGGTTGTTCGAATATTTCCTTGAGCATAAAATGGTCGAACCCGTTCTTGTCAATCTCACCAATATCCAGGTCGACGGTGTGCACCACAGGGGTCTGAGGCACATTTTTCAGGTTTTTCAGTACCAGTTCATCGCGGCTGATCACGGCCACGTCATCATCATTGAGATAGATCACACTTTTGGTATGTTCCACGATGGGAGTAGCATCTGAGGCCACGAAATATTCGCCTTCACCCACGCCAATCACCAGAGGGCTTCCCTTCCGTGCAGCAATCAGCTTATCGGGCTCATCCACACACATAATCACCAGCCCGTAAGCACCGATTACCTTGGTCAGGGCCAGTCTAACGGCTATATCTGCAGTAAGTTTGCCCTTCAGGTAAATATATTCAATCAGATTAGCCAGTACTTCGGTATCGGTTTCACTGGCAAAGGTATAACCCCTGCTGCTGAGTTTCTCTTTAAGACGGGCGTAATTTTCGATAATCCCGTTATGGATCACCACGAATTTGCCGTTCATCGAGCGATGCGGGTGGGCATTCACATCGTTGGGTTCGCCGTGTGTAGCCCATCGGGTATGGCCAATTCCCACACTGCCGCTGATATCTCTGCTGGTGACAAAACTTTCCAGCCGCGAAACTTTCCCCTGGCATTTGTAGATCTTGTTCTGATTGTCAAGGAGGGATATTCCCGCCGAATCGTAACCCCTGTATTCCAAACGTTTCAGTCCATTGATCAGAATGGGATAGGCCTCTTTGCTTCCTATGTAACCTACAATTCCACACATAGTTCAGGAATTTTTGGTACAACCATCTATTACTTTTTTTCAGAACCCGGTATAATATACCTTCAGAGTAATCGGCCTGGAATTATTACCCGAGGTCAGTACCACCCGGTGCGGAGTGGTAGTGTATTCATTGGCTCTGATATACATATCGATATGATCCCTGTTCCCCAGCAGAAAATCCTTATAATAATCTGTGATATTAAAAACATACTCTTTCCGCTGCTTGTCATAATATCCCCCGAAATATTCTTCTCCCAGGCCTTTATCCGGAAGATAGAGCAACCGGTTATCCTCGGCCCTGTAAAGAGCGATCAGACGCGAAGCGGGTTCCAGAACCGTGGCCGTGGGGTCGTGGTTTTCAACAGGAAGAGAAAGCGTGACCTTGTTCACGGCTCCGGGGATCCTGTCTGTCCAGTTTTCCTGAAAAGGAAAATGGAGATAAGTTTCCACGCCAGCCAAGCCCTGTACATAACAAACCGAATCTTTGAAACCGGTACCGATGTGCTGAATCCTGAGCAGGGGATCGGCCTGGGAAAGATCTTTCCGGTAGATATTGATCCGGGCGCTGGAGGAATTGATCAGGAAGCTGTTATTCAGCGAATCGGCACTGGCATTGGAATAGTACACATCCACCCGGCTTTCTTCCGAAAGAAGATCAAAAGCAACCAGGGCCCCGTTGCCTGAAAGTTTTTCCGCACTGATATGGAACCCGTAAAAATGTTCCCTGAAATTCGACTGGGATGAAAGAGCCAGGGAATCCTCAATCAGTTTACTCCCTGTTATGGGATTAAGGGTGCACTGAATAATGGTATCAGCCGAAGAGAAAGTGGTGGTGCCCACCAGGTAGCCCGAAAGATAAGGTGTCGGGTCCATGTTGGAATAATACGTTGAATCGATGTCGATGGGCTGTATCAATTCCCGGATATTGAGCTGGTATTCGGTTTCGCCCATTCCGTAGCGTTCATTTACCTTCAGATAAATAACAGCCGAATCCAGTTCCGGATTCACTCCCGGATAGAAATACAATCCGGAAAGGACAATCTGGGTCATGAAAGAAGCTTCGACAGCGCCGAACACAGGATCGACCATTTCGCCCACCAGCGAATACATATTTTCATCGCTTCTTACCGAGTCAACCGAAAGCGTATAAGCCTCCACTGTCATGGTATCGAAATAGGCCAGCAGGGGGCGGTCGGCATCCGGTTGAATGGTAAGGCCAACGGTCCCCGGCTCCTTTTCGCAGCGGGTAAACAAAAGAGATATGATCATACCGCCAAACAACACCGGGGAAATATGTCGGAAGAATTTATTTGGAATCATGTATTTTCTGGCTTAGCAATTCGTCGTAAAAATCTGAATACACATCAATATATTTTTCTTCCGGCTGAAAATCCAGGAATTTTTTCCCGGATTTTTTGATAAACGAAAGCAGGACCGGATCTATTGTCTCGCTTCCCTGAATCACTGCATCGGACATTTCGATGGCCAGCTTGTTCAGGCCAGTAAAGTCGGCCTTTTTTTCGACATGCTTCAGATCACCGGGTTCAATCCCTTCATAACTCAGTTTTCTGGTAAAGAACGGATCAAGGGGTTGACGGAATGAGCGGTCATAAACGGAATAAATTACTCTGGAATCGGAAAAAATGGGATCGTCGCGGTACGATTTTCTCACATATAGTGGGATCAGGGATGTAAACCATCCGTGACAGTGAATGATATGCGGCGGCCATCTCAGTTTTTTCACCGTTTCAAGCACGCCACGGGCAAAAAAGATGAGACGTTCGTCATTGTCGGCAAATTCCTTCCCTTCGTCGTCAGCATACTCGAATTTCCTGTGAAAATAATCTTCATTGTCAATAAAATACACCTGCATTCTGGCTGCCTGAATGGATGCCACTTTAATGATGAGGGGATGGTCGGTATCGTCAATAATCAGGTTCATTCCCGAAAGCCGGATCACTTCATGCAACTGGTTTCTTCTTTCGTTGATGCATCCGAACCGCGGCATGAACGTACGTATTTCCTTTCCCTTTTCCTGGATTCCCTGGGGCAGGTACCTGCCTATACGGGAAATCTGATCCTCCGGAAGATAAGGAGTGATTGCCTGTGAAACAAATAATATTCGTTTGCTTTTCATTTAGCGGAACCGTTGTGCCGAAATGTTTTGCAAAATTAGTAAAAATTCTTGATACATCCCTTGATCGGTTCCCGAAAGGTTCCGGCGCAACCTCTGTCCGCTCGTGTGACCTGTCAGGTTAACTTGACAACCGGTTGAATTATTGGTTATATTTGCAGCACCGAAAAAGCAACTTATGCATCTGTTCACTGACAACCGTTCCATCGGCGAATATCTGTTGCCCTTGCTGGCTGAGGGAAAAACGGCAGGGTTGGTTCCCACCATGGGAGCTCTTCACAGGGGGCATCTTTCCCTGGTAAACCGTGCACTGAGTGAGAACGATGTGGTTGTGGTAAGCATATTCGTTAATCCCACCCAGTTCAATGATCCAGACGATTTCCGCAGATATCCGCGCAACCCGGAGCAAGACATAACCATCCTGCAGGAAAGTATGCGCGGGGTGGATGCGGTATTCCATCCTCCGGTAGAAGAAATCTATCCTGAACCCGATACCAGAACTTTTGATTTTGGCGGGCTGGACCGTTTTATGGAAGGGGCTTACCGGCCCGGACATTTCAACGGGGTGGCCCAGGTGGTCACCCGTCTTTTCGAAATTCTGAATCCCACCCGTGCGTATTTCGGAGAAAAAGATTTTCAACAACTTGCAATTATCAGGCATATTACAAAAAACCTGAATATCCCGGTCGAGATCGTTGCCTGCCCCATTGTACGGGAACCCGACGGGCTGGCAATGAGTTCGAGAAACGTTTTGCTCACGCCCGATGAACGGAAAACGGCCGCATCCATATCCCGTACTCTTTACCGGGCCAGGGCCATGCGGTCCAAGTCTGCCTTAACGGAAGTAAAAAAATGGGTTACAGAGCAGCTCGGCCAAATGCCGGGCATGAAAGTGGAATATTTTGAAATTGTGGATGACAAAACACTGGTTCCTCTCAGCCGGTGGCAGAAAAACAAAGGTACGGTTGGATGCGTTGCAGTAAAGCTGGGCAAAGTGCGCCTGATAGACAATATCAGATTTTCTTAGTAAATTTGCAGGGTTATGAACATTGAAGTCCTCAAATCGAAAATCCACATGGTCACCGTAACCGATGCCAACCTGCACTATATAGGAAGCATCACGATCGACGAGGATCTCATGGATGCAGCCAATCTCATTGAGAATGAAAAGGTGCAGGTTCTGAACCTGAACAACGGGGAAAGGCTCGATACATATGTGATCAAGGGGGCAAGAGGGTCGGGGGAGATCGTTATGAACGGGCCCGCCGCCAGGAAAGTCACAGTGGGAGATATAGTGATCATCATTTCTTACGCGATGATGGATTTTGAGGAAGCCAAACATTTCCGTCCCGTTATTATATTTCCCGATACTGCTACCAACAAACTGATAAAATAGGTGAGCGGCTTTCGACAGAAATTTTTCAGAGGGTTTCAGTTCCTTCTATTCCTGTTGATTGGTTTTGTCCTGCTGTATTTTGCCTTCCGGGGCATCCGCATTTCGGCATTTCTGGAAGAACTGATCCATGCCCGTTACGCATGGGTGGTTGTTTCTCTGGCTATCGGCCTGATTTCCCACCTCCTGAGGGCCGCCCGCTGGAACCTGCTGATAGAACCCCTGGGCTACAGGCCAGGCCTGAAAAATACATTTCTCGCGGTAATGACCGGTTACCTGGCCAACTATGCTTTCCCACGTATCGGAGAAATTACCCGGTGTGCAGCTCTGAACAGGAAAAGCAAGGTGCCGGTGAGTCTGCTGCTTGGTACCGTAGTGGCCGAACGTGCCGTTGACTTCCTTATGCTGATTATACTGTTATTCCTTGTATTCTTTATTAAGATCCATTTTTTCGGATCTTTCATACAGGAAACCATTTTCCTGCCCACATACGAAAGTGCAAAAGAAGCTTATCTGTCACAGCCGGTACTATGGATCGTACTGGCATCCCTGCTGTTTTCTTCCCTGGCCGCTCTGATCCTTTTCCGTCATCAGATCATGCGTATCAGGGGATTTTCAAAAATCAGGGAAGTAATACGGGAGATTATGACAGGAATCCGCTCGGTATTTCGCATGAAAAAAAGGGGGGCATTTTTGCTGTACACCTTTCTGGTATGGGGAATGTATTTTCTGATGACCTGGATGGTATTTTTTACCATTCCCGCCACCCGCAGCCTGGGACCTGCCGACGGTCTTTTTATCCTGGTTTTCGGCACTATAGGAATGACCCTGCCCGTACAGGGCGGAATCGGCACCTATCACCTGCTGGTAAGCCTGGGGCTTTCATTGTATGGCATACCCCGTGAAGACGGGCTGGTCTATGCCATCATTTCACATGAATCACAAACACTCCTGATCCTGATCGTTGGGGGAATTTCCATGTTTTTGGTATTTTTCGGAAAAAGAAGAATCAGCCATATAAACATATCATGATGAACCTGTACATGCAATCTGCACGGAGAAAGATCCTGCAGAAGGAGGATCTGGTCCGTATGCTGACCATCTGGCGATTCAAGGAACATCGTATTGTGTTTACCAACGGGTGTTTCGATATCCTGCACCGTGGGCACCTGGAATATTTGAGCGAAGCCGCCTCACTGGGAGATGTACTGATCATCGGAATGAATTCCGACGGGTCGGTTAGAAATTTGAAAGGGGAAAGCCGCCCAGTACAGGACGAAGAAACCCGGGCCCTGGCGCTGGCCATGCTTCCGATGGTAAAAGCCGTAGTTGTGTTCAGCGAACCCACACCGGAAGAACTCATACGGTTGGTGAAACCCGATATTCTGGTCAAGGGAGGCGATTACCGGGAAGAGGAGATTGCCGGTGCGGAAACCGTGCGGCAGTCGGGCGGACAGGTGGTGATCCTTCCTTTTATCAAAGGACATTCCACCAGTAAGATCATTGAAAAGCTCAGGGGTTGAAAAAACCGGCAAATGGCCAAACAAAAAACGGTATTCGTATGTCAGAATTGCGGGGCTAACTCTCCGAAATGGATCGGAAGATGTCCTTCCTGCAATGAATGGAACACCTATGTGGAAGAAGTGGTGATCAAAGACCATTCGCTGCGCGGTTCACGGCCTCCCCTGCATAGAAATGCCCCTGTTCCACTCACGGAAATTTCGCCCGTCGGGGAGTCCCGTATCCCCCTGCCCATCAATGAACTGAACCGCGTTCTGGGCGGCGGGCTGGTGCAGGGTTCGGTAGTACTGATCGGAGGAGAGCCCGGTATAGGCAAATCGACCCTGGCCCTGCAACTGGCCCTGCAACTCAAAAAAGCAAAAACATTATATGTATCAGGCGAAGAAAGCCTTTCACAGATCCGTTTCAGGGCCGGACGCATGGATATGCAGAACGAATCGTGTTTTTTCCTGTCGGAAACCTCCCTGGAAAATATTCTGAGTCATCTGCAGCACATGGAACCCGACCTGGTCATAATCGATTCCATCCAGACTCTTTATACCGAAAGAGTGGAATCATCCCCAGGCAGCGTGTCGCAGGTAAGAGAGTGCTCCAACCAGTTGCTAAGGCATGCCAAGGAAAACAATCTTTCCGTATTCCTCATCGGACATATTAACAAGGAAGGGGCCCTTGCCGGGCCAAAGGTGCTGGAGCATATTGTTGACACAGTTCTCCAGTTCGAAGGCGACCGCCATCATCTGTACCGCATCCTTCGGACGGTCAAGAACCGTTTCGGAAGCACCAGCGAACTGGGAATTTTCGAAATGCAACAGGACGGACTGAAAGAAGTACTGAACCCTTCTGAACACCTCATCACACAGCACGATGAAAATCTGAGCGGTTCGGCTGTCGGAGCCACCATCGACGGGATCCGTCCTTTTCTGATCGAAACCCAGGCCCTGGTCAGCTCGGCGGTATACGGCACCCCCCAGCGTTCGGGCACCGGCTTTGATGTACGGCGACTGAACATGCTACTGGCCGTACTGGAAAAACGGGCCGGTTTCAGGCTGGGAGCCAGCGATGTGTTCCTGAACATTGCCGGAGGCATCCGGGTACAGGATCCCGCACTGGACCTGGCTGTGGTAACGGCCATTCTTTCCTCCAGCCTGGACGTTCCCGTTTCAAAAAAGATCTGTTTCTCGGCTGAAGTGGGTCTTTCAGGAGAAATCAGGCCGGTAAGCCGTATCGATATCAGGATCAGGGAAGCAGCCCGTCTGGGATTCGAAAAAGTGGTCATATCCAGGTACAATGCCCGGAGGTTGCCCAAGCCGGGGGGAAATACGGAAGTTGTTGCCGTCAACCGGATAGAAGAACTGGTGAAAAAGATATTCCGCTGACAGATCTGGTGATATTCCACTACCCGCAAAACAAACCCGTTATGAAGTACTGCATTACTGCCCTCGTTCTTATTCTTTCATTATCCTGCCGGCAAAGAGATGATTCCGGCGAGTCATCCCTTACCGTCATGACGTTCAACATTCGCCTTGACACACCGGCCGACGGGGATAATGCATGGCCGTACCGGAAAGAAATGGTGGCCAGCATGATACGTTTTCACCGGGCCGACGTGGCCGGATTGCAGGAGGTTTTGCACCATCAGGTAATACAACTTGATTCACTTCTGCAGGATTATGCCAGGATCGGCACAGGGCGAGATGACGGGGACCGGAAGGGAGAATATTCCCCAATTTTTTATAATAAAGAAAAACTGGAATGTTTGCTGAACGGCCAGTTCTGGTTATCTGAAAATCCCGACACACCGGGAATCGGCTGGGATGCGGCCTGTCCCCGGATTGTTACCTGGGGCAAATTCAGGATCCGGCATAACAAAAAAACCTTCTATCATTTCAACACACATTTCGACCATGTAGGCCAGACAGCCAGAAGGGAGAGTGCCAGGCTCATTAAGCGGAAAATAAAGGAAATTGCCGGAGACGTACCGATTGTTCTTACCGGCAATTTCAATTTCCTCCCTTCCTCGGAGCCCTACCAGATCCTGACAGATCAGGAAGAAGGCATGCATCTGACTGACGGATATCTGGTCAGTCGCGCCCCCCCACACGGCCCCGACGGTAGCTGGAGCGGATTTCAAATGGCCGGAGTCCCCGGACAGAGGATTGATTATATATTTGTTTCAGCGGGGGGTTCTGTTCTGAGGTACGGAATACTCAGCGAATCATGGTCGGGGAAATTCCCTTCCGACCATCTGCCGGTTCTGGCCGATATAGAATTTCATTAATTCTTCATTATCTTTATCAAAACTACCGTTATGAAAAAATGGATCGCCATTATTCTGACAATGTGCTGCATTCAGGCATGTGATGTTCTTCAGAACCTGGAAATCCCCGTTTCGGGTACTCCACTGACCACCTCGGAAATTGTCAGCGGGCTGAAGGAGGCTCTTTCGGTTGGAACAAACCATGCTATAGACTACCTGGGGCAGGAAAACGGGTTTTACGGAAATGCCCTGTTGAGAATCCCTTTCCCTGAGGAAGCCAAAGTTGTGGAAGAAAAACTCAGAGACATCGGAATGGATAAGTTGGTGGATGATTTTATCCTGACCATGAACCGGGGCGCAGAAAAAGCTGTGAAAAAGGCCGGTCCCATTTTCCTTGCCGCCATCCGGGAAATGACCTTTGAAGATGCCCGGCAGATTTTGAACGGGGCCGATGATGCCGCCACCAACTATTTCAGGAACAAAACCACAGCCTCTCTCATTGCGGTGTTCAAACCGGATGTAAGTACTACCCTGGATCAGGTGGAAGTAACCCGTTACTGGACCGACATCACTACGGCTTATAATAAGATCCCCTTTACTCGTAAGGTGGAGACCGATCTGTCGCAATATGTAACAGAAAAAACGGTACAGGCGCTTTTCATAAAACTGGCTGAAGAAGAGAAAAAGATCCGCACCGATCCTCAGGCCCGGGTTACCGAATTATTGCGCCGTGTATTCGGCTCAAACGCCACCTGAAGGTGAACCTGAATAACAACACCTGTGTTCTCCGGGTACAGGACCTTACGGTTTCGTTCGGGCCATCGCATAAGCCTGTGGTTTCCGGTTTGCATTTCGAACTGCACAGGGGAGATACACTGGGAATGGTGGGGGAATCGGGATCAGGAAAAACCCTGACCTGCCTGGCCCTGCTCAGGCTGCTGCCTCCCGGGGCACGTATTGTCCGGGGCAGTATTCTTCTTTATCCGGGAACGCCGGAAGAAAAAAGCATTACCCGTTTAAACGAAGAGGAAATGACGGCCATCAGGGGCAGGCATATTTCCATGGTTTTCCAGGAACCCATGACTTCACTGAACCCGTCAATGCGCTGTGGTCACCAGGTAGCAGAAGCCCTGGCCATCCATTCATCCCTCACTCCACGTCAGATCAGGGAAGAAGTACTGCACTGGTTTGAAGAAATGCACCTGCCCGGGCCCGGAAGAATTTACCATGCCTATCCGCATGAATTGTCGGGAGGACAAAGACAGCGTGTAATGATGGCCATAGCCCTCTGTACCCGTCCGGCCGTGCTGATTGCCGATGAACCAACCACCGCCCTGGATGTAACCATTCAGCAGTCGATCATCCGTTTGCTGAAAAATCTGCAGGGAAAATACCGGCCGGGCATTCTGTTCATCACCCATGACCTGGGACTGATCAGTGAGATTGCCGGCCGCCTGGCCGTGATGCAGGAAGGGATACTGGTGGAACAGGGTTCCCTGGCGGAGGTGCTGAAAAAACCAAAACACCCTTATACCAAAGGTCTGCTGCATTGCCGTCCCGTATTTACCCGCCAGCCTGTAAGGCTGCCCACTGTGAGGGAATTTCTGGAGAAGGGAAAGGTCGAACCGGAAGAACGCCGGGAAGAAGACAAGATCAGCAAAAGGCAACAAATATATTCTTCCCCACCCCTGCTGGTAATCAAGGATTTGAAGACCTGGTTTACCCGGAGGAAAGGCTGGCAAAAAGAAACGGTGAGGGCGGTTGACAGGGTAAGTTTCGAAGTGTACCGTGGAGAAACATTAGGCCTGGTAGGGGAATCAGGATGTGGCAAAACCACCCTGGGCAGAAGCCTGCTCAACCTGGTACATGCCCAGTCGGGACAGATCATGTATGCCGGGGTTAACACCCTGGCAATCAAGGGAAAGGCACTGAAAACTTTCAGGCGAAAACTCCAGATTGTATTCCAGGATCCGTATTCTTCATTGAATCCGAGAATCACCGTGGGGGAAACTATCATGGAACCCATGCGTGTGCATGGTCTTTCGGGAAACAGAATAAGCAGGCGAAGGAAAATGTACCGGTTGCTGGATAAAGTCCGGCTCGATCCCTCCCACGCCGGACGATTTCCCCATGAATTCTCGGGAGGCCAGCGTCAGCGCATCGGCATCGCCAGGGTGCTGGCCCTGGAACCGGAATTCATCATTTTTGACGAATCGGTTTCATCACTCGATGTATCGGTACAGGCCGAGATCCTGAACCTGATGAACCAGCTGAAAGAAGAATTCGGCCTTACGTACATTTTCATATCCCACGATCTTTCCGTGGTAAAGTATATGTCTGACAGGGTTCTGGTTATGAAAAACGGAAAACTGGTAGAATCAGGCGAGGCGGAAAAACTGTTCCGCAATCCGAAAGAAAGGTACACGCGCGAACTGATCCGTTCGGTGCCAGGCCAGTCTGTGCCCGTTCAGCCTTTCTGATCAGAATATCACTTCATCGAGCCTGCGTGCAGGATCATTATGCATGTTCTCGTACTTCTCGCAGTCAAGTAAATCGGGGTTGAAATGAGGAGGCTGTTCAAAGGTCATTTCCGGATATATATGCAGGGTGGAATCGGCATACACCTTCTGCATAAACAGGCCGAAGACAGGAAGAGCCATGTTGGCCCCGCTTCCCAGGCCCAGGGAGTTGAAATGGATACTGCGGTCTTCCCATCCGGTCCATATCCCTGCAGTAAGATGCGGGGTAATGCCCATGAACCATCCGTCAGACTGGTTCTGTGTTGTACCGGTTTTCCCTCCGATCTGGTTCATTAACCCATATTTATAACGAAGCCTGATACCGGTTCCTTCCTTTACCACAGCTTCCAGCAGATTCACCATGAGGAAGGCAATTTCTTCATTGATCGCCTCTTCCACACGGGGCTTGAAGGTCTGTATCACATCCCCGTTCTTGTCTTCAATCCGTGTAACGAAAAGGGGTTGCACATGCACTCCTTTGTTGGCAAACGTATTGAAAGCCCCCACCAGTTCGTAAAGCGACATAATGGATGTTCCCAGGAAAATGGAATTGACGGGATCAATGTAACTCCTGATCCCCATTTTCCTCATAACATCAATAACCGATTCAGGATTAAACTGCTTCATGAGCCAGGCCGAAATATAGTTTTCGGAATTGGCCAGGCCCCAGCGGAGCGTAACCATCTTTCCCCAGTTTTCAGGATTTCCCGAGCTTCTGGGTGTCCATGTGGAATCGTTATCCTGGAAGGTTTGTGGAACATTGGGAACCTTATGGCAGGGTGAATACCCGTCCTGCATGGCCAGGGTATACAGGAAAGGTTTAATTGTGCTGCCTGCCTGCCTTTTCTGCAGGGTCACCGCATCAAATTTGAAGTACCTGATATCGGGACCCCCCACATAGGCCTTAACATGGCCGGTACCCGGTTCCATCGCCATCAATCCCGATCGCAGAAAATACTTATAGTACCAGATGGAATCGAGAGGGCTCATAACCGTATCGATATCCCCTTCCCATGAGAAAACTTGCATTGGAACAGGAGTATTAAAGCTGGCGACAATGGAATCTTCCGAAACACCTGCACGTTGCAGACTTCTGTACCGGTTGGTGCGGCGCATGGTAAGCCTGATCAATTCTTCCACCTCATTCCGGTTCAGGTCATCGGAGAAAGGCGGATTGCGGTATCCTTCGGCTACCTCATTGAAAACAACCTGCAGGTCCTTCCCAAGGTGTTCCCTGACAGCCTCTTCGGCATACTTTTGAATTCGTGAGTCAATGGTAGTATATATTTTGAGCCCGTCACGGTAAAGATTGTAGTTTGTGCCGTCAGGTTTCTGGTTTTTTCTGCACCATCCGTAAAGGGGATTGTTGTTCCATTCCCACAGCGCATCCTCATACTGTGCTGCGCTGAAGAAATTTTCCCGTTCAGGTTCATATTTGATCATGGTGGTACGGATGTATTCCCTGAAATAGGTAGCCAGCCCCTCATTATGGCCTTCCACATTGAAATCGAGTTCAACGGGCATAAGCCTGAGGGAATCGTATTTTTCCCGTGAGAGGTATCCGTACTTCACCATCTGGCTTAACACCACATTCCGGCGTTTCATTGTTTCCCCGGGTCGTCTTACCGGATTGTAATAAGAAGGATTCTGGGCCATTCCCACCAGCAGGGCCGCCTGCTCCAGCCTCAGTGAGTCGGGAGTGGTATTGAAATAAATCCGGGCAGCCGAATTGATTCCCACCGCCTGGTAAAGAAAATCGAACACATTAAGATACATGGTAATGATCTCTTCCTTGGTATAGCTTCGCTCCAGCTTAACGGCGGTGGTCCACTCCTTGAACTTGGTAATTCCCAGATTAATGGTTCTTTTCAATGAAGACTGGTAACGAGTTGTATCCCTCGGAAAAAGGTTTTTTGCAAGCTGCTGTGTAATGGTGCTTCCGCCGCCCGACTCACGCTTACCAAGCAATACCGTTTTGAACACCACACGGGCCAGTCCGCGAATATCTATTCCGGAATGTTTATAAAAACGAATATCTTCGGTAGCAATCAGGGCATTGATCACCTGGGGGGATATGTCTTCATAATCTGTCCAGGTACGATTCTGAATATAAAATTTCCCGAGCAGGACCCCATCGGCTGAATATACTTCGGCAGCCAGATTGCTTTCAGGATTTTCCAGCTCTTCAAAGCTGGGCATGGGCCCGAACATTTCGGCTGAGATCAGGATAAACAAAATGGCCAGAATCAGAAACGGAGCGGCAAAAACTGACCAGCAAATGATCAGGTATTTTCGGATTTTGCGTTTTTCATTATTCATGAAGTCTCCGTTATTGGGGCAAAATTAATAAATATAACGATTATGTTATGTAAAAATTTTGAACTTCGAAACCGAAATGATTTACTTTGTGTGGATTTTTCACATCACCAAAGCTGTAGGGAATGGAAGAGAACCTGGTCATTGTTGAGTCGCCGGCCAAGGCGAAAACCATAGAACGTTTTCTGGGGAAAGAATTTCTGGTCAAATCGAGTTACGGACATATACGTGATCTGGCAAAAAAGAATCTGGGCATAGATATTGATAACGGATACCGGCCGCATTACATTGTATCTCCCGATAAAAAGAAAGTGGTTTCGGAACTGAAAAAGCTGGCCGGTTCGGCAAAAACCGTATGGCTGGCCTCGGACGAGGACCGGGAAGGCGAAGCCATTGCCTGGCATCTGGCTGAAGTACTGGCTCTGGATTCTGAAAAGACGCGAAGGATCGTATTTCATGAGATTACGAAAGAAGCCATTCAGGAAGCAATTAAAAGACCCAGGGGAATAAACCGCGACCTGGTGAATGCCCAGCAGGCAAGAAGGATTCTGGACCGGCTGGTAGGTTTCGAACTTTCGCCTATTCTCTGGAAAAAAATACAACCCTCTCTTTCTGCCGGGCGTGTTCAGTCGGTTGCCGTCAGACTTCTGGTGGAGCGGGAAAGGGAGATTATGCAGTTCAGACCCACTAATTCCTTCCGGGTTACAGCGCAATTTATATTTACCGATTCGAAAGCCAGGGAACATGTTCTCAACGCGGAATGCCCCACGCGTTTCTCCACCCTGGAGGAAGCAGGAAATTTCCTGGAGAGCTGCCGTAAAGCCCGGTTTACCGTAACCGACGTTTCGAGCAAACCGGCAAAGAAATCACCTGCGCCTCCCTTCACCACCTCCACCCTGCAACAGGAAGCCGGAAGAAAGCTGGGATTTTCCGTTTCCCAGACCATGTCGGTGGCCCAGCGCCTTTACGAGGCGGGAAAGATCACCTATATGAGAACCGACTCGGTCAATCTTTCCCAGATGGCACTGGCAGTAGCAAGAAAAACCATTGCCGGCGAATTCGGTGAAAAGTATGTAAAAACGCGGCAGTACAAAACCAGATCAAAAGGCGCCCAGGAAGCACACGAAGCCATTCGCCCCACCTATCTTGATCAGAAGACTATTCAGGGCACCCAAACGGAAAAGAAATTGTACGAACTGATATGGAAGCGGACCATTGCCTCCCAGATGAGTGATGCTGAACTGGAAAAAACCACCGTACAAATCGGTATATCCGGGTCATCTGAAAAATTCACCGCTACCGGTGAGATCCTGAAATTTGACGGATTCCTGAAAGTATACCGGGAAAGCTCCGAAGAGGAGGAGGAGGAAGCCCGGCATCTGCTGCCTCCGGTAAATAAAGGCCAGGTTCTCGATCCCCGGCAAATCGTTGCCACAGAAAAATTCACCCAGCACCCGCCCAGGTATACCGAAGCCAGTCTGGTGAAAAAACTGGAAGAGCTGGGAATTGGTCGCCCTTCCACCTATGCACCCACCATTTCCACGATCCAGCAACGCGGATATGTGGTAAAGGAAGACCGTCCGGGCACCCCACGCGAATACCGGGTTTTGACACTCAAAGAACAACAGGTGCAATCGGAAACCCGCACGGAAATGACCGGAAGTGAAAAAAACAAACTTTTCCCGGCCGATATCGGAATGCTGGTTACCGATTTTCTGGTGGAACATTTTGCCGATATTCTCAATTATAATTTTACAGCCACTGTTGAAGAACAGTTCGATGAAATTGCCCGTGGCAAACTCGACTGGCAGCAAATGATCGACAGGTTCTATGATCATTTTCACAGGAAAGTGACAGAAACCCTGGAGCAATCGGAAAAAAAGACCGGTGAGCGTTTTCTGGGCCATGACCCGGCTAGCGGTGAGCCGGTTACTGTAAAAATAGGCCCTTACGGGCCCATGGCACAGATGGGCGAAAGCGGTGGTGAAAGCAAGCCTCGTTTTGCCAGTATGATGAAAAATCAACGCATTGAGACTATCACCCTGGAAGAGGCGCTCCGTTTATTCAAATTACCGCGAGAAGTCGGGAAATATGAGGGAAAAGAAGTTACAGCCGGAATAGGAAGGTATGGCCCTTACCTGAAATACGACGGGAAGTTTTACTCCCTGAACCGCGAAACGGATGACCCCCTGTCGGTTAATTTAGAAAGGGCCATAGAGGTAATAAGGGAAAAAACAGAAAAAGACAAAAAAAAGGTCATCACAGAGTTCGAAGAAGATCCGAACCTGAAAATCCTGAACGGACGATGGGGGCCATACATCAAATACAGGAAAGATAATTTCCGGATACCCAGGGGCAGGGTTCCGGAAGAGCTTACTTTTCAGGATTGCATGGAAATTATCCGGAAAGGGAAATCCACAGGAAAGAAAAAATCCTGATACTGGCATTATTCTGACATATGAACCTGAACGATTATTTCAACCCGGTAAGTCTGGACCCTCCGGAGACACAGTTCCTGCCTGTGGAACATACCCTTGCCGGGCAAATCCGCAAGCACACCCCCGACCAGCCGATTCCCGAAGTAAAAGACTATGTGCTGGCTATCATGGGAATTCCTGAAGACAGGAATTCGGAAAACACCGGTTCCGCCGAAGGCCCTGACCACATAAGAAAATGTCTTTATCAGCTTTCGGGTACGGGTAAGCACATTTCTGTCATTGACCTGGGGAACATCAAACCCGGGAAAAATCCGGTTGACACTTACTATGCGGTAAGAGAAGTGAATGCATACCTCATTGAAACGGGAATCTGCCCCATTCTGATGGGGGGGACTCAGGATCTGACCCTTGGTATGTACATGGCCTACCGGAGCCTGAATATCAGGCCCAGCCTGGTAACCATTGACAGCCGGCTGGACCTTCCGTCCGACGCCGAAAACGCAACTCCCGGAACCTACCTGGAAGAAGTCCTGTTTGGCGAAAATCCCGCCCTGTTTCACTACACCAACCTGGGGCACCAGGTTTACCATCTCAGCCGCCAACAACTTGAAAGGCTCCGGTCAAACACTTATGAAAGCATAGGAATAGGACAGATACGGGCCGATATGAAAGAAACCGAACCCATTTTCCGGGATGCCGATATTATAAGCCTGGATATCAGCTCGGTCAAACAGTCGGATGCTCCCGGTTACTTTTCTCCTTCGCCCAACGGATTCTACAGTGAAGAAATCTGTCAGCTGGCAAAGTATGCCGGTGCGGGAAACCGGCCACGCTGTTTCGGTGTGTTTGAAACAAATCCAAAATTTGATACTAACGACCAGACATCCCGGCTGGCCGCAGAGATCATCTGGTACTACATGGATGGCTTTTCCGGCTGGAGGGAAGAGTTCCCCAGGCCTTCTTCTGAGGAATTTACAAAATATATGGTGAATCTGTCTGAACCCGATCACACCCTGGTTTTTTACAAGAGTATTTATTCCGGGAGATGGTGGTGTGAGGTACCTGTTATTTCAGGTGACCATCATGAGGTTAAAATAATTGCCTGTTCTTACGAGGACTATCTCAAGGCCAGCAATCAGGAAGTCCCGGAACGTTGGCTCAGGTTCTATCAGAAACTGAACTGAACAAGTGAGCCGGGTCAATTCATCCGGTGATTGGGCCCGTTCATTCCGTTCGCAGGGCTTTCTGTCAATTTCGTGGTCATTCCTCTGCTTTTTTTCGGCCATTCAGGTAACATAATCGGAAGAAAAACGGTATAATGTATCACTGTCAGATCATGCTTATCAACACAAGATGTTGACAATAATTTGTTGGAGAATAATATTTTTACTTATTTTACTCTTTACGAAAATGCAGGGTAAATAAGCTTTAGCCGGGAGGTTGGAATGAAAAAGGGAATATTGATTCTGACGGTGATGGTTATGGGAACCATAATTTCCATGGCGCAGCAGGATCCGCATTTTAGTCAATATATGTTCAATTACCAGTCATTTAATCCCGGATACTCCGGAAGTCAGGATATGATCTGCCTTTCAGCACTGAACCGTCAACAGTGGGTAGGGTTCAGTAACAGGCCGGAAGTTACTGTAATGAATGTCCATACTCCTTTCCGTTTATTCGGTACCAGTCACGGGGCCGGCCTGAGCATTTTACGGGATGTTATTGGTTTTGACAAAAATCTTGGCATTCAGGGAGCATATGCCTACAAACTGGATATCGGACCGGGAAAATTAAGCATGGGGCTGAGCCTGGGTATACAGAACCGCATTCTGGATCCCGAATGGAATATTCCTGCAGGAGAAGGATTTTCCACGCCGGAAGAAGACGAACTTATTCCCACAGGCAAGGAAAGTCAGGTTGTTTTTGATATGGGAGCTGGAATCTGGTACCAGCGCGACCGTCTTTTCGCCGGAATATCCGCCACCCACCTGAATGAGCCCTCCATCAGGTATACCACCACAAGCGGAGAATCGTATCTTGCCCGGCATTATTATCTTACAACCGGTTACAGTTTTCTTCTGCCCAATCCTCTTTTTGAAATCACTCCCTCAGCACTGGTTCAAACAGACGGAAAAATTACCCATACTCATTTGAATCTAATGCTCCTGTACAATAAAAAACTCTGGGGAGGCGTTTCATTCAGACCGGGAGAAGCTGTTGTGGCCATGATAGGCATGGAATTGTTCAACGGAATCAGGGTGGGATATTCGTATGATTATGCCACCACTTCGCTGCAGAATTACAGCGGGGGAAGTCATGAGCTGATGCTCTCGTATTGTTTCAGCATCAGGGTTGAGCGAACGCCCGAGCGTTATAAAAGTGTGAGATTTTTGTAAATTTTTGAAAAAATTATTGTTATTTAGCATATAAATAAGATTACGTCATGAAAAAATTGCTTTTTTTCAGTACGATATTGGCGGTAATTCTCAGCAGTTGCGGGAGTTATAAATCCAATGGGGAGCTGGTAGGTGTTTCAGGCCGAAAGAAATGGTTTGAACCCGATCCATACGGAATGGTGTTTGTCCCCCAGGGGGCTTTCAATATGGGCCCTGCCGACCAGGACCTGGCCAATGCCATGAATACCATGACACGTACGGTAACGGTTGACGCCTTCTGGATGGATGAAACGGAGATCACCAACAACGAATACCGCCAGTTCGTATTTTACGTACGCGACAGCATTCTTCGCACCAAGCTTGCCGAAGCCGGACTGGAAGGCTTCTACAAAGTGGATGAGAATGGAGATGAATACGATCCTCCCGTTATTGACTGGGAAACCAAAATCGATCCTCGCGAAGAAGAAGTTCGGGATATCATGGAAGAAATGTATTACCCTGAAAACGAGCGTTTTTTCCGCCGTAAGGAAATCGATACCCGCAAACTGATCTACGAGTACTTCTGGATTGATCTGCAACAGGCTGCCAAGCGTTCAAACCGCTACAATTTTGAAACCGGTCAGTATGAGGGAGAAGTTTATAACCAGCAGGGAGAGGTGGTTCCCATCCAGGACCGTTCGGCATTTGTTATCCGTGACCAGGTACCTGTTTATCCCGACACCCTTTGCTGGATTGCCGATTTTACCTATTCCTACAATGAACCCTGGACCAATATGTATTTCTGGCACCCCTCATACGATGACTATCCTGTGGTGGGGGTAACCTGGAAACAGGCAAATGCATTCAGTATCTGGAGAACCAAATTCCTGAATGACTATCTGGCCTCTGTGGGGAATTCCTATGTGCAGGAATACCGGTTACCTACGGAAGCAGAATGGGAATATGCCGCCCGCGGCGGGCTGGATCTTTCCATGTATCCATGGGGAGGAATTTACACCCGTAACGACGAAGGGTGCTTCCTTGCCAACTTCAAACCCATGCGCGGGAATTACATTGATGACGGTGCCATGATCACTACCAAGGTGGGATCGTACAGCCCCAATGAATTCGGACTGTACGACATGGCAGGTAATGTGGCCGAATGGACCTCGAGTGCCTATGACGAATCGGCATATATCATTACCCACGATATGAACCCCACGTATAAATACAATGCGCTTCCCGATGATCCTGTGGTGATGAAAAGAAAAGTGATCAGGGGAGGATCCTGGAAAGACATTGGATATTTCCTTCAGGTAAGTACCCGAACCTATGAATATCAGGACTCGTCCAAATCCTTTATCGGATTCCGGAATGTCAGAACGTATATGGGATTTGATTAAACCGTCATAATTGATGATACATCTCTAACTAAAGCAATATTTACTATGAACCTTTCAGAAATAGTTCAAAGCAGCGGCTGGAAAAATTTCATGGCTAAGCTTTACGGGTTTGGTGCTTCCATTGTTATTGTAGGCGCATTGTTCAAAATTCAGCACTGGCCGGCAGCCGGAACATTCCTGACTCTAGGGCTGCTTACCGAGGCGACCATCTTCTTCTTCTCTGCTTTCGAGCCCCTACATGAAGAAGTGGACTGGACACTGGTATATCCCGAGCTTGCCGGTATCTCAGAAGACGAGGCTGAAGAATTAAGACCGGCTTCCGCCCGCAGAGGAGGAGACGGGTCTTCTGCCCTGGAAAAATTCGATGCCCTGCTTGAAAAAGCAGAAATAACCCCTGATCTTTTCAGAAAACTGGGCCAGGGAATGGAAAACCTCAGCCAGACCGCATCCAAACTGGGAAACATTGCCGATGCATCGGTGGTAACCAACGAATTTGTCGGAAAAGTAAAAAATGCATCCGAATCGGTGGAAAAACTTACCGGAGCCTACCAGGAGTCCACAGAAAAATTAACGGAATCGGTGGGGGAACTTACCGACTCATACCGGAACACGGCCACCATCATAGCCCAGTCGGGTAATAGCTACGAAAGTCTATCAGGTTCAATCCTCAGTATTTCTGAAGGCAGCAAATCATATAACGAACAACTGGAAGCCCTCAACAAAAACCTGTCTGCCCTTAACGCCGTTTACGAACTTCAATTGCAGGGAACAAACGACCAGATCAAAGCCACAGAAAAAATGTATGCGGGAATGAATGAAATGCTGGATGACCTGAAAGAATCTGCCCAGGATACGAAAAAATACAGAGAAGAAGTATCCAAACTGAGTGAAAATCTGGCTGCACTGAACACGGTATACGGCAATATGCTGGCTGCCATGAATGTTAGATCAAATCCCTGAAAGGGTCTTCATAACCTAATCTGTTGTTAATATTTACTGTACTATGGCCCACGGAAAAGAAACCCCGAGACAAAAAATGATCGGCATGATGTATTTGGTGCTCACTGCCCTGCTGGCACTGAATGTATCAAAGGAAGCCGTCGAAGCATTTAAACTTGTTGACGAAGGGTTGACTAAAACCACTGCCAACTTTGTTGCCAAGAATGAACTGATCTATCAGGATTTTGCGGAAAAAGCGGTTTCAAATCCCGTTAAAGCCGGACCATGGAAACGCAGGGCAGATGACGTAAAGCAACGTGCTGATGAACTGATTAATTATATACAGGACCTGAAGTTAGAGATAGTAACCAAAGCCGAAGGCAAAGACAGTGAAGCGGTAGCCGGAGGGCAGATCCATACCCGCGAGATCAAGAAAATTGATGAAAACAATATTCCTTCAGAAGTTCTGATCGGTGCCGATCAGAACGGTAAAGCCTATGACCTGAAAGCCCTGATAGTTGATTTCAGGGAGTTTATTATGAACGATATCGTTGCCGTTGAGGCAGTGAATATCAGAGAGTCTATTGCCAACAGCCTGAACACGGATGATTATACTGAAAAAGACGGAAGCCGGGTAAGCTGGGAAATACACAATTTCCATGCCCTACCTCTGGTGGCAGTGGTAACTATTCTTTCAAAAATACAGGTGGATATCAGGAATGCCGAAGCGGAAACGCTGAATTATCTGTACAACCAGATTGAAGCCGGTTCTTTCAAGTTTAATAAGCTGGTACCCACCGTCATTCCAAATTCAAATTACATTCTCCGCGGAAATGAATACCGGGCCGAAGTGTTTATTGCCGCAACCGACACCACACAAAAACCCCGGATCATGGTGGGAAATTACGATTCCACCGTAACTGCCGATGGAATAGTCACTTACCAGATGGTTGGAGATTATACTGAATTGCCCATCGATAAAAACGGGCGGGGTATCTACTCGGTCAAGCCCGGAAGCCTGGGTTCACGCAGCTGGGGAGGTCTGATCAGACTGCAGGCCCCTGACGGCTCCATGGTAGATTACCCGTTCAGGTCTACTTACCAGGTGGCTGAAGCCAGCCTGGTGGTGTCACCAACAAAAATGAACGTATTCTATTCCGGATTGGATAACCCCGTAGACATTTCCGTTCCGGGAGTGGCTGAAGATAAAATCAGGGTAAGCCTTTCCAGAGGAACCATTCGGAAAGTTAGCGGAAGTTCCTATATTGTCAGACCGGGACGCGCCGGCAAGCCCGATGTGATCGTCAATGTGATAGCTGAAGTGGACGGTGTGCAGCGCCGCATGCCCCCCAAACCTTTCCGGGTAAAAAATGTTCCCGACCCTGTTGCCCAGGTGGCCGGGCGCGAACGCGGAGACATCAGCAAGGCCGAACTGATGGCCCAGGCAGGGATTTTTGCCGTTATGAAAGATTTTGATTTCGAACTGTCGTTCCGTATTACCGGATTCAAGATATCCATAAACGACCGCGGTTATACCGTGGAAGAAGAATCAAACAGCAACCGGATCACCGAAGCACAGAGGCAACTGCTTGACAGACTGCGCCGGGGAGATCAGGTTGTTTTCCAGGATATCAGGGCGGTAGGTCCCGATGGCAATACAAGGCCCCTGCCTCCCGTTATTTTAAAATTGAACTAATTAAATGGTGTATATCATGAAAAATTTTTTGGGCTTAATTCTCCTGCTGATTATGGCGACCGGTCAGTTCGCCACCGCTCAGGATGATGTGAAAAGGCTATATGATAAAGGAATCCATGACAAAAGACCTATTCCGTATCCCTATTTGCGGGAAGCCGATGTAATGTGGTCAAAACAGATATGGAGAATCGTTGATCTGAGGGAAAAAATGAACCAGGTGCTCTATTTCCCGAAATTCCCAATGGGAGACCGTTACAGCCTGATCGATGTATTAATGGGTGAGATCAAAAGCGGAGTGATTGATGTGTACAACGGAGACGATATGTACAATATGGTGGAAAAAGTCACCCTGGACGATATCAATAAAAAATTCGGAGCCGGGGAAGAAACCATCAGCATCCAGGATCCTGAAACCGGTGAATACAAGGAAACAACCATTGTAAGGGATATCAATACTTCGGAAATACTGCAGTATATGCTGTGGGAAGAATGGTATTTCGATAAAAAACATTCCATCATGCGGGTCAGGATACTGGGCATATGCCCCATCCGGATTTATACCGATCCCGAAACAAACATGACCAATAAAGTGCGTGTGTTCTGGGCCTATTATCCCGATTTCAGGAACACACTGGCCAATCATGAAGTTTTCAATCCGGAAAATGACGCCCACCGCATATCCTATGACGACCTGTTCATGCAGCGCCGGTTCAGCAGCTATATCATTGCAGAATCAAACGTGTACGACAACCGCTTGATCAATCAGTACCAAACCGGCCGGTCTGCATTGCTTGAAGCGGAAAGAATCAAAGAAGAGCTGTTCAACTTTGAACACGATCTCTGGGAATTTTAATATGAAAATAAATGCATGAAAAAAACCCGGATGCAATATCCGGGTTTTTCTTTTCAATGCCTCTGCTAAAGAAACTCTTCCCCTTTTTCTATTTTCACATCATTCACTATTTGTTTTAACTGCTGTTCATCATGTTTTCTGCAAATCAGCAGCGCTTCCTTTGTGTCCACGACAATATAATTTTCCAGCCCCTGCAACACCACCAGTTTCTTGCCTTCCACCTGAATAATGGACTTCTGTACATCATACACCATCACATTTTCGCCTGAAACAGCATTCCCCTGCTGATCATGCGGAAGGTGTTCGTACAATGATCCCCAGGTTCCAAGGTCAGACCACCCGAAATCGGAACATATCACATAAACATTTTCCGCCTTCTCCATAATACCGTAGTCAATGGAAATGCTCGGGCAGTTTCCGTAAATAATTTCCAGATGCTCCTTTTCCACCCGGGTTCCGAAAACACCTTCCCGTTCCTCAAACAACCCGTGCATATCGGGGAGGTATTTGCTAAAAGCCTGCATAATGGCCGGAAGAGACCAGAAAAAGATGCCGGCATTCCAGTAAAAATCACCGCTTTCATAAAACACTCTGGCCATTTCATAATCCGGTTTTTCAGTAAAGGTTTTCACCTTTTTCAAATTCGGGAATTCGGGGAATTTTTCTCCGTTTGCCGTCTGAATATATCCATACCCTGTTTCAATCCGGCTGGGCTTAATTCCCAGGGTAAGCAATGCATTGTGCCGGCTAACAAATTCAAATCCCTGATAAACTGTTTTTTCAAATTCCTTCTCTTTAATAATCAGGTGATCGGAAGGCGCCACCACAATTTTTGCTTCAGGATTTATTTTATGTATCCTGAAACAGGCGTAGGCTATGCATGGAGCCGTGTTTTTGCGCATTGGTTCCGGTAAAATCTGCTTCCGGTCCAGCTCGGGAAGCTGATTCTGCACCAGATCTTCATACTCGCTATGGGTCACGACAAAAATATTTTCCGCCGGACAGATTTTTTCAAACCGTTCATACGTTTGCCGTAAAAGGGATTTGCCGGTACCCAGAATGTCGAGAAATTGTTTCGGTTTTGAACTGCGGCTGAGTGGCCAGAAACGGCTTCCGATCCCCCCGGCCATAATCACGCAGAATTGGTCCTTTTTACTCATGTCGATTGGTAATGCCTGGCGTTGAAGGCAGACAGAAAATGGTTAGCGTTTGCAAAGGTAAAAAAATAAATGATGACACCACAGGATCATGTATGGTGTTGGACCGGGAACGGTCCGGTTTTCGCAAATTATTAGTAATTTTATCATCACAAATCATCAGGTTATGGGCTTTTTCTTCCATGTGGGAAAATACTTTGAGCTTATGCTTAAAGTATTCACAAAACCCGAAAAACGAATCATGTACTACCGGCAGACAGTACGTGAGATGGAAGCACTGGGATTGAATTCCGTGGGTATCGTGTTGATTATTTCCGTATTCATGGGAGCTGTTATTACCCTGCAAACGGCCTATAATACCGAAAACCCCTTCCTTCCAAGCTATCTTATAGGATTGGGATGCCGTGATTCCATGATCCTGGAATTTTCCTCCACCATGGTAGCACTGATTCTGGCGGGGAAGGTTGGCTCAAACATTGCTTCCGAACTCGGAACCATGAGGGTTACAGAGCAGATTGATGCGCTGGAGATCATGGGTGTTAATTCCGCCAGTTATCTTATCCTGCCGAAAATCATCGCCTGCCTCCTGGTATTCCCCTTGCTCACGCTTTTAAGTATGGTGGTGGGTGTAGCCGGAGGATGGCTTGCCGTTGTTTTTACACGGGTGATTACCCCAACCGATTTTATTTATGGAATACAATATGCTTTCATCCCTTTTTATATCACGTATTCCGTTATTAAAATGGTGGTTTTTGCTTTCCTCATCACCAGCATTTCCTCATATCACGGATATTATTCCTACGGAGGTTCGCTGGAGGTGGGAATTTCCAGCACCCGTGCGGTAGTCCACAGTTCCGTGTTCATTCTTTTGTTCAATGTGATCTTAACCCAGCTTATCCTCTCATGATTGAAGTGGTACATGTTTCCAAATATTTCAGTAACGAAACGGTACTGAAAGATATAACCGTCACCTTCGAACGGGGGAAAACCAACCTTGTGATCGGTCAGAGCGGCTCAGGCAAAACCGTTTTGCTGAAGTGCATTGTGGGATTACTGGAAGTGGATGAAGGCGATATTATTTACGACGGAGTTGTTTTCAACAAACTGAATTTCAAAGACAAAAAATCCATCAGAAAAGAAATTGGCATGCTCTTCCAGGGTGGAGCCCTGTTTGATTCACTCACCGTGGAAGAAAATATTATTTATCCCATGGACATGTTCACCCGTATGACTACAGAAGAAAAGAAAGAACGGGCCAATTTCTGCCTGAAACGAGTAAACATGGAAAATTCAAACCATCTTTACCCCGATGAATTGAGCGGGGGAATGAAAAAAAGGGTGGCCATTGCACGGGCCATTGCTCTGAACCCCAAATACCTGTTCTGCGATGAGCCGAATTCGGGACTTGACCCGAAAACCTCCATTGTGATCGACAAACTGATCCTGGAGCTGACCGAAGAATTCAATATGACCACCATAGTAAATACCCACGATATGAATTCCGTTATGGAGATCGGATCCAAAGTGGTTTTTATAGCCAACGGAATGAAATGCTGGGAAGGAACAAACCGGGAAATCCTTCATTCCGATAACCAGGTGCTGAATGATTTTATATTTGCAAACAGTCTGGCCAAACACGTTAAAAACACGATAAAAAATTAATTTCCATAACTGTATAAAGCATGGTTCAGGACCGGGATTCTCCCGCCTTTAATATTTTATAAACTCTCTTTTTATGAAAAACATCCGAAACAAAGGCTTCAACACGCAAATGGTACATGCAGGACATTATGACGATGACTTTGGCAGTGCCACGGTTCCCATTTATCAGACATCCACCTTTGCATTCGAAAATGCCCGGCAGGGAGCCAACCGTTTTGCAGGGAAAGAAAAAGGATACATCTATACCCGCATTGGGAATCCTACGCTGCAGGCCCTGGAAGAAAACATGGCTGTGCTGGAGGACGGATTCGGGGCCATTGCCACCGGCAGCGGCATGGGTGCGGTATCTGTCATTTATATGGGCCTGCTTCGTACAGGAGCCCATATGATCAGTACCTCATCCGTTTACGGGCCTTCCAGAAGTATCATGGAAAAACATTTCTCCCGCTTCGGTGTGGAATACAGCTATGTTGATACTTCTGACACAGACCTGATCAAAAAAGCAATCAAATCCAATACCCGCCTGCTGTATCTCGAAACACCCGCCAATCCTACCATAAAGCTCAGTGATATTGAGGCATGTGCAAAACTGGCCCATGAACATGATATCCTGGTGGTGGTAGACAATACCTTCTCAAGCCCCTTTCTGCAAAACCCCCTGAAACTCGGAGCCGACATCGTATTTCATTCGGTTACCAAATTTGTGAACGGACATGCGGATGTAGTGGGTGGAATCATTATCACGTCAACAGAAACCCTGTATCAGCAACTGCGGCATATTATGGTGAATCTGGGCTTCAACATGGACCCTCATCAGGCCTATCTGGTGCTCAGAGGGATCAAAACCCTTTCACTCAGAGTGGAAAAAGCCCAGGAAAATGCCATAACCATTGCTCACTGGCTGGAACAACATCCGAAAATCAAGTGGGTAAGATACCCCGGGCTCAAATCACATCCGCAGTATGAGCTGGCCAGAAAACAAATGCGGGGACCGGGAGCTATGATCAGTTTTGAACTGAAAGGAGGATTTGATGCGGGCGAACAAATGATCAATTCGGTACAGATTGCCACCCTGGCGGTATCCCTCGGTGGAGTGGAAACCCTGATTCAACATCCGGCTTCCATGACCCATGCCTCCCTCTCATCAGAAGCCCGCCTTGAGGCCGATATAACCGACGGACTGGTACGGCTAAGCGTTGGAATAGAAGACGTGGAAGACCTGATCAACGATCTTTCCCAGGCGCTGGATCAGGTGAACTAAAAGACATGGAAGCACATCCGGCTTTTTGTATTACCGGAGAAACCCGCTCGGGAAAAACCACTGCCCTGCGTTCTGTGATCAGCAACCTGCCGGATTATACCGGCCGGCTGAAAGGATGGACCACCCCAGCCCATTATGAACGGAACCGCCATACAGGATACGACCTGGAATTTATCGGCGAGAACCATTCCCTGCCATTCTGCAGAAAGGAGGCCAAAGAAGGATGGATCAAGCTGGGCCGGTTTTGGTTCAATCCCGGAGCGATGCAAGAAGGTTACGGGGTGCTTGGTTCTGCCACACCTGAAACAACTTCCCTGATCGTTATCGATGAAATCGGACCATTTGACCTGACAGGAAAACTTTGGGGACCATTTCTCAACCACCGGCAAACATATGCAGGAATTTACCTTTTACTGGTTGTCAGAACTGCCCTGTTGGAAAAGGTATGGCATCAATGGCAGCTTTCACCCCTTGCAGTCTGGAATCCTGCACAGGAAACTGAAAAAGAGGACCGTTTTCTGGAGACCCTGAAAAGTTACATCAGGGAAAAATGATCAGCATCCCCCCTGTATTGTGGTGGTTTTCTCCCGTCGTTGAGGGATCACCGGCTGTGCAACAACCTGCTGAACCTGACCCGGGACTCCCCCAATTTCTTCGATCAGAGCGGCAAAATCAAAGCGGGGCTCTTCGGAAACCAGTTCAGGAAGTTTTTCCACCCCGTTACCTGATGCTGCTACACGGCTAAAATAATCATATCCTCCTATTAAAATTTTTAACCGGTTAAAACCCGTTTGTCTGAGAAACAGAAACGGACCGACAGCTTCGCGATGATCTTGTCCGTAAAGCACCATTGTCAGGCCTTCATCGTGGAAATCCCGGAGCATCTTCAGGAAGTGCCTGTCAAGCAGTCTTCCGGAAGGTATGTTTACAGCCTGGTCCAGGTGTCCATTATCGTATAACACCGGATCACGGAGATCAATAAAAACCGTTGTTTTTTCTTCATTCACAGAAATTTCAATGGCCTCTCCGGGTGACATGCCATAATCTTCCTTCATCATTTCCTGTAACATTTCTTCCGCACTGAGGGAATACCTTAGTTGATTCCTTCCAGGTAACAGAAAAACAAGAACGATAAAAACAAAAAGTAATGTCAGGATGATTTTTGCCGTGTTTTTCATTTTCCTTTCATTAAAAAATTAACACCCTCCCTGTATGGTAGTTTTTTTCTCTCGTCTGACTACCGGAATGGGTTCGGCCTGCGTGGCGAAAAACGCAGTACCCGTTCCACCGGTAAAATACAACCGGGCTCCCAGCCTGAAACGATACCGGTCAGTCATTTCCGAGGAAGCACTTTCCGGAGGAGCTTCCGGAGTAAGAATTTTATCGGCCCACATGTTAAGGCCTCCACGCATAATATACAGATCGGTTATACCCAGCCTGGTGCAAAGAATCCATGCCTGCCCGGCCATGACATCGTCATTGGAATACAGCACCTTTTCCATTCCCGGTGCCCTCAGGTAATCTTCCCATTCCGGCAACAGAAGGTCGGTCACAGGAATGTTTATGGCTCCGGGAAGGCTGAACGACTGAAAACTTTCGGAGTTTCTAACATCGATCAGCAATAAGGAAGGGTCTTCTTCAATGATTCTTCGTGTCACTTCATCCGTATGCATAAATCGGGAGGAGTCATTTAATGCCCGGAATAACTCTGCAGGAGGCAGTTCATCATGTTTCCCGGCAGGTGAAAAAACCAGCAGCCCCCCTGCGAGCATCAGCAGGACAGCTGCAAGTATCCAGTATGCTTTATCTTTCATAATAATGTGTTAATATTCAATCTTCTTTGCCCGTGCTTCGATTTTCGAAACCACAAAAAATGCAATAAGCCCGACCACCAGAAAGGCAAAAGCAAACCAGGCAGCCGGAATACCGATCAGATCATGAACCTGTACCGGTCCCAGGTTCGCAGCATGGTAGATTTTTTCAAATACCGGATAAAGGACCGAGAAAAACAAAATACCCAGGTACAAGCCCACCGTAAAAAACATGGCATCTATTTTCCCGATAACCGCGCCGCAGAAGCTTGTTCCCGGGCAATATCCACCCAGAATGAATCCGAAGCCCATAATCACCCCGCCAATGATCACCGAATACAGAAAGGTGGGCAAAATATAAATGGACGAAAGCTTCATCCACCCCATATAATCGAAATAAAGCAGTCCGATCATACATACCATGACCGCTGTCATGAACACCTTCAGTACAACAAAGTCGTAACCATAAAATACACCGGCCAGTTTCCTGCTGGATGAAAATCCACTTGACTCAAGAATAAATCCAAAGGCCAGACCTATCAGCAGAGCGAACACATTGTTCCATGCCGGATCAATAACTCCCTGTGGTATCAGTGGTCCCATATCCTGTTTGTTTTTCTTTTTAGACCCATAACTTTCTGAATATCCATGCAATGGCATAACCCGTCCCAAAAATTCCCATCATAGCCAGGAAACCTGAAAGGGCCAGAGAGGCCGAACCACTCAGGGCCGCCCCGCTGGTACACCCGCGTCCGAACTGTGAACCCAGTCCGAACAGAAAACCGCCCAGAGTGGCAGCTGCCAGGCGTGTTCCGGCAGTAATTCCCGGGGAATGCTCAACCTTGAGCTTTAATCGTCCGGCCAGTGCCCCGGAAAGAAATGCCCCTGCCAGCACTCCTAACACCTCGAACACCAGCCAGGTGTTCAACGGACTTTCATCATCGCTGATGAACTGGCTGTAATAATTCGACCGGTGCGCATAATCAGGGGTAATCTCTTTCACCGTGGCCACCACGGTACTTTTTACCGCCCCGCTGGCCCCCAGTCCGCGCCCGGTAATAAAATACGTCATCAAAAGCAACAAACCCAGCAATACCCCTCCCAGATAGGGATTCAGATACCGGGTGCTCCTGTCATGCCTGTTTGGTGCATTCATTGGATATTCCATATTATTTAATACAAATATCTTGTTACCTGTCCGGCTTCTACCATAATAAACCTGAAAATCAGCCCTCCGATCAGAATGCAGAGGGCAGGAACAGCTACGGGTATGCGATATCCCCGAATCTCAAGCACTTCCAGTAAACCGGGGAAAACCAGACCCAGAACAATCACAAAAACCCAGAATGAGACCGTAAAATCACCTCCCAGAAAGAGGGATGCAGCCTGTATCTGCACCTCTGTGCTTGCCTGAAAGCCCATCAACATATGGGTAATAAAAAAGAGTTCGATCACAATAAGCAGGAAATCAATCCTTCCGAAGACTTTCCTCTCGGTATGGTTTTTTGACATCCACATGATAGTGGCTGCTCCAGTGGAAAGTCCTGATGTCAGAAACAGAAAACCCAGGATAGAAGTGTTCCACAGGGGCCGGGCATTGAATGCCGACAGCAGGATCCCTGTGTAAACTCCCAGAATAGCCGACAGTACCAACAGAACCCAGGCCAGTTGTTTCCGGTGACCGATCACCCAGGCTTCAAAGCGGTCGAGCCATTTGTTCTTCCAGCTCCATCCAGGCACAACCTCTTTCAGATAACTGGCACTCCAGATAAATGACAGGGGAGTTATGGCCATTAACGTCCACGCACCCCACGACATGGGCGACTCGATCCGGAAGGTGGTATACAGCTGCCAGAAATACATCTTGTGTTTCAGGTCGAGAAAAAGCATGAACAGGCCGATCACGAGGGCCGGGGGGGCAATAAAGCTGGCCAGCTTCACAGCCGTGGGAAATTCTTTCTCTTTGTTCAGAATGGTATACAACCCTGCAAAAAAAATAAGTCCGGCTGCCAGACCACCCAGAAAAAGGTATAACGGGATCTGCCAGTGCCAGATATTCAGATGCGGATCAATGTTGGGTATGTTCCTTCCGCTGACAAACAATTCTTCTTTCATAACAAATCGTTTGTTGTAAAATATCAAACCAAAAAATATACCTGCGGGCGGGTTCCCGCCTCAGGTGCCAGCACTTTCCATTTCCTTCGGGCCAGGATCTGCGATACTTCCGATTGGGATTGGTCCAGATCGCCGAAATACATGCATCTGGTAGGGCATACCTCCACGCAGGCCGGTCTTCCCCCTTTCACCAGCCTGTGATAACAGAAGGTACACTTATCCACATACCCAACAGGATGAGAATAACGGGCATCATAGGGACATGACTGGATACAGGCTCCGCAGCCAATGCATTTGTCAGGGGTTACCATGACCACTCCCCCTTCCACGATATGACTGGCTCCCGTTGGGCAGCATCGCACGCAGGGGGCATTGTCGCAATGGTTGCATCGCTCCGATCTGATCTCGAGTTCAACCAGCGGGTAGGTGCCGGCTACGCTTTCCACCACCCAGTCACGGCAGTAGCCTATGGGAACGTTATTTTCGGTCTGGCAGGCTACAACGCAGTCGCTGCAGCCGACACACTTTTTTGTATCGATGGCCATGGCGTATCTCATGATTCAGCCTCCTTTGCAACAGGTTCTTCGGTAACAAATGTGACAAAATTGCCCCGCATGCCGGTTCCTCCCATCACCGGGTCAATGGTCACCTTCGACATGAGCTCGGTATCATTGGCCCCTTTTCCGTAGGCGCGGCTCAGTTTTTTCCAGCTGTGACCGAATCCGTGAACCATGTACACCGAATCCCATCTGATCCGCTCGGTAATCCTCACCCTGATAGGAAAACTTGAGACGATTCCTTCCGGATTTTTCAGGTATACATACTGTCCGTTCTCTAATCCCCAGAGTCTGGCCACCCGCGGATTCACCCACACATCGTTCTGGTCCATCAGATCGGTAAGATTCGGATTATTTGCCGTACGGCTGAAGGTATGCATGGGAGCTCTTCCGTAAATCAAACGGTAATACCCGGGTGGAGGCTCCTCATGAGGAGTATATACCGGCATGGGATCGTACCCGGTGGCTGCCAGTTCAGTGGCATACAGTTCTATCTTCCCGGTATTTGTATTGAAAGTATAGTTTTCACCTTTTTGAAAGTACAGCGGACCCGAGGTGCGCGGGAATTTCTTAACCCCTGTTTTTTTCATCTCTTCCAGGGAAGTGCCAAGTTGCTGTAACTGCCATTCCAGCACGTCTGTGTAATCAGTGTAATTAAAATAACTTCCCAGACCCAGGCGATCTCCCAGTTGTTTGGCCATCCACCATGAAGGTTTGGAATCGTACATGGGTTCGGCAGCCGGCATGCGAAGGGCAATGTTCGGTTCGCGGTGGGCCGACGAGCGAAGGGTATCGTACCTTTCCAGATAGGTGCATTCCGGAAGCACAACATCGGCATATCCGGTAATCTCCATGGGCATGGTATCCACCACCAGTAAAAATTCAACATCCTGCATAGCCTGCTCCAGGGTTTTCTTCAAGGGAACAGTCAGAGGAAGGTTGGTTCCGGCCACCACCCATGCCCTGATCCTTCTGTTTTCTTCCGTTTCCTTCAGCGAAGCCTCCACAAGAACATTGGAAACAGCCATACCAGCCAGGGGATATTTTTCACGTTGCAGATCCTGCCACGACCACGCCGGTGTGGGGTATTCAGGGTGCGGATAGTTGGGTACCGGCACCGATTCGGCAAAATAGAAACCTCCCCTCGATCCCCAGGAACCCAGCAGGGCATTAAGAATGGCAATAGCCCGTGCCCTCTGGGTATCATCCCCGTACCATGTCACATGTCTTCCGGGATGAACAATAACAGAAGGAGCTGCGTTTGCCATCTGACGGGCCGTTTCGCGTATCAAAGCAGGCTGCAGGGTGGTAATGCCGTAGGCCCATTCGGGAGTCATGTTCCTGACATGCTCTTTCAGCAGATCAAAACCGTATGTATACCTTTCCACATAGTCCCGGTTGTACAGTTCTTCATAGATCAGTACATGTATCCACGCCATCAGAAGGGCCAGATCGGTAGAGGGCTTGATCGGAAGCCAGAACCTGGATTTTGATGCTGCGGTGGAAAACCTGGGATCGACCGTAATCAGAGTAGCCCCCCGGTCAATAGCATCGGCCATTTCCTGCACCTGTCCGTTATGCATGTTCTCACCGATATGGGAGCCGATCAGGACCAGGCACCGGGTGTCTCTTATATCGGTAGGTTCGGGCGATCCCACTCCTGTACCAAAGGTAACATACCATCCCGTATCGCGGGGCCCCCTGCACTGGGCAAACGAAGGAGCTGTGATGTTATTCGAACCCATGGCTTTCAGAAGATGCCCGAAATGATCGCCCGGGGATCCGTGATTGAACAGGGCAATACTTTCAGGACCGTGCTTCCGGGAAATTTCTTTCAGCCGTTCAGCCACCATGTCCAGGGCTTCATCCCATCCGGCAGGCACAAATTCCTGCTTTCCGTTTACTTCTTTCCGGATCAACGGGGTACGTAACCGATCCTCATCATAATAAGCCCCCACACCTCCGGTACCCCTCGGACAAAGTCTTCCATTGCAATGAGGATCACCGGCATTCCCTGTAATTCTGGTAATTCTGCCTTCCTCATCCAAATAGGTCCAGCCGGCACAGCTCCAGAAACAAATTTCACAGTAGGTAGGGAACCTGCCCTGAAAACCGGCCGCAGCTTTTGCAGCTGTTTCAGCCCATCTGGATGTGCCTCGGAACCATGCAACAGATCCCGCTCCCAGAGCCAAGCCCCCCAATCCTGTGGCGGCAATTTTAATAAAATCCCTGCGGGTGCTCATGGACTCTTTTTTTTGATTCTAAATTTTTATATATGGATATACATGGATATGTAAAATTAAAAAAAATCCTTTCTGCTTTTATGCAAAAGTAGGCGAATATCCCGCCGGCGGTAGTATAAATTTAATATGTTATATAATATATTTAAATAAATTAATTGAATTTCAAGAATTTATTTCGATAATATAGAATCGTTTTATTTAAGCTCCGGTATGCTGTTTAATTCACTAATTCAAAGAGGATTCATGTATTTTTGAAGAGAAACAAGTATTCTGAAGCAACCGATATGATATCGCGGCGGAATGTATTGAAGAAAATGAAATGGACGATACTGGCCCTTCTGGGATATGCGGGGTACAGAACCTCACATCGGACCATGTGTACCGAAAAGGCAACCCAATACAGGATACCCGGCCATCTTGCCGAAGGGCTCAGTTTTTACGGACCGGTAATACTGCAGAAAAACGGCAGTCATATCCGTTTCTTTTCTTCTTCCTGTACACATCTTGGTTGCCGGATTACAGAAGAAAACAACCGTAAGCTCGTGTGTCCCTGCCATGGTTCGGAATTCAGCGCGGACGGAGAGATATTGAAAGGACCTGCCGGAAAACCCCTCATGGAACTTCCTTTTTCATACCACCGTGAAAATGATGAATACATCGTTCATCTTTCCTCGTGATTCATGAGAAAATTTCTGACATATACCTCCTCTTTTGTGAAAGACGGCTTTGGTTTTGTTGCATTGGGGTCATTTCTGCTGGCATTACTGTCGGGAGTATTCCTGGTGGTCCCCTATGATGTGGATTCTCCCTATGAATCGATAAGAAATATGATGCTGGTAAATGGTTATGCGGCATTTTTCAGGAACCTGCATTACTGGAGCGGCCAGCTTTTTCTCATTTTCACCGTTCTCCATACCTGGGATTATCTTTACCGTACCGAAAAGATCCCGGAAAAACGCGGGGTCTGGTTCCGGCTGGTTGTTTCCCTGGCCGTGACGGTTCTGGTTATGCTTACGGGTTTCCTCCTGAAGGGAGATGCCGACAGCCTGCAGGCCCGCCGGATCATGGATTCACTAATGAAAACCATCCCCGCAGGCGGGAATTTTCTTTCCAGGTTTCTTCTGGGAAAAGAAAGCTCCTTCCAGTTAATATACGTGCACCATATTGCCACAGCTACCATTTTCCTTTTGATCGTTATTTTCGAACATGCCCGCACGGTATGGATCAATACCCGTTCGTTTGTACGACTGGCAACACTTCTGATCATTATTTCGCTGGTTTTCCGGGCGCCCCTGCACGATAACCTGAACCCCGTGGTCAAGGGGCCCTGGTATCTCATCGGCCTGCAGGAAATAGTGCATCTGATGAAAAATCCGGCATGGTCGCTGGTCATCATCCTCAGTCTTTTTGTTGTGCTGTATTTCATACCCTACCTCAAAGGATCCCGGCAGATCAACAGCCGCAGGTTCCTGCTGTTGTCTTTTTATCTGTACGGAATATTTACCCTCACCGGATATTTCTTCCGGGGTAAAAACTGGCAATGGATGTGGCCCTGGGAAACCGGATACCGTACAGCCGTGTATTTCCCCTTTCAGGCAGATATTCCCGCCTTCCGGATTGACAGCGCCATTCTTTCATCCCTTGAAAATTCAGCCCGTCAGGAATCCTGTATGGCCTGCCACGCAGGAATGTCCGGGTTTTCACCTTCTCATGATCCCGATGCTACAGGTTGCTTTATCTGCCACCGTGGCGATCCGTACAGTCTCAACAAAAACAGGGCCCACCGAAACATGATCCTGATACCCGGCAATATTACCGATGCAACCCTGAGTTGCGGCACAGCCGACTGTCATCCAGAAATTCCTTCCCGTGTGGAAATGTCGCTGATGAACACCGCCAGCGGGATGGTAAGTGTCAACCGGTTTGTGTTCGGAGAATCTGCTTCGCCTTCCGTGCATTCTGATATTCGGGATATCCGGCACAGCGCTGCCGATACCCATCTGAGGAATCTGTGTGCTGCCTGCCACCTTTCCAATGAAAAAACCCAGGCAGGGCCCATAAATCAGCTCTCGAGGGGAGGCGGATGCAATGCATGTCACCTGAATTATTCGCCGGAAGCCCTGGCCGACCTTCAACAACGGCAATCCGGCCAGGCAACCGATACCACCCTGCCACGGGTTCATCCCTCCCTTTCAGTAAATATCACATCTGATCATTGCTTCGGGTGCCACAGCCGGTCGGGTAGAATATCCACCAATTACACAGGCTGGCACGAAACCCTCCTGAAACCGGAAGACATACCTCAAACGGGCATTTACCGAATAATGGACGACCTGCGTGTGTACCGGTACATACAGGAAGACGTACACCATACGGCAGGAATGGAATGCATCGACTGCCATACATCATATGAAATCATGGGCGACGGAAAACTTTACCTTCACAAGGAAGAACAGGTAAAGATCCGCTGCAGGGATTGTCATTTTGCGGAACCTCCCGATGCCATTCCCCTGGATCAGGTTGACAGAGAAACCCGGAAGATCATCGAGCTGAGGAATATGAATGAACCCGGGCGAAAATACATGCTGGGCAAGGAATCGGGCAAAATCATACTCAATGCCACCCTTAAGAACGGGCAATGGATGCTGGAAGGCAAGAAGTCAGGTACATGGCATCCCCTGAATCCACCGGCCAAAATCTGTGTGGAAGGATCGTCGCACAGCAATCTCCATTGCAGCGCCTGCCACACCGGCTGGACCCCCCGGTGTCTGGGCTGCCACAACAGCTATGATCCTTCAAGCCCCGGCTACGATCACCTGCGAAATACCGAAACAAGGGGAACCTGGGCCGAATGGGTGGGCCTGCACCTGGCCGGACCCCCAACTCTCGGTGTAAAAGAAGGAAAAGGAAATAATGAAAAAGTCATTATCCCTGCTACACCCGGAATGATTCTTACCATCGACCGGAGCAGTTATACAGGGGAAAACGAACCGGTCCTGTTCAGGCGACTCTTTGCCCCCATGGAGGCACATACTACCTCCTCCGAAGACCGCTCATGCCGTTCCTGTCACCTTGATCCAGTGGCCCTGGGATATGGAGAGGGAAACCTTGAGTACCGGGAAGAAGGAAATACGGGCCGCTGGATATTTACTCCAAAATATGCCCCCCATCAGAATGACGGGTTGCCGGAGGATGCTTGGACGGCTTTCGCGGGCAACGCCATTCCTCCTTTTTCAACCCGCGAATGGTTCCGCCCATTCAGCAGGGAAGAACAACAGTCTGTGCTGCTGGTTGGTGCCTGCCTGGAATGCCACGCTGAAGATTCCGATGTAATGAATGAATCACTGATATCCTTCCGGAAAGTCCTGAATGAAAGAAGCAGGTCGTGCATCCTTCCCGCCGGCAGTTTTTAGCGTCCTGCCCCGGAGAGTGTTTATCCGCTGTCAGCCAGCTTTTTTATTAATTCGGGTTTCAGGATACGGATCTCCTTTTTGTTCATCCCGATAATACCGGAATCAACAAATTCCTTCATCGCACGGGATACACTCTCTCGTGTTCCGCCTACCATGGAGGCCAGTTCCTGACGGGTTAGCAGCATGGGATATTCCTGCGCCCGGAAAATTTCTTCGGCAAAATATAGCAATGTCTCGGCCAACCGGCCGATCAACTGTTTTTGCCAGTGACTTACCAGCCGGTTGAAATGACTCAGTTCTTCACGGCAGATATAATCAATCAGCTCATTGGCAAAGTCTCCGTTTTTCTGTATCAGTAACCTGAATTCCCCTACCCTGATATAACAGGCCACAGCCTGGGTGAGAGCGGAAGCCGAATACTGGTTGACCACATCCCCCAGAATGGTCTGAATTCCCAGGTACGTACCCGAACAGGAAATTTTTAGAATCTGATCCCGGTTCCTGGGTCCTTGCTTATGGATCCGGGCCAGTCCTTCCTTAAGATACACCACATGGCCCGATGGGGTTCCCTGGCGGAAAAAAGCGTCACCACGGTTTACACTGACTTCCACACATGCCTTCGCAAGCATATGGAGTTCTTCTTCCGACAGAACAGCGGCAGCTTTCGATTTAAACCGGCAACGGGCACAGGAAGATTCCCTTCTAAGGTCCATAGGATATATTTTCCGGCACGTGATACTGCTCCAGCATATTGTTTCAAGCGGAGCATACCTGAACAATACCATGATCTGTCAAAGATAAAAAATATAACAGTACTGTGATATATATCACATAAATAAATTAACCAAATCACACTATTCGCTTGACACATGCGGTCAATTCTATTTATATTTGTATATATACAAATACCTTGTCATGAAAAAAATAAGGGACCTTTTGTTCAATGTCGGGTTTCATTGCGTATTGCTTGGGATCCTGGGTGTTTTTGCCATTATCGTGTTCGGATGCATCACCTGCATCGCGGATCTGCCACCGCGGTATTTCTACATTGCCCTGGCAGTGGGTCTGGCATGCGGTATCATTGCCTCCATTTGCTGCATAAGGAAAAACTGCAGTCTCTTCAAAAAAGACAATTCTTCCTGAGGAGATGAAAAATCATAGTTAATAAAGTTTCGCTTTACAGAGTAAATTTTCCCCGTATCTTTACGGGGATTTTTTTATCAATGACCATCCATTCATGTGTCACCGGAATGGTCCTGGCCGGGGGAAAAAGCTCCCGAATGGGAACCGACAAGGCGTTACTCCCCTGGGGAAAAACCAGTATGCTGGAACATGCTGCTAACCGGTTGAGATCAGTGTGCCATGAGGTGGTGATCAGCAGCAACGACAGGAAACACAGGATTCCCGGGTGTGCGCTGATTCCCGACATGATACCGGGAACAGGTCCCCTGGGCGGGATCCTGTCTGTTATGAAACACCGGAATGACGACTTTTTTCTGGTACTATCGGTTGACCTGCCACTGGTTACTGCCGCCATTCTGGAACAGATCCTGTCCTTGCGGAAATCTTACAGCCTGGTTATTCCCTTAAACAGCAACGGCACACACGAACCCACATGTGCCTGTTATCACAGAAAACTGCTTCCTCTGATGGAACAAATGATACATCAGGGGATATACAGCCTGCGCCCCCTGATCCGCCATCCTGAATGTTTTTCTTTACCTGTTCAGGATTATCCCGATATATTTACACCCGACCCTTTCATCAATATGAATCATCCCGAGATATATGAAAAATACCGGCCTGAATAAAAAATATCCGCACCGGAGACCGGGAAAAACCGCGGGGCAGGAAATATGGATGAAAGCCGCTGTGGCCGGAGGATTCTGGGCAGCCATCGAGATCATTATCGGAAGTTTTCTTCACAATCTGCACCTGCCTTTTGCCGGATCTGTTCTCACATTTCTGGGCGTGGTTATTACCGCTTCATTTTACCGGATCTGGCCGGAAAACGGATTGCTCTGGCGTGCCGGAGTTATATGTGCCCTGATGAAATCGGTCTCTCCCAGTGCCATCATTCTGGGACCGATGATCGGAATACTGACCGAGGCGGTGATTATGGAGCTGGTATTGCGCTTTATGGGCAACCGGCTACTGGCTTACATCACAGGAGGCGTTCTGGCCATGTTCAGCACCCTGATCCATAAAATCATCACCCTGCTGATTCTTTACGGAATGAACCTGGTTCGCATTGCTGAAAACCTGTATTATTTCTCTATCAAGCAGATAGGGACCGATCGGTATACTCTCTGGATACTCCTGGCATTCATTGCGCTGTTTTATCTGGCAGGAGGTATAGCGGGAGGATGGATAGGTTATCGTACCGGCAACCATTTGAATATGAACAGCATATCATCAGGCACTCTGAAGGGCCCACACAACCAGCATTTTCTCAGTGAAACCCCTGCCGGCCGGAAATATTCCGTATGGCTCCTTGCCGCGTATGTGTTTCTGATTCCGGCCGGACTGGTCGTGACTTCCCGGGCTGGTCTTTGGGTGGCCGTTCTGTTAACCCTGTGCCTTACCCTGATTGTAGCCCTGCTTTATCCCGGATCGGTGAGGAAAATAAGGAAACCGATGTTCTGGGTGCAGTTTTTCGCTGTAATTATATCAGCGTCATTTTTCCTCGGGAATATCGACCTGCAGGATCCCGGCTGGTCAGTGAACGGCCTGCATGAAGGGATCAGGATGTGCCTGAGGGCTCTGATCGTGTATTTCGGTTTTTCTGCCATCAGCAATGAACTGCGGAATCCGGTGATAACCCGCATCCTTACCCGGCGCGGACTCGAAAACCTGTATGTTTCCCTTAGTCTGGCATTTATGGTCCTGCCCCATGTAGCCGGAAAAATAACAGGTCCGCGACGGATGATCACACACCCGGGCGCTTCCCTGATCAGCCTGTTGAATGAAGCCGAGAGATGGCTGGAAGAGATCAGGAATATAGAAACAAAGGGGTCAGGTTGACTGGGTCAGGTTATGCGTTGTGTACGTGCGCAACTCCTTCACCGCCATTCCCAGGAAAAACAATAGCAGCAACACGGAACTGGCCAGAGATATTTTTTCCCCCACAAAATAACTGCGGGGTTTGAATTCAAAGGTAAGCCGGTGTTCGCCTGCAGGCAGCAACATTCCCCTCAGCACATAATTTACTCTGAAATGGGGTGTGTGCTCTCCGTCAACAGCCGAAATCCATCCCTTTTCATAATAAATCTCAGAAAATACAGCCACCTGTTCTTTGCTGCTCCTGTACACATACTCCAGTTTATTGGGCCGGTATGATTCCAGTCGAATGAAAGAAGCCGTATCTCTGCCGGGAGAGTATCCTGCGAGCAGTTCCGAAAAACGTTGGTCAATGATGGCTTCTGTGGCGGGATCGAAATCAGACAGGGCTTCGATTTCTTCATCAGCATTCTCCACCCAGCGCAATGAATCCACAAACCAAACATTCCCCAGTGCACCTGGATTAAACCGGGCCTGAGGCTGATTGTTTTCATCGGGAACAATATAATAACGGGTATTGAGCATATTCAGCACCTGAGTATTATTGCGACTGATGTGGCGATCGATCAGTTCCTGATACCGTTTCATTTTCGCACCGTGGTATCCACCTATGGAATTGTGAAAATAGGATGTACTGGCATCATTAAAGGTACTCACCGTCAAATTCATTACCCGGAAATTCAGGGTTGTGTCCTGCAGAATCTGCTGGTCAGCGCGGGTAGGCCTGAACGGCTCTCTCACTTCCCTGGCGCTGGTAAAAAAGTCATTATTAAGGTATCTTTTGTTGACCGGCCACAGATCAATCAAAACCAGGCCGGCCAGGGTAACATAGAAAAAAGCAGGGCTTATCTTTTTGTAATGATACGCCAGCAACAGGGAGAATGTAAAAACCACGAAAATAAAAGAACGCAGGGCATCTTTCCTCAGCAGTATTTTCCGGTCGTCGCGCAGGGCTTCTATCAGAGCATCGGGCCATCCGGCCGATTGGAGCTGCTGGTCGACAGGACCCTGAAAATTCAGAAGCCAGCCCGGGAACAGGGCAAAAAACAGTGTGATGCCCCCGACAATGCCTGCCGACCATTTCATGGCCTTCCAGAAATCATCCTTTCCCGTTTTCCCTTCCACAATCTGTTTTACAGCCAGAAAACCCAGCAGGGGTACCACCAGTTCCATGACCACCAGGATCATGGACACGGTCCTGAACTTACTATACCCGGGGAAGTAATCAATGAAAAGGTCTGACAGAAAATAGAAATGTTTTCCCCAGGCCAGCATCAGTGATAACAGAGCCGCAGCAGCCACCCACCAGCGTACCGGACCTTTAACCAGAAACATTCCCAGAACAAACAGAAAAACTACCACCGCCCCGAGATATACCGGTCCGGCCGTATACCGCTGTTCGCCCCAGTAGAGAGGCATGTTCCTGATAAATTGCCTTGCCGCCTGCGGGTTCTGCCTTCTGAGTACTTTGTAGGTGGAAGAACTTTCATCCAGTTCTCCCACCGATTTCCCACCCAGAAAATTGGGGATCAGCAGATTCATACTTTCCTTTATGCCGTAACTGTAATCATTCAGAATATAATCCTTGTCCAGTCCGCGGGTTTTATTTTCAGCATCCAGTGTTAATTCCGATTCTCCCCTGGTAGAATACTTCCCGTATTCTGCCGTAACCAGCACGGAAGTAATATTGGCTCCCGCCGCCAGAAGGGCGGCAAACAGCAATGCCCCGGCAGTTTTCAGAAAACGTGTAAAAGTTTGCTCCCTTACAGCCACCACCAGATATGCAAGTCCCATTAACAGAACGACCATGGCCGTGTAATAGGTGATTTGCAGATGCCCGGCATAAAGCTGCAGGGCCAGAAATACACCGGCAACAGCAGCCCCCCACCAGCGTTTCCCCCTGAAAGCAAGGACAATCCCTGCCACAATGCCCGGCATATAAGCCATGGCATGGGCTTTTGAATTATGGCCGACACCCCCTATAATGAAAAAATAGGTGGAAAAGCCGAACGCCAGGGCGCCGGCAATGCTCAGCCAGGGATCAACCCTGAAAGCCAGGAGCAGAATATAAAAACTGATCAAACTGAGGAACAGAAACCTGGCAGGCACCGGGAATCGCAGGGATACTACCCGGTTGACAAAACGGAACAGATTCCCCGGATATACCACGGAAATCAAATAAGCCGGCATCCCTCCAAACATCCGGTTGGTCCACAGGGCTTCTTCGCCCGTTTCTTCTCTGAAATCGACCACCTCCTTCGACATGCCGATAAACTGCACAATATCGCTTTGCAGGATTCTCTTCCCTTCCAGCAACGGGGAAAAGTATGCAAAACTGATCACAATAAACACCAGTACCGCGATAAAATGCGGGACCATTGATTTCAGGCTGAGCTTTTTCATGGAAGATGGTTTAAGGAAGTTCCATGCATGTCAGTCGTCTATTTCTTCGTAATCCACATATTCCCCCTCATCCGGACTGATCCGTTTTTTGCGTTCCGGGTGGTCATTAACGGTTACCCTGCCCTCGTTCTTCTTGATATCCCTTTCCTGTTTCCTGTGCAGATTGTACAGGTATCTTTTCAGGAAATACCGGTTCAGTAAAGTAACGATATAATACACCGCCACCAGGATCAGTATGGTTTTGAGCAAACCGACAAGCATAACTCACTTTTCAGTGCATGCAAAGTTACTGATTTATTCAGAAAGCAGCGAAACTGTGGCGGAAATCACTTCCCTGACAGATCCATTCCGTATGAAGTACAGGAAATGTATCAATCAAGGATAATCGGCTGATCGTTCAGCCATCTTTTCCTGCATCCGAAGACCAGGTTCAGTCCGAAACGAACATTTACCGAATTGAAATTGTTTGGTAGCAGGAAGCCGTCCAGGTCCCTGAAATCTTCTGTTGTAGCCTGAATTTTAGTAAAGTTCAGAGGAATCCTGTCGGTGATCAGGTAGAAATGAAACGGACCGCCCTTGATCACCACTCCTGCACCCAGGTTGTCATAAGCATGGTTCATCATGGAATAGCTGAGGCTGAGGCTGAAAAATTTTGCCAGAAAGGCATTGGCAGAAAGTGTAACCGATTGCCTCACTTTTTTCCCGATGAATTCACTTCGCGAAACCACCCCGAAAGAAAGCATGTCATCCAACTGGTATTCTCCCGCGAGGTAAAGCTTGGGTGAAAGAAAGGTGGTATATGCCTGAGCATGATCGCTTACCTGAAACAATCCGGCAATGGAATCCAGCAGGGCCTCGGCTTCCTTGTCCAGATCAAACTCCGCATTGGCTACCAATCCTTCCGACAGGTCAAATCCGGTAAATTCAAACGTACCGTCCTGTTTGAAATTATATGTATTGGCCCCCCAGTGAATGTAGCCCAGGTCAATCAAACTGGCTGATACCACCAGCCTTTCGAGCACACGGTATTCCATACCCAGATCCAGCCCCAGTCCCAGGTTCTTCGTATTCAGGATTGTGCCTGCAATTTCCGAATCGGGAATATCCTGAAAGGTTATGTCATCAATCTCTCCTTCCTGGTTTTTGGTGACTTCGATCGGGGCGGAAACATTCAGGGAGAGATTGGAATGAAAGCGCAGGTCGAAAGTAGTGGGATCGGTATACAGGCCAATATCCGGAAGAGGGCTTCCCGTTTGAATATTGAAAACACCCAGCAACACTTTGGGCTTGAATCCGATATTCAGCTTCGGTGTGACTTCTCTGGCAAACCCCAGGCCAAATTCATGGAAGGCATTTACATTGATGCCCAGGTCGCTGAAATCGGCCGTTTCTCCCAGAAAATCTCCATTCCCCTGCAGGGCAATAGCAAACAGGTCGCGCGGCAGGGAAACGTTCGCAGTCACCCTTTCGGTAACATCCAGATACACATAGGTGTTTTTCGACCTGAAGCCCATGCTCAGCAGGCTCACATTCACCTCCGGGGAAAGCAGGCTTCTTTTATTCAAACCGGCTATAAATTCTCCTATATCATAGGAAGGGTGAAATATGGTGATCATCGAATCTCGATATTCACCGGTACCCCGGAAAATCACGTCTTCCACATTGAAAAGGGTATTTGAAAAACTGGCATAGGTAGAAGAAAATCCGGGCATACCGAGAAATACATTGCACCGGAAAACCTTGGCCGGATTCAAATACCTGGCGGCCGGGGTGTTTTTCAGAAAATAAAGGGTGTTGTTTTGCTGACCGGAAACAGGCACGAGCAACAAAAATCCCAGGAGCACCAAGGTGGCATATCTTTTTATTTTGACAGTGTGGATCATGGATCTGTTGTTTTTCTTTATACCGAAATGTTTCAAACCGTGTATTACAAAATTATAATTCAAAGGGAAAACTGAATTCTGTAAGCAGGCCTATATTAAAATTCAGGCTGTAATAAGTCATCAGTTTCACGGGGGCTGTCCCCCCACCCGAAGTAGTCAATGTCACATTGATAATAAGCTGGGTCGATGCGGACAGATCGGCAAAGAACTCGCTCTCCAGATCAATTACCGTGGTATATTCCGAAGGGGTTTCCACAATCCCATCTGCATTGACCGGGGCAGCGGCCAGCAGCTCAACATCCAGGGGCGTCCCGGTGGTATGGCTCACCGAGTCATAAGGAGTGATCTGAAAATTCAGGTCCATGGGGAACCAGTTCTCGGTAACTCCCAGGTAAATCTTACTATAGGCAATATTGGTCGGGTCAAAATCCTCACCAATATCCACTTCAACCGTATCGACAAGGGAAAGACTGCTGGCCGAAAAATCCAGGGGGATTTCAGCTTCCAGACCCACATCAATGCGGCTTCTGTCGGTCACGAAATTGCTGATGGTATTATCTTCCTCGGGGTTAACTGTGGCAGACCCTGAAAATACCACTTCAAACGGAGGAGGAAGTACCAGAAGGTCTTCCAGATTGGTGTTGGCATTGTCGAACCTCAGGGTATCGGTGATGAAAAGGTCCAGGGTATCAGTCGGGAAGCTGATCACTTCGGGTTGAGCCCCCAGGTCTGTCGAAGACCCTCCGTCAAAATATCCCGTCATGTCCAAGGCCAGCTCTATGGGAATACCGAACGAATTGGTATAGAAAAACTGGATCCTCGGATCAGCAAGCTGGAATGTGCCTGTAATTCGGTCAAGCACCTCATCCTCAATTTTTACGGTATCCTGGTCGAAGGTTTCTACCATATGTCCCAGATAGCCTTCAATATAAGCAAACGAAATGTTATCAACAGTGAATTCAAGGACGAGGTCGTCGGTAAGATCGAAAGTAACCATGTTATTGGAAGAAACTATCTCTATCTCATATTCAAAGGGGAATATATTATAGGGCTGGATAGGATCGGTGGTCATATCCACCTTCACATCATCCAGCAGGAGGGTTCCCGGCGTGGGATTGCCTCCGTTATACGGAATGATCATTTCATATTCCGGTACAGACCCGTTTACCGTGGCCGAAGGCAAAACGATCCTGACCAGAATATCTTCCTGAATATTCGAAGTAACGGAATAATTGATCTCGGCCGTTTTGATAATGATCTCACGCACTTCTTCTCCTCCGCTCATCCCAAGGTCCATGCTCCCTGCATCCTGTGCAAAAACCTGGTCGGGCAGAATCGCGGTACCGGATGATATTACTACATTTTCCGCCTGGACATCGAACCTGATCTGATCAGTCAGATCAATCAACACAGGATCGGAACTGCCGGGTGTGCCGAACCCGATGATCTGGACGGTAAATTCGTTGTTGATCAGGGTAAGGCCGGCAAGATCGATCTGGCGGGTCTGCGACCCCCCGTTGGCTGCCACATTGTTGAATATAATGGTTCCAACTTCGGTACTGTTGGCATCGACCACGCGTACTTCCACCGGGTCGAGTTCTACAGGCAGCTCATTGGTAAGGGTAACATAAACGGTGCCGCTGGAAAAGGTTACCATGGCATAGTTGCCGAAAGACGGAGTGGTATAGGAACCTGCATCAACGGGGGGGCTGATGGCAGGAAAAACGGCATTTTGTCCGTCATTCCCTGTAATTTCAGATTGATAGGGTTCCGGCAGGTTGCCGGCTATTTCCTGGAGGCTGATATTTCTTACTGTTGAAAAATCATCTATGGATAATTCTCCTGCAGTAAATGTTTTGGTTTCCGGCCCCGACTCGGGGATGGATGACGGGATCTCTATCAGTTCGTTCACATCGAACGAGATGATGCTGTCTTCCTTAAAAAGAATGGAAATGGACTGATCCGGGTTGAAACGTACCGTGGTATCATCGGCTTCAATGGCATTCCCGAGATCAAGGCGCCCCCTGGCCATTTTCAGGGCTACTTTGGGATTCAGTTCTCCCTGATTCGAAAAGGTATCCATGTCCCACGTGTCTTTCACACAGGAATCCAGGCCGGTAAGCAAAATACCACATGTAACAGCAATAATAATGAATGGGCTTATACGTGCTTTCATGATCCGATGAGGTTTTTCAATGTATCATTGTACGGAATAATTCATTAAAAAGTTATCCCGGCCTCCTACAATCAGATTGAACCGGGAACTGCTTTCCCGAAGTTTCCCAATGGTAAAAGGTGAACTTCCCGGTAGTGGGAAACCCTGGTAAAGGTTCCCGTCCTGATTGATCAGATAGATACGGTTCAGGGAAGGAACAACCACCCCGATCTTTCTGTCCCTTCCGGAAAATTCATAAATATGAACTACGGGAAATGCAGGCGCTTCGAAGTCCATCTGAAAACGCAGTGACTGATTGGCATTGAACACCCTGAGCCGTTTCCCGTCAAGAAATATATATTCTTTCCTCCCGTTCCCGTCCAGGTCGGCATATTCAAAATAATGATCCTGACTGAAGGTGTCTGGCTGCATGAATTCCACCTTTCCGTCAAAATAAAGACGGTACACACGTCCGTTTTGTCCTGTGGTAACAATACTTGCAGGTCTGTTCCCTCCTTCATCCAGCTTGAAATGATTCAACGACGAATGGGGAAACTGCTCGCCGGGAACTACCCTGGGATTCCCCCGGCGATCCAGAATGTAGGTGCGGTAAGTATCATGAAATACAATATAATCGCGTGACCCCAGCCTGAAATGCTGGGGAGGCACCTGAACAATATGTTCGGTTTTTTCCGCTTCCCAGCCGCTCACCAGATTGCCTTCCTTTGAATACACGTAGATATTCCTGTCTTCCGAAGCCACAAAAATGCGGTAGTTCCCATTGTTTTCATAATCAAACAGGGCCATGGGAGCCGTGGCGGGGGAACGAAGATGAACAGGGTAACGTTCCACGTAATTCCCGTTCCTGTCAATCAGATGCAACTGATGCCGTGTATTAAACAGATACTGCAGTTTCCCGTTTCCGTAATAATCAATCTGATACACTTCCCCCGTGATTGGCTCCTTCATGGGCAATTTCCACAGGATACGTCCGGCTTCATTCAGCAGGTACAGGTTGTGACTCACATCCTGCACCAGGATCTCACGGTTGGCAGTGTAATGATTCAGTACCAGCTGTGGTTTCATCCTGACGGCGGTATCGAGCATACTTTCCCATACCGTACCGGTGATTTCCCGGTAAACCGGGCTGTATTTCAGGAACAGGTTGTTGTATACCATACTTCCTCCGGCACTGAACTGAAAGGCCAGACCCTGAAGTTTCTGAAAAATCTCCCGGTTTTCCTCCAGTGTGCGACAAACACCCGGAGAAAAAAAGACGGGAAGATTTTCAATGATCCGGGGCAGGTTGACGAAAAAATGAAAATGCGAACGGGCAGAGAGGTATTCCGTAAAATCGGCATAAATCAGATCATTCTGCAGCGTTCGTCCCAGTATATTGTGATGAACGAATACCGATAATGCTTCCTTTGACTGACCAAAGACCAGGTGATTCTTTACTACCGTAACAAACCGGTATTCCTCTCCGGAAAACAGATCACCCAGCAGCAAGGATGGTATATCGGTGAAAGGCAGTTCCCATGCATCAAATTCGGTTTCAGGGTCGATCCGGATCCGGTGCCGGAAACGACCCGCCCGTGCACCCGTTTTTTTTTCATACGACTCAACAAATGCTTCCACCTGCCCCCTTGCCATCTGTTCACTTTTGGCCGAAATGGCCACAAACTGGTTCCCCCGTGGACCCAGGTTCCGGCTGTCGGTAACCACCAGCGCTGCTTCCCCGTTAAATATGCCCGACAGAAGGGCTCGGATATCCATACCGGTTTTCACCCTTACCTGTTGCCAGCGGTTTTCCATTGAACGGTATCCGCCTTTGTGCTTCAGATATTCATCTACCCGAAAATAATACTGATCCAGATCATCCAGCGCCATAGAGGCAAACCACACGGTATTGGCAGGCAGTACCTGTTCGATTTCACGTTCGCGGGGCGATTGTCCCCTGAACAGGTTCAGCAAGTGAGCCGATGAATCATCGGTATGGGAAAAACCATTGAATAACAGCGCTTCTTCCTTCACATTCACATCCAGTTCGGCCCAGTTTCCAATTGAGCCTAGTGAACCGGTCTTTTTCGAATATTCCTGATTCAGCAGGGCCGAAGCCAGCGATATAAAACGGTTCAGATGAATAAATACATTGGCATCCACATTTTTCCCGGCTGTATTCCATACCTCACGAAAACCTGCCGTTTCCCCAATACCTTCCGGGAGATCCAGCTGGCGGATGGCTTTTTCCACCATCACGTCCGAACGACTCATTAAAAAATACCCGTTCGTCAAAGAAAAATGATAATCCGCAGGGACTTCGCTTTCCGAAAAAACCACCTGGTAGATACGGGTGTTTTCATAAGGCCTGGACTCTATCTGGATGCTGTCGGCCAGACCGCCCAGCAAATCCGGCAGCGATCTTCTTCTGCTTCTTTCCGGAATACCGGTCACCAGTAAAAATTCCGCTTTCCCTGAAATAATGGGGAAAATCCCTATCAGGCATTCCTTTTCCCTGTACAAAGGAAACAACCCGGGACAGGAACGTGCCAGTGAATCCAGGTGGATCAGTTGCTGCTCGAATCTCTCTATAACCGGCAGGGCCTCCAGTTCGTTCCAGATGGGATTGTCTCTCCTCACCGATCCGAAAACATCAGCTATACTTTTCCCTTTCACAAGAAGAGCGGCATCTTCGGGCATAGCCTTCAGCAAATCATCCCCCTGAACAGAATGCACAGGCATTCTGATCCACAGAACCAGTATAACAGCCAGAACAATCGCAACCACAGGGATCCAGAGGTACTTTCTCGACATAACAAGCCGGGTTTTTTATTCCCTCGCTAAATTAGGAAATTAATTCCATTGCCGGGAACAATCGGCTACAGACCTTTTAACAAACATATGAACGGCTTCTGTCAAGAGGTATGACTGGAATGAAAAAGAATTTATCTTTGCTTTTTCTGTTTTTTTAAAATTGAATTTTCCATGCGTTTGATTGCCTGTTTCGCTCTTCTGATGTTGCTTTTTCCCATAGGGTATTCCCAGACCCTGCAGGTCTTCAGCAAAGTAACGGGCAAACCCGTTGAAAACGTATACCTCTATACCCACCATTTCTCAACATCGGCCCTGACCGACGCAGAGGGAAAAGCCAGTCTGGAAGCATTTCACGAAACGGATACCATTTATTTCCAGCACACTTCCTTTTCTCCAGTTGCCTGTACGAAAAATGAGCTCGCGGCAGTCGGGTACAGGATATATCTTGACCGAAGGGTTAGAACACTGGATGAGTTCGTAATATCGGTATACCGCTGGCAGCAGGACAGAAGGGAGGTGCCCCGGAAAATCACCTCAGTAAAGGAAGCCGAGGTAAAACTTATGAATCCTCAAACTACCGCCGATTTACTGGGCACCACCGGAGAAGTATTCATTCAGAAAAGTCAGCTCGGAGGAGGCAGTCCTATGATCAGAGGATTTGCCGCCAATTCGGTGCTGCTGGTTGTAGACGGTGTACGTATGAACAACGCCATCTACCGCAGCGGGAACCTGCAGAATGTCATTTCACTTGATCCCAATATGATTGAAATCTCGGAAGTGATTTTCGGCCCCGGATCGGTAATATACGGTAGCGACGCCCTGGGCGGAGTCATGGATTTCCATACCCGGACTGTGAACCTGTCTACCGGAAAGGGGGGACGGTTCTCTGTAAGGGCCATGACACGCTATTCTACTGCCAACAGGGAAAAAACGGGACATCTTTCACTGAATGCAGGTTTCGAAAAATGGGGATTCCTTACCGGAATATCATACCACCGTTTCAACGACCTGCGTATGGGCAATACCGGCCATGAAGAATACCGTCGGGAAGAATACGTGGTGCGGATAAACGGAACCGATAGCATCATAAAAAATAAAAATCCGAACATTCAGAAGTTTTCAGGCTATAGCCAACTGAATATTACCCAGAAGATTAGATACCGGGCAGGTGATCACCTGAACCTGGAATACGGATTCCATTATTCCAGGCTGTCTGACATCCCCCGGTACGACAGATTGATACAGTACCGCGAAGGAAAACTGAGGTTCGCAGAATGGTACTACGGCCCGCAAAAATGGATCATGAATCACTTCCTGGCAGAATATGGCCGAGCAACGCGCTGGTTCGACAGGGCCCGTCTGGTTGTAGCCCACCAGGGTGTGGAAGAAAGCCGGAACAACCGGAAACTGAACGATCCCGATTTGAACAGCCAGGTAGAACATGTGGATGCATTTAGCCTGAATCTCGATATGGAAAAAACTGCCGGACAGGGCAATACCTTTTTTTACGGTTTGGAAGCTGTTTACAACCATGTGGCATCCCGTGCCTCCACCCGAAATATCCTCACGGGAGAGGCCGTCCCGGCCCCCACCCGCTATCCCGATGGATATAACCATTACCATACCCTGGCCGCTTATTTCAGTTACAAAAAAAACTTTTCCGAAAGGCTCACCCTGCTGGCCGGCCTCAGGTATAACCGCACCGGCCTGCATTCTTTCATTAACGATACATCATTTTACCACCTCCCGTTTACCCATATCACCCTGGCCAACGGAGCATTGAACGGTTCGGCCGGCCTGGTTTTCCGTCCGGGCCCCAACTGGCAGATCAACCTGAATGCAGCCACCGGCTTTCGTTCACCCAACCTTGACGATGTAGGAAAAGTGTTTGAATCGGGCGACGGTGTAGTGGTGGTCCCTAATCCCGAATTGAAACCCGAATATGTCTACAATGTAGATCTGGGTATTCTCCGCTTTTTCGGAGAAAAAACCAGAATCAACCTGACAGGTTTTTACTGCATAGTGGATGGCCTGATGGTAAGGCGCGATTTTCTGTTCAACGGACGGGATACCATCGTGTATTTCGGTGAGCCGGCCAGGGTCAATGCCCTGGTCAATGCCGAAAGCGCCACCATTGCCGGAGCCAGCCTATCGGTCCTGGCAGGTATAGCCCCGCATCTCTCGCTCAGAGGCGGTTTCACCTGGCAAACAGGGAAAACCTCGGCAGGAGAACCTGTCAGGCACGTGGCCCCTCCTTTCGGGAACGCACACATTCTGTATCAACAAAAACGTTTTACCTCAGACATGTATGTGCGGTTCAATCTCACCAAACCCTACACGGCCATGTCACCGTCGGAAATCGACAAGGCCTATCTCTATGCAAAAGACTCTAACGGAAATCCTTATTCTCCCGGCTGGTACACCCTGAATATCAAAACATCGTTCTCATTCCGGGAATACCTTGAAATTGATCTGGGTGTCGAAAACATACTGAACCACCGATACCGTCCGTATTCCTCAGGCATTGTGGCTCCCGGCAGAAACCTGATCATCGCCGCCCGGCTGCGTATCTGAGAAATGGAAAGGATAACAGATATCCGGCACCTTCATTCAATTTTATTAACTTTGCCTCCATACTCTTTCTTCCTATGATAGCATTTGGTCCCATTCCATCCCGCCGCCTGGGCCGAAGCCTGGGTATCAACAACATCCCTCCGAAATACTGTTCTTACTCCTGTGTTTACTGCCAGGTGGGCAAAGCCATGAAAATGGACATCCACCGGGACCATTTTTATAATCCGGAATATATACTGGAACAAACCCATGAAAAAATCAGGCAGGCGAAAAAAAAGGGGGAGAAGATCGATTACCTCAGCCTGGTGCCCGACGGAGAACCTACCCTGGATATCAACCTGGGAGAGATCATTACCGGTTTGAAAACACTTGGGTATCCCGTGGCCGTGATCAGCAACAGTACGCTCCTGTGGCGCACCGACGTGCAGAACGAGCTACTCCCGGCCGACTGGATCAGTGTTAAGGTTGATGCGATTAATGAGGCCGTGTGGAAAAAGATCGACAGACCTTACAAATCACTTGAATTGCCTGTTATTCTGAAAGGAATAGTGGATTTCAGAAAAATATACAACGGCATCTTCACTACCGAAACCATGCTGGCCAGGGGGTACAACGACAGCCTGGAGGAAATGGAAAAAATCGCCCGGTTTATTGCACCTCTGAATCCCCACAAATCCTACCTGAGCATCCCCACCCGTCCTCCGGCGGTAAAATCGGTCAAACCCCCCGACGAAACATTTCTGAATGCCGCATTTCATATATTCAAGCAACACATGGAACCGGTGGAATTGCTGATCGGTTATGAAGGAAATGCCTTTGCTTTTACAGGAAACGCATACGACGATATTCTCAGCATCACGGCGGTCCACCCCCTGAGACGAGAAGCCGTGGAGCAACTCCTGAAAAAAGCCGGAAGCAACTGGGAACTGGTCGATCTTATGCTCGAAAACGGAGAACTCATCAAAACCGAATACGAGGGATCGGTTTTTTATATAAGAAAACTACAACGGAAAACCCTGGAATAACCTACCTCCCCAACCTGTTTTGGAATTCCATGCGGATTAAATTATTTTTAACCGCATTATTACTCAACCGATCACATTGATATGCAACATTATTCGCTGCTGGAAGTCAATGACAGGAAAACCCGGAAAGAGTTTCTGATGCTGCCTGTCAGGCTCTACCGGAACGACAGAAACTGGATCAGGCCACTGGATGAAGATGTAGAAAGGGTGTTTGATCCGAAAAAAAACAAAATGTTCAGGACCGGTGAAGCCATCCGCTGGCTTCTGGCAGATTCGACAGGCAAAATTGTGGGCAGGGTAGCAGCATTCTACGACAAAGCCACGGCTGCCAAGAATGAACAGCCTACCGGAGGGATGGGATTTTTTGAATGCATCAACGACCGGGAAGCAGCCTTCCGTTTGTTTGACGCCTGTAAACAGTGGCTGGCGGAAAAGGGTATGGAAGCCATGGACGGACCCGTAAACTTCGGCGAACGCGACCGCTGGTGGGGATTGCTGGTGGATGGCTTTACCGAACCAAATTACTGCATGCCTTATAATTTCCCCTATTACCGCAATCTGTTTGAAGAATACGGATTTAAAAATTACTTTAACCAGTACACCTATTACCGCACCCTGACCACGGAAAAAGGGCTGCAGGAAACCATCCGTGAAAAAGCCGAACGGGTGGCCCGGAATTCCGATTATACCTTTACCCATATCGACAAAAGGAATATGGAAAAGGTGGTAGATGATTTTCGTGCTATCTACAACAAAGCCTGGGCAAATTTCCCCGGCGTGAAGCCCATCAGCAAAATACATGCCCAGTCGCTGCTGAAAAGCATGCAGGCCATTCTGGATGAACGTCTGATGTGGTTCGGTTATTACCGTAACGAACCCATCGCATTCTTTATCATGCTTCCCGAAATCAACCAGATCATCAAGCGCCTGAACGGAAAAATGAACCTGATCGGGAAAATCAAATTTCTCCTTCACCAGAAAATCCTGAAAACCAATACCAAGGTTTTCGGAGTCATCTTCGGAGTGGCTCCTGAACACCAGGTCCGCGGTGTGGAAGGCGCCCTGGTAATGGCTTTCGCACAGGAGGCCAAAAAACCCGATTTCCACTACACCGATCTGGAAATGAACTGGATAGGGGATTTCAATCCCAGCATGATGCGGGTGGCTGAACAGATAGGAGGCACCATTATCAAAACCCATGTTACTTACCGGTACCTGTTCGACAGGAACAAACCCTTCACCCGCATGAAAAAGGTCAACGTAAGAAATTGAATTTTGCTTTTACAGAAAGAAAAACCTGACAATTGAAAAATGGTGCCGTGAGTCTGGCACCATTTTTGTTCCTTTTCTGGTAACGTCAACAATCCAACATATACTTGAAATGATTTTCAGGGCAGCCGGGTTCCATTACCCGGCTTTTTTTTGTCAGAACTGTTTGAAGCCAATGATCTCCCGCACATCGCGCAGAGTTGCAGAAGCGCTTTCCCGGGCTCTGGCAGCCCCCGTCATCACCACCTTGCGCAGATAGGCATCGTCGGCTTTGATCTCCCTGATCCTTTCCCTTATTGGATCTGTCAGCCGGATAATGTCCTCGGCCAGCTGCTTTTTCATTTCTCCGTACCGGATTGTACACCGGTTGTACTGGTCCTCAAAATAATCAAGGGTTTCTTTATCCGAAACCACCTGCATCAGGGTAAACAGATTCTGAACCGGCTCGCTTTTCTTCTGCCCCGGGTGTTCCGGTCCGCTGTCGGTAACCGCCCGCATTACTTTTTTTCTGACCTCGACCGGCTCATCGGAAAGAAAAATCCCGTTCCCTTCCGATTTTCCCATCTTTCCTGTACCATCCAGACCAGGAATCCTGATCAGAGCCTCCCCAAAATTATAAGGCTCGGGCTCGGGAAAATAATCCACTTTGTAAAGGTTATTGAAACGGCGGGCAAAACGGCGGGTCATCTCCAGATGCTGCTCCTGATCTTTCCCCACCGGCACCTTGCTGGCACGGTGAATGATGATATCGGCAGCCATCAGCACCGGATAGGTCAGCAAACCTGCATTGACATTCTCGGGCTGTTTTCTCACTTTTTCCTTAAAAGAAGCCGTACGCTCCAGCTCTCCCACATAGGCGTTCATGTTCAGTAACAAATACAGTTCCGGCACCTCGGGCACGTCACTTTGCAGGAACACCGTGGCTTTCTCCGGATCAATGCCGCAGGCCAGGTATTCCGAAAGTACCTGTTTTATATTTCCATGCAGATCCGACGGGGTAGGATGCGTAGTCAGAGAATGATAATCGGCTATGAAAAAATAACAATGATGCTCGTGCTGCATCCTGACAAAATTTCTGATCGCTCCGAAATAGTTACCCAGATGCAGGTTCCCGGTGGAACGGATTCCGCTCACAACAATATCCATGCTTCAGTCGTTGATTCTGTGTCAATCCAGTGCAAAGCTATAAAATGTTGGGGAAAAAATAGTACTTTTGTGCCCTGAAGCCCTTACAGGAACCAATGAAAAGAGGGAGTCCCCCTTTGAAAGGCTGATGGTTTCGGTTAAATACCTGAAAATGACTTCCACCCGGCAACAAAAAGTATCCAGGCTATTGCAGAAGGAACTCGGACCCATTTTTCAGCAAATGGCACCCGAGTTCGAGGGGAACATGATTACCGTCACCGTGGTGAGAATCAGCCCCGATCTTTCGGTGGCAAAGGTATATCTCAGTATCTTCCCGGGAAAAAACAAAGAGGAGGTCCTGGAAAAGATCCGGGAAAAAACGCCGGCAGTCAGGGGTTTGCTGGGAAATATCATCAGGAACCAGGTAAGGATCATTCCGGCCCTGTATTTCTACCTGGACGATTCCCTGGATTATATTGACAATATAGACCGTTTGCTGAAATCCTGATCCGTTTCATGCAATACGAACCGCTGAAAAATACACTGGGAAAACTCGTTGGCCGGAAACCACGGATAAGAATATGGCTTTACCGGTTGCTCGACATACATCTGCTGCGCACCTGGCATGTAAAAAAATATCTGAAATCGTGGCATAAAAACCGACTGAACGGCACAGTTATTCTGGATGCCGGATCGGGGTTCGGCCAGTATACCTATTTCCTGGCAAGGTTGTCCGATACCAGCCGGGTAGAAGCCGTGGATATAAACGGGGAACAGGTAAACAACTGCCGCCGTTTTATCGACCATACCCCACTCAAACAAAGGGTATCTTTCAGAAAAGCCGACCTTACCGAATTCATGGAACCTGAAAAATACGACCTGATACTTTCCGTGGATGTGATGGAACATATTGCCGACGATGAAATCGTTTTTTCCAATTTTTACCGCTCCCTGCGCCCGGGAGGGATGCTCCTGGTTACCACCCCTTCCGACCGGGGAGGCTCGGATGTCAATGAAGAAGGGGAGCATTCGTTTATTGAAGAACATGTCCGTGACGGTTACTCCGTGGAAGAAATTACCGGAAAACTGACCCGTGCCGGGTTCGGCCGGGTGGAAACCGGATATACCTACGGAATCCCCGGCAACATCTCATGGAAACTGGGAATGAAATACCCGCTTACACTGATCGGCCGCCACCGTTTCTTCCTTTTGCTGATTCCTTTTTATTATTTATTAACATATCCATTTATATTGATTCTGAATATTTTAGATGTACATATTAACCATTCCCACGGTACAGGCCTCATCGTACGTGCCTGGAAATAATGCTACTTTTGTAAAAATTTCTTTTGTTTTAACCGAAAAAGGCCTCTGTGGTTTAATTGACAGAACGTTCTCATCACAACGATGCGGAAAAGTGCGGGTTAAAGTCCCTGCCGGAGGCCTTTTTCATTTTTTCACAGGGTAGCGGTCTTTTTAACCATTTTATCTCCAAACCCTTGAATCTGCCGTTTTTCATAGCCAGGCGCTATCTCTTTGCAAAAAAGTCACGGAATGTGATCAATGTTATTTCTATGATCTCCCTGGTGGGGGTTATGGTGGGTACCATGGCCCTCATTGTGGTCCTGTCGGTATTCAACGGATTCGACAACCTGGTCAGATCGCTGTTTAATGCTTTCGACCCGGATATCCGCATTACACTTACAGAAGGAAAAACCTTCCCGGCCGACGATCCCCTCCTGGTAAAGATCAGAGAGCATCCGGGAGTGCTTTATGCCGCCGATGTGCTGGAAGAAAATGCCCTGCTGAAATACGGGGAAAAACAGTACATAGCAACCGTGAAGGGAGTGAGCGATGAATTCCTGAAAATGAGCGGCATCGACTCAATGATCATCGACGGGGAATTCACCCTGTGGGACCGGAACATGCCCTGTGCGGTGATCGGACAGGGAATCAGGATTTATCTGTCGGTGGGATTGAATTTTATCACCCCTATTCAGGTATACGTGCCCAAACGCACCGGAAACGTATCGCTGAACCCCGAGCAGGCATTTAACCGGAATTATATCTTCCCCTCGGGAATCTTTGCCATCCAGCAGGATTTTGATTCAAAGTATATCATTGTTCCCATTGAATTTATTCGGAACCTGCTGGAATACGACAACGAGATCACCTCCCTGGAACTGAAGGTCAATCCTGCATTCAGTGAAACCACAGTACAGAATGAACTTACCGCCCTCGCCGGGGAACAATACAGCGTGCAAAACCGGTTCCAGCAGCAGGAACTGCTTTACAGGATCATGCGCTCGGAAAAATGGGCCATTTTTATGATCCTGGCCTTTATCCTGCTGGTGGCCTCCTTCAATATCATCGGTTCCATTACCATGCTGATACTCGATAAGAAAAAAGATATTGCCATTCTGCAGAGCCTGGGAACCGAAATGAGCCGCATCAGAAAAATATTCTTTATCGAAGGCTGGCTGATTTCCGCCGGCGGGGCTACCATTGGTTTGATCCTTGGCGGTATCATCTGCTGGATCCAGCAAACCTTCGGATTGATCCGCCTGAAAGGCAGCGGATCGTTTGTGGTCGACACCTATCCGGTGGATATGCTCTGGACCGATTTCGTTTTCGTATTCTTTACCGTTTTGCTGATCGGCTTTTTTGCAGCATGGTACCCGGTAAGATATATTACCCGCCGGTACCTTCACGCCAGTGAATAAACCCTGCAGAACAACACAGAACGGAAGACAAGGTTGGTGATAAATATCATTTAATGACGGTGATTCAGGTCATATATTTTAATTCTTATTTTACTTTTTCTTAAATATATTTTTTAAAATTTTACATCTTTATTAATTTTATTAAAGTTTTAATAAAATTTCTAAAATAACTGGTAAATATTTTGTTGTAACGAAAACAGGCACAGCCTCGTATCAACAAAAAACAATGAAACAGGGACCTAATCCGGCATGAACACAAAAAAAATCTTCAGCGGTGCCTGGCTCATTTTCTCTCTCTTCCTGTTCAAACCTGTTCAGGCTGATTCCCTTACCATCGTGTCTGTTACAGTTGACAGTGTCAGTTGCTATGGAATGTCCGACGGAAAAGTTACTGTGACTTTTACAGGAGGAGCCGCCCCGTATACCATCACATGGAAAGGAACCAATTTTACAACTACATACGATACAACGTACACCATCACCGGCCTGTCAGCCTCCAATTCTTTCTGGGTTGTGGTTGACGATTCACTTGGTGACAGCGATTTTGTTTCTGACATAGTTATCGGCCAGCCCGATCCCCTCGATATCACCCTGGATAATGTACAGGATCTTACATGCCACGGCTCAGACGACGGATCCATCCATATCACCGTAACGGGAGGGAATCCGCCCTATACCTATAACTGGACCGGCCCCAACGGCTATACTTCGGTCAGTGAGGACCCCGAGAACCTGGCTCCCGGATCCTATTCCCTCACCCTCACCGATACCAAAGGCTGCGGAGGCAGCCTGGGACCCGTGACCGTACAGGAACCACCTGAAATCAGCATCACTCCGCTGTCCATCACCCACGTATCCTGCAACGGTGCCGGCGACGGCGCCATCGATGTGGATGTATCCGGAGGAACACCGCCTTATACTTATGCCTGGACAGGGCCCGGAGGGTTTACCGCCTCCTCTCAGGATATCTCCGGCCTGGAAGCCGGCGATTATTCCCTCACCGTAACCGACGATAACGGATGCATCCAGGCCTACGGGCCCGTTACCATCACCCAGCCCGACCCCCTGGCCATCACCGCCGATGATATATCCCACGTGAGCTGTCATGGAGGAAACGACGGATCCATCAGTATTTCCGTCACCGGAGGAACCACGCCATACTCTTATTCCTGGACCGGGCCCGGAGGGTTTACTGCTTCCACACAGGACATTTCCGGCCTGGAAGCCGGTGATTACTCCCTGGCCCTGACCGATGCCAACGGATGCACCGAATCCCTCGGGCCCCTGACTGTTACCCAGCCCTCTCCCATTTCCATTACCACTGACCTGACCACCGATAACGCCTGCCACGGGGGCAGCGAAGGGGAAATCCAGGTCTCGGTTTCCGGGGGAACGCCTCCTTACCTCTATGCCTGGACCGGGCCCGGCGGATTCACTGCTTCCACACAGGACATTTCCGGCCTGGAAGCCGGCGATTATTCCCTTACCGTGACCGACGATAACGGATGCTCACAGGCACACGGGCCAGTTACCATCGGCCAGCCACCGGCCATCAGCATCACCCCGGTGTCCATCACCAACGCCTCCTGCAACGGTGCCGGCGACGGCGCCATCGATGTGGATGTATCCGGAGGAACAC
>JBNGDI010000011.1:68004-85577 GCA_049975425.1 Bacteroidales bacterium
TGCATCCAGGCCTACGGGCCCGTTACCATCACCCAGCCCGACCCCCTGGCCATCATCACCGACAACGTAACCCATGTGAGTTGCTCCGGAGGAAACGACGGGGCCATCAGCATTTCCGTTACAGGAGGTACCGCACCGTATTCCTATGCCTGGACAGGACCCGGAGGGTTTACTGCTTCCACACAGGACATTTCCGGACTGGAAGCCGGCGATTACCAGGTAATGGTAGGCGATAACAACGGATGTACGCAGAATAGCGACCTGATCACCATCACCCAGCCTCCCCCCATGAACATTCTATCCGAAACCTCTGCCCATGTCAGCTGCCACGGAGGCAATGACGGGGAGATCCGGATTGAGGCCGAAGGTGGTGTTCCTCCCTATACGTGGTCGGTCAACGGTGGGATTTCTTTCCACAGCAACAACGGGGTGTTTACCGGACTCATTGCCAACAGTTATTCCGTTATCGTACAGGATGCAGCCGGCTGCCAGATACCCGGCTCGACCATTGTGATCACCGAGCCCGATCCGATTGTGTTCACCGTGGATACAGTCAAAGCCACCTGTAACCATAACACTTTCGACGGCCAGCTGGAATTTTCCGCTTCCGGCGGTACTCCGCCTTATAGCTATTCAATTGACGGAGGGCAAAATTTTCAGTCGGGAACCGTTTTCAGCTCACTGGAAGGAGGCGCTTATACCTGTATTGTACGCGACCAGAACGGGTGTGAGGCCAGTCAGGTGGTTGAGATAGAAGGGAAATTCATTGTGACGGCCGACGCAGGCGAAGATGCAAGCATTTGTCCGGGCGATGAGGTAGTGCTGAATGCCTCCGGGGGCGATATATATCAATGGAGTCCGGCAGAAGGCCTGAGCACCACCACATCCTCTTCACCGGTGGCATCTCCCGAAAGCACCACCACCTATACTGTGCTGGTAACCAAAGACCTGTGTTATGACAGTGACGAAGTGACCGTGACTATTTACGAAGTCCCCGATATTGATGCCGGCCCGGATACTGCGGTTTTTATCGGGCAGTCGTACCAGCTTACTGCCACAGGAGGACCTTTTTCGGCCTATGCCTGGTTCCCTTCCACATGGCTTGATAATCCGGTAATTGCCGATCCGGTAACCACACCCGAGGAAACCACCAGGTATTATGTTACCGGTACCAGTGACGAAGGATGTACAGCCACCGACAGTGTATTGATCAGGGTAGCTACCCGTCTGATTATTCCATCGGGTTTCACCCCCAACAACGATGAAAAAAACAATACCTGGAAAATCCTGAATGCCGACCTTTATCCCGATATGGTGGTGGAAGTATTCAATCGCTGGGGGGAAAGGGTTTTTTATTCGGAAGGATATTCTTCCGACAGGGAATGGGACGGAACCTATAAAGGAAAAGATTTGCCGATCGGAACCTATTATTATGTCATCCGGTTGAATGATGGTCGTGAAAGCAGGGCCATCACCGGACCGGTAACCATTATCCGGTAGATGAAAAAAACCATATACATAGGGCTGTTCATTTTTTCCGGTTGGTTTGGCAATCGGTTGTCTGCTCAGCAATTGCCCCAGTATACCCAGTTCATGTTCAATGATTTTGTACTGAATCCGGCGGTGGCTGGAACAGCCGATTATTACCAGATCAGGTCGAACAGCCGCTTTCAGTGGGTGGGAATACTCGACGCTCCCCAAACCATCAGTCTCAGTATTTACGGACCCCACAAAGAGAAACCCATGGGTTTCGGGGGGTACCTTTACAGTGATGTGACCGGTCCAACCAGTCGTACCGGCCTGTACGGCACCTATGCCTACAACATAGAAGCCTGGCCGGATATCCGTCTTTCAATGGGGCTTTCGCTGGGGTTACTGCAAAACAAAGTGGACGGAACGGAAATTCAACTGATTGAAGAAAACGATCCGGTTTTTCAGGGCGGGGTATATTCCGCCTGGGTGCCCGATGCTTCTCTGGGATTTTATCTGTACCATGATAACTGGTTTGCCGGTTTTTCGGCTTTTCAGCTTTTCAGCAATAACATCAAGGTATATGATATAAAGAACGGCCTGAACCGTTTGAAACATCATTACTACCTGATGGGCGGATATGCAGCCGATATCCATCCCGATTTCAGGCTGGAGGTATCGGCCATGCTCAAGGGAACCACACCCGTACCCCTGCAGCTGGAATTCAATGCCCGCACCACTTACCGGGAAACATTCTGGATGGGCCTGTCGTACCGCACAAAGGATGCCGCTTCCATCCTCCTCGGGTACATTCATGAAAACCGGTTCATGTTCGGATATTCTTACGATATCGGTACCTCCACCATTCGGTCGTTCAATTCGGGAACGCATGAAATCATGATCGGGATTCGCCTGAATCCCATCCGGTGAGATCCTTTTCAGGAAAAATCGTATTTTTGAAGTATGAAGCAGCGGGGAACTATTTTGTTAATGCTGATAGCGCTGGTATTTGCCTGCCGGCCTGACAGAATAAGGAAAGCGGATACCATTCCCGAGAAAAAACTGATCCCTCTGCTGGTGGATATCTATTTGTTGCAGGGCAGTTTTCACAGTCCGGTGGTTTTCAGAAATTACGGAGGGATCGATTCCACGGCGCTGTTCGGAAATTTATTCGAGAAGCACGGGGTAACCCGGGAAGAACTGGATCGTACTCTGGATTATTATTCTGCCAGGCCCGACAAGCTTGAAAAGATATACCAGAAACTACTGGTTCAGCTCACCCAGCTTGAAACCAAACTGCAGGAACCGGATACCGAATCCGGAGAACCCATCAATTTATGGAACCAGCAAAGAAAATGGAGTTTGGCCGGTGATAAGGCCGTTACCACCCTTCCCTTCGTCATTCCGCTCAAAGGTCCCGGAACATACACCATACAGGTCCGTTTACGTTTGCACGATGACGATCAGTCGGTCAACCCACGGCTTACAGCGTATTTCTGGTACAAGGATGACACATCACCGGGAAAAAGATCCGATTTCCCTGTGAGACAATATCAGAAAAGCAGCCGGACGATCACCTATTCCGTTTCAAAGAATCTCGGTAACGAACCGTATACTCATCTCAGGGGAAATATTCTGGATTACGATCCTCCGGAAGAGGGAATGAGCTGGAACAGACATGTGGATATTGAAGACATTTCCGTGACTTACACTCCCAGAAGGATAAGGAAATTGCAACCCAACTGAATTCTGCGGGTACCTGCCGGGGCAGGAGCAGGCAAGGCCATCTGTGTGTATACACAAAATACCTGCCGGCCTGGTTTTGCCCGGCGTCTGGAACAACATGCCTGTTTTATTACCGGTTCAACCCCTTCTGCACCAGAAAGTATACCGCTTCCTTATCGTGTGAAAGAATATGTTCGCGGAACCATTCTATGAGGAATTCCCTCATTTCAAGACAAATGGTTTCCGAGCCCTTTTCGAACTCTTCCCGGAAACGGATGATATGATCGATAAAATACTGGTGCGATTCTTTATGCCGGGAAAAGTTGGGATATTGATAGTTCTTGAAATAAATTTCTTCCTGCAACAGGTAGTGTTCCACATAATGAACCAGGGCATAGAAAATGTCGGATGGATCCTCTTTGCAGGCTTTATTATTCAAAACACGGTCAAGTCGCTGGATAATTTCCACGAACTTCCGGTGATTCTCATCAATGATTTCCACATCCACTTTGTACTGGTCTTTCCATTCTACCGGTTCCCTGTGTTTTTCATCAGCCATAAGGAAACATTTATGTTATTACAAATGTAGTTCATCAGCTGTCGAATAAAATGACAATTGTCATGGGAACAGGGTCATACGGTATCCGACGGTTTTGGGGCTTCAACCGCCGGGCTTCACACGTCCGGCAGGGGATGTTTTTTTATTTACTTTACATAAAAGTTTGTATAACCGTTGAAAACCGAACCGCTCATCCTGGTAGCTCCCCTGGACTGGGGGCTGGGGCATGCCACCCGCACAGCCGCCCTCATCATGAAACTGCAGCAAATGCATGTGCAGATAGTCATAGCCGCTGACGGTGAAGCCCGGCGTTACCTGCGCCGTGTTTTTCCGGAATTGCATTTTCTGAAACTTCCCTTTTACCGGGTAAGGTATTTCAGGCACATTCCCCTGTGGATGGGGATATTGGTCCAGCTACCTGTGATCTGCGGGAGCATCGTGCGGGAGCATTTTATTCTGCGCAGGGCGGTAAAGAAGCTGGGAGTGGATATCGTGATATCCGACAATCGTTTCGGGTGCTGGAACAGGAATTGTTACAGCATATACCTTACCCATCAGGTAACGGTATGCCTTCCCCGGTGGATGAGAATACTGGAATACCCGCTTACCCGTTTACACCGGCACATCATCTCGAGGTACGATCAGTGCTGGATCCCGGATTTTGAAAGCGAACCGAATCTGTCGGGGAAGCTTTCTCATCGCCTTCCACTTCCTCCTCACGCTTCATTTATCGGACCCCTCAGCGCTCTGGCCGGTTCACCTTATACTCCAGCCGCATCGGAAGATATTGTCCTGTTTGTTTTATCCGGTCCTGAACCGCAACGCAGTGTGTTTGAAGGGCAGGTATTCCGGGAGATTGCCTCCTTCCCACAGAAGAAAAAAATCGTTGTGGTCAGGGGTTCGGCGCATCCCATGAAGAAACCTGTTCCGGGAAGCGGGAATAACATTCAGGTTTTCGATCTGTTACCTGCCCGGGACCTGAAAAAAATCATTGAAAAGGCCGGGCTGGTCATATGCAGGGCCGGATACTCATCTGTAATGGACCTGGTTATCCTGAAAAAACAGGGAGTGCTGGTTCCAACCCCGGGACAGACAGAACAGGAATACCTGTCCCGCCACCTGAAAGAAACGGGAGCTTTTTTCAGTATGCCGCAAAAACACTTCAGCCTCGAAAGGGCCCTGCAAAAGGCTTCTTTCTTTTCTCCGGGGATTTTCCGGGAAAAGCCGGGCAATGAATGGGAAGAAAAACTGAAGCAGATCGTTTCACAAAAGCAGCGCGGCCAGCATAAATCCCAATCCTGACAGATATCCGGCATATATCTGTGAAGGCCGGTGTTTGTTCAGGTAAAGACGTGCCGTTCCCACCACCCCTGCCAGCACGATCAGCAAGACCAGTATTCCCGTCAGAACTGCAGACAGTTTGATCATCATGGCAATCATCAAGCCGGTGAGCCCTCCCATACCAAGCATGTGAAGGGAGATTTTCCAGAACCAGGAAACCACGGCGGTAAGCATAAGCATAACAGCTGCCGACTGAATGAATATTTTGATCAGCCCCGAAACCTGAAGTCGCGCCAGCAAATAGCAGGCAATACCATACAGCGCCGCCGCAATCACCAGGGGAATGGTCCGGTCTTTCGGCCTTTCGGCTGTTATTCCGTGAATAAACTTCCGGTAGTACAGAACAGGGAATAAACTCAGGGGAATCACCACAGTATTCAGCAGGACGATCAGAAAGATCACTTTTTTAACTTCATAGGGCAGATATGACAGGTATGTGCCCGAATAAAAAATCAGCAACAGCCCGTAAAGGGGGGCGAAAAGGGGATGGAAAAGAACGGATATGGCCTGTGCAATGATTCTGGGCATGGTTTTTCTGTTATCATTTCGGGTAAAGATCCGCCGGTGATCATATTTCCTTTCTCAGGCGGGCCACCGGAATGTGCATCTGCTCCCGGTATTTGGCCACTGTTCGCCGGGCAATGAGGTACCCCCTTTTCCGGAGGATCTCTGCCAGGCGTTCATCGGTAAGAGGTTTCTTTTTATCTTCTTTATCAATAAAATCCTTCAGGATGCTTTTGATTTCCCGGGTGGATACTTCCTCGCCCGAATCGGTCTGCAACCCTTCAGAAAAGAAATATTTCAAAGGGAACATCCCGAAATGGGTCTGGATATACTTGCTGTTGGCCACCCGAGAAATGGTGGAAATATCCAGATGGGTTTTTTCTGCAATATCTTTCAGGATCATCGGCCGCAGCTTTGTTTCATCCCCTTCCATAAAATATTCCCGCTGGTAATCGATGATTGCCTGCATGGTCAGCATCAGGGTATGTTGCCGCTGTTTGATGGCATCAATGAACCACCGGGCAGAATCAAGTTTCTGCTTCACGAAGGTAATGGCATCTTTCTGCTCCCGGGTAGCGCGGCCCTTGCTTTTCTGGTAATGCTCCAGCATTTCCGTATACGACCGGTTCAGCCTGAGTTCGGGCACATTTCTGGCATTCAGGCTGAGCTGCAGTTCGCCGTCTTTGTTCTCCAGGATAAAATCGGGAATGATATGCTGAACCGAACGGTTCATGGGATCGCTGAAAGAGCTGCCGGGCCTGGGATTCAGTTTGAGGATCTCTTCCATAGCATCCTTAAGCTGGTCTTCATCAATATTCAGGCGGTTAAGGATCTTTTCGTAGTGTTTCTTGGTAAATTCCTGAAAATGGTATTTCAGGATCTGTTTGGCCAGGGCCACCCGGGAATCATTCTGATCCTTTTCCATAATCTGAAGCAACAGGCATTCCTGCAGGTCACGCGCTCCCACTCCGGGCGGATCCAGGTCCTGGATGATCCGGAGTATTTCTTCCAGTTCTTCCTCGTTGGTCTGTATGTTCTGACTGAAAGCCAGATCATCGGCAATGGCAGAGACCTTTCTTCTCAGATATCCGTCTTCATCAATATTCCCGAGAATATATTCAGCCAGCATCTCTTCCTTTCCGGAAAGGACCCGCATACCCAGCTGGCTTTTCAGATGTTCGTGAAAAGAATATCCGCCCGAAAAGGGGATCTCTGTCGCTTTATCATCGTCCCGGGAGGTATTGCTCGTATGAAGACGATATGAGGGAATGTCTTCGTCATTGAGATAATCTTCCAGGGTAAATTCTTCCCCGTCCTTATCGGTTTCTTCTTCTCCCATATCCTCTTCCTGCTCCTCGTACTGGTCGCTCTCGTCTCCTTCCTCCAGTACAGGATTCTCCTCCAGCTCCTTTTTTATTCGCTGCTCAAGCTGCATAGCAGGTATCTCCAGCAGTTTGATCATCTGGATCTGCTGCGGGGATAATTTCTGAAGCAGCTTCTGTTGTAGGCTCTGTTTTAACATCTTCCTCGCACTGTCTGATCATTCGATGGTCAGCCCGGCGGATAAATTTATTAATAAAATTTCAATTTACAACGCCTGTGCCAAACATAACATTACATCTGAAAATCAAATGCTTATGAAGAGATGCGGTTGGAATGGCCCCTCAGGGTTCCTGCCCTGAAACCGGTACACCATGCGATATTACTAAAATTCCGCATTTCTGGGTGTACGCGGAAAGGGGATCACATCTCTGATATTCGACATTCCGGTAATGAAAAGAATCAGTCGTTCAAAACCGAGGCCGAAACCGCTGTGGGGAGCCGTTCCGAACCTCCGGGTATCGAGGTACCACCAGAGGTCCTTCAAGGGAAGTCCCATTTCCTGGATCCGCCGGTGCAGGGCTTCGTAATTTTCCTCCCGCTGCGATCCTCCGATGATTTCACCGATACGCGGGAAAAGCACATCCAGCGCCCGCACGGTTTTGCCGTCCCTGTTCTGCTTCATGTAAAAGGCCTTGATCTCCATGGGATAATCGGTAAGCATCACAGGTTTCCGGAAATGTTTCTCCACCAGAAACCGTTCGTGCTCTGCCTGCAGGTCGGAACCCCACTGCACCGGGAACTCCCATTTCTGACCTGATTTGACAAGGATATCCATGGCTTCCGTATAACCCATCCGCACAAACTCATTGTCGAGAATGAATTGCAGGCGACTCAACAATTCCTTGTCGTACATCTGATTGAGGAATTCCAGGTCATCACTGCAATGTTCCATGGCATAGCGCACCAGAAACTTCAGGAAATCTTCCGCCAGGTCCATGTTGTCATGAATATCATAAAAAGCCATTTCGGGTTCTATCATCCAGAACTCGGCCAGGTGACGGGGAGTATTCGAATTTTCCGCCCGGAAAGTGGGGCCGAAGGTATATATCTCGGAAAGGGCCAGGGCGCCCAGTTCTCCTTCCAGCTGCCCTGAAACGGTCAGTTTGGTCTCTTTCCCGAAAAAATCCTTTGAATAGTCAACCTTCCCTTCGGGAGTCCGGGGCGGTTTTTCTATATCCAGGGTAGTTACCCGGAACATCTCCCCGGCCCCTTCCGCATCAGAAGCAGTAATGATAGGGGTGTGCATGTAATAAAACCCCCGGTCGTTAAAATATTTATGGATGGCATAGGCCATGGCATGCCTGATTCGGAGAACGGCTCCGAAAGTATTTGTACGTGGCCTCAGATGGGCATTTTCTCTGAGGAATTCGAGCGAATGTCCTTTTTTCTGAAGGGGATACGTTTCCGGATCGGCCGTTCCGTACACTTCAATTTCCTTAGCCCGGATCTCCACCCGCTGCCCCCTGCCCATCGATTCCACCAGGGTGCCGGTAATCTTTACCGCTGCTCCTGTGTGGATCTGTTTCAGGATATCCTCACTGAATTTTTCCAGGTCAACCACCACCTGCATGTGATGAATGGTGGAACCGTCATTCACCGTAAGAAAGGTAACCTTTTTGCTTTCCCGTTTCGAACGCACCCAGCCCATGATACAAACTTCCTTCCCGGTTTCGCCATGAGCCAGCAGGTAACGGATTTTAACACGTAATGAATTCATACCGCATGATTTGTTTTCTGCAAAAATACGATTTTAAGTGTAACCTCCCTTCTGAGTCCCTGAAAACATGCTGTATTTACGATGTTTTTGCATGATGGAAACGGGAAATAAAAAAAATTTCATAAAATTTGCGGAATCACGTACTTTTATTGAAACAAATCCATTCGCGCGACATGGAAAAAAGCGGGAAACTGATCATTATTCCCTGGGATTTCAGCCAGGTAGCCTGGAATGCCCTCCAGCACGGCATTAAGATTGCCCGGAATGTAGATAACGACATCCAGTTACTGAATATAGTAAAACCGGGCACCCCACCTCAGGAGAAAGAACAGGTTAACGAAAAGCTGAAGGAAGCCGCCGCCGAAGCAGAAAAGAAATACGGGCTGCTGCCCGGGACCATGGTGCTGGAGGGAAGTATTTTCAGCGACATTGCCGATTATGCTTCCGATAAAAAAGCCAACCTGGTCATCATGGGTACACACGGGGTGAAAGGCATTCAGAAATTTACGGGAAGCTGGGCCGTAAAAGTCATTGTGGGATCAAAGGTTCCGTTTCTGGTGGTCCAGAAACCGCCGGAAGACCTGGAAAAATACAGCCGCATCGTTTTCCCCATTGATTTCCGCTCAGAGAATAAGGAAAAGGTATATATGGCCATCTATATGGGGAAGTATTTCGATTCAAAGATCCATATTCTTAAACCTCCGGTAACCGACCGTAACCTGCTCAGAAAGGTGAATGTAAACCTGAACTTTGCTATTAAGTTTCTTATTCAGAATAATATAGATTATTCCATCCATGATTCCCGCAAGGGGGTTAGCCTGGCCAAAGATACCATCCGGTTTGCCGAAGAGATCCGGGCCGACCTCATCATGATCATGACTACCAAGAACATCAATTTCAGCGACTACCTTCTGGGTGTACAGGAACAGTCAATCATTGCCAATGCAGCAGGTATACCGGTACTCTGCATCAATCCCAAGTCGAACTACGCCAAGGTGGCTCAGTTCATGTACGGATGATTCATAATCCGAAGGTTCTCCTGATCTCCTCCACGTAATCGAGCTTTTCCCAGGTAAAATATTCTACCTGTCGTTTTTCAATATATTCCGATTCACAATTGCCGTTCAGGATAAAATCCACCTCGCCCGTTTCGAAATCGCGGCCCATGTGCCCGTATGCCGCCGTTTTCCGGTAAATAGGGTTTTTCAGTTTCAGCCTTTCGATAATTATGCCCGGGCGAAGGTCGAACAGGGTAAGGATCCGTTCTGCAATTTGCTCATCTTCCAGGTTCACGTGTGAAGTGCCGAAGGTATTCAGAAACAGACCCACCGGCTCGGCCACTCCAATGGCATAGGCTACCTGTACCAGTACCTCATCGCATATCCCCGCTGCAACCATATTTTTGGCAATATGGCGCATAGCATAAGCGGCCGAGCGGTCCACCTTACTGGGGTCCTTGCCGGAAAAAGCACCCCCGCCATGGGCTCCTTTGCCCCCGTAGGTATCGACAATGATCTTCCGGCCGGTGAGGCCCGTATCTCCGTGGGGACCACCGATGACAAATTTCCCGGTAGGATTGACATGCAGGCAGTAATCCTCGTTGAATATCTTCCTGATCCGGTCAGGAAGGCGTTTCTTTACCCGTGGGATCAGAATGTTCTTAACATCCTTTTTAATGGTCTCCAGCATTCGGTCATCGTCGGTACCAAACGGATCATGCTGGGTAGAAACCACCAGGGTGTGCACGCGTGCCGGTTGCATGAACCGGTTGTATTCAATGGTAACCTGCGATTTGGAATCGGGACGCAGGTATTTCATCTGCTTTCCTTCGCGCCGTATATCCGCCAGCTCCATAAGCAGCATATTGGCCAGCACATGCGACAGGGGCATAAAGTCATCTGTTTCAGTACAGGCATAGCCGAACATCATCCCCTGGTCGCCGGCTCCCTGGTCTTCCGGCTTTTCACGCACCACCCCTCTGAAAATATCATCCGACTGCTCATGGATGGAAGAGATCACCCCGCACGAGTCGGCATCGAACATCAGCTCGGGACGGGTGTAGCCTATCCCGCGGATCACTTCCCTGGCTACCGATTGCACATCCACATAGGTTCTGGTGCGAACCTCCCCGCTCAGTACCACCAGACCGGTGGTTACCAGGGTTTCCAGAGCAACTTTCGATTCGGGGTCCCTGCGCAGGAATTCATCGAGAAGGGCATCGGAAATCTGATCGGCCACCTTGTCGGGATGCCCCTCTGAGACCGATTCCGAGGTAAACAGATACGGCATGGATATCTTTCATTTAGTTAGTTAAAACATAGCTGGTCGGGAAGAATACGGCAGGAAGCAACGGGGAAAAATGCACTGTTTTAGCATTTTTTTCAGTGGTTGCAATCAGCCAAATCTTTCCACGCCCACAAATGAAGCGATTATTTATATTTTTTCAAAATAATTAACCCAATTTGTAAAACAGGGGAAATATGAATCCCTTAGAAACAAGCAATGGATCAATTGTTTCCGGTAAGTTGGCGGAATACTTCTTCCAGGCTCTGTTCCTGCTTCTGCATGGAAAGTACCGTGAGCCCGTTATCAACAGCAAAACGGAAAAGGTCTTTGCGGAAACCCTCGCCGGCAGGGCCGCTCACCAGCCATTGGCGGTCATTCAGATACAGTACTTTTGAAATGCCGGGTACCGACTGAAGGAGCCCGGCTTCCACCTGGTCTTCCAGCTCGAGTAAAATGGTCTGGGAAGCGACGTTGTCCATCTCCCCGATCTCCCCGGCCTGCCTGTCGGCCACGATCTTTCCCTGGTGGATGATCAGGATGTGATGACAGATGGCTTCCACCTCCTGCATGATATGGGTGGAAAGCATCACCGTTTTGGAACGGGCCATTTCGGATATAAGGTTCCTTATCTCCACGATCTGGTTCGGGTCAAGGCCGGAAGTGGGTTCATCCAGTATCAGTACCGGCGGGTCGTGTATCAAAGCCTGTGCCAGGCCAACCCGCTGCCGGTATCCCTTCGAAAGAGCCCCGATCTTTTTGTGAACCTCCCTTCCCAGCCCGGTCATTTCAATCACTTCTTCCACCCGCGCTTTCCCATTTCTCCCCAGACGATAGACCCCCGCCACCATTCCCAGGTATTCCCGTACATACATATCCGGGTATAGTGGATTGTTCTCGGGTAGGTAGCCGATACGCTGCCTCAGCTGTACGTTTTCACCTGAAACTTCCTCTCCCAGGAGCTTTACCCTGCCGCTGTCGGGAGGCACGACACCCATAATGATCTTCATCAGGGTGGTTTTCCCGGCTCCGTTGGGCCCGATAAAACCGGCCACTTCCCCGGGAGCTATGCTGAAAGAAACGTGGTCCAGGGCCTTCTGCTTTCCGAACGACCGGGTAATATCAATAACTTCAATGCCCATAATATGAATCCTTTCTGTAAGCCTGTGAACCGAATCAGGCCATAAAATTACCTTTTTTCTTTGATTTCCGCGGAAAGAATTCCGAAGACCTTAACCGTCTGTGCAACAGATCCCCGGAACAGATATGGCCATGCCGGCATCTTCTTAAAATATGTTAAATCCGAACACATTATGATACACTTCCGGAATAAAGCCCCGACCCGTAGTGTCCAATATATGAAAACCTCACAGAAAAATGAACAAGTTTGATACTACTCTGTTATGAATACAAACACCTGTAAAACAAAAACCATGAAAAAAATTATACTGAATACCATCCTCATTCTTGGATTAACGGGTGGAAACGCTATGGCCCAGCAGGAATTTCACCGGCTTTACCGGGATAATCCCCGCCATGAAAAAGAACTCAGAAACAAACGCGAGCCGGTAAGGCATTCTTTCACCGGGTTCCGGACTCACAGCGAATCACAGTCGTTGCGGACTGAACGCCCTGCTCGTCCCGTTTATTTCAGAAGCCCCGCTCCGGCCACCACCCTCGAGCGGTGGATGCTCGATACAGAGGTGATGTACCGGAGTGTCCGTCTATCCTGTATGGAATATGAACCGGAAACCCGGCTGGAGCAATGGATGCTGGACTTTTACCATGAAGAAGATCCCGCTCTGGAAGAATGGATGGTAAACATAGATCAGGGAGATTGGTTAGGTAATTGTTAGGGAAATTGTACATTTTATGAAAGACTGATCTTTCTGCAAAAGGCCGTCGCATCGTGTGACGGCCTTTTTTTTGTGGTTTTTGCTCCATTTTTCTATTTTCATGCATCCATAACCAAATTATTGCACTTCATGGACTACACCCTGATCGGTTTTTTGTTCTACCTGGTGCTGGTACTCGGCGTGGGAATCATTACCTACCGCATCAACCGTTCCCACCAGGATTTCTTTCTGGCAGGCCGTAAGCTAAGCCCCTGGGTGGTGGCCTTTTCCGAAAGAGCTTCCGGAGAATCGGCCTGGCTCATTCTGGGCCTTCCCGGGGTAGCCTTTGCCGCCGGCCTTCTGGAAATATGGACCGCCCTGGGGTGTGTGCTGGGAATCCTCATCTACTGGCATGTCATTGCCCGCGGACTGCGGGAACAATCGGAACAATTCCATTCCATCACCCTACCTGAATTTTTTGCCTCCAAACTGGGTGGAGGAAAAAACCTCATACGCATAGCAGCCACCCTTATCATCCTTTTCTTCTTCAGCTTTTACCTGGCCGCCCAGTTCAACGGAGCAGGGAAAGTGCTCGATGTAACCTTCGGCATCCCTCCCCTGTGGGGTATTGTGATCGGATCGCTGGTGATCATTCTGTATACCATGATGGGCGGATTTTTTGCCGTGGCATGGACCGACCTCATCCAGGGGATCATCATGATCGGGGCTCTCGTGATCCTGCCTCTGGCGGGACTGATCGAACTGCACCAGAACGACCTGTCGCTGGCATCGGCACTGCAAAATGCCCCCCCGGAATATTCGGGCCTTACGGGCGGAACCACCGGATGGGCCGCAGCGGCCACCGTAATCGGTGGTCTGAGCTGGATGTTCGGATACATGGGGCAACCCCACCTGCTTACCCGGTTTATGTCCATCAAAGACCCGGCCCGCATCCGGATCGGCCGGCGGATTGCCCTGGCATGGTCTGTTCCCGCCTTCGCGGGCGCCATGCTCATCGGGTTGATTGGCTGGACCATGGATATCAGGCTTGTGCAGGAAGTAACCGACCCCGTTTCCCAGATTGCCGACAAGGAATTCATCATGCCCTTTCTTACTTCCCGCCTGCTGCCGGCATGGCTGGCCGGAATATTCATCTCCGGGGCAATCGCCGCTATGATGTCCACCGCCGACAGCCAGCTACTGGTCATCTCCTCCTCGGTGATTGAGGATTTCTACCACCGTACTCTGGGAAAAGAACTGACAGGCGAGCGCCTGCTGTTCCTCAGCCGGGCCGTCACCCTGCTGGTTGGCCTGGCGGCCCTGGTGCTGGCCATTACTTCCGACAAGTTCATTTTCGGCATGGTATCGTATGCCTGGTCGGGTTTGGGCGCTTCTTTCGGTCCGGCACTTCTGTTGCTGCTTTACTGGAAGAGGATTCACTGGAAAGGTGTACTGGCGGGAATGATCACCGGCACGGTAGTAACGGTAATATGGACGGAAATAGAAATGCTCGATCAGGCCGTTTCCGCACGTTTCGTATCCTTTGTGGCGGCTTTTCTGGCCGTTGTGGCAGTAAGTCTGCTGGCAGCAAGGCCAGAGAAATCCGGTTCACGGGATCAGCAGGCAGCATGAGATTCTCCGGGTTTTTTTCAGAATCACAACTTCCTTTTGTAATTTTGAATAAAACATGCGGGCTGACACTCAACCCCGAATGACCTGAACGATGAAAAACATAATATTCCTGATCCTTCTCCTTACGGGAATGCTTACCCCGGTTAGCGGACAGATCAAAAACCTCCTGAAAAAGGTAAAGGAAGAAACCGTTGACCAGATCAGCAACATCACCACCGAGGATGTGCTGAACAAGGGGAAGGAACTCACCGTGGCCTATCTTACCAGGGCCAGGGATGAATACGACCAGACCGATTTTAATTATGCCGTTTCTTTCAGTGACAATTCCGGTTTTTATAAATCCGAAGAAAAATACCATCGCCTGCAGAAAGGCCTGTTGTATGTCCTGAGCCCGGAAAGTCTGGAACAGCGGACGGACGAACAACGCGCCGCCGATTACAACGATGTGGGCGAAGTGCTGTATGCATCGGGAAAATTTCGTTCGGCAGAACTTTCCTTCCTGGCCGCGCGAACCATATACAAACTTTCCGAACTGGAACCCTGCAAGGGCGCCGCTCTGACCACCAGCAACCTGGGATTACTGTATCATACCACCGGCAGGCTGTCAAAAGCAGAAGAATTTACACTGGAAGCCCTGAAAATGAGAAGAGACCATCTGAACGACGCCGACGGGTACGGAGCCTCGCTGAACAACATGGGGGTACTGTACAAAGACCTGGGAAAATATGCTGAAGCGGAAGAATACCTGAATCATGCCCTGGATGTGACCCGTGAAACAAAAGGCGAACAGGGTTCTGCCTATGCCATTGTACTGAATAACCTGGCCATTCTGTACCAGGTGACGGGTAAATATGAAGATGCGGAAAAGCTCCTGCTGCAGGCTCTTTCCATCGCCTCGGACGACATGAAGGAAAAATCGCCCAATTATGTCCGCCTGAAGGTGAATCTGGCTCTGCTTTACCAGTTGCAGCAACGGTATGAAGAAGCCGAGAAAATTTACCTCGATGCCATCCGTACCAAGCAAAACCGATTGGGGACCCGACACCCCGATTATGCCGTTCTTTTGCAGAATCTGGCCTCGCTTTACCAGTTGACCGGCCGCTACGACCTGGTGGAAGAGAACCTTATTAAAGCCATTCAGATCTATAAAAGAAAATTCGGGGAACAACATCATGTGTATGCCGGGGCCCTGTACGATATGGCCCGGTACCGGCTTTTCAGGGGTGAAACGAAAAAAGCCCGTTCGTTGCTGGAACAGGCCCGGGAAGTACAGCGGGAGAAACTGGGTGTACACCATCCTGCCTACGTAAACACACTGGAAACCATGGCCATCCTGGAATGGCAGGAAAAGAACTGGAACGCTTCCGCGGAAAACTACAGACAGGTAATGGATGAATACCTGTACCAGATCCATACCTATTTTCCTGCCATGAGTGAATACGACAAATCCAGGTTCTGGTCCACCATACAGCCAAAATTTATCCGTTTCCATTCCTATGCCCTGGAAGCAAAGCAGGAAATCCCCGGAATAACCTATGATATGTACCGTTACCATATCGCCACCAAAGCCCTGTTGCTTTCATCCACCAGCAAGGTGAAGAAAAGGATCCTGGAAAGCGGGGACGAAACACTGGTTGGAAAGTACCGTGAATGGCTTGATCTGAAGGAATACCTTTCCAAACTGTACACCCTGTCGAAAGAGGAGCTGGAAGCCGACCGGATCAACCTCGACTCGCTGGAACAGGTGGCCAATACACGAGAAAAGGAACTCAGCCAGGTATCGGAACTTTTCGCCGGGGCTTACACTCAGAAAGAAGTCACCCCATCGGACATCGCCCTGAGGCTTTCGCCGGGAGAAGCCTGTGTTGAATTTATCCGGATCAACCGGTACCGTTACCTGGAACCCGATACAACCGTAGTGTATGCCGCCCTGGTGATCGACCGCAACAATTACCGGCAACCCGATCTGGTGGTATTCCCCGACGGGAAAGAACTGGAAACCAACGCAGCCCTAAGGTATCGCCGGCTCATGCAGACAGCCCGGGAAGGCGAGCCTTTTTACAACATTTACTGGCGCGATCTGGAAGATATCACCCGAAAAGCCGGTACCCTCTATGTATCCCTCGACGGGGTATATAACCAGATCAACCTGAAAACCCTGCAGAAGGAAGACGGATCCTACCTCATTGACGAGAAGAACCTGGTTTACCTGACAAACACGCGCGACCTGCCGGCACTGAAAGACAGACTTGAAGCCGGTACTTTTCAGCGCAAGCAGGCTTTTCTGGCAGGGAATCCCTTCTATGCCAAAGATTTTGATTGGAACCGGATGGTAACCATGCCCCTGCCTGAGCTACCCGGGACACAGGAAGAAGTAGACCGGATCAATGAGCTTTTACAGCAGCAGCGCTGGAATACCCGGGTTATTACCGGAGAGGAAGCTACGGAGGAAGCTGTTAAACAGGTACGCAGCCCCGCGCTGCTTCATATTGCCACGCACGGATTTTTCCTGGAAGACCTGCCCGACGGGCGTCAGGAAAAAGTTTTCGGGATCGAGCCTATGAAAGCGGCAGAGAACCCCCTGCTTCGTTCGGGGCTGCTGTTTACGGGGGCTGACAATACCCTGCAGCACATCGAAACCACCGGCAGCAACCGGAAAGACGACGGGGTGCTGAATGCCTTCGAGGCCATGATTCTGGACCTCGACCAGACCGGCCTCGTGGTTCTGAGCGCCTGTGAAACCGGCCTGGGAGAGATCGTGAACGGGGAAGGGGTGTATGGACTGCAAAGGGCCCTGCAGATTGCCGGCGCATCAACGGTAATGATCAGCCTGTGGCAGGTAAGCGATGAGGTAACCCAGGAATTGATGACCCGTTTTTACCGGTACTGGCTTGACAGCGGGGACAAGCTGCGGGCGTTTGAAAAGGCCCAGCTCGAGATCAAACAGAAATATCCCGCTCCGTTTTACTGGGGGGCTTTTGTCATGGTAAACAGCTAATCCCATCCGACTTCCCCTGCCAAATCCCCTCCTTTTTAAGGAGGGGTGCCCCGCCAACGGCGGGGCGGGGTGGTTGGCGGGGTAGTTTCCCATTTATTCGTTTCCAAAAAGGATTGAGGTATTTCC
>JBNGDI010000012.1:0-80889 GCA_049975425.1 Bacteroidales bacterium
TGAGTGATGCTGGGTGGCCTTTCAGAGTCCGCCGACCGGAGGGAGGCAATCTCGTCTCAGGGGAGCAGGGAGAATAATTTAAGGGGTTAGGATTGCGAGCTGTTCCCCCGATAAAAAAACAGGTTGCGCAGCAACCGGTTTTTGAGTGATGCTGGGTGGCCTTTCAGAGTCCGCCGACCGGAGGGAGGCAATCTCGTAGATTTTATTCGAAAATGGAAAAATGAACACTTCCGTATTTCCGGCATTCTCTGAAACGGGGATGGGAGTCAAAGGCGTATTTCCTTCCGTGTTCCAGAACGAACCATCCTCCGGGTTTCAGGAAATTTCCCTCCAGTACGCGGTTGGGCAGCAGATCAATTCCTTCCATGTCATAGGGGGGGTCGGCAAACACCACATCGTAGCGGAGGCCTTTTTTCCTCAGGAAAAGGAAAGCGTTCCCCTGGTACACACGGCACGTTTCCAGTCGCAGTTCGCTGATGGTTTTCCTGATAAACCGGATCTGGGCATCGCGCTGTTCCACTATCTGCACCAGGGCTGCTCCGCGGGAAGCGAATTCAAAACCAATGCTGCCCGTTCCTGAAAAAAGATCGAGTACTTCCAGTCCCGAAAGGTCAAAATGATTCGAAAGCAGGTTGAACAGGGCTTCCCGGGCAAAATCGGTGGTTGGTCGTACCCTGAGTCCCGAAGGAGGATGCAGGATCTTCCCCCTGTATTTTCCGCTGATTATACGCAAGAGTAGAGATTGAGCAGGTGTACGAAGAGGTGGGAAGGGCTGTCCTGAAAAGTATAGCTGTAGGTAAAAAGTTCGTTCGGCCGGGCAAATCCCACATTCTTTATGTATTGCTTCAACAACAGGTAAATCCCGGAAGTTTTATCGATCTGGCCGCTTATCATCAGTTCGGTTTTTTCCGGGTTGAGCTTCAGTTGTTCCAGCACATACATCACAAAAAACAGCACATCATGGGGATGGCTGAAATGAAATGCATTGTAAAATTTCAGCTTTTTGTCCCCATGGACCACTATTTCCATATGTTCGTGGTGCAGGTGCAGAGACGCCTGTGGGTCGCGGCCTTTGTTTCCGGGCGCTGTCAGCGGATGTTCGATCAGGGGAACTCCGTAATGAAAGAATTCAGCCTGCTGGAAATGTTTTATCAGGGTGTTACCCAGTTCAGAGGGCAGGGCGTAGATAAGGTATGCACCGGCATTTTTCAGCCGGTTGGCATGCATTTCATCCAGTTCTTCCATCGGATGATTAAACTCGAAATACAGGCGAAGGTTTTCTTTCTGGAACAGGGGGGCCGGGACCAGAGTAAATCTGGGAGCCGGCATCAGCAGACCGATGCTTTTGTATTCTTTTCCCAGGAATTCATCCTCTTCGATAATCTTTTCCAGTTGGTCAAGGTATTGGTTTTCAGCAACGCCAGGATCCATGTCGTAATGCCTCAGGGCCACATATTTATTTCGTACCAGGTCGAGTATGGCAAAAGAAAATCCATCCGGGCAAACCTGGATGGATAGGTGATACGAGGGAGTCTGGTTAATGTCGAGCGTCTCGTCAAGTAGGTTCAGCTCATGCATGGCGGGTTATTTCTCCCAGTTCCCGGCGTTGTTGGTTGCTTCCTTGAGCGACCCCAGGCGCAGGCCAGGGAAATCGGTGATCTTCAGCCTTTCTTCATTATAGTTGATAATCAGCTGTGGATCCAGGCCTTTCAGTAACACATCATTCAGTACATTTGCTTCAAATACGTCCACTTTCACTCCCGATGCAGTTTCAATAACATTTCTTCCCAGGAAGAATTCTTTACCGTTCGTAAAGGGAACATAACGAAGTGAATCGATGGGATAGCCATGGTCGAACAGGGAATCCAGTATCGCTATCTTGATGGTATCACGGGTAATCAACCCTTTTCTTAAGGCTTCGATCTCAGCCCTTCTTGGCCCCAGGGCATCATACAGACTGTCGGGGATACTTCCAATGGATTTTACCACCGAGAAGGAATCGTATTTCACAAAATTGATCAACGTATCAAAACTACCCGTATACCGTCCTTTCTCAGCCTTGAATGCGATCTGTGCCGTTCTGATATCTTCCAGGCGACTGATGGCGGCTCTTTCCCTTTTCACTCTTTCCCGGTTGAACCGGATGGGATTCATGATGCTTTCCACCAGAAGATATCCGAGAATCACAATGGCAATGGCGAGAATGATCTGAATAAAGGTTTTCATTACAAGCGGTTTGGTTAGTTCGCCTGCAAATTTAGCAACAAAAATTTAATTACAAATTGGAATGCTTAATTTTATCCCGCATATGCTGAAAAATCATCTGACATCCGTGCTCAGGGAAAACCTTCCCTACGACCCTACGCCGGCCCAGGAACGATTGATGGATGTTCTTGCCGAGTTTATTGCATCCACCGGCGAAAGGGAATGCTTGCTGGTAAAGGGATTTGCCGGAACCGGAAAGACCACTCTGGTGTATGCCCTGGTGAGAACGCTGGAACAGTTCCGCATACGTTCCGTGCTGATGGCGCCTACCGGCCGGGCAGCCAAAGTTCTGTCGTCTTATGCGGGGAAAAAGGCCTTCACTATTCACAAGGAGATATACCGGCAGAAAGGGGCCCGGGAGGGACTGGGCACTTTTGTGCTTGACAGGAATCTGTTTACCGATACCTTTTTTGTGGTGGATGAAGCATCTATGATCTCCAATCAGTCGGCCGAAGTGTCGCATTTCGGAAGCGGACGGTTGCTTGACGATATGATTGAATATGTGTACTCGGGCCGGGGTTGCAGGCTGATCCTGATGGGCGATTCGGCACAGCTTCCGCCGGTGGGTCTGGATATCAGCCCCGCCCTGGATATCCGGGCTCTGGAAGGATACGGATTGCGGGTCAGGGAAGTATTCCTGGACGATATCATACGGCAGGCCCTGGGGTCGGGGATCCTTTCCAATGCCACTGACATCAGAAAAATGATCGATTTCTCCGTCAGCCAGATACCCGTAATCAGGACCAGGGGGCTTTCCGACGTGGAACCTATTTCGGGAGGTGACCTTATTGAAGCGCTGGATACGGCCTACGGGCGCGACGGAGTAAGTGAATGCCTTGTTATCTGCCGTTCAAACAGGCAGGCGAACCGGTACAACCAGGGGATCAGGAACCAGATATTTTACCGGGAAGGAGAAATTTCCATGGGCGATATTCTGATGGTGGTAAAGAACAATTATTTCTGGCTTCAGGAGAACGATGATGTGGATTTTATTGCCAACGGGGACATGATGGAGGTGACCCGGATACACGAGTACAGGGAATTATACGGTACCCGGTTTGCCGACCTGGAACTCCGTTTTCTGGATTACCGGGAAATGGAGCTCAGGGCCTGGGTGATGCTGGAAACGCTGACAGCCGATTCTCCCTCTTTGCCTTCTCTGCGTGCCCGGGAACTGTACCAGGCTGTTTTAGAGGATTATCCTCACGCCCGGTCGCAGAGAAAAAAATTCCTGGCCGTGCGCAATGATCCGTTTTTTAACGCCCTGCAGGTAAAATTCGGTTATGCCGTTACCTGCCATAAAGCACAGGGCGGTCAATGGAAACATGTGTTCGTTGATCAGGGGTATATGACAGATGACCGGGTAAACACCGAATACCTTCGCTGGCTGTATACCGCTTTTACCCGCGCTTCTAAGAAACTGTACCTGGTGAATTTCCCTGCCGTTTTCATGGAAACCGGATAAACAATTCTGTTGTGTAAAATGTTTTCTTATATGTAAGTGGGATACTATGAAAGGGCATCATTTCCACCGCCAACCGGACGGTAAGGAAGGCCGGCCGTGCAGCCGGAATCTTCTGATCAGCATCGGCCTGAACGGGGGGATCACCCTGGTGCAGGTTGTGGGAGGGATTGTTTCTGGCAGTCTGGCCCTGATCTCCGATGCCCTTCACAATTTCAGCGATACCGTGGCCATTCTGCTTTCTTACCTGGCCATCCGGATGAGCAAAAAACCTTCGAACCTGAAAAAAACGTTCGGATACAAAAGGGTGGAGATACTCACCGCTCTTTTCAATGGAGTGGTGCTGATCGGTATTTCCCTGTACCTGTTTTTTGAAGCCTGGGAACGTTTTCTCAATCCCCGGCCGGTACGGGGCGGACTGATGTTGTGGGTTGCGGTAACAGGCCTGCTGGCAAACCTGGTGGCCGTTTTGCTGTTGAGGAAGGATTCCCGTTCGAGCCTGAATGTGAAAGCAGCTTACCTGCATCTGCTGGGTGATACCCTTTCATCGGTGGGAGTGATCGGAGGCGCGTTGCTGATCGTGTTTTTCAATATTACCTGGGTGGACCCCCTGCTTACGGTGCTTATCGGCATTTTTATCCTCCGCGAAACCTGGACGGTAATAAGGGATACGGTCAATATCCTGATGGAAGCCAGTCCCCGGGATCTTGATCTGGAAGAAATACGAAACAAGCTGGAAGAACATCCCCTGGTAGATAACGTACACCATGTGCATGCCTGGCAGCTGTCTGATCAGCAGGTGCATTTTGAATGCCATGCCGACCTGAAGGAGAACCTTCCCCTCAGCCGCGCCGATGAGGTGCGGCTGGAGCTGGAAGAGCTGCTCACCCACCGGTACCGCATCCATCACGTAACCATCCAGGTGGAGTTCGGAGCATGTGGCGAGAAAGATATGATTTACGGGAATTAGGGCAAACCTGAATCTGGATTGGCCGGGTTTAGGTTGCGTGTTGCGTGTTGTGCCACCCTGACCCTGACATGGCGAAGCCATCGTCAGGGTTCAATGCGCACGATTCCATCCGGTTCGCTCTGCTCCCGGATGGATAGTCTCAATGAACCATTAATCCATATGCCTGCCCTTCACTCTTCTATCGACTACACCCCGATAATTTTCACCAGTACCCTTTTGCGGCGTTTGCCGTCGAATTCCCCGTAAAATATCTGTTCCCAGGGGCCGAAATCAAGTTTACCGCCGGTTACGGCCACCACTACCTCTCTTCCCATGACGGTTCGCTTGAGATGTGCATCGGCATTGTCCTCGTACGTATTGTGCCTGTATTGTTCATATGGTTTTTCCGGTGCCAGTTTTTCCAGCCATTTCTCGAAATCCTGGTGCAGGCCCGGTTCATCATCGTTAATAAACACACTGGCTGTTATATGCATGGCATTGACCAGACACAGTCCCTCGCTGATCCCGCTTTCCCTGAGGCACTGGTCGATCTGGGGGGTTATGTTGATCAATTCCCGGCGACTGTTTGTGTTAAACCACAATTCTTTCCTGTATGATTTCATCGGTATGCGGTATTAACATTATTTAATGCCCATTGATCGGATGATTCCTTCGATCTTTTCATCCAGTATCCGGCCAACCCGTTCGAAATCAGCCGGTGAATCGAGTTTTTCCTGCACCGAAAAGTAAAATTTGATCTTGGGTTCCGTACCCGATGGTCTTACGGAGATTTTTGATCCGTCTTTTAACTGGAACTGCAGCACATTGGAGCGGGGAAGGTCAATGGAATGCCTCAGCTGGCTTATCATATCGAAGCTGGTTTGTTTAAGGTAGTCATGTATCATCATGACATCCTGGCCGTTGATTGATTCGGGCGGTTTGTTTCTGAAGCGGTCCATCATCTGCTGGATTTCTTCTGCGCCCGTTTTTCCCTTCCGGTAAATGGAAATGAGCTTTTCTTTGTAATAACCGAACTCCAGGTACAGGTCCATCAGCACATCCGGAAGGGTTTTTCCCTGTTCCTTTGCCCAGGCAGCGATCTCGGCTACCAGGGCACAGGACGAAACACCGTCTTTGTCCCTTACAAAATCCCCGGCCAGGTATCCGTAGCTTTCTTCTCCGCCTCCGATGTAAACGGCTTTTCCCTCGTTTCTTCTGATCACATCGGCGATGAATTTGAAGCCGGTGAGCACGTTATAGCATTTTACTCCGTACTTTTCGGCGATATCGGCCATCAATTCGGTGGTCACGATGGTTTTGACAACGTATTCCTTTCCCGTGAGCCTTCCCATTTCAGACCATCGCCTGAGCTGGTAGTACAGCAGGAGGGAGGCGGTTTGATTTCCATTCAAGAGGATATAGCCTTTTTGCGGCGATTTGACTGCCACACCCACCCTGTCGGCATCGGGATCGGTGGCCATTACCAGTTCGGCATCCACCTCACGGGCACGGGCCAGGGCCATTTCCAGGGCGGCCGGTTCTTCCGGATTGGGGGAATGTACGGTGGGAAAATTTCCGTCAGGTACATCCTGTTCAGGTACATGAAAAATATTTTTAAAACCGAATTTTTTCAGGGCTCTGGGCACCAGTTCCACCCCGGTGCCATGGATAGGAGTATATACGATCCGCAGATCACTGTGTTTACTGATGGGTTCCGGCGACAGGGAAAGGGTAAGCATCTGGTCTAGGTAAAGGGTATCCACATCCTCTCCAATGATCCCGATCATATCTTCCGGTCCTCCGAATTTTACCTCATCAATGTCCTTTATATTCTGAACTTCCCGGATGATATTCTTATCGTGGGGTTCGATTATCTGGGCCCCGTCTTCCCAGTAAGCCTTGTATCCGTTGTATTCTTTCGGATTGTGTGAAGCAGTAATCATGACACCTGCCTGGCATTTGAAATGCCTGATGGCAAAGGAAAGTTCGGGAGTAGGCCGGAGGGAATCAAACAGAAATACCCTGAATCCGTTGCCTGTGAAAATCCGGGCGGCGGTTTTGGCAAACAGCCTGCTGTTGTTTCTGTTGTCATGGGCAATAGCCACCCTGATTTCATCCCGGCCGGAAAACTCCCTACGGAGGTAATTGGCCAGGCCCTGGGTTGCCATTCCCACGGTGTAGATATTCATCCGGTTGGTTCCTGCTCCCATGATCCCTCTCAGTCCGCCGGTTCCGAATTCCAGGTCCTTGTAAAAAGCATCGATCAGCTCGGATTCATTTTCCTCGAGCATTTTTCTTACCTCCTGTTTGGTGGCTTCATCGTAGTTCCCTTCGAGCCATTTCTGTGCTCTGGCACGAACTGTGGTCAGAATATCATCGTTCTTCATTTTCTTTTTTGTTGTTGCATAATTTTTTTCACACAATGGTTCAAACTGTCTTTCCAGTAAGGTATTTCGATGTTCAGGGCTTTCCTGATTTTTTCGGTGTTCAGCACGCTGTAGGCGGGCCTTCGGGCAGCCTGGGGAAAATCGGCAGAAGGAACGGGAATCACCCTCCAGGGCAATCCGGCTGCTTCCATAATGGCCACGGCAAATTCATACCAGCTGCATGATCCGGAGTTGGCGTAATGGTAAATGCCGGGTTCAATACTGTTTTTTTGTATTTTCTGAACGATCATGGCGATCACTTTCGCCAGGTCGTCGGCCAGGGTGGGGCTACCCACCTGGTCGGAAACCACCTTTACTTCGGAACGTTTTTCAACGATATCCAGAATGGTGGTGACGAAATTTTTCCCTTCAGCCGAATAAAGCCAGGAAGTTCTCAGGACGATCCCTCTCGGATTTTTCAGTACGGCCTGCTCTCCAATCCATTTGGAATAACCGTATGCCGAAATGGGACCGGGGTGATCGGTTTCCAGCCAGGGCTGGTTTTTACTTCCGTCGAAAACATAATCGGTGGAAATATGTATCAGCCAGGCATCATAAGCCAGACAAACCATGCTCAGTTGTTCCACCGCCTTCCCGTTTACAGCATTGGCCTTTTCAGGTTCCGATTCGGCCTGGTCAACCGCTGTGTAGCCTGCTGCATTGATCACCAGGGCAGGAGGGTGTTCCATGGCGGCTTTGCGCAGGGCAATGGAACGGGTAATATCCAGTTCGGGCAGGTCGGTATAAAAGGGGTTCACCTCCGGCCATTCAGCCAGCTGTTTGGTGAGGACCTTTCCAAGCTGTCCGCCGGCCCCGGTAACCCAGAGATATTTGTTATCCTGTTTCATTTCCCGGCAAAGTTAAGAAATGCAATCGATATTGGTTTTGGATAATTGGTTTTGTTTCATAACTTGTTCTCTTTAAGGTAATGCATTTATCGGATACCGGGCAGGTACCAGCAACACGGTGGGAAGCCATAATATTTTCATTGGCTATGAAAGCGGCAATTCGAATATTGACGGGGAATACAATATGGCCATCGGGCATCAGGCAGGTTACAGCAACCTGGGCCCTATGGAAGGGTATACCGGAGGAGGTTATGGTTCATACAATTCCTATCTCGGGTTTATGGCCGGTTATTCCGGAACAAATAGTGCCCATAATACCTTTGTTGGATTCTGTTCGGGGAAAAGCAACCAGTCGGATAACAATACCTTTATAGGTTCCCTGGCCGGTTCGAACAATATTTCGGGCTGGTCCAATACATTTGTGGGGACAGAGTCGGGCCGGTTCAACACCAAGGGGATGAACAATACCTTTCTGGGGAGATGGGCCGGATGGAATGTGGAAGAGGGGAATTCCAATACCTTTCTCGGTACGTATGCGGGAGCTGATCTCAAATCGGGCAGCGGAAATGTGGTGATCGGAAGTGATGCCATGGCCGATGTATATTACGGGCCGGAAGGGGTGGCATCGCAGAATGTGATCATTGGTACCGGAGCGGGAAAGAAAGCCATGAATTCCATGGGGAATGTGTTCATCGGCTTTCAGGCTGGCTACGAAGAAACCGGGTCAAACCTGCTGTATATTGCCAATTCATCCACTTTGACCCCCCTGGTTTATGGCAATTTCGAAAGCACACTTTTCAGAATAAACGGGAATATTGAGTATACGGGGACCCTTTCCGAGTTTTCCGATTTACGGCTCAAGACAAACATCATTCCACTGACAGGGGTGATGGAGAAGTTATTGCAGATCAGGGGGATCCGTTTCGACTGGAATCCGGATGCCGATACCGGCCTTTTGCTGATGCCCGGAAGACATATCGGGGTGATTGCCCAGGAAGTGGAGCAGGTATTTCCCGAACTGGTAAAAACTTCCGACAGGGGATATAAAATGGTGGATTATGTCAAGCTGGCCCCCCTTTTGCTGGAAGCCATCAGAGAGCAGCAGGCGATGATCAACGAGCTGAAATTAAGGGTAGAAACTCTGGAAAACCGCGAATAACCGGTATGCAGCCGGGTAAGGTTGCAGGGGTTAAACCAGAAAATTCATCTCGGCCTCGCTGAAAACGGGCAATCTTTTGTCTTTGGCCGATATGATCGCTTCTGCCGGATCCAGTTTCCAGTCGATTGCCAGAGCGGGATCGTTATAAATAATTCCCCGCTCGGAGGCCTGATGGTAATACTGGTCGCATTTATATTCCACAACGGCTGTATCGCTCAATACGGCAAACCCGTGGGCAAAACCCCTCGGGATGTAAATGTGCCGGTGATTTTTGTCATTGAGCAGCTCTCCGAACCATTTACCGAAAGTGGGGGAATTACGGCGGAGATCCACAGCTACATCCCATATCTCCCCGCTGATGACATGCACCAGTTTGGCCTGGGAATAGGGTGCCAGTTGATAGTGCAACCCTCTGACCACGCCCCTGACCGACCGCGACTGGTTATCCTGTACAAAATGTCCGGGCAGTCCGGCTTTCATAAAGGCATTTTCCCTGAATTTCTCAAAAAAATACCCCCTCTCATCTTCAAACACCCGGGGTTGAATCACCATGATTCCCGGTAAATCTGCAGGTATAAATTCCATCATTTGCTCATTTTAATGAAACGGCAGTGGTTTTTCACGGGCAATGCGCAGCAAATATCCGCCATACTGGCTGTTGTTCATTTTCATCCCCAGTTGTTCAAGCTGTTCTTTACTGATGAATCCCCGTTTATAGGCAATTTCTTCAATACAGGAAGCTTTCAGCCCCTGTCTCTTCTCCAGTGTGGCGATGAAATTGGCAGCCTGCAGCAGGCTGTCGTGTGTCCCGGTATCGAGCCAGGCCATGCCTCTTCCCAGCAGCCTTACCTGGAGTCTGTTTTCTTCCAGGTACAGCCGGTTCAGATCGGTGATTTCCAGTTCCCCGCGGGCTGAGGGCTTCAGGGTGGCTGCCTTTTTCGCTACATCGCCAGGGTAAAAATAAAGTCCTGTAACGGCATAATGGGACCGGGGTGCCTCGGGTTTTTCTTCAATGCTGATCACTTTGCCCTGATCGTCAAACTCCACCACGCCGTACCGTTCAGGGTCGGTCACATAATAACCGAAAACCACGGCGCGGTTTCGGATGCCGGCGGTTTCGGTGAGGATTTCTCCCAGACCGTGACCGTAGAATATATTGTCTCCCAGAACCATGCATACCTGTTCGTTCTCAATAAATTCTTTACCGATGATAAATGCCTGAGCCAGCCCCTCGGGGCGGGGTTGCTCGGCATAATGTATTCGCAATCCTACTTGATTGCCGTTACCAAGCAGGTCGCGGTATAATGGCAGGTCGCGGGGGGTGGAAATGATGAGGATATCCCTGATCCCGGCCAGCATCAGCACCGAGAGGGGATAGTAGATCATGGGCTTGTCATAAACGGGAATGATCTGCTTGGAGATGCTGCGGGTAATGGGGTGAAGGCGGGTTCCCGATCCGCCGGCCAGAATAATTCCTTTCATGATCAGATGATGCTTTTAAAGTATGCAATGGTTTTTTCCAGTCCTTCTTCCAGAGTGATGGCCGGTTCCCAGTTCAGTTCCCGGCGGGCCAGAGTAATGTCGGGTTGTCTTTGCAGGGGATCGTCCTGTGGCAGGGGGACATGTTTGATCCTGGAGCGCGAGCCGGTCATCCGTATGATCATCCTGGCAAGTCCGAGGATGGTAAATTCCACGGGATTTCCCAGATTTACGGGTCCTGTTAACGATTCTCTGCTTTCCATCAGTAAAATAAGCCCTTCCACCAGGTCGTCAATGTACTGGAAACTTCTGGTCTGGTTGCCTTCTCCGTAAACAATGATATCTTCCTGTTTCAGGGCCTGAACTATGAAATTGGATACAACCCTGCCATCGGAGGGGTGCATACGCGGGCCGTAGGTATTGAAAATGCGTGCGATCTTGATCTTTACCCCGTTCTGAACATGGTAATCCATAAAAAGGGTTTCAGCACAGCGTTTCCCTTCATCATAACAAGACCGCGGACCGATGGGATTGACATTTCCGTGGTACTCTTCCGGCTGCGGATGCACTTCCGGATCACCGTATACCTCTGAGGTGGATGCCTGCAGTATCCTGGCATGGATCCGTTTGGCCAGTCCCAGCATATTGATGGCACCCATTACCGATGTTTTGATCGTTTTGATGGGATTGTACTGGTAATGAATGGGCGAAGCCGGACATGCCAGGTTATAGATTTCGTCCACCTCGATATAAAAGGGCATGGTCACATCATGCCTTATCAGTTCAAAATAAGGATGATCCCTCAGATGGACGATGTTTTTCTTTTCACCGGTGAAATAATTGTCCAGGCAGATCACCTCATTTCCCCGTTCAAGCAGCTTTTCACAGAGATGGGAGCCGATGAATCCGGCTCCGCCGGTCACCAGAATCTTTTTCATTCTTTTTATGAAGGTTGATGGCTTTTTTCCGGCCGGCCGATTCCGTGGTATCTGAATCCCAGTTCGGCCAGTTCATCGGGATCATATATATTTCTCCCGTCGAATACCACCTTCTCTTTCAGTAAACGGCCTATTACCTTAAAATTAGGCAGTCTGAATTCATTCCATTCGGTTACCAGTATCAGAGCGTGGGCATCGATCAGGGCTTCATACTGATCGTTGGCATAGCTGATCCTGTCACCCAGATTTTTCCTGGCTTCATCCATAGCCACTGGATCATAAGCCTGTATGCGGGCACCTGCTTCCAGCAGTTTTTCTATCAGGGCCAGTGAAGGAGCTTCCCGCATATCATCGGTTTGCGGTTTGAAGGAAAGCCCCCATATTCCAAAGGTTTTGCCGGAAAGTTTTCCCTCGAAATAAGTGTTTATTTTTTCGAAGAGAATGGTCTTCTGCCGGTTGTTGACTTCTTCCACAGCACGCAGTATATGAAGGGGATACTCGAATGACTGGGCCGTTCTGATCAGTGCCTTTACATCCTTGGGGAAACAGGAACCTCCGTATCCGGTACCCGGGTAAATGAATTTGTTACCGATTCGGGGATCGCTGCCTATGCCCCTGCGTACCATGTTGATATCGGCTCCTACCAGTTCACACAGCCCGGCTATCTCGTTCATGAAACTGATGCGGGTGGCCAGCATAGCATTGGCGGCGTATTTGGTCAGCTCGGCCGAAGGAATATCCATGAACAGAATGGGATGGTTGTTCAGCAGGAAGGGTTTATAGAGCTTCCGCATGATGGATTCAGTCTGTTTCGAGTCGATACCGATCACAATCCGGTCGGGTTTCAGGAAATCATCCACGGCAGCTCCTTCCTTGAGAAACTCAGGATTGGATGCCACATCGAAGGGAATCTTCACCTTTCTCCTGTCCAGCTCTTTCTGAATGGTTTCTTTTACTTTTTTTGCTGTACCCACCGGCACAGTGCTTTTCGTGGCCACCACCACATATTGTTGCATGTGCCTGCCTATTTCCGAGGCCACGCCCAGCACATGCTTCAGATCGGCACTCCCGTCTTCACCGGGCGGCGTACCCACGGCTATGAATATCACTTCTGCATCCTTCATGCTTTCTTTCAGGCTGGTAGTGAACAGAAGTCGTTTCTTTTCCACATTCTTTTTAATGAGCGGTTCCAGACCCGGTTCATAGATGGGTACAATACCCTGGTTCAGCCTGTCAATTTTTTCCCTGACATTATCCACGCAAACAGTGGTGACTCCGGTTTCAGCAAAACAGGTGCCTGTTACCAGCCCAACATAACCGGTACCAATAATGGATATTTTCATAATATTGTATAATTGAGGTTAAGAATCGTAAGCAAATGTAATAAATTATGCATACCACGGAAACCATTTCAAACACTCAGGATATTTTTCCTGAATAACCGGGTCTTGTTTCCCATGCCACATCGGCCATCATTCCATAATTGGCCAAAAACATTCGACATTTATAAAATATTATTGTATTTTTGCGACCCGATTAGCTAATATAATGTCTAACCCATTAACTGTTAACACTTTTTTACATGTCTGAAACCAATGAAAAAAAAATCCGGCAGGAGGTAGAAGAATCTGCTGAACATACGCCCGATCAGGAGGTTGAGCGTGCACCGGAAGAAAATGATGAAACCAAACTGGAAGCCGAACCCGGGGACGAAGTGAAAAATGAGGAACCGGAATCTTCCGTTCAACCGGAAGAATCAGAAGCCGCATCACAACCGGAGGAGCCTGCCGATGAAACGAAGCAGGAAAAACCGGATGACGAACCCCGGAAGGAAGAGCCTGCTGCTGAGAAGAAAGAGGAAGAACCTCCCTCAGAGAAGGTAGTGGAAGAAACTGCTGAAAAACAGAATGAAGAAGCCGAAGAGAAACCGGCTGAAACGGTTGCCGCAGAAAAAACTACCTCGGAAGCAGGACCTGATGATTTTGACTGGGATGCCTATGCCTCTGAGCAGGAGATCACCGACAAAAAGAAATTTGAGGAATACGAAAAAATGTATGATGAGACCCTGTCTACCGTTGCTGAAAACGAAGTGGTGGAAGGGACCGTTATTGGCATGAACAAGCGCGAGGTGGTGATCAATATTGGCTACAAGTCGGAAGGAGTGGTCAGCCTGAACGAATTCCGCTACAACCCCGACCTTTCCCTGGGAGACAAGGTGGAGGTGTATGTGGAAAGCAAGGAAGACAAGCGGGGACAGCTGGTCCTTTCGCACAAAAAAGCCCGCGCTATGCGGTCGTGGGACCGTGTGAACAATGCCCTGGATAATGATGAGATCATCAAAGGGTATATCAAGTGTCGCACCAAAGGCGGCATGATCGTGGATGTGTTTGGAATAGAAGCTTTCCTGCCCGGTTCGCAGATCGATGTGAAGCCTATCCGCGATTATGATATGTATGTGGGTAAAACCATGGAGTTCAAGGTGGTGAAGATTAACCAGGAATACAAGAACGTGGTGGTGTCGCACAAGGCACTGATCGAAGCCGAACTGGAGCAGCAGAAGAAAGAGATCATTGCCAAACTGGAAAAAGGACAGGTACTGGAAGGTACGGTAAAAAACATTACTTCATACGGCGTATTTATCGACCTGGGAGGCGTGGACGGTCTCATCCACATTACCGACCTGTCATGGGGCCGTGTGAACCATCCCGAAGAAATTGTGCAGCTCGATCAGAAGCTGAACGTGGTGATTCTCGATTTTGACGACGAGAAGAAAAGAATTGCCCTTGGACTCAAGCAGCTTACCCCTCACCCGTGGGATTCTCTTGATCCCGACCTGAAGGTTGGCGACAAGGTAAAAGGCCGTGTGGTGGTAATGGCTGATTACGGTGCGTTTGTGGAGATTGCTCCCGGTGTTGAGGGACTGATCCATGTTTCGGAAATGTCGTGGTCCCAGCACCTGCGAAGCGCCCAGGAGTTTCTGAATGTGGGCGATGAAGTGGAAGCCGTGGTACTTACCCTTGACCGGGAAGAAAGAAAAATGTCACTGGGGATGAAGCAACTGAAAGAAGATCCCTGGGAGAAGATCGAACAGAAATATCCTCTGGGCAGCCGGCATATGGCCCGTGTAAGGAATTTCACGAATTTCGGCGTTTTTGTGGAGATAGAAGAAGGAGTGGACGGCCTGATCCATATATCCGACCTTTCCTGGACGAAAAAGATCAAACATCCGGCCGAATTTACCAGCATCGGCGAAGAAATTGAGGTGGTTGTACTGGAGATCGATAAGGACAATCGCCGCCTGAGCCTGGGCCACAAGCAACTGGAAGAAAACCCCTGGGATGTATTCGAAAGCATCTTTACCGTTGATTCGGTTCATGAAGGGACCATTGTGGATGTTTTCGACAAGGGCGCCGTGGTGGCCCTGCCGTACGGAGTGGAAGGATTTGTAACACCCAAGCATCTGGTGAAGGAAGACGGAACACCGGCCAGGGTGGACGAAAAACTTCCCTTCAAGGTGATCGAATTCAATAAATCGGCTAAAAAGATCATTCTCTCGCACAGCCGGATCTTTGAAGACGAGAAAAAAGGAGCCTCTGCAGCCGGCAAACGTTCTCAGGAAGCTTCCGCCAGAAAGGCTGCCCAGAAACTCAAAAGCAACCTGGAAAAAACCACACTGGGTGATATCAGCGACCTGGCAGCTCTGAAGGATGAGATGGAAAAAGAACAAAAAGAGAAGCAAAAGAAAAAATAATTCTTATATTTAGTCAAAATTTAGGATTATGGAATTCAATATCGAAAAGAAGGAGAATCATACGCTCATTCAGGTTCTCGTCGAAAAGCTCGATACCCATGTAGCACCTACTCTCAAATCGGAACTGGTGCTGGTATCCGGTAACGGTGAGAAGAATATTATCCTGGATCTGAGCAAATGTCGTTATTGTGATTCCTCCGGATTAAGCGCCATTCTTGTTGCCAATCGCCTGTGCAAAAATGCTAACGGCACCTTTGTTCTGACCGGTCTGACCGAAGCCGTGGAACGCCTGATTACCATCTCACAGCTTGATACCGTGCTGAATATTACCGAGACAGTGAATGAGGCCGAGAAATTGATTTCAGGCGAATCAAAAAAGGACTGAACTGTGTGGCATTTCTCCTGACCATACTGGGCAGCAGTTCCGCCTTGCCCACATCAGAAAGGCATCCCGCCGCTCATGTGCTAAATATACATGAGCGGTTTTTTTTAATAGACTGCGGAGAAGGTACCCAGATGCAACTGCGTAAATACCGGATCCGCATGGGAAAGCTGCATCACATATTCATCAGCCACGTGCACGGCGACCATGTATTCGGAATTTACGGCCTTCTGTCGAGTCTGAGCATGCTGGGCAGGGAATATCCGCTGCATGTGTATGCTCCTGCCCATTTCGAGGCCTTACTCAGGCAGCATCTGGCCGATTTTGATATCTATCTGGGATACGAACTGGTGTTTCATCCCCTTCACCATTCACGGTCGGAGAAGATTTACGAGGATGATCATGTTATGGTCGAAACCCTGCCATTGAAGCACCGTGTTCCTGCCCTGGGTTTTCTTTTCAGGGAAAAACCCCGCCCGCGCAACATTTATCCTGAGATGATCATAAAATACAATATGTCGTTGAAACAAATCAGGCAGGTGAAAGACGGAAGCGACCTTGAGCTGGATAATGGGATCCGTGTACCTTTCGATGAGCTGACATACAGCAAGCATGTTCCTGTGTCATACGCATATTGCAGCGATACGGTTTATACGGAATCATTCCTGGATAAGATCAGGAATGTCGATGTGCTTTACCATGAAGCCACCTACGATGGCACTATGGAAAAGCGCGCGGCAGAAACGGGTCATTCCACCAGCCTCCAGGCGGCAACACTGGCCCGAAAAGCGGGGGCGGGCAAACTCATTTTGGGACATTTTTCGGCTCGCTACAAACAAATTGAGCCCCTGGTGGAAGAGGCGCGGACCATTTTCCCGCAAACGGTGGCTGCCGTTGAAGGGGAAACATACGAAATACTGCCCGGAGGATTACCCGGGTCTTTTAGCGGATAAGGAACCGATAAATCATTATCTTTGGCTCAAAGAAATTAAAGGCAAAAGTGCAGGAAAAGATTATTATTCTTGATTTCGGGTCGCAATATACCCAGCTCATTGCGAGAAGGGTGCGTGAACTCAATGTGTATTGCGAAATTCATCCCTATAACCGTTTTCCTGGAGTGGATCCTGCGGTGAAAGGGGTGATCCTGTCGGGAAGCCCTTTTTCTGTCAGGGATCAAAATGCCCCCAGGCCCGATCTGAGTCAAATAAGGGGCAAAATACCCCTGCTGGGTGTGTGTTACGGGGCGCAGTACATTGCCCGTGAATCGGGGGGAGAAGTACTTGCTTCCGCTTCCAGGGAGTACGGCAGGGCCAACCTCCGGTTCATCGATCCTGAAAGTGTACTGTTCAGAGGAGTATCCCTGAATACCCAGGTATGGATGTCGCATGGCGACACCATAGAAAAAATACCGGAACATTTTAAAATTACCGGCAGTACAGGCGATGTGAGGGTGGGGGCCTACGAAGTACAGGGGGAAAACACCTGCGGAATACAGTTTCATCCTGAAGTGTATCATACAGTGGAAGGGCTGACCATTCTGAGGAACTTTGTGGTGGATATCTGCGGTTGCCGTCAGAACTGGACTCCCGCCTCCTTTATAGAAACTACCGTTTCAGAACTAAGGGAAAAACTCCGGTCCGACCGGGTGGTGCTGGGCCTTTCGGGAGGGATCGATTCCTCGGTTACCGCCATGCTGCTGCACCGGGCCATCGGAAAAAACCTGTACTGTATCTTTGTCGATAACGGCCTGCTCAGAAAGAATGAATTCAGGGATGTACTTGATTCTTATCAGCATCTTGGATTAAATGTTATTGGCGTGGATGCCCGGAAGGAGTTCTATGACAGTTTAAAGGGGGTGACCGATCCGGAAAAAAAACGCAGGGTCATCGGCCGGTGCTTCATTGATGTATTCAACAGGGAAGCTCACCGTATCAGTGGGGTGAAATGGCTGGCTCAGGGTACCATCTATCCCGATGTAATCGAATCGGTGTCGGTGAACGGCCCTTCTTCTACCATAAAATCGCACCATAATGTGGGTGGCCTTCCGGAAAGGATGCACCTGAAAGTGGTGGAACCATTGAGACTGCTGTTTAAGGATGAGGTGCGGAAAGTTGGGGTGGCGCTGGGTATGCACGAACAATTGCTCAGACGGCATCCGTTTCCAGGACCCGGACTGGGAATACGCATCCTGGGGGAGGTAACCCCTGAAAAAGTAATTATGGCCCAGGAAGCAGATGATATTTACATCCGGAGGCTGAGAGAAAACGGCCTTTACGATGAAGTGTGGCAGGCAGGTGTTATTCTCCTGCCGGTGCAAAGCGTGGGGGTGATGGGGGATGAACGTACCTATGAATATGTGGTGGTACTCCGGGCCGTGACCTCTACCGATGGCATGACGGCCGACTGGGCCCATCTGCCCTTTGAGTTTCTGGGGAAAGTATCGAATGAGATCATCAACCGGGTGAAAGGGATCAACCGGGTGGTATACGATATCAGTTCAAAACCTCCGGCTACCATAGAATGGGAATAATCAGGAAAGAGGATACACAGGGTATATATTCATAAGGTAAATGCAAAAAAAAATGAAGATAAACAGGGGATTATCACGATGGGGAGGATGGGTGCTGTTGCTGTGGCTGCCGGTTCTTGCCCAGGCTCAGATGTTCAGTGAACAGGCATTCAAGCTCAACCGGGTGCTGAATCTGGTAAGCAGCTATTATGTGGATTCGGTCAACGAAGAGAAGCTGGTTGAGAAGGCCATCATGGAAATGCTGAAAGACCTCGACCCGCATTCGGTGTATATTCCCTCAGATGAAGTACGCCGGATGAATGATGAACTGTCGGGGAATTTCGAGGGCATCGGAATACAGTTCAATGTACTGTATGATACCATTCTCGTCATATCCCCCATTCCGGGAGGTCCCTCGGAAAAGGTGGGTATGCGGGCAGGCGACCGGATCATCGAGATTGATTACGAACAGGTGGCCGGTGTGGGCATCAGCACCACCGAAGTCCAGGACCGGCTGATGGGAGAAAAGGGGACCCAGGTGGTGGTGACTGTTTTACGAAGGGGAGTGGATGAACCCATCCATTTCACCATTACACGCGACAAAATTCCGATATACAGCCTGGATGCCGCCTATATGGTGAATAAACGGGTGGGGTATGTCAAATTGAACCGTTTCTCCATTACCACGACGGATGAATTTGATGATGCTGTTGATGAAATGATTGAAAAAGGTATGCAGGATATTGTGATCGATCTGCGGGGCAACGGAGGCGGTGTTATGGAAGTGGCAGTTGATCTGCTCGACAGGTTTTTCCCTGAGAGACGGCTGGTTTTGTACATGGAAGGGCTGAATACACCCAGGAAGGACTATTTTACCACCAGGGGGGGTAACCTGGCAGATACACGGGTGGTGGTGCTGCTTGATGAGGGTTCTGCCTCTGCCAGCGAAATTATGGCCGGAGCGTTCCAGGACTGGGACAGGGGAATCATTCTGGGCCGGAGGTCGTTTGGCAAAGGGCTGGTGCAAAGATTGTTCGCCCTGCCCGATGGTTCGATGATGCGGCTGACGGTAGCACGGTATTATACTCCTACCGGGCGTTCTATTCAAAAACCCTATGACAACGGATTCGATGCATACCTGTCAGAGCTCTACTCACGTTATACCCGGGGTGAATATCTTCATGCCGACAGCATTTCACTGCCCGATTCATTAATGTTTCAAACACTGAAGTCGGGCAGAAAAGTGTACGGGGGAGGGGGGATCATGCCCGATATTTTTGTCCCTGCCGATACCGTGGGATTTTCAGATTATTACCGCGACCTGATCCAGCGGGGAATACTCAACCGCTTCATCCTTGATTATATTGATACCAACCGCAAAAGCCTGAGGAAACAATATTCTGATTTTGAGAAATTCGATCGGAATTTCCGGGTGGGTGAGGAGATGATGGAAAAACTGGTGAGTTATGCGGAAAAGGACGGATTGCCCCGTGACCGGGAACAGATCGATCAGTCACGGGAACTGATAGGTCTTTTAATGAAAGCACTGATTGCACGCGACCTATGGGATACCACCGAATATTTCCGTGTGGTGAACCAGGTGGATCCTACCCTTGCAAAGGCAGTAAACCTGTTACAGGATAATGACCTGTATTCCCGGATTCTCCTCGGAAATTAAGCCGGCAGGGGCTGTCAGGGATCATGGACTGGATTATCCATCATCTGAACCTGGTTGTTGAGATCTTCGGTGCGGTTACCGGATTGATCTACCTGTATTTTTCCATCAGGCAGAACATCTGGCTCTGGCCGCTTGGCATCTTTACCTCGTCGGTTTACATCTATGTGTTCTTTGCATCGAAGTTTTATGCCGATATGGGATTGCAGGGGTACTATCTGGTGGTCAGTATTTACGGGTGGTACCACTGGTTGCATGGAACCTCAGGTAACCGGTCCGACGACCTGCCTGTAAGCCGTACTTCCCGCAGGCAATGGGTGGTGCTGCTCATCATTACCCTGGTTCTTTTTGTTCTTATGGCATGGGTACTCGAGCGTTTTACCGATTCGGATGTTCCCCGGTGGGATGCTTTTACCACGGCAGCCAGCATTACCGCCACCTGGATGCTGGCCAGAAAATTACTGGAGCACTGGCTGATATGGGTTGTAGTTGATGCTGTGTCGATGGGTCTTTATGTTTATAAGGGCCTTTATCCCACGGTGGGCTTGTTTGCCGTTTATACTCTGATGGCTGTAAAAGGATATGTTGAATGGAAAAAGGATCTTCTGCAACAGAACAAAGCGTAAAGAAAGTGGTGATCACCGGCGCCGAATCAACCGGGAAAACCACCCTGGCAAGAGATCTGGCCAGGGTGGCCGGAACGGCCTGGATCCCCGAATTCGCCCGGGAATATGTCGGAAACCTGAAACGACCCTGCCGGTACGAAGATGTGGAACGGATTGCCCGGAAACAACGGGAACAGCCTGCCGAATATCTGGAAGCAGCCAGGGGATATCTTTTTCTGGATACCTATCTGATCATTACCAGGGTGTGGTTCCGGGAAGTGTTCAAAAGGGAACCTCGCTGGCTCGGAGAAGCACTCGGGAAACGGGAGATCGACCTGTTTTTACTCTGCGAGACCGATATTCCGTGGATACCCGATCCTCTCAGGGAAAATCCGGGAGCCAGGCGCGAATACCTGTCGGAGCTATACAGGAAGGAACTGGATGCCCTGAAATTGCCCTGGCGACTGGTAACCGGGTACGGAGAGGAAAGGCTGAAAAATGCCTGTTCGATACTTCAAAAGTTTTTCAATGACGAAAAAACCTTTACCTGTGGGCAGAAATAAAGCCGGGTCGGCCGGGGAGTCGTTCGAAGTAGTGGTGAAGACCTTTCACGGTCTGGAAGAACTTCTGGCCGAAGAAATACGTGTGCTGACCGGGAAACCCGTACGTATCCTGCACCGGGCAGTCTCTTTCAGGGGAGATATGGCCGGGTTGTACAGAGCCAATTATCAGTTGAATACAGCGGTGCGGGTACTCAGAACCCTGTGTTCGGGTCCGGCCGGCTCACGTGAAACATTTTACGGTTTGATCAGGCAGTTTCCCTGGGAAAGAATAATGAGTTACCACCAATCCCTGCGTGTGGATGTGGTGGGTTCATCGCAGATATTTCGCAATACCCGGTATGCGGCCTTGCTGGCCAAGGATGCCATGGCAGACCGTTTCAGGGAACTGACGGGTCAGCGGCCCAGTGTGGACCTTGAAAATCCGGATATCCGGATACATATCCTGATGCTGGAAGACAGAGCCGTGGTGTCGCTTGACAGCTCGGGGGAGTCCCTGCACCAGCGCGGGTATCGTGCCGAACAGGTGGATGCTCCCCTGAATGAGGTGCTTGCCTCTGCTCTGGTGATGTTTTCGGGGTGGGACCGGCGCACGCCGTTCATTGATCCGATGTGCGGATCGGGAACCATCCTGCTGGAAGCTGCCCGCCTGGCTTTGAATATTCCCCCCGGTTACAGGCGCAGGGCGTTTGCCTTCGAGAACTGGAAGAATCATGACCCTGATCTCTGGCGCGAAGTAGTTAACAGGGCCCATGAGGATGAATTACACGAGGCACCCCTCCTGCTGGGAGGGGATATTTCCGCAGCCGCAATTGATATCACCGCCCGGAATGCAGAACGTGCCGGCCTGCGGAGACACATCAGGCTTGCTCATAAACCTTTTGACGGACTGGTTAAACCCGCTCCCGAAGGCTCGATCATTATGAATCCTCCTTACGGTGAAAGGCTGAAGATGAACAACCAGCTCAGTTTTTACTCTGAGGTGGGAAATGTTCTCAAGCATAAATTTACTGGTTACAGAGCCTGGATCTTTTCATCGAACCGGGAAGCACTCAAGGCCCTGGGACTGAAACCCACCAGGCGCTATACCCTTTATAACGGACCGCTGGAAAGTTATTTTTACGGTTATGATCTGTATCCGGGGACACGGAAATCGGGAAATAACGGCTCCGGGAATGATACCGGTTCGTCAAAAAGTTCCAGACTTTCGTAAAAAACCGGATATTCGAAGCAACCTTTGGGGGACGTTGCCGGTCACAGAATAATAGCGGATACCGGGAAGAACAGATAGAAAAAAAATGACAGCAAATGTCAACGGGTGAAAAGGTGAACTCTGATAAGTTGGAATTTTTTTTATATTTGTTCAGTTAATGATTTATTTTCTATACTTTTACATTGAGCAAGGAACAACAACATCCTGAGATGGGCTTCAATGTTGACGATTTCTTCAAGGAATTGGACGGAGGGCAAGTGCTTCTTTTATATAAGGGCAGTATTACCACGGAAATCATCAACCATGCCCTGGATGTTGTGGAGGGCAAGCTTCAGGAGTACAATGAAGATGCAAAGCTCAGGAAGAAGGTCTATAATGTACTGGTGGAAAGCCTTCAAAACCTGTATCATCACATAGATGATCTGCCCGAGGATTACAGGGATGAATACGAAAGCAGGTACGGAGTGCTGGTGGTTTCCAGGGTAGACGATTCCTATAAGATTGCCACCGGGAATTTTATCAGGTCGGAAAAGATCAAATACCTGAAAGACAAGATTGACAAGATCAATTCACTTTCCAGGGAAGAGCTGAAAGACATGTACAAATTTATACTGAATCACCAGAAAATATCAGACAAGGGAGGAGGAGGACTCGGCCTGGTGGATATTGCCCGTAAAACCGGTAATAAACTGAATTATGTTTTTCATAATTTCAATAATGATTACTATTTTTTCAACCTGGATGTTTTTGTCTCTGAAAAATCATAATAAAATAAATTGCATCACATATGGAACTGGAACCAATTAACATTGAGGGAACACCCAAGACCCCGTCGGTAAAATTCAATGCGGAAGAGGGAATTATCGAGATCAAAGGGAGATCCATTCCTGAAAACTCCATTGAGTTTTACAAGCCTTTGGTTGACTGGCTGGAAGAATACAAGAAAAATCCGCTGGATAAAACGGTGGTGAATATCCAGCTGGAATACTTCAATACGAGCTCTTCCAAATGCATCCTGGATGTTTTCAAAAAGCTGGAGGCTATTCACAAGGCCAAAAACGAAGTGGAGATCAACTGGTATTATGAGGAAGACGATGAGGATATGCTTGAAGCAGGAGAGGATTATGAATCGATCATTCGTATACCTTTTAAAATGATAGAGATTGTAGAATAATGATATTTACGCGGTGTTGCCGGGAAATAAAAGGAGGCTGTCTCACAAGGGCAGCCTCTTTCTTTTTATTCCTGATTCATGTTCCTTTGTCGAGACATGCATTTTTATATTTCCTCAACATCTTCCTGGCTGGAAAACCGGCTGCTTAACCGTTCCGCAAAATCGAGGAACTTTTTCAGCCACCGGTAATACAATGCGATGAGGAAAATAGCGGTCATTATCCAGATCACAGCCAGGTTCATCCAGAAGGTATTGATGGTATATCCGAATAACTTTTTCTGCGGGGCATAAAAATGGGCTTTGATAAAGGGATGTTCCGGGTCCATATAAATGGGATCCATTTTCTGGATCAGGTCGTCCCTGTATTCGATAATCCGGCTGGTTTCGTTGGCATTGGTAACAAATTCGGTTAGCCGGTCATTTTTATGGTTGCGCTGTAACTGATTGAACCCTTCCCTGCCCAGGCGGCTCATCATATCCTGAATAATTTCATCCCGCCGTTGCAGGGCGGCATTGGAACGTTTCCGGTTGTATACCCTGACGGTTTCAATATAGGTTCTGGCAGAATCCAGTACTTCGGGGGTGATCCGGTCAGGGTACAACTGTTCCATATGATCGAACGGGATCAGGGGATTGCGGGCCAGTTCCTTGCCAATTTCATTCCTTACCAGCTTCAGGTCTTTCTTCAGAACTTCCTCTTTTCCCGGGTCGGCCAGGTTCATCTCTATCTGATCAAGCTTGTTATCCATGCTGGTGCTCCAGTAAAGCTTTTTGAAATCGGCATTGCTTCTGATCTTGTCAATGTCATAGAAATTCCTTTCGAAAGCGTTTTCCTTGAACTGATGCACGGCCAGGGCCTCATAACCCCAGCGGGCGGTGATCAGCTCTCCATACCAGGGAATAGTCTTAGGATTCGAAATAACCGGGTTCAGCTTCTCATACTTAACAATAATCCCGCTTAGTATAATCTGGGGAATGACCAGAAAGGGAATCAGGATGTAAATGGTAACCACGGTCTTGAAACTGTCGGATATGACCATGCCCATCAGATTGGCCGAAGCCCAGCAACTGAACAAGATGAGCCAGTAATGCCAGTACATGCCCCTGATCTCGATGATGCTGTTTCCTATCAATACAAAAGTCAGGGCCTGAATGGCCGAAATGGAAAATTGGACTGTTACCTTCGACATGACATAACTTCCCCAGCTCAGATTCAGAAACGCTTCCCGCTTCAGGATTTTCCGGTCCTTGATGATCTCTTCTGCACTTACACTCAATCCCATAAAAATGGCAATGATCACACCCATAAAAAGGTATACCGGGATATTGCTGTTGTTGAACAGGGTATATCCGTATTCATTCCCTGCCCCCACATCATAATACTTGATAAGAAACGAAAGCAGCAGTGCCAGTATCGGGGCTTCCAGAAAAGTAATGGACAGGTATTGTACATTGGCCAGTTTCGAAAGAATATCGCGCTGGACAAATACCCTGAACTGCTTTAATTTATTGGGTATTTTGAAAGATATTTTTGGAATATCGGCAGACGGTTTCAGTTTTTTCCGGGTATTTTTTACAAACTCCTGGTAGTATTCATTCCATTCCTCCGGGCTGATTTTCCGGGTGGGGGTAACTTTGCCGTATTCATCCAGCACATTGGCTTCCACAATGTTGAATATCTGTTCCGGATTGACATTCCCGCATACGTGGCATTCGCTTTCATTCCAGTTGGCGTGATGGATTCTCGACTTGAAATAAATGATCGATTCGATGGGATCTCCGTCGTAAATCAGGTAACCACCGGTGTCAAGAATCAGCAGCTTGTCAAACATTTTGAATATATCCGACGAAGGCTGGTGGATCACGACGAATACCAGCTTCCCCTTCAGGGTCAGTTCCTTCAGCAGGTCCATGATATTTTCCGAATCCCGGCTTGACAATCCCGAGGTGGGCTCGTCGAGGAACAGAACCGCCGGTTCCCTGATCAGTTCCAGGGCAATATTCAGCCTTTTTCGCTGCCCACCGCTGATCTTTTTATTAAGAGGAGTGCCAACCTGTATGTCCTTGATTTCATATAGGCCGAGGTTTTGCAGTACCCTGATTACCGCTTCCACCAGTTCTTCTTCCGTATAATTGTCGAAGCACAATCTGGCATTGTAATACAGGTTCTGGTAAACAGTAAGTTCCTCGATCAGCAGATCATCCTGCGAAACGAACCCGATGAGGCCTTCCACCTTTTCTTTTTCCCTGTGAATGTCCATGCCGTTGATAATCACCTGGCCATTCGAAGGGTTGTTGCTGCCGTTCAGTACATTCAGCAGGGTTGATTTACCTGCCCCGCTGGCTCCCATAATCCCGATCAGACGTCCCGATTCGGCCTCAAAACTCATGCGGTGCAAACCCACCTTGCCCCCGCTGAAATGATATTCTATTTCCCTGGCTTCGTATACAATCCTCGATTCCTGCAGTTCGGCTACAAACTGGCTGATCACATCCCCGTAGTAAATGGGTTTGCTTTTCGGATCGCGGATCGACGACCCGGTATTGAATACATATACCTTGTCCTGCTGAATCAACTGCCCGTTCATATACAATTCGCTCTGCCCTATATACCTTACCAGATACATGTTGGCGATCTCCACATTCAGGATCCTGATCTGCCCCTGGATCGATTCAGCATAAATATGCTTCACCTTGGGATGTGCGAATTTCTTGTTGTTGTCGATCAGCATTACCCGGGATGAATTGGGTATCTGTTCGAAAGGGTACAGCACAAAACCTTTCAGCCTGATGTATTCATCTTCGGGTATGTTGAAGGTTTCGGCCACGGTTTTGATGAACTCCAGTTCCTGATCGGTTACGGTATCGCCGTCTGATTTGGAAAACTCGAGTAACTGAAACAGAACGATGATCTTCTGCCGGGTTGTGAGTTCGTCATTAATCTCAGTGCATATCTTCAGTACACGTACCGAACTGGAACTAATCCGGTGTTTTCTCTTGTCTTTTTCTTTCTGCCGGTCCTGATGGATGCTGTAATAACCGTCGAATACCATCAGGTATTCTTTCACCAGTTCCTGGTTGAGCTGTCGTTTCAGCAACGATTCGACGACCGATCTCCTGTCCAGGGTATTGCTTTCCGGACGGGCGATGATCGCGAAAAGTTGCATCAGGGCTTTTAATATCTTTTCACTCATCAGTCAGAATGATTCTTTTTCCGGGTTTTGAGGCTAAATTTAGTAAAACCCTTTTACTTTCTTTTCCGATCTGCATTTTTTATTCTTTGAAAAATCAGAAACGGTCATTATTATTGCTTCTTAAATTTACTCGAATCATGAAGAAACATATTCTGTTTCCTTTCCTGCTTTTTATTTTGACAGGCCCTGCCGCCGGGCAGGGTAAGCTGTTTACCATGGAAGAAGCCGTGCTTGGCGGGTACGGTGCCTTGTCTCCCGCGCGGCTCAGACAGTTGCAATGGCGCAGCCCGGATACGTTTACCTGGGTGGAAAACGATACGGTATATGAATCGTCGGTGAATGGTTCTGGCAAAACGGTTGCCTTTACCCTGGAAGACCTCAACAGGATGCTCGGCAGACGAAAGCTTGAGGAGGTTTCCGGGATCCCCCGTTTTGAATGGGAAGGTCCGAACATAATTGCTTTCCGCACTTCTTCGGTTTTCTGCCGTGCCGATATGACCGGGGAAAAGGTGCTTTCCGTAATCAATATACCGCAGGATGCCGGCACGGTAGAAATGGCGCCCGGCGGTCAGGTTATGGCATGGACCCGCGGGAACCAGCTCTATGTTGATCATGCCGGCGGAAAAAGAGTTAGAATCAGTACCGATTCGATCGACGGAGTGGTATATGGCCAGTCGGTCCACCGCAACGAATTCGGCATTTCCGGGGGGCTGTTCTTCAGCCCTTCCGGGAAATCTCTTGCCTTTTACCGGAAGGATGAACGAAACGTAACGGAATATCCCATTGTGAACTTTATGACCCGGGTAGCTACCCCCGAACCTGTAAGGTATCCCATGGCGGGGATGGATAGCGAGGTGGTGAAAGTAGGGGTGTATCATGCGGAAACAGATGAAATTCTGTATCTTGAAACAGGGGAGCCTGCCGTGCAATATCTAACCAATCTGGCATGGACTCCGGACGAAAAGTATATTCTTGTTGCCCATCTTAACAGGGAACAGAATCACATGCAAATGAAGCTTTATGATGCATCTGACGGGAGTTTCGTGAAGACCCTTTTCGAGGAATGCGATGAACGGTATGTGGAGCCTCAGCATCCGGCATTATTTCTTCCCGGAAGCTCCACCCGTTTCGTATGGCAATCGAGAAGAGACGGTTACAATCATCTGTACCTGTACGATCTTCAGGAAGGCTTTATCCACCAGATTACCCGGGGAGAGTGGGAAGTAACGCGCTTGCTGGGGTTCGGCAGGAAAGGCGGTAATGTTTATTTCGAGGCCACCGAAGCCGGTCCGCTGGAAAGACAGGTATATACGGTTTCTACGGCCGGGGGGCGCCTGAAACGTCTCACTGCCGAACCCGGAACCCATCAGGCCCTTCTGAATGCCGACGGTACCTGGTTCCTCGATACCTGGTCGAACATTGACACGCCACTGGTTACCGCCCTTACAGGAACCGGGAATAGAAAAGGCAGGATCCTGAAAAAATCGGATAATCCTTTGAAGGAGTATGCCCTGGGAGATATTGAAGTGGGAAGCATTACGGCCGGTGACGGGGTTACCCCCCTGTATTACCGGCTGATCAAACCGGTGCCCTTTGATCCTGAAAAGAAATATCCGGTGGTGGTATATGTTTACGGCGGACCTCATGCCCAGCTGGTGACAAACGGATGGCTGGCACAATCGGGACTATGGCCGCATTATATGGCCCAGAGGGGATATACGGTTTTTACCCTCGATAACCGGGGTTCGGCCAACCGGGGAATGGATTTTGAAAGTATCATTCACCGGAGACTGGGAGAAACAGAGGTAGAAGACCAGATGCGGGGGATCGAGTGGCTCAAAACACACTCCTGGGTGGATACGGCCCGTATGGGGGTGCACGGATGGAGCTATGGTGGCTTCATGACCCTGTCGCTGATGCTTCGGCATCCCGGGGTTTTCAAGGTGGGTGTTGCCGGCGGACCCGTAACCGACTGGAAATTTTACGAAGTGATGTACGGGGAAAGGTACATGGACACTCCCGACGAAAATCCGGAAGGGTATGCCCGGTCGGATCTGAAGTCACTGGCGGGTGATCTCAGGGGCAGATTGCTGCTGATCCACGGGGCTCTTGATGATGTTGTGGTGTGGCAGCATTCTCTTACCTTCCTGCGTGCCTGCATCCAGGCGGGAACCCAGCCCGATTATTTCGTGTATCCAACTCATCCGCATAATATCAGGGGGAGCGACCGTGTACATCTGATGAACAAGATTTCTGACTATTTTGATGATTTTTTGAAATAACCGGCGGCGGCAGGCATTCCGGTGATAGGGTTAATTTACTGATTACAGCCAGTCTTCGAGAAAAAATATTGTTTTAAACTTTTCACCCCTGCGGCGAACCGTCATCTTAATCTTACGCCCCGGTTTGCTTTCAAAAATATCATAAATTTCGTTTATGGTCATACTCAGTGCCGACTGGTCGTTGATGGAAATAATCTCGTCGCCTCGTCTCAACCCGGCCCGGTCGGCGGGAGAATTTTTTCTGATATAGGTGATCTGATAGTATGGCAATCCCGGTATAGTCGACTCTATTTCAATACCACTCATATTCTGCCTGAATCGGTCCCGGAATGAGCGATTCGGAGAGAGCGTCAGTTTTTTGTTCGGGTAGTCTATGACCACATTGAACCGCCTCAGCACTTCTGAACCGATGCTTCCGTTCCGGTCTCCCAGTCTTGTAGCAAGTGCGGTGGAGAGTGAATCGGGATAAGCCACAATGGGTTCGTTTAAAACATAAGGCCCCAGGATGAGCTTGTTGATCTTGCCGAGTACTCCGTGAATCTGACCGCTCAGGCCGGTACCCAGATAGGTTTCAACGGTTTTTTCTGGCAAACGGATCCTTTCGTCGGTGTGGGGATCAAGCCACAGGGCATGACTTGCTCCGAGATCGACCAGCAGTTTGACGTTGATGCGGGATCCGTCCTCCTGTTCAATCTCTGCCGTGATAAAAGGTTTTGTCCCCTGCATTTCCAGGGGGAGGGTGATGCTGTTTCTTGTATATTTCGGTTCATAAAAGATCGGATTGTGCAGGGTGATCAGCCGTCGGGAGTAATTCATTTCAATAATGAAATTATTGAACAGATCGTAGCCCACAATCCCATGTACCCGGGTTCCCAGCAGGGAGGACAGATTAAATATATTCTGCAGCAGAACATACATGTCCTGATTGTACCCCACAATACCGTGTATACTGAACCGGTTGCCAGTGGAGTGAAGAGCCTGGATGGGTTCGCCTTCCCCCAGGCCGCTCAGCCTGACCCTCCGGCTGTATTCAAGAGAAAGACTGTCACTCAGTGACAGTTCCGTGAGAATGGCAGTTGTAAGGCCGGTATCCAGCACAAAGAAGAGGGTGTCGGAATTGTTGATGAAGAGAGGAATGATCGAGAGGTTATTGATGAACCGGAATGGAAGGGTCACTTTCTCCTGATCGGGATCGGCAAAATACAGGTTGTTCGATCCCTGCTGTCCCCTGGCTCCATGCACGTACAGCAGCAACACAACCTTGATCATGAGAATAATATGTAACCCTTTGTTTTTCATTGTCTGATATTCGTGACAAAAGTACGAAAAATCCGTATGAGACGTTTGTTGCCGTCTTTCATCCGGGTGTCAAAATGACCGGTCGAACCGGATTATCTACGCCAATATTACAGAAATATCCCGCTTCATCACCATGGCAATGCATTTGATATTATTCTTAAAAGAATACGGAAAAGCTATTCAATAATATATAAAATTAACAGATATGAACCTGAATCAGTTCACAATAAAAGCACAGGAAGCTGTACAACATGCGTTTCAGATTGCCGAGGGGTTCGGGCATCAGGCCATAGAGCCCGGACATTTGCTGAAGGGAGTGTTGCACCATGGTGAAAATATTTCATCTTACCTGCTGGGCAAGCTGCAGATTTCCGAATCGGCTTTGGAGCAGGTTCTTGACAGCATTCTGCAATCATACCCCAGGGTTTCCGGAGGCGAGCCGTATCTGTCGCAGGCCAGCAACAAAGCCCTGCAGCAGGCTCTCAGCAAATCGAAGTCTATGGGCGACCAGTTTGTGTCAGTGGAACACATCCTTCTGGGCATACTGGCCGGCAACGACCAGGTATCCAGAATGATGAAAGATCAGGGGATAACCGAAAAAGCTCTCATGCAGGCCATTGAGTCGCTCAGAAAAGGAGCCAGAGTGAACAGCCAGACGGCTGAAGATACCTTCGACAGCCTGAACCGGTTTGCCATCAACCTGAATGAAATGGCCCGGACCGGCAAGCTGGACCCCGTGATCGGGAGGGATGACGAGATCAGGCGGATCCTGCAGATCCTTTCCCGCCGTACCAAAAACAATCCGATCCTGATCGGCGAACCTGGTGTGGGGAAAACAGCCATTGCCGAAGGACTGGCACACCGCATTGTGAAGGGTGATGTGCCCGAAAACCTGAAAACCAAACAGGTGTATTCCCTGGATATGGGAGCCCTGGTGGCCGGTGCAAAATACAAGGGCGAGTTCGAGGAAAGGCTCAAAGCTGTAGTGAAAGAAGTGGTGGCATCAGACGGACAAATCGTGTTGTTTATTGACGAGATCCATACCCTGGTAGGCGCCGGGAAAAGTGAAGGAGCCATGGATGCGGCCAATATTCTGAAACCCGCCCTGGCCCGCGGTGAACTCAGGGCCATCGGGGCCACCACCCTGGGCGAATACCAGAAATATTTCGAAAAAGACAAGGCTCTGGAACGCAGGTTCCAGATCGTAATGGTGGATGAGCCTGACACCGCCAGCGCGGTTTCCATCCTCAGGGGCCTGAAAGAAAGGTATGAGAATCACCATAAAGTGAGGATCAGGGATGAAGCCATTATTGCCGCAGTGGAACTTTCACAGCGGTATATCACCGAAAGATTCCTTCCCGACAAGGCCATTGACCTGATCGATGAGGCGGCATCGAGGCTCCGGCTGGAAATGAACAGCCTCCCCGAGGAGATTGATGAAATAGAACGCCGCGTAAAACAGCTGGAGATTGAAAGGGCAGCCATCAAACGCGAAGGCGACAGGGAAAAACTTTCAGCCCTCGAGAGTGAACTGGCCAACCTGAATGATGAAAGGAACCATCTGCGGGCCAAGTGGGAGGAAGAGCGCAAACTGGTGGAGGAAATCCAGAAAATCAGGGAGCAGGTGGAGAGTATGCGTTTCGAGGCGGAAAAAGCTGAACGTGAGGGCAACTATGGCCGGGTGGCTGAATTGAGGTACGGTAAGATCAAGGACGCCGAGCAACGGATTGTGGATCTGAATAAAAAATTGCAGGAGAAACAGGGCGACTCGCCACTCATCAAAGAAGAAGTGAGTTCCGAAGATATTGCCGAGGTGGTTTCGAAATGGACAGGTATCCCCGTGAGCCGAATGCTCCAGAGTGAAAGGGAAAAACTGCTGCACCTGGAAAATGAACTGCACCGGCGGGTGGTGGGTCAGGATGAAGCCATTGCTGCTGTGGCCGATGCTGTCAGGAGAAGCCGGGCAGGGTTGCAGGATACCCGCCGGCCCATCGGGTCGTTTATTTTCCTGGGTACCACCGGTGTGGGAAAAACCGAACTGGCCCGTGCCCTGGCGGAGTTTCTTTTCAATGATGAAAATCTCATGACCCGTATCGATATGTCGGAGTACCAGGAGCGTCATTCGGTGTCTAGATTGATCGGGGCACCTCCCGGATATGTGGGATACGACGAAGGGGGACAGCTGACTGAAGCGGTGCGGCGTAAGCCGTATTCGGTGGTCCTGCTCGATGAGATCGAAAAGGCCCACCCCGATGTGTTCAATATCCTGCTCCAGGTGCTCGACGACGGACGGCTGACCGATAACAAGGGGCGTACGGCTAACTTTAAGAATACCATCATTATCATGACATCCAACGTGGGCTCGCATATTATCCAGGAATACCTCGGAAAAATGACCCGTGAGAACCGGGGTGAACTGATAGAAAAATCCCGCGTTGAAGTGCTCGAATTGCTGAAACGGAGCATCCGTCCTGAATTTCTGAACAGGGTTGACGAAATCATTGTGTTCAATCCGCTTACTGAGGAAGAGATCCGGCAGATCGTGCGCCTGCAAATGGATCAGGTGATAACCATGCTGGAGAAAAATCAGGTGCATGCCCGCTACACCGATGAAGCCGTGGCGCTGATTGCAGCCCGGGGATATGATCCCCAGTTCGGTGCCCGGCCGATCAAACGGATCATCCAGCGGCAGGTATTGAATGAAATGGCCCGTACCATCCTGAACGGAAAGATCAGCAAAGACTGTAACATTGTGATCGATGGCGGAAAAGACGGGATTGTTTTCCGTAATGCCCCTGTTCAGGAAAAAGAAAAAGAGGAAAAATAAAAATCCGGCAGCCAGCCGGATTTTTTTATAGGAGTACCTGCTTCTTTTTTAACTGTAACTTTTCAGGCAGTCTTCCAGATCGTCGTAAATCTCGAAAATATTATGCAGCTGAAGAAGCTTGAATAATTCCATTACTTCAGGGGAGATATTGCACAACTTGAAATGGCCGTAATTGTTGTTGGCGGTTTTCATGACGGAAAGGAATACCCCGAAACCGGAACTGTCAATGTAATTGATGCCTTCCAGGTTAAGAATCAGCCTGGTATTGGGTTTGTTGAAAAAACTCGTAAGCTCTTCCTTTACCGGTTCTGAAATCAGCGCATTGAACTTTTTCACATTTTCGAAGGAAACTACGTCAATGTTGTCAATTTTTTCGGTTTTCAGCAGATTACCGCTCATGTTAATGGGTTTACAGGTTGTTTTTCACCAGTTGCAGTTCCTCAATTGCCCTGAGGCAGTTTTTCTCAAACTGGTTGATATAGTTTTCGTATTGCCCGGTTTCCTTTCCTTCCTTTGTTAGTTGCTCCAGCATTTTCAGTCTGGCTGCCTGTTCCTCCATGCCCATAATAGCCACCGATGATTTGGCCTTGTGAGCAAGCAATCCGAGCGAATGCCAGTCATTTTTCTTATGCAGTTCCCTCATTTCTTCAATGAATTCAGGTACCTGGCTGATGAAAATATCGATCATTTCCTTTACCAGTTCCTTGCTTCCCCCCGTCATTTCCTCAAGATACTTCAAATTTACCAATGATTCCTTTCCGGTCATAAAATAAGATTAAAAGATAAACAAGTTCATGATGTTTGCGTCATGAACAATTGAAAGTAACAAAAATTGATATTATCTAAAAATAATAAATATTTTCATATCCTCAAAAACAACCTGATAATAACCTTCCCCGCTTTTTTTCGTAAAGATATACTGATAACAATACACATTATAATATTGTTCTCTTTTATTTTTCGGCATGCTGCCAGCAGGGGAAGAAAAAATTAGTACTTTTAAAACGTTTACGTGTATCTGAATCACAACAAACGCATGTTAAGATGAGAAAATCGTTAATACTGCATTCGTTGCTCTGTATTGGGCTGTTCATAATGGCTGAATCATTGCCGGCCCAGCCTTTTCTGAAGATAAAACGATCGGATTTCATGAAGGAGCCCCAGGGGTTCGATCAAGCCTGGAATCATATCCGTGCCGGGGATAAATGGTTCAGGGAAGGGATTGGCACCTTCGACCTGGCCATTCAACATTACCTGCAGGCCAAATCATACAATGAATTCGACCCGGCCCTGAACTTCAAACTGGGGGTGGCTTATCTGTATTCCGATAAGCCCAGGGAATCACTCCGGTATTTTCAGATTGCCTCCGAATTCGATGAAATGCTGACGCCTGAACTCCCGCTGATGATGGCCCGTGCCTGTCATTACAATATGATGTTCGATGAAGCCATTATCGGGTACCGGACCTATCTCGACAGCCTGAGTGAGAAAGAGAGAAAGCGGCTCGATCTGGATGTGGAAAAATGGATACAGGAATGCAGGAACGGAAAAGAACTGGTACAGGATACCCTCAGGGTGGAAATCACAAACCTGGGTGGAAACATTAATTCGTCGTATGACGATTACAATCCGGTGTTGTCGTCAACAGGAGCCCGTATGTATTTTACCTCACGAAGGCCTTTCGAGGGTCATGACCGGCGACATCCCCTCGACAACAAATACTATGAAGATATTTACTACAGCTATTATAACGGCACTTCATGGGAAAAGGCCGAGGACCTGGGCAAGCCGGTCAACAGCAAAGGAAACGAATCGGCCCTCTATCTGGCACCCGATAACCAGGAACTGTACCTGTATATTGGCAAGAAGAAAGGGGGAAACCTGTATTCCTCGCTGAATGTGAAGAATAAATGGCAGTCTCCGCGGAGGCTTTCAGGTATATTCAATACCCGCTACAAGGAAACTTCCCTGACTTTCAACCGCGAAATGACAGAATTGTTTTTTGTTTCTGCTTTTCCGAAAGAAAGCTACGGCGGGAAAGATATTTTCTACAGCCGGCGGGACGAAAAAGGCAAATGGACCGATCCCGTGAACCTGGGTCAGGTGGTCAATACTCCCCGGGATGAGGAGGGCGTGCACGCCACGCCTTCGGGCGATACCCTGTATTTCAGTTCGAAGGGGCACAATACCATGGGTGGATATGATGTATTTATGACCGTAAGGGATGAAAACGGGGAATGGGCGCCGCCCGTCAACCTGGGTTATCCCGTCAATACCCCGGGAGATGAGGTGTTCTATAAAACCACTCCCGATACCGCCATTGCCTATTATTCAGCTACCCTGGAATCCAATCTTGGCTGGAAGGATATTTACCGCATCAGGTATCTGCCTTCTCCCGAACCTGAACAGGAAGTGGTTGAAGAACCCGAACCGGAGCCGAAGGTGGATACAGTGGTGATGGTGGTTAAAGATACCGTAAGAATTGTTGAACAGGCAGCTCCTCCCGTGGATACCACCTTCCGGCTGCTGGGTACCGTACTGGAAGAAGGCACCACCAGCCCGGTGGCTGCCAAGATTGATCTGATCGATCTGGACAGGAACCAGGTGATCGCCACAACCATTTCCAATCCTCAGACAGGTAATTTCCGCTTTACCCTTACCGAAAGGAAAAGTTATGGGGTGGAAATTACTTCGGAAGGATATATGCTCTACCTGGATGTGATCGACCTGCCGAAAAACTCCGATGAAAAAGAATTGATCAGGAATTTTTTCCTCAAAAAGTTACAGGTGGGTGAAACGGTGATCCTGAAAAACATCTTCTTCGAGTTTAATTCGGCAAAGCTTACTCCCGAATCATACCCTGAGCTGAACCGGGTGTTTAAGCTGCTGACCACCAATTCCACAATGCGCATTGAGGTTTCGGGGCATACCGATAATATCGGTTCGCTTGAAAGCAATACCCGTCTTTCGGAAGCCCGGGCCAAAGCAGTGGTGGATTATCTGATAACCAGCGGGATTGACCCGTCAAGACTGGAATATAAGGGGTATGCCTATACCCGTCCCATTGCCAGCAATGATACGGAAGAGGGAAGGGCCCGGAACAGACGGGTGGAATTTGAAATTCTCAGCAAGTAGCCGGATCTGCGACCCGTTCTTACTTACCGGTCATGAAAGGCCTGCCGGTTCTGCGGCGGGCCTTTTGCCATAATCCCCTTTCTGTGTGTTTTGAAACAACCCGCTTCCGGGGAAAAACTGATTTTCTTCTGTCTTTTTTCCAGCGAAAAATTGGTACATTTGTTCAGAAACGTATCATTTTTTCCTGTTTATGAAAAAAACAGCTCTTTCAAACAAGCATACCGCCCTGGGCGCCAGAATGGTGCCTTTCGCCGGCTATCTGATGCCCGTGGAATATTCAGGCGTGATGGATGAACACCGTACCGTAAGAAAAGGGGTGGGAGTGTTCGATGTATCGCATATGGGAGAATTCTGGTGCAAAGGTCCGAATGCATACAGCCTGGTGCAGCGGCTTACTTCCAACGACCTGGCCCGGTTGCACGACGGCAAGGTGCAGTATACCTGTTTTCCCAACGGCAGGGGAGGAATTGTGGATGACCTGCTGGTATACCGGTTCGGACCCGAAGAGTATCTGCTGGTAGTCAATGCAGCCAATATTGAGAAGGATTGGAAGTGGGTGAACGAACAGAATAAGGAGGGGGCCCGGCTGATCAATGCTTCTGCAGAAACCTCCCAGCTGGCAGTACAGGGACCCCTGGCTGCAAACGTGTTGCAGAAACTGACACCGGTTGATCTGGACGGCATAAAATATTATACCTTCGTGGTAGGTGAACTGGCAGGTGTAAAAGATGTGATTATATCGGCCACCGGATATACCGGAGCCGGTGGGTTCGAACTGTATTTCCCCAATGAATACGCCGGGGAAATATGGGATGCCGTTTTTGATGCCGGAAAAGAAGAGGGAATCAAACCGGCCGGCCTGGCTGCCAGGGACACCCTGAGGCTGGAAATGGGTTTTTGCCTCTACGGGAATGATATTGACGATACTACCTCGCCTCTGGAGGCAGGCCTGGGGTGGATTACCCGGTTTGTGGAAGGGAATGATTTTATCGACAGGGAATTTCTGGAAAAACAGAAGAAAGAAGGGGTGAAAAGAAAACTGGTGGGTTTTGAATTGCTGGAAAGAGGGATACCGAGGCAGCATTATCCTATTATGGATGCCTCCGGGAAACAGGTGGGCGAAGTGACCTCCGGTACCATGTCGCCCATGCTGAACAGAGGCATCGGAATGGGATATGTTGAGGTTCCCCTGGCATCGCCGGGCACAAGGCTTTTTATTCAGGTAAGGAACAAAAGCCTGGAAGCCGAAGTGGTGAAAATGCCCTTTTACAAAGCCGAATAAATCATTATTCAACTAACCCAAATATTCTTTTGCCATGAAAAAACACATTTTTAATCCGGGTCCCTGCAAACTTCCGGAACCGGTACTTGAAAATACCGCAAATGCCGTACGTGAACTGAATCAATCGGGAATGTCCGTCATGGAAGTTTCCCACCGGGGAAAAGATTTTGAGGCTGTGATAGAAGATGCCATGAACCTGCTGAAAGAGCTGCTCGATGTTCCAAGGGGATATTCGGTCCTGTTCCTGGGGGGAGGGGCCAGCCTGCAATTTGCCATGATTCCCATGAACTTCCTGAAAACTAAGGCTGCCTATCTGCATACCGGAACCTGGGCCGGCAATGCCATCAGGGAGGCCAAAGTGTTCGGACAGGTGGATGTGCTGGCTTCCAGTGAAGACAAAAACTTCACCTATGTTCCCAAAGGATATCGCATTCCTGAAGATGCCGATTATTTCCATATTACAACCAATAACACCATTTTCGGTACAGAACTGCTTACCGATCCCGATTCGCCCGTTCCCCTTATTGCCGATATGTCGTCTGATATCCTCAGCCGCCCGGTGGATGTTTCCAAATATGCCATGATCTATGGAGGTGCCCAGAAAAATATGGGCCCTGCAGGTGTAACGTTTATCATTATCCGGGATGAACTGCTGGAAAAAGTGGCCGACAGACCCATCCCCAGGATCCTGAAATATGAAACCCATCTGTCAAAGGGTTCCATGTTCAATACTCCTCCCGTGGTTAACATATATGCCGTGAGAGAAACCCTCCTGTGGGTAAAAAATATGGGCGGTGTGAAAGAAATGGAGAAACTCGCCAAAGCCCGGGCCGACCTTCTGTACAAAACCATTGACGAAAGCCGCATGTTCGTGGGGACAGCTGTTCAGGAAGATCGTTCGCGCATGAATATTTGCTTTGTAATGAAACCGGAATACAAGGAACTGGAGCCCGACTTTATCAGCTATGCTGCTGCAAAAGGCATTGTAGGGATTAAAGGCCACCGTTCGGTGGGCGGTTTCCGGGCCTCGTGCTATAATGCCCTTGAACTTCAAAGCGTGAAGCTGCTGGCCGATACTATGAAAGAATATGAAGAAAGTAAAGTTAAGTAATATTAAAAATAATTTAAATATTATTAACAAAGATATTAATAATATAAAATATAAATTAAATAATATATAAAATAAATTTAATATTATTATGAAAACCATTCTGGTAGCAACCGAAAAACCTTTTGCTCCGGAGGCCGTCGATCTGATCAGGAAGATCGCCGACGAGGCCGGTTACAAGCTCCAGTTGCTTGAAAAATATACCGAAAAGTCTGAGCTGCTCAAGGCTGTGGCAGGAGTCGATGCCCTGATCGTACGCAGTGACGTGGTCGATGCCGAAGTGCTTGAAACTGCAAAATCCCTGAAAGTGGTAGTTAGGGCAGGTTCCGGCTATGACAATATTGACCTGGAAACAGCTTCCCGCAAGGGAGTGGTGGCCATGAACACACCCGGACAGAATGCCAATGCGGTGGCCGAACTGGCCCTGGGGATGATGGTGTATTTTGCCCGGAATCAGTTCAACGGAAAACCGGGTACAGAGCTCAAGGGGAAAAAGCTGGGGATCTGTGCATTCGGAAATGTGGGGAAACAGGTGGCCCGTATTGCTCAGGGATTTGACATGACCGTGTATATTGTCGATCCTTATGTTGAGAAAAAGCAGGTGGCCCGGAAAGAATTGATCTTTCTTTCAAGCGTGGAAGAACTGTACCGTACCTGCCAGTATGTTTCGCTGCACATGCCGCTGAACGATGAAACCCGGGGATCTGTGAATTATTCCCTGCTCTCGCTTATGCCTCAGGGAGCCGTTCTGGTAAATACGGCCAGAAAGGAAATAGTGGACGAAGATTCGCTGGTGCGGATGTTCCGGGAACGTCCCGATTTTGGCTATGTATCGGATATTGCCCCCGATAACAGGGAGCTTCTCGAGAAGGAGTTTCCAGGCCGGTTCTATTTTACCCCGAAAAAGATGGGTGCCCAGACGGCCGAGGCCAATATCAATGCAGGGGTGGCCGCCGCACGGCAGATTGTTGATTATTTTAAAAAAGGAGACACACGTTTTCAGGTAAACAAGCAGAAAAAACCGTAAGAACCTATGGCGATATTAAAACCGTTCAGAGGGATCAGGCCGGTGAAGGAAAAAGTATCCCTGATCGCCTCCAGACCGTATGATGTGTTGAATCGTAACGAAGCAAAAAATGAAGCGGCAGGAAATCCTTATTCATTCCTGCATGTGGTGAAACCTGAAATTGACCTGCCAGACGAAGTGGATGAACACAGCCCGGAAGTCTACAAAAAAGGCAAGGAGAATTTTGACCGGCTGGTAACAGAGGGTATCCTGTTTCAGGACCCGGACGAATACCTGTACGTGTATGCCCAGACCATGAACGGCCGTACACAGTACGGGCTGGTTGGGTGTGCCGGGGTGGAAGATTATATGAACAATGTGATTCGCAAGCATGAGCTGACCCGCCCCGACAAGGAAGAAGACCGTAAAAACCATGTCCGTGTCAGCCGGATGAATTACGAACCGGTATTTTTTACTTACCATCCGGTAAAGGAAATTGATGAGATTATTGCCGAAACCGTGCGGCACGAGCCCGAATACGATTTTACGGCAGATGACGGTTTCGGACATCATTTCTGGGTGATCCGTGACAAAGCGGTGATATCGAGACTGGTAAACCTGTTTGCTTCGGTTGATTATGTTTACGTAGCCGACGGGCATCACCGTACTGCCGCTGCGGCACTGGTGGGCAAGGAAATGAGGGACAAAAATCCCCATCATACGGGAAAAGAAGAATACAACTATTTTCTGGCAGTGCATTTCCCTTCCAACCAGCTTTCGATTATTGATTACAACCGGGTGGTGAAAGACCTGAACGGGCACAGTCCGGAGGAGTTCCTGAAAAAGCTGGAGAAAGCCTTTTTGGTAGAACCCGGAGGTAGTGAGCCAGTCCGTCCGTCCTCCCTGCATAATTTCTCGCTGTACCTGGATGGAACATGGTACTCGCTGACAGCAAAGGAAGGCACATATGATCCCAACGATCCCATCGGGGTGCTTGATGTAACGGTGCTTACCAATCATGTACTGAAACCCCTGCTGGGTATTGAAGACCTGCGCACTTCCAAACGGATCGATTTTGTGGGAGGTATACGCGGGCTTGATGAGCTGAAACGAAGGGTTGACAGCGGCGAAATGGCGGCGGCATTTGCCCTGTATCCTGTTTCCATGGACCAGCTGATCCGGATTGCCGATTCGGGGAATATTATGCCTCCCAAAACCACCTGGTTCGAGCCCAAACTGCGAAGCGGACTGATTGTTCACAGCCTCGAATGAAAGGAGCGGAATACAGATGCAGGAAACACCGGTGAACATTGCAGAAAATATCAGGCATCTGAAAGAGGAACTGCCTGCGGGTGTGACCCTGGTGGCTATTTCCAAGACAAAGTCCCCGGAAGAGATCATGCAGGCATACGAGACCGGCCACCGGGTATTCGGTGAAAACAAGGTGCAGGAGATGGTATCGAAAAGAGAGGCCCTGCCACTTGATATCGAATGGCATATGGTGGGGCACCTGCAATCGAACAAGGTGAAATACCTGGCTCCCTTTGTCAGCCTCATCCAGTCGGTCGACAGCATGAAGCTGCTCAGGGTGATCAACAAGGAAGGCAGGAAGAACGGACGGATTATTCCCTGCCTTCTTCAGTTTCATATTGCCGGGGAGGAGACCAAATTCGGCCTTGATATGCAGGAAGCCCGGGAAATGCTGGGTTCTACTCAATTCCGGGAATTGAAACATGTGAAGATACTCGGAGTAATGGGCATGGCTACCTTTACCGATTGTATGGAACTGGTAAGAAAAGAATTCAGGCAGCTGGCGGGGATTTTCCGTACCCTGAAAAACGATTATTTTCGTAACGACAACAGTTTTCGTGAGATATCCATGGGAATGTCGGGCGATTATCCCGTAGCCCTGGAAGAAGGGGCCACCATGGTCAGAATAGGAAGCCTGATTTTCGGTGAACGAAGCTGTGCCATTTAATTAGTTGGATTGAATCTGTAATATCCATAAAAATGAATCCACTGGAAACTACCTATCTGGGATTAAAGCTTCCCACCCCCATTGTGGCGGCCAGCAGCGGTCTGACCGGCCAGCCCGAAAAGATCCGGATCATGGAAGAGCAGGGTGCGGGCGCCGTGGTCCTTAAATCCCTTTTTGAGGAACAGATCCTGTACGAAGCCGGAAAACTGGCTGCATCCCATGATTATCCCGAAGCAGGAGATTATATCAGGTATTACACAAAGAATAACAGCATCGACCAGTATCTCGGCCTGATTGAAAAAGTGAAAAAAGAAGTGAATATACCGGTTATTGCCAGTGTGAACTGTGTGTCTGCCGGCGAATGGACCGGTTTTGCCAGAAGGATGGAGGAAGCGGGTGCCGATGCTATTGAGGTGAACATGTATTTTCTTCCTCTTGATCCGGAAGTTCGCTGTCATACGTGGGAAGAGACCTATTTTTCCCTGGCCGAAAAGATCAGGGAGAGTATCTCTGTTCCTGTGGCTTTCAAACTGGGTCAGGGATTTACAAACCTGGTGTATCTGGTGGATCAGCTTTACAAAAGAAAGGTCAACGGAGTGGTTCTTTTCAACCGTTTCTACGAACCCGATATAGACCCGGAAAAGATGCACTTCACGGCGGCCAGTGTATTCAGTACGCCGTCTGATATCAGTCATTCCCTGCGCTGGGTGGGTATTGTTACCAGTATGGTGGAGAAAATGGATGTGGCTGCTTCCACCGGGATACACGACGGGATGGCTGTTGTGAAACAGCTTCTTGCGGGCGCCCGGGTGGCCCAGGTTTGTTCTGTCCTGTACCAAAAGGGGCCCCGGTATCTGGGGGTTATGAAACGACAGGTGGAACAGTGGATGAAAGACCATTCATACCGGTCACTGGACGAGTTCAGGGGGAAAATGAACTATAAGAATCTGCCCGATCCGGCGGTATATGAACGTTCTCAGTTCATGAAGCATTTTTCAGGGCACCATTGATATCCGTTTTTACCTCAGACCGGATGACGAAGCCCTCTGATCATTTCCCTCACCAGATTCTGCTTATCGGAATTCATCCGGGGTATGTGTGTTTCCAGTCGGTTGAGCTCTTTTTCCAGAATATCCCTGCCGGCCAGTTCGGAGGCGTTTTCCAGAATGGTCAATGATTCGAGGCTGACCATGTAATCTCCCGAAATGATCAGATCGATCAGGAACGGGATGTGTTCATGGAAGATCATTCTCGACTGCCAGCAGGCCGCCAGGATCTCCTGCAGATAGGGATGCCGGGGGTTTTCCCTGATCGCCCTCACCAGTACCGGAACTGCAAGCTGGCTGTTCAGGTCGGAGATCAGTCCCAGAATAGCCTGCCTCAGCGAAGGGGCCGTATCCATACCCAGCACCCTGATCAGATCGCTCAGGATGTCGGTTTCTTCATGTTCACGGCATATTCTGATGCCTTCCATCACGTAGGCCGGGTTACCCGACCGTATCTGTTCCCTTATTTTGCGGATGTCTTTCCGTGGCATTCCTGTACCGTTACGGTCATTCCATTTTCGAAAAAAAACCTCTTATCATTTACAAAGAAAGGAAAATTGTAATACCTTGTGAAAAAAAATCCGTTCGTCGGAAGCCCGGATACCACAGCCGGACAAAGTTAGGCTGTTTTGTAATTAAAAAAAAAATATTAATTTTACTTTTACGATACGTCCAAACAGTAAGCAATTGCACTAAAAAACAGCGTATTATGAAGCTTCTTTCATTGACCCCCGCCATTTTAAAATACCTGCCGGCCATTTTGTTTGCCGGGTATCTGGTCGGCTGCAAATCGGGCGGGAACAAAACCCCCGAAACGGAAGTGACTGTGGATATGACCGAGGTGAACCAGGATATTTTCGAGGATATCAGTGAGGCCAAGAAAATTTTCTATTCCCTGCCTTCTCCTCTGGAAACCGCCCTGCTGATCAAATCGGCCGGGGCAACCTATGATGCAGGGCTGCTGAATCCGGTGGAAAATGCCCCCAACTACAATACCAAGAAAAGCCAGGCCGTGAACCTGGGGATTTACACCTGTAACCTCAGCTTCGCCAGCCTGTATGATCAAACCCAGGCCTCCATCAACTATATGAATGCGGCCAAGCGGATGGCTGACGGGCTGGGAATACTGGACGCGATCGACAATACCACCATCGAACGGCTGGAAGAAAATGTGAACAACCGGGATGAGATCATGGATATTATATCGGAAACTTTCATGAATTCCAGTTCATTCCTTACTGAAAACGATCGTCCCGCCATTGCAGCCATGGTGCTGGTAGGAGGCTGGATAGAAGGATTGTATATTGCCACCGAACTGGTGAACCGCAGCGAATTTGAAGGCAATAAACTGGTGGACAGGATTGTTGATCAGAAACTATCCCTCGATATTGTGATCAAACTGCTGGAGGAAAACAAGCAGGATGCTGACGTTTCCTCCATACTGGAAGATATTTACGAACTGAAAGAAATTTTCGATAAGATCAAGGTGACTACTTCAGAGATACAACCCGAATACGATGAAGAGACCAATGTCACTACACTGAAATCGGTAACCCAATCCAGTCTCTCCCCCGAAATTTTTGCCGAGCTGAGTGACAAAGTGAAAGCCATCAGAACCGAATTCGTATTATAAATATTCTTCGTTATGAAAAAACTGATCCAGGGAATATTTCTGCTTTCCATTCTGGCTTTTCTTTTTCCTTCGGCTGCCAGCGCGCAGTGTAAAGGATTTGCCAAAAAGATATGTAAGATGGAATTGAGTCCGTATCTTCATGATGGGAACTATCATGTAGCTATACTGACCGAAGGAGAAGAAGCCGAATTGTATAAAACATTTTATTCGGATCAGGAATACAGAATAGCTATCTGCGGATCCGATGCCCTTCCCGAAATACAATTTGAGGTAATCGACGCCAACAAGAACGTGCTGTACAGCAATAAAGACAATAACTACGCCAGAATATGGGATTTCCGGCTCGATGCAAGCCAGCAGCTGAAAATTGCCATTAAGGTTCTGGCGGTGCATGATAATCCTGTGGAAGCCGAAAGCGGTTGTGTGGCCATTATGTTTGGCTTCAGGGAAAAATAATAACCACCCTTAACCTAACCTAACCTTTTTGCCGGAGGCCGTCCTGAAAGGGCGGCCTCTTTTTATGTGCCTGCCGGAGAAGGATACCCGGGCTATCCTTCTCCGGCTCCCATTTTCTGTTTCAGAAACCGGCCCGTATAGGAATGACCTGCACCGGCAAGGCCGGCCGGAGTGCCTTCAAAGAGTATGCGGCCTCCTTCCTCTCCTCCTTCCGGCCCCAGATCGATTACCCAGTCGGCCGATTTGATCACTTCCAGGTTGTGTTCGATAATGATCACGGTATGGCCCTGTTCGATCAACGCATGGAAAGATTGCAGCAGCTTGTTGATGTCGTGAAAATGCAAACCGGTGGTGGGTTCATCGAACAGGAAAAGTATTTTTTCAGTTTTGTGGTCTTTTCCCAGGAAGGAGGCCAGCTTTACCCGCTGACTCTCTCCCCCGCTGAGGGTGCTGGACGACTGGCCCAGCTTGATGTATCCCAGTCCCACATCGGCCAGTGGCTGCAGCCGGGATGCGATTTTTTGCCCGAGGCCCTGATCGGCCGAGAAAAATTCGATGGCTTCGTCGATGGTGAGCTGCAGCACGTCATAGATATTTTTTCCCCTGTAGTGAACTTCGAGCACATCATCCCTGAAGCGTTTTCCACCGCAGCTTTCGCAAACCAGTTCCACATCAGCCATAAACTGCATTTCCACCCGGATAACCCCTTCTCCCTGGCATTCCTCGCAACGCCCTCCTTCCACATTGAAGGAAAAGTGGGAGGGTTTGAGGCCGTTGTAGCGTGAGGCGGGCTGATCGGCAAACAGCTTGCGGATATCGTCCCACGCCTTGATGTAGGTTACCGGGTTGGAACGGGATGATCTTCCGATAGGGTTCTGGTCAACAAATTCCACCGCGCCGATGGCACGAAGGTCCCCTTCTAGGGAATCAAATTCCCCTGCCCGTTCACCGGTTTGCTGCAGCCTTTTTTTCAGAGCGGGAAGCAGAATATCGCCAACCAGAGTGGATTTTCCCGAACCGCTTACTCCGGTGATCACGGTCATGACATGCAGGGGGAACTTTACATTCAGGTTCTTGAGATTGTGTTCCCTGGCTCCCTTTATCTCAATGTATGAATTCCACTTTCTGTACGAACGGGGCAGGGGGATGCTTTTTCTGCCCGACAGGTAATCGCCTGTGAGGCTGTTTTTGTCCCTGAGCAGTTCCCGATAGTTTCCTTCGAAAATCACTTTCCCGCCCAGCCTGCCGGCCAGGGGCCCGATATCTACCAGATGATCGGCCGACCGGATGATTTCCTCGTCGTGTTCTACCACCATTACGGTATTTCCCAGTTGCTGGAGCCGTTTCAATACTTCGATCAGGCGGTGGGTGTCTCTGGGATGGAGCCCTATGCTGGGTTCGTCAAGAATGTACAACGAACCCACCAGGCTGCTGCCCAGGGCATTTGCCAGGTTGATTCGCTGCGATTCTCCTCCGGACAGGGTGGATGACAGGCGGTTCAGGGTAAGGTATGACAGCCCCACTCTTACCAGGTAATCCAGCCTGTTGCGGATTTCGGTGAGAATGCGCCCGGCAATTTTTTCCTCATGCGGCTCCAGCTTCAGCTCGTTGAAAAAACGGGACAGCCGGTCTGCCGGTATATCCACCAGTTCCTGAATTGAACTCCCGTGAATTTTAACATACCCTGCTTCCTTTTTCAGCCGGGTGCCCCGGCACACCGGGCAGGTGGTTTTGCCCCGGTACCTCGACAGCATGACCCGGTACTGGATCTTGTATTTCTTTTCCTCCAGGTGCTGAAAAAAGGCGTCCAGCCCTTTAAAATACTGGTTACCGGTCCAGAGCAGCCGTTTCTGGTTATCCGATAGCTGGTAATACGGGGCATGGATGGGAAAACCGAACCGGGAGGCATTCATGATTAGGCGCCGTTTCCATTTCTGCATTTTTTCACCCTTCCAGCAGGCAATGGCATCTTCATACACACTGAGGCTTTTGTTGGGGATAACCAGATCTTCGTCAATGCCCATGATCTTACCGTATCCTTCACAGCGCGGGCAGGCTCCAATGGGATTATTGAAGCTGAACATGTGGACCGAGGGTTCTTCAAATTCCATTCCGTCGGCTTCGAAACGGTTTGAAAATTCTTCGGTGCGGATCCCATCCGGGGCATATACCCTGACCAGGCAACGCCCCTTTCCAATGTTGAAGGCGGTTTGTACCGAATCGCCCATACGGCTCCGGGTATCTGCATCCGGGGCCACCACCATCCGGTCGATCACGATATTGACTGATTGTGCATTTTTCAGTTCCCCGGGGTTTTTCAGCAGATCTTCGATATAACAGACCTCCCCGTCGAGTTCGAACCGGGTGATGCCCTGCTGCAGGAATATTTCCAGGTTTTGTTCCAGAGAGCATTCTCTAGCGGCCACGCATGGGGAAAGGATCATCATGCGTGTTCCTTCCGGCCAGGTAAAGATGAAATCCACCACATCGGTTACGGTATGCCGTATTACTTCGTGGTTGGAAACCGGTGAAATGGTTTTACCAATACGGGCAAAGAGCAGCTTGAGATAATCATATATTTCCGTTGAGGTGCCCACAGTGGAACGCGGATTCCGCGTGTTTACCCGCTGTTCGATGGCAATGGCAGGAGGGAGTCCGCGGATATGATCCACCTCCGGTTTCTGCATTCTTCCCAGGAATTGCCGGGCATAGGCCGACAGGCTCTCAACATACCGGCGCTGCCCTTCTGCGTACAGGGTATCAAAGGCGAGGGAAGATTTGCCCGAGCCCGACAGGCCTGTGATCACAATAAGCCGGTCGCGGGGCAGGTCCAGACTGATATTTTTCAGGTTATGTACCCGGGCTCCTCTGATCTCTATCTGATGGTTCGATAATGCCGTTCTGCTGGGCATTTGATTGTTCCTGTTTCTGGGTATGATTAACAAAATTTAACGAAATTCAAAAGTAATATTTTTTGTAATACGAAATATTTTCGCTTAATTGCATACTGTCAAAGCATTGCAAACCCGGAAAAAAGAACGCCTATCGAAACATCTTTACCCTGAACCAAATTATGTAAGGGAGGTTGTTTTGGAAGAATATCATGCCGATGACCACAGGCTGGTAGAAGCGTTCCTCGACGGAGATCATTCGGGTATCGAACTTCTTATCCGCCGTTACAGAAGCAAGGTCTATACCTATATATTATTGCTGGTGAAAAACCAGGAGCTGGCCGAGGATATATTCCAGGATACATTTATTAAGGTGATCAGGTCGCTGAACCAGGGAAAATATCAGGAGAACGGCCGTTTTCTTTCCTGGGTGATGCGCATTGCCCACAACCTGGTGATCGACCATTTCCGCAAAGAAAAGCAGATGAAAGTGGTTTCCAATGATAATTATGAAACCGATCTGTTCAATTCACGCAAACTGGCCGACGGTACGGTGGAAGATGTGCTGGTGGGTGATCAGATTACCCGCGAGGTGCGGATGCTGATCGATTTTCTTCCTGACGAACAGAAGGAAGTGGTGATCATGCGGCATTATGCCGGTTTGAGTTTTAAAGAAATTGCCGAACAAACCAACGTGAGCATCAACACGGCCCTGGGCCGTATGCGGTATGCACTGATCAACCTTCGAAAGATGATCAGGGAAAGGAACCTGAATCTTACTTCCTACTGAATCCGGCAGATTTTATTTCGCGGGAAGTTAATTGAATAACACGAAACAGTCTTTCCATGGCGGGTCCGCCATGGAAAGACTGTTTCTTTTTTCCTGTGCGGAAAAAATAATGAATTCTAAATGATAGTAAACCAGCAGGTAAACGATATTTGAAATGAACATATGTTTAAAAACTATTCCAATTGTTTTTGAAATTCGCTGAATATTCTATAAACTTTGTGAATTAAATAACATTGATCTTTCAAAAATCAGGTAGATGAAAGATACGAAAAAACCCCACGTGCAACCCGCCGTGAATTTCATTTATTTGTTTGTAATCCTGATGAGTATATGGATGGCTCTGACCCTGAGCCTGAGTCCTGCCGAACTGATTGCCGGATTCGTGGTGAGTTTTTTCCTTTCCCTGTTGTTATACAGGAATTTTGAGAAACAGGGCTTTCCCCCGATTCCCGGTCTGAAAAAAATCATGTATTCTCTGGTGTATGTGGTGGTTCTTTTCAAGGAGATTATTCTGGCCAATCTGGATGTGGCATACCGCGTCCTGCATCCGAAAATGCCTATTAAGCCCGGGATTGTGATCATAAAAACCGGGCTGAAACAGGATCTGGCCAAACTGATTCTGGCCAATTCCATTACCCTTACCCCGGGCACTTTTACCCTGGATATAGAAGATGACCGGTTGCTGGTACACTGGATCAATGTCAGGACGGACGACGTGGAAGAAGCTACCCGGCAAATCGGGGAACGGTTTGAAAAATATTTGCGCATCATTTTTCAAAACAAGTGAACGGAAAAAGCAAACAGGTGGAAAGAAATATTGATCAGCTGGCAGAATGTTTAAGAGCCCTGGGGCATCCGGCACGCCTGCAGATTGTGGATGGATTGATTAAAAATGAATGCAACGTGACCCAGATTCAGAAAAACCTGAACATCCCCCAGTCGACTATTTCACAGCATCTGAAAATACTGAAAAATGCCGGGATCATAGAAAGCCGAAGGGAAGGGAATATGGTATGCTATAAGGTGCTGGACAACTGGGTAAAGGATCTGGTGACGCATGTGAAGAAGAAATAATTTTTTTCACAGATAAATTGTATTATTTGAATATACAGATTATACATTGCTTTTGATCAATAACAGGGTTGTTATGGCGATAACGGTTTTTTTATTCATAATCTGTGCCGGGTTGCTGATCTGCATCCTCCGGATGGTGCTGGGACCCACCATGGCCGACAGGGCGATTGCCATGGATACGGCCACCACGGTGACGGTTGCTTTACTGGTGTTGCTGGGATTGTGGTTTGACCGATATGTATACCTGGATGTGTCGCTGGTATATTCCATCATCTCTTTTGTGGGGCTGATTGCGATTGCCCGGTACCTGGAAAAAGGAATTTAGCCATGGAAATATTCGGAATGATCCTGATAGGTATCGGAGCTGCTTTTCTTCTGATCGGCAGCATAGGAATTTACCGGATGCCTGATGTGTACAACCGGATTCAGGCAGGAACAAAATGTACAACACTGGGAAGCTTTCTCACCATCATCGGGGTGGGGGTTGTGCAGCCTGAGTGGTTCTGGAAAACCCTGATCATAGCACTTTTTGTACTGGTTTCCAATCCGGTATCGAGTCATGCCCTGGGCAGGGCAGCCCGGAAGAAACGGATCTCATTGTACGATAAGAGTGTGGTGGATAAAACAGATGAATTCACTGGACAACAGAAGAAATAATTATGGAAATTATCGCAGGCACAATTGTATTGTTAATGATCGCTTCGGCCATTGCGGCTGCTGTATTCAAAGATCTGATGAATGCTGTCATTGCTTCCTGTATTGTCAGTCTCCTGGCAGCCCTGTTGTTTTATTTGTTGCAGGCTCCTGATGTGGCCATGGCAGAGGCGGCGATCGGGGCGGCGCTGGTAACGGGAATTTTCGTGATTGCTGTAAAACGAACCAAACGATTTGAAGAATGAGAAAACTGATCATCATCATTCTGCTCTGTATTGTGGGGGTCAGCCTGTTTATGTGTGTAAAACAGATTCCTTTCGGAGAACCGGGAGAGCGTATCGGGGATCATTTTATCAGGCAGGGTGTGGAAGAAACGGGGGCTACCAATATCGTTACGGCGGTGGTGGTAAGTTACCGGGGATTTGATACCCTTGGGGAAGTGACCGTATTGTTTACGGCAGCTATTGGGCTGGGTGCCATTATCGGACTGTTTCGCAGGAAAAAACCAAGGGCTGATATCGAACCGGCCAGTTTGATTGTGTACACCGGCTGCAGGTTCCTCTTTCCGGTTATTCTGCTGGTGGGTATTTACATTGTGATCCATGGGCATTTAACTCCCGGCGGAGGTTTTCAGGGAGGGGCCGTTGTGGCTTCGGCCTTTCTGCTGATGTATCTCGGTTGCAGGGGAAAAAGGATCAGGGAAACCCTGAGCCGGGGGCTGGAATCGATGGGAGGCGTGTTGTTTATACTGATCGGGTTAGCCGGCCTGCTGACAGGAGGATTTTTCCTTTTCAATTTTCTTCCCGGAGGAGAACCCGGAACCCTGCTGAGTGCCGGAATCCTGCCGCTGGTCTACGCAGCCATCGGAGTGAAGGTGGGTTCTGAACTTGCCGGAATTATTGACCACTTAATTGAAAATACCGATGAACTTTCTCAGTGAGTATATTTATTATGCAGGGGCGTTCAGCCTCATCATCATCGGATTGTACATCATCCTTGTCAAAAAAAACCTGATGAAAGTTATTATCGGGTTCAGCATATTTGACACAGGCATATACCTTTTCCTGATTGCCGTTGGTTATATCCGGGAAGGTACGGCCCCTGTATTTTCCAGAGCCGGCCTGGATCCCGCGAAAATGGTTGATCCGGTACCGCAGGCCCTGGTGCTGACGGCTATTGTGATCGGAGTGGCCATACTGGCACTGGCTGTGATCCTGGCAATTAAAATCTATGCTCACTACGGCACCCTTAATCTGAGAAAAATAAAAGAACAGAGATGGTAAATCCGGTACTTTTTATCGTCGTTCCGCTGGGTCTGGCTTTTGCCATACCGTTGCTGAAGTTTATTTCGAAAAGAATCATCCGGTTTGTGCCTGCCCTGGCCTTTCTGTTCAATCTGGTTTTTGCCCTGAAACTGATTCCTGTAGTGATGGACCATCCGATTCACGTGCAGATCGGTGGATTTATCCCCCCTCTGGGAATAAACCTGGTAGCTGGTCCGCTGGGGATGATGTTCGTTGCGCTCATTGCCCTGGTGGGAGTTCTGGTTTCGGTATATGCTTTTCATCCTGTGAAGGAGACGGACGAGGACCGGTACCATATTCTTTACATCTTACAACTTACCGGGGCAACAGGCGTTGTATTAACCGGGGATATTTTCAACCTTTTCGTATTCTTTGAGATCCTTTGCATTGCTTCATATTCCCTGGTAGCATACCAGGGGACCCGCGCAGGGATAGAATCGGCTATGAAATACCTTATCCAGGGAACTCTGGGATCGGGTTTGATTCTGATTGGAATAGGGCTTCTTTACGGGCAATTCGGAACCCTGAACATGGCGGATATCGCCGCCCGAATTCATTCTGTGCGGGCTGTTTCCGTTTATGTCCCCCTCGTGTTGTTCATTACAGGGTTCGGAGTGGAAGCCGCTTTGTTTCCATTGAATGCCTGGCTGCCCGATGCCCATTCGTCGGCTCCAACCACTATCAGTGCCGTGTTGTCGGGAATAGCGATTGAGGTGGGTTTGTATGCGATACTCCGTGTGGTGTTTACCCTTTTCGGGATTACCCACATGATGGGCCTTTTCCTGGTGCTGGGGGTCCTTACCCTGTTGATCGGGGAGCTTTGTGCTTTCAGTCAGGACAACATTAAAAGAATGCTGGCTTTTTCGAGTATCGGGCAGATCGGTTTGCTGGTTTTTGCTTTTTCCCTGGCTTCAACGCAGGGAATAACAGGTGGTTTTTTTCAGTTGGTCAGCCATACCCTGGGAAAAGCATTGTTGTTTCTGGCTGCCGGTTACATGATCGCCCGGACGGGATCGATGGAAATAGCTTCCTTTAAGGGAATGGGGAAGGACATGCCTTTTACTTCGCTGGCTTTTACCATCGGGGCTTTCTCTATGGTAGGTTTGCCCCCTTTTATGGGTTTTCCGGGTAAGTTCATGATCTTGAAAGCCGCATTGCACGACGGTCAGATGATGACCCTCATCCTCCTGGGTTTAATCCTGATCGCCACCGTGATCGAGGGGGCTTATTTCTTCAGAGTAGTACAGGTGCTTTATTTTTCAGGAGAGGACTTGCCCGACAGGGGCAGGGCCCCGGCTGCTTTTTCCCGGCTTGTCCCCCTATTCTTTTTTACAGGCCTGATCATTGTTCTGGGTATTTACCCGTCACTGATCACAGACCTGCTGGATGCATCTGCCCTGGAATTACTCGACCGACCGGGTTTCATTAAAAGCATTATCCCATGAAACTGGAAATTCTTCTATCCGTTATTTTCGGAGGATCTTTGCTCACATACCTGTTAGGGAAAATTTCGAAAAGGGCAAGAGATATTCTGGCCGTTCTGGTTTTGCTGACGGCAACGGCCGGAATTGCCTCTCTGTACGGAAAATCTTCAACGGAAACCCTGTATACCGGATTCCTGGATTTCCCCCTGGTATTGAGGATTCAGCCTTTCGCCTGGATCTTTGCCCTGACCATTGCGGTTGTGGGTTTGTGTGCTGTAATCTTTTCCTGGCATTATATAAGGGAAAAAGAAAGAACGGATTTTTTCTATTTCATGATGTTGCTGGTGATTTCCAGCATGATCGGCATCGTTCTGTCGGGGGATTTTCTTTCCTTTTATATTTTCTGGGAAATGATGTCATGGAGTACATTTCTGCTGATCAGCTATAACCGGGGGAAGGCCATTGCTGCAGGCATGAAATACATTGTTATGTCGGTGGCCGGTTCCCTGGCCATGCTGGTGGGGATGATTTCCCTGTATACCCGCACCGGCACCCTGGTATTCGATGCCATTTCCCAGAACCTGAATTCGGCTTCCTCCGGCTACCTTCAGCTTATTCTCATTCTGTTTTTTATAGCATTCGGCATTAAAAATGCCATATGGCCCCTGCATGTGTGGCTTCCTCCGGCACATTCCGAAGCACCATCCCCTTTCAGTTCTGTTCTTTCCGGCATCTTGATCAAGATCGGCACGTTCGGTTTCATCCTGCTGATATATGGTATCATCCAGGTTCAGGTTTTTGTAAACCTGGGACACGCTCTGTTCAATGTACGTAATTTGCTTTTGCTGCTGGGTGCCGTCACCATACTTATTTCCACTTTTATTGCCCTGCTTCAGGACGATGCCAAGGGATTGCTGGCCTGGTCCACAGTGGCACAGGCGGGATATATCATTCTGGGGATTGCCTATGGAACCAGTGAAAGCCTTGCGGGAGGGACATTGCACTTTTTTAACCATGCTCTTTTCAAATCGCTTTTGTTCATGGTTGTTGGCGCGGTGGAATTTCGTACGAACGGAGTCCGTGATCTGAATTCACTGGGCGGACTGATCAAGAAAATGCCGGTTACTTTTGCCGCAGGGCTGGTCGGTGTATGCGGATTGATCGGTGTACCGCTGACCAACGGGTTTGTATCGAAATGGCTCATATACCATACATTGATCGTTAACGATTCGCCTTTTCTGGCCCTGGTGGCTCTGCTGGGGACCTGGGGTACCATCCTGTACAGTTACAAACTGATCCATCATATATTTCTGGGTCAACTTCCCCGGCAATATGAGCAGCTTCATGCAGCCCCTGTTTCCATGAAGATTCCCATGATATTTCTTTCTCTGGCCGTGGTTGGGTTTGGCATTCTTCCGGGGCTTCCCCTGCATGTGATCAATCTGGCAGAACTTGATTTTTCGATGGAACCCCTGGCGATTAATATGTGGGGAGTAGTTACCGGTTCGGGCACCCTTCAGATGTTGAATATTGCCACAGCCTTGATCCTGGGTGGGTTCATTCTCTGGCTTTTCTTCCGGATGGGGCGGAAAAACACCCGGGTAGGCCAGCTGGATAATTATGCCGCCGGTGCACCGGTTCCGGCCGACAGATATCACTATTCGGTGAAATTCTATGATCCCCTTACCCGTATGATCTCTCCATACCTGCATGACCTGGCTGATCGTTTTTATTCGGCTCTGGCACGTGGGATCAGCAATGCGGGCAGCGGCATCCGCCGTATTTATACTGGGGATGTGGGGAATTATGCCCTGTATATTATTCTGTTTCTGGCAATCCTGATATTCATCCAATTATACTGGAAGGTATGGTAATGGCACTCATTTTGCAGATTTTATTCGTCACTCTGCTGGCCTGTCTGGTAGGGCTGTTCCTGATCGGCTTATCCCGAAAGGTGACGGCAAGGATCCACTGGCGCTACGGACCGCCCATCAGCCAGCCCTTCATCGATATTGTAAAATGGTTCAGCCAGACGGCTGTAAGCCATGGAAAACTGTTTGATGCGGGCATGATTTTTTCTCTGACCGGATCGGTGGTGGTGGTATTGTTTCTTCCTTTTGGAGGAATCTGTCCGCTGAGCGGTTCGGGTGGTTTGCTGGTTATTCTGTACCTGATGCTGATTGCTCCTCTGGGAATCGCACTGAGTGCAGGAGAAGCAGCCAATCCGCATGCCAGTATCGGGGTTTCCAGAAAATTGCAGCTGGCTTTCGGATATGAGTTGTCGCTGTTGATGATTCTGCTTTCGCTGATGACCTATTACCGTACGGTTTCCATCGTGGACATTGTGGAAGCCCAGATCCAATCGGGATGGTCACTGGTAAAGCTCCCCCTGATGGCATCGGGCCTGGCTTATCTGTTGATCATGCCGGCTATTATGGGCATTCGGCCGTTTGAGATGATCCAGGCTCCTCAGGAGATTTCCTCGGGGCCAATGGCCGAATACGGGGGCAAATTCCTGGCTTTTGCCACTCTTCAGCATGCTTTCAATATTTATATCGGTTTGTCGCTGTTTGTGAACCTCTTTCTTGGAGGCGGGAGCCATGCGGGTTATTTTCTGATCAAATTGCTGGTGGCCTTTTTGGTATTTCAGGTCATCCATGCGGTATGGCCTCGTTTCAGGATCGAACAGGCGGTAAAATATCTCTGGAGATGGCCGGCTTTGCTTGCATTCATTGGTTTGATCATTGTGTGGGTGACCTCTTCATGACAAAAAAAACTGAAAAATGGATAGAAATAACATTGGAAAATGGTTTAAATCGCCCGGGAACATGGGGCAGAAGTATTCCCTTCATGCCCTGTATTTCTGTACGGGTTGCGGCATCATTGAAATACCTCCTACCATTACCACACGCTGGGATGCAGAGCGTTTTGGTGTGATCCCCGTGGCAACCCCGCGTCAAGCGAACCTGTTTCTTATTACAGGCTATGTGTCGGTGAAGACCTTGCGCTACATTATTCGCTCCTATGAACAAATGCCGGAACCCAAATACACTGTAGGCTTCGGTTCGTGCCCCATCAACGGGGGGATGTACTGGGATTCATACAATACCATCAAGCACCTGGATAAATACATTCCGGTAGACGGGTGGATTGCCGGATGCATGCCCCGGCCCGAAGCCGTGTTTGTGGCCGTGACCCATTTGTGGACATTGATCGATAAGGGTATGGCAACGGGTTACCTGAAATACCGTGAGCACTATACGAAGTACCGGCGTAATCAGGAAAAAATTCTTGGGAAGCTCGAATGGCCTCCCCTGTTTTCAAAAGAGGAAGAAAATGAAAAATCCAGGGAAAAAGTTGCAGGATGAACTCCAAAACATGTTCGAGGGAATCTCCATGGAGGGAGACGGTGAAACCCGTTTGACTGTAAAATGTCGGAAAGAGACGGTCCTTACCATGCTGAGTTTTCTGAAGAAAACGGGATATGATCACCTGGCCCTGATATCATGCGTTGACCGTATACACGACAATGAACTGGAGCTGGTATTTATTTTATCATCCTACGGTGGTGATGTCCTTATGCAAAAGATGAATGTTCTGGTTAAGACGAGGATTTCCCGGGAGGATCCGCAATTCTATACAACCACCGAATTATTCGGAAATGCTTCACCGTATGAACGGGAACTGCACGAGCTTTACGGGATTATGTTCAGGGGGCATCCCGGACTTACCCCTTTATTACTGGAAAGAGAATATGCCATTCCCCCTTTCAGAAAAGATTTTGACACAAGAAAATACGTAAGGGATGTTTTTGACCAGATTCCTTTTGTGGAAGACAAAAAAGGAAGAAAATGAGGGAACTTGAACTGTATTTTGGTCCCCAGCACCTGGGTATGGTGGGTAATTTCAGTATTACCCTTCAGGTGGAAGGAGACCGGATCGTAAAAGCCACAGCCAATCCGGGTTTTTTGCATCGCGGATTTGAAAAGCTGATGGAACAGCGTACCTGGATCCAGAACTTTCCGCTGGTATGCCGTATCAATGTGGTGGAACCCGATCATATGGAGTTGATGTATGCCATGGCCGTTGAAAAACTGGCCGGGATCGAGGTCCCTGAACGGGCACAGTTTATCCGGAGTATATACCTCGAACTGGCCCGGGTGGGATCGCATCTGTTCGGATTATGGGCTTATGCCAATATGCTGGGATTTGATACGGTAGCCAACTGGGCTATGTACCACCGCGATCTGATCCTTGACCTTTTCGAGGAACTGACAGGGGGCAGGGTATACCATATTTACCTTTGGCCCGGAGGGGTCAGGCGTGATTTTCCCGAAGGCTTTGAAGACAGGATCCGTTCCACCCTCCATACCATCGGGAGCTGTGTGCCCGATTATGACGACACCTTTTTTCACAGCCGTATTTTTTATGATAGGTCTCATGGAGTGGGAAAGCTGAGCCTGGAAGAAGCCTGCAGGATGGGCGCGGTGGGGCAGGTTTTGCGGGCTGCCGGCATGAAAAAGGATATCCGTAAAACAGAACCCTATGCCGCCTACGATCAGGTGGATTGGGATGTTCCTGTTCGGACTGATGGAGATGCCTATTCAAGAATATGGGTGGTACGAGATGAAATGATCGAAAGTGTCCATATGATCTTCAAGTTGCTTGATAAACTACCCAAAGGGGAAACCTATCAACGGATTCCCAATCCTTTCAAATGGAAGATACCCGAAAACGAAACCTATGTGCGGTGTGAATCATCCAGGGGCGAACTGGGCCTGTATCTGGTAAGTGACGGAGGCGATAAACCCTGCCGGGCGCATTTCCGCACGCCCTCTTACAATCACGGCCTGACGATTCTGGAAAAGGCCCTGGAGAATGAAAGCATTGCAGATGTTGGGAATATCATGATCAGTTTGTATATCACGGCACCGGAAATTGACCGGTAAATCAACGGAGGATCTGAATATGAGCCAGAGTGTACTGAAACCATTCAAAGCCATTAAGTACCTGTTTGCCAAGCCAAAAACCCTGAGGTATCCGTTCGAGGTGAAGGAACCGGCCCTTAGATACCGGGGTTTTCATGTGAACGACTGGGAAACATGCACCGGATGTGGCAACTGTTCCGATATATGTCCGAACCAGGCCATAGAAATGATCGAAATCCCTGAACTCGAATCCAAACCGGGAAAAACAAACAAGAGGCCCAGGATCGATTATGGAAGATGTTGCTTCTGCGGTTTGTGTATAGATATCTGTCCTCCGGGTTCGCTGAAACTTACCCGCGATTATTTTCATATACATTTTGACCCGGAAACCTTTGTTTTTGTTCCAAAGGATGAACAGACAGAACCGGAAAAATATTTTTCTTCGGACGAATATTCTGTTCTGAAAGCCAGCCTGACTCACCGCCACAGAAATTATGACGGTTTTGTTTCCGATCTGAATTATTCACTTTTCAGCCCTGAACGGGTTCCCATGCCGGTAGTGCCCCCGGAGGAAAGAATCCTTTCGTTTATTGAACATATTATTGGGTATGACCGGGAAGAGGCACGACAGGAAGCATCGAGGTGCCTGGAATGCCGGCTTTGTGAGGAAGCCTGCCCGGCCCATTTGAAAATATCCGACTATATCCATGCCATATATGAGGATAAACCTGAGGAATCTCTGAAGAAAATCTATGAAGATAACCCCATTCCTTCTATTTGCGGAAGAGTATGCATGGCCCATTGCGAAAAGGCCTGTTCATTGAGTATCCGGGGTGAGGCGCTTTCTATCCGCTGGCTGAAAAGATATGCGGCCGATACCGTGAAAGATTTCAAAACCTCCCTGGAATTACATCCCGGCCCGCCTACCGGAAAGAAAGTCGCTGTGATTGGTGCCGGCCCCGGTGGTCTATCGGTGGCCTATTTTCTCCGGTTAAGCGGATATGAGGTAAAGGTATACGATGCTCTTCCCGGTGGTGGGGGGACCATGAGAACAGGTCCTCCGGCATATCGTCTGCCGCTGGAAAGCATTGACAGGGATGTGGATTTTATCCGTTCACTGGGGGTGGAGTTCTTCTTCAATACCCGTGTGGGGAAGGACGTTTTGTTTGAGGACCTCCTGCAGGAAAACGATGCGGTATTCCTGGGAACGGGATATACCAGAAGCCGGTCCACACAGGTGAAAAATTATGAAAAATGTGATCTGGCTCTGGCATTTCTGGCAGATACCAAAATTGGAAAACCATATAAAGTGGGCAGGGAGATCATTGTCATAGGTGGTGGAAATGTTGCCCTTGATGTGGCCCGGGAGGCCATACGACTGCAGCATATTCAGTATCCGGGTGAGAAAACAGTGGTTAAAACGGTATCACTCGAAGACTGGGACGAAATGCCGGCTACCGAAGAAGAAATCCGGGAAGCCCGGGAAGAGCATATACAGTTCCATCCGGCCTGGGGCCCAAAAGAAGTGGTGGTGGATGACTCGGGAAAGATTACCGGACTTCAGTGCAGGAAAGTAAAATCGGTATTCAATGAACAGGGCCGGTTTGCACCTACCTTTCATGAAGATAAGGAAATGTTTATGGAAGGGGATATGATTATTGAAGCCATCGGACAGGTTCCCGATTTTTCCTTCATTCCCGAAGCATTATTCAATAAGCTGGAATTTACGGAAAGAAAAAAGCTGCGCGTAGACGAAAACGGGATGACCTCAATATCCAGGGTATTTGCCGGCGGTGATATTGTGAATACGAATATGGATGCTGTAACGGCTATTGCCGATGCCAAAATCGCTGCCCAGGGAATCATCCGGTACCTTGCAGGAGAAACGGTTCCTGCCTGAGAACAAAAAACCTCAGGCAAACCGGCTGATTTTCTGTTGTTTTTTTAAAAAAAAATAATAACGACTGTATTTTTTGCGTTATTTCATTCAGATAAATGTGAAACAAACCACCATTCTGCCTATGGAGAAATTTTCTACCCTCGATTACATGTTGCATTGTATGGAGAATCACGAAGAAGAGGATGAATGGCCCTGGTGGGAGCAGGAAGAAGAAGATTGGACACGATGGATCAGTCTCCTGGGCCGGATCCGCTACCGGGTAAGGGATGAAGTACTTGACCGGTTGTTTCTGACCATTTCCAACATGCAGCAAACCTGATCATTCTCCGGAAGCATCAGGAAAATAAACCGCAAAAAATTCATTTTTTGCGGTTTATTTTTTGAAATATGCAAAAAGTGTAATATTATTGTAATATCAAATTAATATCAAAAAAATCAAAACATGGAAAGAAACTACCATCCTGTATCAGGGTACCTGGCCGTGCTGGGTATGCTGGTGATGCTCCTCCTGATAGTATTCGGGGGTTTTCGGGGTAACGGGTATCTCATTGTGATACCCACCGTGCTGTTCATTTTTACCGCTATCGGGTTGCTGGTGGTGAATCCGAACGAGTCGGCGGTACTGGTTTTGTTCGGTGCCTACAAGGGTACCGTCAAAAAGAACGGTTTTTTCTGGGTGAATCCTTTCTTTGTCAGGAAAAAGATTTCCCTGCGTGCCCGGAATTTCGACAGCGACCCCATCAAGGTGAACGACAAGATCGGGAACCCGATTATGATCGGCCTGGTGCTGGTATGGAAAGTGGAAGATACCTACAAGGCAGCTTTTGAAGTGGATCAGTATGAACATTTTGTGCTCGTGCAGAGCGAGGCTGCCCTCCGGAAACTGGCAGGAAGTTATTCGTACGATAATTTTGAGGACGAGGAAGCCGAGATCACCCTCCGGGCCGGTGGGGAAGAAGTGAACAATGAACTGGAAAATGAAATACGCGAAAGGCTGGAAATTGCCGGTATTCATGTAATCGAGGCTCGGATCAATTACATTGCCTATGCTTCTGAAATTGCCAGCGCCATGCTGCGCAGGCAGCAGGCTACAGCCATTGTTGCCGCCCGGTTCAAGATTGTGGAAGGAGCCGTGAGTATGGTGCAGATGGCCCTGGATCAGCTTTCCGAAAAGGAAATTATCGAAATGGACGAAGAGAAAAAGGCTGCTATGGTCAGCAATCTGATGGTAGTGCTTTGCGGCGACAAAGATGCCACGCCGGTAGTCAATACAGGAACCCTGCACCAGTAATTTGTATGGCAAAAAAGAAGGCATTTGTGTTACGGATCGATCCGGAGAAATTAAAAGCCATCGAGAAATGGGCTGCCGATGAGTTCCGGAGTACAAACGGCCAGATTGAATGGATTATCGACCGGGCCCTGAGAGAGTCGGGGAGGAATCCCCGGAAAAAGACTTCCGGCGGCAGTGGTGAGGAACAGAAACAATAAGAATGAAATGTTATGGATCATTTGGCGCGAATGAAATACCAGTGTCCCAAATGCGGGGCAAAGCATTATGAAATAGATGAATTCCGGGCTGTAGGCGGTGTGTTCAGCAAGCTGTTCGATATTCAGAACCGGCGTTTCACAACCGTTACCTGCAGCCGCTGCCGGTATACTGAAATTTACAAAACTTCCCAGAAAAAGTTCGGGAATGTAGTGGATTTCTTTTTCAATTAGCCGGCTGTCAGCTTATTGATTACCTGAACCAGGTGGCAGGCCAGGATGCCAGCCGTTTCGGTACGGTATACGGCAGGTCCCAGGCTTACCGGCACAAAACCCGATGCAACGGCCAGGGCCGCTTCATCGGGCGTGAAATCGCCTTCGGGCCCTATCAATACGAGTACGTCATCTCCCGGCCTGATCATCCTGCCGAGGTAGGGGCCCGGCTGTTCCCCCTCACACCAGGCTATGTATTTCTGTATGTTTCCGGAATTCTTAGCCAAACGGTGGAATGGAGTCATTTTGTCAATCTGTGGAAGAAAAGGGCGGCGGCACTGCTTCATGGCTGCCACGGAGATTTTTTTCAGACGTTCGCTTTTGATGGTTTTCCTTTCCGAGCGCATGCACAAAAGGGGAGTGATACGGTTAACCCCGCACTCTGTGGCTTTTTCCACCAGCCATTCCATCCGGTCTATCGACTTGGTGGGAGCCACGGCCAGATGCACCGTTGCTGATGAAGGAGCCTCAAGATGCCGCTGAAGCACCTCGCAACGTGTGGCCCGTGGATCGGCCTTTGTAATCTGTGCTTCACATAAGAGTCCCTTGCCGTCGGTGATCATGATCCGTTCACCATCCCTCAGCCTGAGTACACGTGTTGCATGATGTGACTCGGTGTTGCTCAGCAGGATTTCTCCCTGACCGATTTCTTCCTGATAAAACCAATGCATATCTTTGCTCCCTGCAACAAAGATAACCATTCTGCATAAGTTCGTATATGCATGAAAACCATTGGCGTTATTTCCGATACCCACGGTACCCTCGACGAACCTTTTATCCGGTTTCTGGAGCCCTGTGATGAGATATGGCATGCAGGGGATATAGGGTCCGGACATGTAGCCGATTTACTGGAAAAGACGGGCCGGTTAAGGGCTGTGTACGGGAATATTGACGATCAGCAGATCCGTTCCAGATTTCCTGCCGTACAGCTTTTTATGTGTGAGGAGATGAAAGTGATGATCGTGCATATCGGGGGATATCCTCCCCGGTATAACAGGCAGATTCTGCCTTTGCTGAATACTGAAAAGCCGGGGATCCTGGTAACCGGTCATTCCCATATTCTGAAGGTTCAGTATGACCGGAAGCACAGGCTGATGTATATCAATCCGGGGGCGGCGGGAAGGTCGGGGTTCCACCGGAAGAGAACCGCCGTAAGATTCGGCCTTGACCGCGAGGGCCTGCACAATATGGAAGTGCTGGAAACGGAACGTGCTTCGGGTAACAGAACTGAAAATCAATAAGTGTCGGGGAGGGCTTCATCTTCACCCGCATTACTTTGTCGGATTCTACGGAGGAACATATCCATTTTCCTGTCAACGGCGATCATATAAATGTAAGGCGTTTCGTTTCCACGGGTATTCAGTGTTCTCTGTCTTACGTTCAGTCCCGTAAGGATATCGCGGTATGCATTGTTTGAAGAAATGCTCTGCATCACACCCCGGGTGTACCCGAAATAGTAATAGGTTCCCGACTCAACATCGAGGTAAATATCCATCATGTCACCGCTGCGCCGTTTTTGTATTTCGATGTGACCGTCTACCATCACATTGAGAGGGGTCTGCAGAATATTGCCGATCCCGATTTTTCCTTCCGACCGGTAGGAATTGGCAGCATGATCCCAACGGAGCTTTACATGAGGAAGCATAAGTGAAAAGGTCATCTGTTCGGGCACATTGTTCAGCACTCCGTACAGGCTAAGTTGTTCCATAACCTTACTTGATTCCGTTTTTCCCAGTAAATGGGTGAATTGTTTCATGACCGTTTGCGAGTTCATATCCAGGGGCGGAAGGGTGGGAATGGAACGGATATCTGAATACATGGTGTTGAGCGCGTCTTCTGCAAAGAAAAAATTCAGTCCCAGCATTACATCGAGTTCGGTTTCTCCTGTTTCAAGATGGGTGGTGATTTCCCCGTAGGCACTAAGTTTGAGCTGACCCAGATCAATGCCCAGATCCAGTTTGCCTTCGCCGTGCAGCCTGCAGTAATTCCTGTCGAAGCGGATCAGGCTTTCTGCAAGTTCGGGGTTGGCTCTTTTTTCAAGCGAACCCACACGGTATTCCCCGCTTTCTTCGTCAAACCACAGATAACCCGAAGCCGAGCTGATGGGTATGTCAGAATAGTTTTTCCGGCCGCTGAAGAAAGCCGGGTAAATATGGATCGAATCATTGGTGATGAAGTGGCCGGTATATATTCTCACATTATTCATGGCCCGGGGTTCCGGAGGCACGGGGATCAGTACATCGGCCGGATCGATTTTTGATGTGAACCCGATGAAATTCCTGGCTATACCCGGACAATCATACTGTGCCCTGGCTCCACCTGAAAATGTAAGGTATTCACTTCCCGCTTCCAGGGTTACTTTTCCCGCGAATTCAAAATACGGGTCGAGCATCAGTGGGGAAGCTTCTGATACGCTTCCTTCGGCTACGGTATGATAAGCCGTATCCACCTTGATATCATCCATTACGATTATCTGGCTGTTCCCGTCCCGGTCTACATAATCGTATTTCCCGCTTCCGAAGTATTCCTTTCGTCCGAGAATATCGACAGATGCTTCATAGATACGGTGTTTCAGCTCACCTGAAAGAATATGTATCTCGGTATTTCTCAGTGTTTGGATGTGTGCGTTGGCTTCTACGGTAACTTCCCGGTTTCCGGGAATCAGCAGGGCATCGGCCACTTCAATCTGATCCACACCTTCGGCATGCAGGATGTTGTTGCGGGCGTCGAACCGGGTAGTGGTGGCCCGGAATGCCAGGGAGTCCTGCTGCGGGTGTGTCGAAATCAGCCGGTTGATCTTCCTGTCACGCTCAGCCGTTTGCAGAGGATCTGAAGCCGATCTTCCCGACGGTCGGTTGGTAAGCAGCCATTCTTCTTTTTCGATGTCCCATTCCATGTAATTGGTATAGGTAATATAACGGTTTTCAGGAAAGGAGACTTCCTGCACCAGCTCATTCGAACGAAAGATTCCCTGGTTCTGGCTGAGACTGACGGCGGCATTGAAATTTTTTGTTTCCAGGATTTTCCTCGACCCGTCGGGCGAGAACATGTGAAAACCTATGCTATCGCTCTGGAACCGTCTGGAATAGAAATGATAATTATTGGATGACAGTCTGATACGATCCATAGCCAGTACTCCGATGCCAGCAAGATTTCCGGGAGTGAGGGTGAGGGTTCCTGTTAAACGGGCCTTTCCGGCGTACATATCAAACGGGCTGGCACCACTGAGGGCCAGGAAACGGTCTTCGCCGGGATACCACCGGATATTGACCGATTCGGAGCTGATTTCCGGCAATCCCTCATCCTGGTTCAGGGGACTCATCTCAAACCGGCTGGCTACGGTGACCATCGAGTCGGGATAGAACATGAATTCTTCGGAATGAAGGGTGGTATTCTGATGGATCATCATTCCTGAACCCCGAAGTCCTTCATTGCTCATTTCCAAATGATCATAGAATATTCCTTTTCCTCCGTAAAGCGGAAATCCTTCTTCAGGCACTTCATGGGAAAATCCCAGAGAATAGTCCTCCTGCATCCTGAGGGTTTGCGGGAAGGCAGGCAGGATGCCTTTTGATTCAAAATCCCCGTCAAATACAACATCCTCCCGTGTGAAATGGTCCAGTTCCCTGATGGTGAACGGATTGATCTCGAAGCGGATCCCTTCTTCCCTTAACCCTGTGGTGTCGCCGGGGATTTGGCCCTGGTAATAGACAAAGGCTTTTTTGTCGGTGCTGAATATGGGATATTCCCGGGAACTTATCCGCCCCGATTTGTTATCGGGCCTGTCGATATCCAGTTCGCCGCTGGCTACTTCGATCCTGTTCTTTACTTCGGTGATATGCACCAGGCCTGTTTGCGGATCGCGTTCTTCAAGCCTCAGGGCAATGGAATCGATAGCCGGCATGGATATGCGAAAAGAATCGTAATCAAAATGAAACTGGTGCCCGTAAAAAGTGAATAATCCTGCTTCCACACGGCCATCGAAAAGAAAGTTCCTGTTCTCCTGCAGTATGATATTTGTCCCTGAGGGTACCAGGGCTACATTCTGGGAATCGCTAAGAAAGATGGCTCCCACCCCGTTGATGGTCAGATCGGATGTTCGCAGGTCGAGGCTTGCATTGATGTCGGGACTCCGAACTTCGCTGTTTATCACGATTACATCATAATCAATCCTGCCCGAATGGGCATCCAGGTAATTGTGCAATTTTTCCTTTATGGTGACTTCGCTGGTTTCCGGATCATAATAGAGAAACCCTTCTGTTGCAAGCAGGATCACTGTTTGCTGTACCTGTTCCAGCGGCATCTTCATCCAGTTGGCCAGCTCCTGCACGGGAAACTGTTCGGAATAGTACCATTCAGCAAAACGGTTGATCACTGCCAGCGGGTTGTTAAGGTCTATTCCCTGTAAACGGCGGTAATGGTTTTCCTTGAAGTAGTTTACCGAGCGGAAACTGGCCTGCCCCATGGCTGAGCCGGGCGCCATGGTCATTCTGATTACCGGCTCGTCGATTTTCCAGGCGAGCTGCTCGAAGGTCATGTCCACTTCGTGCAGGGAATTGAAATAGGGACTGCGGGTCATGATGTTGTCTGTACGAAGCAGGGAAAGTTCTCTATTCCCGATACCGAATGTAAAATAGATCTCCGGATGAAAGATGGAGTCTTTAGCCATGTAAATGGTGATTTCGGTATTGCTGCTGTTGACCCGGTCTTTTCTGAAAACAAAAAAATCGGAAAGTGCTTTCAGTACCAGGGTGTCCTGCCGGTAAATATAAATGGTGGCCGGCCTTCTGTCGCCTCCGCTTCCGTTCAGGCGTGCGCCCTGCATGGAAAAACCACCGTCAAAATCAATGTTGTCATACAGGTTCTTAACAAACATCCGCCGCACATAGGAGTCAAATTGGGGATGAGTGGCCCTTTCGGGGGAAATGATATTCTTTGTCTTCTCATGGAGTACACCCAGCAGGGGGGAGTCGAAATATTCCAGTTGGTGAAAGAGTACGCTGTCAGCAGTATACTCAGCTCGGCTCATATCAATTGTGCAGGCGTCGAGCAGGGCATAAACCGAGTCGGGATGAAACCCTGCCCTTTCCCAGGTGACCTTTCCTTTTGATCCGGTCCATGTCAGTGAAAACGGATCATACCGACCGCGGGTTCCCGTAATCATTGTACTGTCACGCTGGGCATAACATATCAGATCGGTTTCCTCGAAGAGAATGGCCAGGGTATCGCTGAAATCCATCCGGAAATCCGGTGAAGTGGCTTTCCATATAACAGATCTGGACCTGTTCAGAATTCCATCGGACAGCAGGGCAAGGGAATTTTCAAGAAATTGTTCTATATTCCTGAGGCTGAGGGAAGGATTTTGCAGGGCCCACTGAAATCCCGCCTCCCATGCAAGCCGGTTGTGTTCACCGGTAGTTCCCTGCCTGAATTCAGACATAATCTGCAGGAGGGTAAGAAAATGAGGCTTCGGCCGTCCCCGTTTTTCCAGCAGGGCATTGAATATCTGGTGAATATTACGGCGCCAGGCTACATCCCTGTCGGATGAACGGTAAAAGGTAATGAAATCCTCCACATCAATCATCTCGTCCTCACTCAGGTACCTTTCCATGTATTCGTGGAATTGCCCGGGGAATTGGAGTGAATCGGAGGAAAATCCCCTGAGTACCTGACCCTGTAATTCCCGGGGCATCAACCCGGACAGAAAGAGCAGAAGGATGAGCCACCTGGATCTCATAGAGGAAAACTTGCTGCACTAAAAATAACAACTGTTGTTAAGTATGCAAAACCCTGACCGGCCGGGTGAACAAAAGTGCCGCCCATCCGGCCTTTTCATCCCCGCCGGCCTCCAGGTATCCTGCCTGCAGGGCTGCCGGCCTTACTTCCCCGCTGTTGCCGGTAATAAAACCGCTGGTCAGCAGCTGTCCGCCCGGCCGGGTGGCCCGGAAAAACCGGGGAATATCCTCCCGGATGACATTCAGGTTGATATTGGCCAGCACCAGGTCGAACAGACCTCTTCCTTCAAGCAGCGAAGCATCCCCGGTAGCCAGTTCCGTATGGGTGCACCGGTTGATGCTCAGGTTCTCGAGGGCATTTTCCACAGCCCATTCGTTATTGTCCACTGCAAGCACTTCTTCAGCCCCCCGTTTTTCAGCCAAGATGGACAGGATCCCTGTTCCGCATCCCATGTCCAGCACTTTTTTCCCGGAGAGGTTCATTTTCAGCATTCCGGCGATCATCAAGGCTGTTGTGGGATGATGGCCGGTACCGAATGACATTTTGGGGGTCAGCACCACCTCCACCGGGTATTTCTTCTTTATCTGATGGAACGGAGCCCTGATCAGGCAGGTTTCTTCAATCACCACCGGGGGGAAATTCTTTTCCCATTCTTCGTTCCAGTTTTTTTCCGCCAGGGTGGATATTTTCCACTGTACAGAGCCTATCACGCTAACCAGGTGATCCAGGAGCTGTGAAATCTTATCAGGTTGAAAGGCATTTTCGGGCATGTAGCATCTGATCTCGGTTTCCAGTTCTTCAAAACCCTGAAAACCGGCCCCGGCCAGGTATGCAGTCAGGATTTCCCTGATTTCCGGGCGATCCTGACCGGGTCTGCATATGAGTTCGATGTATCCCAAATAGTTGCCTTTTCAGAAGGAACGTGCAATTTGCATAAATTCATCGGCCTTCAGGGATGCTCCGCCGATCAGTCCGCCGTCTACATCGGGCTGGGCAAAGATTTCGGCTGCATTCGACGCCTTGCAGCTCCCTCCGTAGAGGATGGGGATGTCGTTTGCCGTTTCTTCATCATACCTTTCTGCTATCATTTTCCTGATGGCAGCCTGCATTTCCTGGGCCTGCTCAGGTGTGGCGGTTTTTCCGGTTCCAATGGCCCATACCGGTTCATAGGCAATGATCACCTTCCGGAAATCGACTTCGTCCAGCCTGAACAGGGTATTGTAGAGCTGTTTCTTTACCACCTCAAAATGGTTGCCGGCTTCCCTTTCTTCCAGCAACTCACCGCAGCAGAAAATGGGAATCAGGCTTTCCTCCAGGGCCAGCCGTACCTTTTTGAAAAGGACCTCGTCTTTTTCACTGAACAGTGTTCTTCGTTCGGAATGGCCTATAATGACATGGGTGGCCCCCGTTGTCCGGATCATGGCCACGGATACCTCTCCCGTAAATGCGCCTTCTTTTTCGGAAGCACAGTTCTGGGCGGCATATTTTACTCCTGAACCGGCTGTGGCCTTGACCAGTTCCGATATATGGGTAAAAGGTGGGGCCATAATCAATTCTATGTCGCCAGGCCTGTTCTTGATATAATCTTTTGCCACATCACCTGCCAGTTGGAGGCCTTCCTCCAGAGTGGTGTTCATTTTCCAGTTTCCGGCTACAATTCTTTGTCTCATCTTTTCTGGTTTTTAATTTGATTAAACAATTGAATGATAACATTTTTCGTTAGTCTCCGCTGATCCTGATCCTCGGATCGAGCCACGAATATACCATATCCACAAGCAAGTTGATCACAATGAATACAATGGATATGGTCAGCACACAGCCCAGTACCAGAGGCAGATCATACTGGTTCAGGGCTTCTACCATGATGTATCCCAATCCTTTCCATCCGAAAATATATTCCACGAAAATCACTCCGGCCAGCATGGAGGCAAACCATCCTGAAACCGCCGTAACAACGGGATTCAGTGAATTTCTGAGAGCATGCTTCCTGATGATCCTGCAGTTATGCAGGCCTTTGGCCCGCGCCGTGCGGATATAATCCTGTGAAAGAACTTCCAGCAGTGAATTCCTTGAGAGCTGGGTGATCACAGCCAGGGGTCTGATCCCCAGGGTAAAGGCCGGCAGAATCAGGTTTTTCAGCATCAGATGCCTTCCTTCACCGAAATCATCTATTTCGTAAAGGTTGCCGGTGAGGTTGAGTCCGGTGATATCGCCCAGCAGGTAGGCGAATATCCATCCGATCAGAATGGCTGCAAAAAAAGAGGGCAGCGACATGCCGACGGCCGAGAAAAACAGGGCTGCATGATCCAGCCAGGTTCCTTTTCTGAGGGCTGCCACGAGCCCCATGATCATCCCGGTGATGGTCGCAAAAACAATGGCTGCCGTAGCCAGGATGAATGTGTTGGGGATGGTTTCCCCGATAATGGCTGATACGTTTCTGCCCGACTGGTAGGAACGCCTCAGATAGGGACGTTTCAGTACCAGCCGGGTATGTTCACCCGTTCTGGTAAGCGATACGAACGGGGCATACAGTGTCGGGTCAAGATAGAAATAATGTTCCGGGTTATGGGTGTGGTGTAACGAGATCGGAGAAAGATCGTTCAGGTATTTGAGGTACTGCATCCCCACCGGGCGGTCCAGGCCCAGGTCCCTGCGGATGGCTTCCAGTGATTTTTCATCGGCCCGCTGACCCAGCAGCATCCGGGCCGGATCGCCGGGAAGTACATTGAATAACAGGAAAATAAGAGTCGCTACCCCCCACAGAATGAGCAGGCTGTACACCATCCGTTTCAGAAGAAATCTGATCAAGGCCCGGTCATTTTATCAGGAAGTATCTTAATAAAAATTGAGAACAAAAGCAAACCTGCAAACATACTGAATGTCCACCATCGGTCGCCCGATTTTCTGAGGGTGTTTAGACTTTCTGCCAGAAGCAGACCGGAGCCCGGGGCTTTGGAAGGAACATCCCGTGCGCTCCACTTGTTCACGATGGTTCCTTCTTTCAGCAGGATCAGGCAGGGATTCGAGCGGACGATGGTTTTCAGCAGGGTTTCGTCGGCCAGAAGGAATGGGAAGGTTAATCCCAGCTTTTCTTTTTTCGATTCGATCACCATTTCCGGAGAGGCAGTCAATCCATAAAACCGCATTCCTGCGGCCGATGCATGCCAGGATAGCGAGTCGGCCCGGATCAGGCTGCTTTCACGGGCTCTTTCCAGATCATAGCTGATCAGCAGAAAAACGAATCCGGGATCGGACAGGATGTCCTGTGTCAGGTCGTTTCCGTTCCGGTCGCTGACCACAAAATCGTCAATGGGTGGTTTGTATCCTTCGCTAACGAGGACAGACCGGGTTTCCACCCAGGTCCAGGCGGAATCCTGCCACGGGTAATTGTCCAGGGTGAATTCCTGCTGTTGGCCGTCTTTCTCATATACCAGGATGGTTTCGTATTCATCCGTGGGAGCCCCTTCGGGGATCTTCATTTTTTCAGGAATGTTCGAACCAATGTGGTAAGGCCTGAAGTCGACCAGGGGCATGTGGGTAAGTCCGTAAAGGGACACATATAGCATCAGGGCGAGTGAGGCTGTCAGCAACAGGGCTTCTTTCCAGGAGGGAAGAGAAACGGGCTTTTCCTTCCGGGTAAGAAAGGCCATCACCACCGGAATGCTGATAATGCAGTTTTTATAAAATGTTTCCCAGTTGGTCAGTACCAGGGCGTCGCCAAAGCAGCCGCAATCACTTACCGGGTTGAATATGGCCAGATACAGGGTGAGGGGCAGAAAAAAGACCATAAAAATCAGGGCGCCCCACGAAGCTTCCCTGATACGGAAACCCAGAAGCAGGGCAGCCCCCACCATATATTCAGCCAGGATTAGAAGCAGGGCCAGTTCCTCGGCCAGGGGGATCATGAAATCAAGTCTGAAAGCAGTAAAATAATCGGTGAACTTAATGGCTGAGCCCATGGGGTCAACCCCTTTCACAAAACCGGAGAAAATGAAAACAATTCCGGTAATCCAGCGGCTCAGCGTGATCATAAGGTTCTTCAGCATTTGTAATTTACGTCCTCTCATAAGTCCTTACTCAGTATTTGTTTTGGGTTTGTTCATTGAATCCGGTTGCACGGTTCATCCGACAATGTTTTTTTCTTTGAGAAGGGCAAGGATTTTCCGGAAAATTTCTTCCGGCTTCAGTATTTTTTTTCCGTTTTTGCTGCAGTCTATACGAATAAAAAGCGGATCGGCATGTACTTCCTGCAGGTATACTTCACGAACCTTTTTCTGGAATTCCAGGTCGGCTTCATGGATATCTTCTCCGCCGTTCAGATACCCCCGGTCAGAACCGTTCCTTCCTCTTTCCAGCTGGGAGCGGGTAAACTCGAAGGGGACATCCAGAAATATGCTGAGATCGGGAACAGGTATGCCATAGTGTGAATATTCCAGATTCCGTATCCAGGCAGCCAGCACCTTTCTTTCTTCCGGATCACTCAGCTTGGCACACTGAAAAGCAATGTTGGAGTAGACATACCGGTCGACCAGCACCAGCTTTTTTTCATTCAGCCACTGATTGATCAACCCGGCGGCATCCATTCGGTCGCCTGCATACAGAAGGGCTACCAGGTAAGGATGCACGCTGTTAAGGGGGCCGAATTCCCCGCGCAGAAACCGGGCTATCAGTTCCCCATATACGGGGGCACTGGTTCTGGGAAAATGCAGGTACTGGTGTTTAATCTTCCGCAGTTCAAAATATTCCAGCATCTTGTGGATCTGTGTGCTCTTGCCTGAACCGTCCAGACCCTCCATAACAACAAAGCTCATCGGGTAGTATCCATTTTATTTTGATCCCGAAGGCAGGCTGCATGCCTGCCGAATTTTCATTACTTTTATACCGGGTATTGTTCCGGAAACATGAAGGGTAAAGATACATTTTTTTCCAGAAAAAGGACCCTGAACCTGGGAGGGCGGCTTGTAAGGCTTGACCATCCGCTGGTGATGGGCGTACTGAACCTTACACCTGATTCTTTTTATGCCGGAAGCCGTTCCCCTTCGCCGGAAGAAGCGCTGGCAAGAACGGAAACCATGCTGGCCGAAGGGGCCGATATTATCGATGCAGGAGCTCTTTCGTCCCGGCCCGGGGCCGTTCCCGTGAGTGAAAAGGAAGAATGCGGCCGTTTGTTTCCCGTCCTGGAGATCATCAGGAAAAAATATCCCGATTGTTTTCTGTCGGTCGATACTTTTCGCTCGGGTGTGGCCAGGGAAGCCGTAAGAAATTTCGGTGTGCAGATGATCAACGATATTTCCGGCGGCAATCTCGATCCCGGTATGTGGAAAGTGGTTGCCGGGGAAAAACTCCCCTATGTGATGATGCATATGAAGGGAAGTCCTGAAAACATGCAGCAACAAGCGGTGTACAACGACCTGATGGGTGAGATCACTGCCTGGTTTTCCTCCCGGATCAGGAAACTGAGGGAAATGGGAGTGAACGATATCATCCTCGATCCGGGATTCGGATTTTCCAAAACCCTTGATCATAATTACACCCTGATGAACCGCCTGGAAGAACTGGCTGTTTTCGAACTGCCATTGCTGGTGGGTGTGTCGCGTAAATCGATGGTATATAAGCTGCTGAATACGTCACCAGGGGAAGCCCTGAACGGAAGTACCGTGCTGCACACCCTGGCCCTGTGGAAAGGGGCAGATATTCTGCGGGTGCACGATGTGAAGGAAGCAAGAGAAACCCTGGCCATTGTGGAAAGGGTAAAACAGGGGTGAAAGGGTCCTTTGCGAATCCCGTTTGGGAAAAAAAATTAGCTTTGTAAGTGGATTGCTCATTGAAAAACCTATGGCATGATCCCGGCTCTGACCGTATTTATTACATTCCGGATACTCGACCTCATCGATATTTTGCTGGTGTCATTCCTGCTTTACCAGATGTACAGGCTGATCAAGGGAACCGTGGCAATGAACATCCTGGCGGGGATATTTCTGGTGTACCTGGTATGGCTTGTGGTGAAAGCGCTGAATATGGAACTGGTCAGCACTATCCTGGGACAATTCATGGCGGTGGGTGTGATCGCTTTGATTATTGTGTTCCAGCAGGAGATCCGGCGTTTTCTGCTTATCCTGGGTACCCGCTACCGTTCCCGCCACGGCCTGTTCCCTGAATGGTTCTTTTCATTCAGCGGCGAGGAAGAACAACCGGTTCCTCTGAACCCTATTCTGGAAGCAGTAGAGAACATGTCGAAAACGAAAACAGGTGCCCTGATCGTGATTGCACGCCATTCGGAACTGACCCAGATCATTGAAACCGGGGTGAAAATCCATGCCGATGTGTCGGCCCGGCTGCTCGAGTCGGTGTTTTTCAAGAACAATCCCCTGCACGACGGGGCTGCGATTGTGGTGAAGGATGAAATCGTGGCCGCGCGGTGTATTCTTCCTACTACCGAAAATATTTACCTGCCGGCCCATTTCGGGATGCGCCACCGGGCTGCTCTGGGTATGTCGGAAAAAAACGATTCCCTGGTTATTCTGGTATCTGAAGAAACGGGGCACATCGGATATGCTGTTGACGGGGAAATCTTTACCGCCCTGGAAATTCCGGAACTGAGACGACGCCTGGAAGCCGACCTTGCAGTGAATAAGAATCATACTTCCACATCTTCCTGATCACATGGAAACCCTGCAGGATTTTTTCAACATCAGGCTGATCAATTCGGAAAGCATCCGGATCACCCCGTATAGCATTCTGCAAATGATCATCATTATTGTTGCGGCATGGCTCATCGTTCTCCTGTTCCGGAAGCTGATGAACCGGCAGGTGAAGAGCAAGCGGGTGGATCTCGGCACATCACATGCCGTGATCAATCTGGTGAAGTACCTGGTGTGGGTACTGGCTATTGGTCTGGCGCTGGAAAGTATCGGTGTGAAGCTTACCCTGCTTCTTGCCGGCTCGGCAGCCCTGCTGGTAGGGGTGGGACTTGGATTGCAACAGATTTTTCGTGATATTATTTCCGGGTTTTTTCTGCTGTTTGACCGAAGTATAGAAGTGGGCAATGTAGTGGAACTCAATAATCTGGTTGGACGGGTGCAATCCATCGGGCTGCGTACCACCCGCATCCTTACGCGCGACAACATTACCATGATCATTCCCAATTCGGAATTCATCGAGGGATTTGTGATCAACTGGAGCAGCATGGACGAACTGACCCGCTTTCATGTGAATGTGGGAGTGGCGTATGGTTCGGATGTGCGTAAAGTGGAAAGGGTACTGCTGGACTGTGCCGGGAAAAATCCTGATGTTTCCAATCAGATCGCCCCCTTTGTCCGTTTCAATAACTTCGGCGATTCCAGCCTCGATTTTCAACTGTATTTCTGGACCCAGCGGTCCTTTGAAGTGGAGAACATCAAAAGCGACCTGAGGTTTGCCATTGACAAGGCTTTCCGGGAGAATGACATCCGCATACCCTTTCCGCAGCATGATGTCCACCTGTTCCGGCCGGAAGAGTGACCTCTGCCGGGTGATCTTTCGGAAGCCGGCTACCGTTTTTTTCGTGGCATCAGAAAATCGGCCTTTGATTCCTCATTCCGGATTAACCTTCCAATGTTTTTCTGGTGTGTAAGGATCAGTACCCCGGCAATCAGGATGGAAAAAATGACCATGGAAGGAAACGGGGTAGGGAATACGAATATGACCAGGACAGGGTAGGAGATACCGGCCAGAAGGGAACCGAGTGAAACGTATTTGCTGATGAAAAGGGTTAAAAAGAATACCGCCGCACAGATGAGCGTGATGAGCGGATGAAGGGCAATCAGGATGCCTGTCATGCTAGCCACCCCTTTGCCACCCCTGAAACCTGCAAAAACCGGGAATATATGCCCCACCACCGCCAGGATTCCCAGAAAAAGCTGAAGCCTGACATAACCTTCCGGAGTGGCGGGCGCCTCTGGAAGCAGTGTGATCATCTTCACGGCCAGAAATCCCTTCAGAACATCCACTACCAATACAGGTATTCCTGCCTTGAATCCCAGTACGCGGATGGTATTGGTGGCGCCGGCATTTTTGCTGCCGTGATCCCTGATGTCCAGCCCGAAAAACCAGCGTCCTGTCCATACCGCTGTGGGAATGGATCCCAGAAGATAAGCAGCCGTTAGTATCAATACATACCCAATCCAGTCCATAAGGTTTTATAAAATTTTCGACATACAAAGTACTGCAAAATTCCTTTACAAGGCAAATGGTTATGCCTTTCCGGGAACTGTTTGCCGGAAGGAGAAAAAAATGAAACGGGTACTCCGGGGCAGATTATTTACCCGGACACTGACGGACAATGCTTTCGCTGATGTCCTGGTTCCCGTATGCCCTGTCGAAATGATCGCTGAACTGCCGGGCGAGCTTGTTGGCGGTGTCGGTGTATGCCTGTTTGTCCGTCCAGGTATTTTCGGGTACCAGCATCTCTGCCGGCACACCCGGGCAGGTTCGTGGAATATCCACGTGGAAGCGATCATCGGAGATGTATTCCACTCTTTCCAGTTCCCCGTTCAGTGCGGCATTCACCATTTTACGTGTCAGTGTAATGTCAATCCTCTTGCCTGTTCCGTATGCTCCTCCGCTCCATCCGGTGTTGATGAGGTAAACCCTGGTGTGGTGTTTTTCCATTTTCTCACCGAGCATGGCTGCATAAACAGCAGGTTTTGCCGGCATGAACGGTTGCCCGAAAAACCGGGAAAAAGTGGCCTGAGGCTCGGTAACCCCTGTTTCCGTACCGGCCAGTTTGCTGGTATATCCCATCAAAAACCACAACATAGCCTGATCCTTGTTCAGCCGCGAAACGGGGGGCAGCACTCCGTAAGCGTCGGCGGTGAGGAACAGGATGGTGGATGGATGACCGGCAACCGATGATTCCTTGATATTCTTCAGGTAGGTAAGGGGGTAGGAAGCTCTGGAGTTCGGAGTGATCCGGTCATCGTGGAAATCAAACCGGCCGTTGGGGTAGATCATCGCGTTTTCCACAATGGCGCCGTGCCGGTACACATCATCGGAATGCATCACGGCATCGTAAATATCGGGCTCTTTCTCCGGATCAATATCGATCATTTTGGCATAACATCCGTTCTCGAAATTGGCAATGCCGCTTTCCGACCAGCCATGCTCGTCGTCACCCAGCAATGCCCGGGACGGATCGGCCGATAGAGTGGTTTTGCCGGTGCCCGAAAGTCCGAGCAGCAGGGCGGTTTTCCCGTCACTGCCTTCGTTGGCACTGCAATGCAGGGGTAAAATCCCTTCCAGTGGCAGGTAATAGTTCATGACGGTGAACATCATTTTTTTCACACTGCCCAGGTAGGCTGAACCCACAATGACTCCCACCCGCCGGTCCATATCCATGGCCACTACCAGATCGGAAACCCTGCCGTCGGGGAGGGTGCGCAGGAGTCCCCTGTATTTTTCAGCGTCCAGCTTGTGATAGGGCAGGGAAAGGAGGAAAAAATCCTTTCCGGAAAATACGCTGCGTTCCAGGTCTTCCGGTACCGGCCTGAACATATTGTCGGAAAACAGGCTGGTCAGGGCATGGTTGGTTACCAGCTTGACAGGAAGGGCATAGGCAGCGTCGGCTCCGATAACCCGCTCGGTTTCATACACTTCTTCTACCCCGGCCATCATTTCCAGTGCCTCGTTGAAGATCCTGTCGAAAGTTTCCTCCGTGATGGGGATGTTGTTGGGGGATGTCCAGTCGATATGATCTTCGCTTTCCGGCCTTTTCACGATGACGGTGTCCTTTGGACTACGTCCGGTCGATTCCGGAGGGGTCCAGGTAGCCAGAGCTCCTCCGGTTGCAACCAGGGCTTCCCGGTTTTTAATGATGGCGCCTATGATCTCTTTGCGGGAAAGATTGGTGAGAACACGCGGGTGATTTTGCAATGCCTGGAGGAGATTATTTTTCGGATCCATATATACTAAAGTGGTGTGATTAATAAATTAGGTGTTTGTTAAAGACGAAGATTATTTTTTCCCCAGCTCCCTGGATATGGCCTGGTATAGCGAACGGCTGACCGGGGTCAGTGGCAGTCTCAGGTGGTTTGAAATGATCCCCTGGCAGGCCAGTGCCGCCTTGATCCCGGCCGGATTTCCTTCGGCAAACAGCAGATCGATCAGGGGGAGCAACCCGTAATGAATTTCCCGGGCTTTTTCCAGGTTTCCCTGAAGAGCCAGCCTGACCATTTCCGACCATTCGGCAGGTAATGCATTGGCCAGTACGGAAATCACTCCGGCACCTCCCAGGGCGATCATTGGCAGGGTAATGCCGTCATCACCCGAAATGACCTGAAAACCCGGGGGGGCTTTCCGTATGATTTCCATTACCTGGGAAAAATTTCCCGAAGCTTCTTTCACGGCTACGATATTCCTGATGTCGGTAGCCAGTTGAACCACCGTGTCGGCGGAAATGTTCGAACAGGTGCGCCCCGGCACATTGTAAAGTATCACGGGAACCGGCGAGGCGGAGGCAATGGCTTTGAAATGCTGGTACAAACCCTTTTGCCCGGGTTTGTTGTAATAAGGCGCTACGGAAAGGATGCCCGCCACACCGTTTAGGTCGGTGTCTCTGATCTGGCTAACTACGGCCTGTGTGTTGTTGCCGCCTATTCCCACCACAATGGGAATTTTCCCGCCCGATGCCTCTTTCACAAATTCCAGTACGGCATGTTTTTCATCCCGGTTCAGAGTAACCGATTCACCGGTGGTGCCCATAACCACCAGGTAATCCACCCCGCCCGCAATAAGGTGGCCGATCAGTTTTTCCAGTGAAGGGAAATCAACGCTTTCATCGTTTCTGAATGGAGTGACAATGGCCACTCCGGTACCGGTAAACTGATTTGCTGCCATAATAATTTTTATTTTAATGAACCGTAAAATATGGTTTGTTGATTGTGCCCAGGTAATGCATCACCTGTTCGATCAGGTAATCAATGCTGGGGTTCTTTTCTACCTGGATCATCAGATCGTAGTAATGCCTGCCCCGGGGGTAATGGCCTACTTTCATCCGGGCTGCCGACATGGCTACAATATACTGGAACAGATAATCGTCCGACATGCTGAGGTCGATCAGAATGTCAAAAGGCCGTTTGATAAAGGTCTCCACTTCTGGCTTGACGGGTTTCCTGTACCAGTTGAGGTCTTTTTTCTGAAAAAAGGTGTAATTCTTTTTGAAAAGATACGGGTCGGGCAGCTCTTTTCCTTGGAAATACCCCAGTACCCTGATCTCACTCAGGTGTTTTCCCAGGTCCTGGTAAAATGCCTGAACCGAATCGAAATGTTTTGTGTTGCTCGCGTCGAACAGAATACCTGCTGAATTGGCTGTATCCAGGTTATGGACCTTTCTGGTTCTTCTCAGGTGGCGAAGGTTTTTCTGAAGGGTCCAGTGAGCGATCTCGTTTTTCAATCCGGCGAACATTTTCACAATGCAATTATACGAAAAATCAGCGGGGTCTCCGCGACTGAATATTCTTCTTTTTTCTGTTTCATTTTTTGCTGATCATATCCATGAATTCGTCTTCACTGATAATTTTCACTCCCAGCTTTTCTGCCTTTTCCCGCTTGGCGGGGCCCATGTTCCCGCCGGCCACCAGGAAATCGGTATTTCCGCTTACTGAACCGGTGTTTTTTCCCCCGTGCTGCTCAATCAGGTCTTTGATCTCTTCCCGCGAATGGTCCCTGAAAGTACCGGTTATGACAAAGGTTTTTCCTTCCAGTGCATTCGACCTTTCCTGCTGCTCTTCTTCTCGGATGCGGAAGTTTACCCCCGCGCTTTTCAGACGGCTGATCAGTTCCCTGTTGTCAGGATTGCTGAAATAATTCACAATGCTTCCTGCGATCCGGTCCCCTATTTCGTCGATTTCCATCAATTCTTCGCGGCTGGCACCGGCCAGCCTGTCAATATTGCCAAAATGGCGCGCCAGCTTTTTTGCCACGGTTTCTCCCACATAACGGATTCCCAGGGCGTACAGGCTGCGCTCAAACGGAGTATTTTTCGAACGTTCGATATTTTCCAGGATATTGGCAGCCGATTTTTCTCCCAGCCTTTCCAGGGGGACCAGCTGTTCCTTTTTCAGCTTGTACAGGTCGGCAGCATTGGAAATCAGTTTGTTCCGGTAAAGCAGTTCCACGGTTTCCTCTCCAAGGCTTTCAATATCCATGGCCCGCCGGCTGATGAAATGAATGATCTTTCCCGTGATCTGTGGCGGGCAACCCGTTTCATTCGGGCAGTAGTGCCTGGCTTCCCCTTCGGGCCTGACCAGTTCTGTTCCGCATTCCGGGCAATGGGTTGGAAAGGATAAGGGTTTGCTTTCAGGTGAGCGCTGGCTGGGATCCACGCCGGTTATTTTGGGAATGATCTCACCCCCTTTTTCCACCATTACCATATCCCCCAGGCGGATGTCGAGCAGCTCGATCTGATCGGCATTGTGCAGGCTGGCCCGCTTGACCATGGTGCCTCCCAGCTTTACCGGCTCCAGGTTGGCTACCGGTGTGACGGCTCCCGTGCGCCCTACCTGAAAATCAACCGACACCAGGCGGGTGACGGCCTGCTCGGCCCGGTATTTATAGGCAATGGCCCATCGCGGGGTTTTTGCGGTGAACCCAAGGAACCTCTGCTGTGCCAGGGAATTGATCTTGACCACGACCCCGTCGGTGTCGTAGGGAAGTTCATGGCGTTTCTCTTCCCATTCGTCAATAAAGGAAAATATTTCACCGGTCCCTGAACACAGGCGTATGTGGGGAGGTATCCTGAATCCCCACTCGCGGGCCGCTTCCAGATTTTCAAAATGGGTGTCATGGGGGAGGTCCTCTCCCAGCAGGTAATAAAGAAAACAATCGAGCGGCCGGCGGGCTACCAGGGAGGAATTCTGCAGCTTGAGGGTGCCGGCGGCTGCATTGCGGGGATTGGCAAAGGGTTGTTCGCCTGCTTCCAGCCTTTCCTGGTTCAGCCGGTTGAACCCGTCGCGGGGCATGTAGATTTCCCCCCTGATCTCAAATTTGTCCGGATATCCCTTGCCTTTCAGCTTCAGCGGGATGCTTCGGATGGTCCGTACATTGGCGGTTACATCGTCGCCCTGTTCCCCGTCGCCCCGGGTAACAGCCAGCACCATCCGGCCGTTTTCATACCTCAACCCGACGGCCGTTCCGTCGTATTTCAGTTCACACACATATTCCACCTTTCCGGAAAGGCTTTTGCGCACGCGCCGGTCGAAAGCGGTTACTTCTTCCCTGCTGTACGTATTGGCCAGTGAAAGCATGGGATAGTTGTGCTTTACCTGCCTGAATTCCTGGTTTCTGTCGTCGCCTACCCGGCGGGTGGGGGAATCGGGATCGGCGTATTGAGGAAATTCTTCCTCAAGCTCCTCCAGCTCTTTCATCAGCCGGTCGTACTGGTAATCGGAGATGACCGGCTCGTTTTTCACATAATACAGGTAATTGTGCTCGTCAAGCTCCCTGCGGAGTTGCAGAATACGGTCCAGGGCCTCTTTTTCGTTCATTACGGGATGGTTTTCTATGCGAATATAATGAAAGAGTTTCAATGAAGGGCGTTATCCTTAATACACCCTGCATTTGTCCGTTATTCCGTCTGCGAAACCGGCCGTTTGCTGTTTCTTGAATTCCGGTTCGTGGGATTTCCCTTTTCTATTGACAAATAGAAAAAGTAATATAATATCAATATATCTACGTAGATATCACCGTAGATAACTACGTAGCTTGAGTTCAAGAATTTAGTGCAACATTTAGTAAGTTGCACTATGAAAAAGTA
>JBNGDI010000013.1:0-31298 GCA_049975425.1 Bacteroidales bacterium
GTTATGTAGAGGGGGGGGAAGCCCCCATCCTGCAGCCCGGAATGCCTGCCACAGGGTTTGTAGATCCCCTGCCCCAGGCCATGGTGCTCACAGCCATTGTAATCGGCCTGGCCACCAATGCCATGCTGCTGGCCATTGCCATCAGGCTGTATAAAAAATACGGGACATTTGATATACGGAAGATCAACCAACTAAAAGGATAGGACATGGAATCCTTCATTCCCTTATTCGTTATTTTACCGCTGGCTGCAGCCTTCCTGATCCCTATTGTGGGAAAGTTCGTATCCGGCTTTCAGATGACCCTGTCGAACCTGGTTTTCCTTTTCCTGGCGGCTGCCGGGGTGTGGTTCCTGTTCGACGGAAATGCGGAAGCCGTGAGTTACACGGTGGGAGGCTGGGAACCTGTGAACGGAATCCCCATTGCCATTTACCTGGTAGCCGACGGGCTCAGCCTGATTATGCTGGCCATAATCAACACAATGGCCTTTTTGTCGGGTTTCTACGCCATATCCTATCTGAAGCAATATACCGCCCCCGACAATTTCTATGCCCTGTTGTGCCTGATGGTGGCAGGTATGAACGGGGTGGTGCTTACGGGCGACCTGTTCAACCTGTTTGTTTTTCTGGAGATCGCCGTGATCGCATCGTATGCCCTGGTGGCTTTCGGAACCGGGAAGGAAGAGCTGGAAGCCTCCTTCAAATACCAGGTACTGGGTGGAATTGCATCTCTGCTGATTTTGTTCGGGGTGGCTATGGTGTACTGGAAAACCCGCACCCTCAATATTGCCGACGCAGCTAACCTGCTGAAGCATTCCCATGACCGCACATTTCATCTGTTCGTGCAGTTGCTTTTCATCACGGGATTCGGACTGAAAGGAGCCCTGATCCCCTTCCACGCCTGGCTGCCCGACGCCCACTCATCGGCTCCCTCTCCTATCTCAGCCATGCTGTCGGGAGTACTTATCAAGGCAATCGGGATCTACTGCATGATCAGGATTTTCTTCAATATGTTCATTCTGACAGAGGACTTTGCTGTCATCCTGACCACTCTGGGAGCTCTGTCGATGGTCCTTGGAGCTCTTATTGCCATGGTGCAGAATGACATGAAACGCATGTTTGCCTATTCAAGCATCAGCCAGGTAGGATATATTATTACAGGCATTGGAATGGGAATGATTATCCTGGCCAGAAAAGGAGATCAGGGAATTGCTGCGCTGGCCATAGGAGGAGGTTTGTTCCATATGATAAACCATGCCGTGTTCAAGGGGCTTTTATGCCTCAATGCAGGAGCCGTGGAATATGAGAACCGGACCCGGAACCTGGATGAACTGGGTGACCTTTCCACGGTTATGCCGGTAACATACGGCACCTCTCTTACCGCTTCGCTTTCCGTATCCGGCATTCCCCCGTTCAATGGCTTTTTCAGCAAGCTGATCATCATCATTGCAGCCATACAGGGGCACTTTTATCTCCTGGCAGCTCTTGCAGTTGTGGTCAGCATCATTACGCTGGGATATTTTATGAAATTCCAGAAACAGGCATTTTTTAACGTATCTAGATTTTTCAACAAACTGAAGATTAAAGAGGTACCTTTTACCATGTGTTTTTCCATGATCGTCCTGGCCATCCTGTGCCTGGTGCTCAGCCTGCTTGTATTCCCGGGTCCGCGTGATCTTATTCTCACACCGGCCGTGGAGGCGGTTATGAATGTGAAAGAATATTCAACTATCATAACAGGAATCTGATATGAGATACATTGCCTTATACATCGTCCTGTTCGGATTCTGGCTTTTGCTGACCTTCAGCCTGGCCACGGACAACCTGATCGTGGGCGCGGTGGCTGCCCTGCTGATCACCCCTTACTTCGGGAAGTATTTCGTGAAAGATGTTGGGAAATGGATACAACCCCACAGGTACGTATGGCTGGTCATCTACCTGTTCATTTTTACATGGGAATGCATCAAGGCCAATTTCGATGTGGCATACCGGGTGCTTCACCCGGCCATGCCCATCAAGCCGGGCATTGTGAAGGTCAAACTGAATCTGAAAACCGATATGGCCCGTATCATGCTGGCCAACTCCATCACCATGACACCGGGAACCATATCGGTGGATATTGTAGACGATTATATTTACATACACTGGATCTACGTCAGCAGCGTAGAGCCTGAAATCTACAGCCGGAAAGTAGCCGGCCGGTTTGAAAAATACATTAAAATGATATTCGAATGACAACGGTTCTTCACATTCTGCTTTATGCACAGATCCTGCTATGTTTCTTCTGCCTGTACCGGGTGGTGATGGGTCCGACCATTCCCGACCGGATGGTGGGGATCGACATTTTCGGAGTACTGGTTGTGGGGATCTGTGCCATTCTGACCATCCTTACTGGAAGGATGTTCATCATCGACATCGGAATAGCCTGGATCATCCTGAGTTTTATCGGGACACTGACTATGGCGAAATATCTCAGTAAAAAGAAACTCAATGAATAGCACAAGCATCATCACCGTCGTTCTGCTCTGCATCGGGGTACTGTTCAACCTGTTCGGATGTATAGGGCTGGTAAGGCTTCCCGATGTATACAACCGGCTTCAGTCGGCCACCAAATGTGTCACCCTGGGAACCTGCAGCATTTTGCTGAGCCTGGTCGTTTATTTCGGGTTCAACGATACAGGGGTAAAAAGCCTGGTGGCCATACCCCTTCTGTTCTTTGCCTCAACAGTAGGTGCGCACGCCCTGGCTCGCGGAGCTTACTATTTTGGCGTGAAACTGGGCGAAGGCACCATCAAGGACGATTATAAGGAACAGGCTGAAATTGAAGAAAAAAAACAACAACTCCATGAGATACCCTAAACTGAGAGAACTCAGGGAAGCAGTATTATCCCTGGTGACCCCGGCCTATACTACCCGGTTCCCGAAGGAACCGCATACTCCGTTCAAAAATTACCGGGGAAAACCCGTAGTCAGTGATGCCGACTGTGTGGGCTGTGAAACCTGTGCCAATGTATGCCCGCCGGGAGCCATCACCTTCAGCGACAACAAGGAAAAACGGATCAGGATTATTGAAAGGGATTACGGCAAATGTATCTTTTGCGGTCAGTGTGAGGAACACTGTATCACCGGAAAGGGAGTGAAACTGTCGGATGAAATATACGACATAGCCCAGTTTGACAGAACCGTTCTGAGGGAAAGGCAGGAAAAGGAACTCCTGATCTGTGAATCGTGCGGAGCCGTTATTACCACAAAAGAACACCTTGCCTTTATGCACAGGAAACTGGGACCCAGAGCATTTTCCAGCCTGCTGAACCTGAATGTACTCAATGAACAGCTGCGCCTGGCCCGGGCGGAAGATATAAAGGTAGGAGTACGTGACGGGCTGAAACGAAAGGATATGTTCAATATAGTATGTCCCAACTGCCTGAGAAAGATACTGGTCAAAATCAGTTACTGATGCCTGAGGGTAAAAGTCATACCGGTCCGGGGGATTCCGAACGGATCCTGTTCGCCGGGATCGGAAATTTACTCCGGTCGGACGACGGTGTGGGGGTAATGCTCTGCCGCAAGATCATACCCTCTGAAAGCCGGCAGATCCTTCTGGCAGAGATGAGCATTGAAAACTACATTGGCAAAATCAACCGGTTGGCCCCTGAAAAGCTGATACTGGTTGATTGCGTTGATTTCGGGCGCCGGCCCGGATACTGGAAATTCCTGCCAGTGGAAGAGCTGAAAGAAACCACTTTTCATACGCACCATATTTCACTAAAAACGGTTTCCGAACTGTTCGATATGCCGGTATGGATACTGGGGATCCAGCCACGCAGTCTTGAGTTCGGAGAAAGCCTCTCCCCTGACGTGCAGGCTACCGCTGATCATCTGGCAGAGATAATCAATGCATCCGGTGGATCAGGATGTTTCGAAGAACTGGAAGCCGCCACCTGTTTAGAAAACCTGTAAACTCACAAGCCATGGAAGATTTCATATGTCCAATTTGCAGGGGGCATCTCCGAATCGGTGATGACCTGATTTTTTCACTAAAGAAAAAAAACAACAAAAAGGGATTGATCATCCTGAGTCCCGAACTTGGCAACTACACGTACCGCAAACATGATGAACTGGAACTGGAAGAAGGAGAAGAACTTACATTTTTCTGTCCTATCTGCCATGCCAACCTTACTTCTGATGTGGATAAAAACCTGGTGAAGGTCATCATGGTTGACGAGAAGGGCGAGCGGTATGAAATTCTCTTTTCAGACATTGTGGGAGAAGAATCAACCTACAAGGTAAAGGGGAAAGAGGTATTCAAAACCGGAACCGACGCAGAAAGATATCAGAAATACTGGGATGTTACTGACGAGTATAAAAAGTACATCTGATTTTTTTACCTTGCGGAAAAAAAAAGTACGATGACCAGTTTCCGCAAGCATCCCCTTTACGGACCGCTAGATTTCGACGGTATTTTCGCCACCACATGGGCGCTTTACAAGAAGCATTTTTCCTGGCTTTTCCTGTATTCCTTCCTCTTCAGCCTGGTCCTATCCCTCCCGGGCATTTATCTGATCGACATGGATAGTCTCATCGAAATGCAGACCACACCCAATCTGCAGGCGCTATCCTCTGTGACGGGAAACCTTTTTCTTTACCTGGTGACTATTCTTCTGGGATACAGTCTTCTTTACCTTCTGCTTCACCATTTCATCATCAGAAAAGAAGAAGAACCACGGCTGCCGGCGGGCACCCTGTTTATGGAATCCGTCACAAAACATTATCTTCCCTATCTGGTGGTGATGATCATTACAGGATTGCTGTTCCTTGCCGGAATCTTTCTGGGCATATTTCTTCTGGTGATCGGCAGCCTGCTGGCCGCCGTATACCTGGGAACCGTATTTTTCCCGGTCACCCCCACATTAATTGTGGAAAAACGCGATCCGTTTGCTACCATCGGAAGATGTTTCAGCCTTGTCCACGGCTATTTCTGGCCCACTGTTGGTCAGGTACTGGTTTTCATGATCCTGTACCTGATTGTATCGTTCCTGCTGGGCATCCTGGCCTCGGCTCCCTATGCCGGGAACCTGTTCCAGATCATGTCCCATCCCGAAGCAGCCGGAGAAATGATTGCAGACAACCGGTTCATCAACATGCAGAACCCTTTGATGATACTCCTCAATGCTGCGGTAAGCGGGGCGTTGCTTCCGTTCATCCCTGCCTTTGCCACTACCCTGTATTTCAATCTCAGGGCCAGGGAAGACGAATGTTCTCCTTTTCCGGAAAGAACGGAAGAAGATTAAAAAAAGAAGTTATTGTTCCGGATTTCTGATCCCTTTGATCAGAAAATACAGGGGGATTCCCGCCAGAATAGTTACAATGGCAATGGTTGATTCAAGCGGCCGGTCGATAAAGGCAATCACCAGAATGGCCAGGCTGGTAAGAAGAAAAAAGAGGGGAGTAAACGGATATCCCCATACTTTAACAGCCGAATCGTCGCCCAGCTTCCTTTTTCTTGCCAGGTAAATCCCGGCAACGGCCACCAGAGGGAATACCCCCAGAGCAAATTCAATATAAACCAGCAACTGCTCGAGGGTTCCGGCCAGAATCATCACCACGGCAACCAGTCCCTGCAGCAGAATGGCTTTCCCCGGAACTCCGAATTTTTTATGGATCTGAGATGCAAAATTGAAAAACAAACCTTCCCTGGCCATAGCATAATACACCCTTGGGCCAATGATAATATAGGCACTGAGTGAAGAAAGCAGCGCCAGGCTGATCAGAATGGACAATGTTCTGCCGGCCCAGGCTCCGAATGCCTTTTCCGATGCCAGTCCCACCACAGGAATAACTCCCGTCACTTCCCCGTAAGGGATCATATATAAAATAAAGAAATTGAGAAAAAGGTACAGCCCCATCACAATAAAGGTACCCGTGAGAAGGGAGATGGGAAGGGTACGGGCAGGATTTTTCACTTCACCCGCAATATAAGCGCTGGCATTCCACCCGCTGTAGGAAAACATGACCAGCAGCATGGCCGTTCCCAGGGCCATGGTTCCGCCGCTTTCAACTGAAAGGGTGATCTTTGAAATGTCACCGCCCCCAAGATACAGACCGGCAATACCAAGGCCCAGGATAATCAGGATTTTGATCACCGTGAGAATATTCTGAGTAATGGAACCCGTTTGCACCCCAAGATAATGAATCCCTGTAAATACCAGGATGATCAAAATGCCCAGCGCTTTCACTGCCATAGCTTTTTCGCCGGGAAAAAGAGATTCTGTCCATACCTGTCCGGCCAGGAAATACTCCGAAAACGCCAGGGCGCTGCCGGCGATGGGTGCTGAAAATCCGACGAAAAAGCTCGTCCATCCGGTAAGAAAACCCAGAACCGGGTGAAAAAGCCGTTTCAGGTAAATGAATTCGCCACCGTCGTCGGGCATACGGGTAGCCAGCTCAGAATAACAAAGGGCCCCGGAAAGGGCAATGATCCCTCCGGCAAACCAGCAGGCCATGATCCACAGAGGCCCGGACAGGTGTTGAGCCATTAAGCCGGTGGTGGTAAAAATACCTGCCCCAATCATATTGGCCACTACAATGCTGGTGGCCGTGAACATGCCGAATTTTCTTTTTACTCCGCTGTTTTTAAGGTATACTGACATGCCGTATTCTTCATGGGACGACAGGTGACGATCAGGACATCAACACGTTTTTTATTCATCCTGATTTTTATGCAAGGTAATGAGAATTTTATTTTACAGAAAAACAAATAAAAATTTCCTTCCACAAATCCCTGTGCTGTCCACAAAATCATTATCTGGAACAATATTTGCCCGGAAGAATAAAAATAATGGAGGATTTCCCGGAAGCGATTACTTTATTTACCTGATACAGAAGTAAAATTTGTTTTTTTCCGCATTCCATGATATGTATCATAACCGTACACCGGGTGTCCACTTTTAATACACAAAGCATAATATGGAGAAAGAAGAAGGCAACATATTGATCGTGGATGATGATTACAGTATTCTGAATTCACTGAAATTTTTCCTGCAGTACGAATTTCGCCATGTATTCACACTGAAAAGTCCTCAGCAGATCCCGGAAATTCTGAAAAAGGAGGATATTGACATCATATTACTCGACATGAATTTTACCCCGGGGAAAAACAACGGTACCGAGGGAATTTTCTGGTTGAGGAATATCCTGAAACAGGACCCCCAGGCGGTGGTGATCATGATCACCGCATTCGGAAATGTGGAGCTGGCCATAAAAGCCATCAAGGAAGGAGCGGTCGACTTTATCATGAAACCCTGGGACAACGAAAAGATGATTTCCACTCTGCGTTCGGCATACCAGCTCAAACAGAGCAAAAAGACCATCAGAATGCTTCAAAACCGGCAGACGCACCTGTATGAAGAGCTGAACAGAGATTATACGGTATTTGTAGGACAATCGCAAGCCATAAAAAAGGTAACCGAAACCGTAAGAAAGGTGGCTGCCACCGATGCCAACGTTCTGATCCTCGGAGAGAACGGAACAGGTAAAGAGCTAATTGCCAGAGAACTGCACAGGCAGTCAAAGCGAAGGAATGAAATATTTATCAGCGTGGATATGGGGAGCCTTCACGAAAACCTGATTGAAAGTGAGCTGTTCGGGCATGTCAAAGGCGCTTTTACCGACGCCGGCACTGACAGGACAGGAAGGTTTGAAACGGCTTCGGGAGGGAGTCTGTTTCTGGATGAAATAGGGAATCTGAGCCTGCCCCTGCAATCGAAACTCCTGAATGCACTTCAAAACCGTAGTATCACACCCCTCGGGTCCAACAGGATCATACCCATTGATATCAGGCTGATATGCGCCACGAATCAGGATCTGCACAACATGATAACAAATGGTACCTTCAGGGAAGATCTGTACTATCGCATCAACACCATTGAACTGCGGTTACCTCCGCTCAGAGAAAGAAAAGAAGATATTCTGATACTGGCCCGTCATTTTTTGAAGCAATTTGCCTCCAAATACGGAAAACCCTTGCCCCGAATTACCAAAAAGGCAGCAGACCAGATGATCATGCACGACTGGCCGGGTAATGTAAGAGAACTGAAGCATACCATGGAAAAAGCGGTGATACTGAATGACTCAGGAGTATTGCTTCCCGAAGAGCTGATCGGGAAAAATCCCCTGAATAAGAATACAGGATCTTATCACGCAATGACACTGGAGGAGATCGAGAAGGAAGGCATCCGGCGTGCCCTGAAGCGAAACCATGGAAACATGAGCCGCACAGCCCGCGAACTGCAGATAGCCCGGCAGACCCTGTATAATAAAATGCAGAAATTCGGCCTTTGACCGCAAACCGAAAACCCTCCATTTTTCAGCACAACCGTTAAATTTCCCGGGTCATCCGGCATTGCACTGATAATGGCATTATAAAAAATCAGGCCCTGCTTGCCGCAGGGCCTAACCCTAAACCTAACCTAACCTTAACCTATGAAACTTCCCGAAAGGGAACGATTATTTTCTACAATATATACGTGTAATTATTCAAAAAGTTATAAAAATTCTTTTTTTTATATTTTTTTAACAATTTAAAACAGAAAGCAGTACAAAAAACAACCTCTTTAATCAATGCAATTATCATGCCAGTCATGTTTTTACATTCCTTTTTGATTCATTTATTTTTTACTGCAAAAGTTTTACTACTTTTATGCATCATTAGATGAATTATTCATTAAACCGATTATTATGGGAAAAGGAGACATAAAAACAAGAAGAGGGAAACTATTCAGGGGAACATACGGAAAAACACGCAGAAGAAAAAAGCGCACACATGTCATCCCTGCCCCCCTTACGAAAAAAATCGGAAATAAGGGAGATTCGCCTGCGCCTGATACCGGAAAACCCGAAAAAGAAAAAAAAGAGGCTGCCCGGGATATTACAGAAGCAACGGAAAATAAGGTAAAAGAAGAAAAAACACCTGCTGCAAAGGCAAAAAAAGAAGCCCCTAAAACCAAGAAAAAAGTAACCAGAAAGTCAACCACTGCGGCAAAAGAGAAAACCACGGCAGCAAAGGAAATCAAGGAAGATAAAACAAAGGCCGACCGCGAGGCAAAAGCTTCAGAGAAAAAAGCCGCTGAGGAGCCGGAAAAAAAGAAAAGAAGCACCGCAAAGCCGGCAGCCAGAAAAACCACTGCAAAAGCTGGTTCAAAGAAAGAGAAGGCAGAATAACCACCGGAACCTAGGTGTCCGGGCGGTAAATTTACACGATGAAAATTCTGATTTCTCCCGCTCCATTTAAGGACAGTCTTTCCGCCCGGGAAGCTGCCGAAGCCCTGGCAAGGGGGTTCCGTCAATCCCTGCCCCGGGCAGAACTCATCGTGCTCCCTGTGGCCGATGGAGGCGAAGGAACGGTAGAGGCCCTGGTAAATGCCGGGCAGGGAAAAATCATGAGCAGCAGAGTAAGTGACCCCCTTGGTCGTCCGGTCATGGCCCGCTGGGGATTGATTGAAGGCGGAGCAACGGCCGTGGTGGAAATGTCGGCCGCTTCCGGTTTGGAACTCCTGGAACCGGAAGAAAGAAATCCGTGGCACACCTCCACTTACGGAACCGGAGAGCTGATCAGGGAGGCGCTGGACCTTAGCTGCCGGAAGATCATTGTAGGAATGGGCGGAAGCGCTACGGTGGATGGGGGAACCGGAATGGCCATGGCACTGGGAATACAGTTTCTTGACGAGAACGGCATGCCTGTTCCCCGGGGAGGACAGGCTCTTTCCCTGATCAAAACCATCGATACCACCCGCCTCGATCCCCGGATCAAGGATGTCCGCATCCGCGTGGCCTGTGATGTACAGAATCCACTAACCGGAGAAAACGGTGCTGCCCATGTGTATGGCCCCCAGAAAGGTGCAGATGAAGCGATGGTGGAAAGACTGGAAGAAGGGATGATCCGATATGCTGCATTATTAAAGGAAGCATCAGGAAAAGATATTTCTGCTATCCCCGGAACCGGTGCGGCAGGGGGCCTGGCAGCAGGACTGGCTGTTTTTCTTGGAGCCACATTGGAAAAAGGATTTGATTTGATCGGCAACTATCTGAATCTGGAAGAAAAGATCAAAGAGTGTGATCTGGTTGCTACCGGGGAGGGACGAGTGGATGCCTCCTCCCTTCACGGGAAAGCACCGGCGGGCATTGCCGGTATGGCACGGAAATTCAATAAACCGGTTCTTGTTTTTGCCGGTTCCCTGGGTGAGGGTTCCGAACATTTTTATGAAATAGGGGTCAAATCCCTGATCCAGGTTACCCCCCCCTCCTTCGCTCCGGAAAAAGCCCTGGCAGAAGCGGCAGGCTTTCTGGAGAAAGCAGCAAAAGAAATAGCAACCGAAATATCCTGATCTCCTCTATCCGGCAAGAAATATTTTACCGTGGTTTAATCGGCCCTTCTTCTAAGTATCCTTCCGAGTTTTTCTATGGCCTCCTCGATCGACTCGTCGGGTTTGATCACATTGTACTCACCCCAGAAATCGGGATCCTCAAAATCAGCCACCTGGTCTTCCAGCACGTCGTTTAGCCGGGTGGTCTCGCGCATTCTGAAACGCACCACATTTTCCGGATCGATATCTGTCACGGCCATTTCGGACACAATGGTATATCGTGAACTGAATAATTTTTTCCTCCACCTGCTCCTGATACGGAGTTCGGCCCGTACATAACTGAAATACCATGTATTGTCGATCAAACGGTAACGCATCAGATAATTGGCATCCTGCACCTCAATTTTCATACCTGCCGGTTTACGTACAATAAAATAAGGTGTAGCATGTTCAATCATTTTGGGGCTGACAGAAAATTCCATCCCAACAAAGGCATGGGTATCCATATCAATGAACATTTTCCCCTTGTAAAGGGGAAAATTGACCCCGTCTTTCTGGTCAAATTCAATCACATACGCCGGACGATCATCTACCTCAATATTTCCTGCCAGACTGTAGTTGTAAAAATCCTCGAAATCGGGCATCAGCAGATTCCCGTTATTTTTCACAACATCGAGCAGGAAAGCAGTATAGGGTCCTCCCTGGAATTTCAGCAAAACGGTATCCAGCCTCCGGAGATCTTCACTTTTTCTGCCCTTGTAAATTCTTACCCTGTCACCTTCTGCAAGACGTTTGTAACTGGCTTTGTATGTTTCCAGCACAGCTTCAGCCACCGCAACATACGTGCGGTTTTTCATGATCGTTTCCCGGTAGAATGAGGTCATCATCACCGGTTCCGTAGAATAGTTCTCCGGAATTTTGTCAATGGCTTCCCGGATCAGTTTGACAGGATCGCTCTGCACGATCATCACTTCACGAATTGGAATGGGGGCAGGTTCCATCTCAAACCGGTTTCCCACGGGATTGAGGCTGTGGATGGGAAATTCCATGTTTTTATATCCGAGACAGGTAATGCCCAGCTTCCGGTTAAGATACCTCCTGGGGACCTTGATCATAAATCCACCGTCGGCATTGGTAACTGTTCCGATATTGGTACCTACGATATATACATTCGCAAAAACCACCGGCTCACGGGTCCACTTATCGAGCACCGTACCCTGAAAAGACATAGTGCGCAGGGTATCCTGCGGCGCCAGCTGGCCGGCAGACCATAGCGGATGCATAATAAACAGGAGCAGGATCATTACCCGAAAATATTCTCTTTCAGGGATCGTTTTCATTGACTCACATTTTAACCTCTTATAAGATTCATAGCAAAAATACAATAGATTTGTTTCATCTCCATCTATAAAAAGAACGGAGATGCGAATTTTCACTTCTCTTCAGCAACAGGGAACCACACACGCATTTCACCCGGTCCGCGATTGTTCCACAGATGATATGGAATGAGGGTTACCTTTTGAATATTTTTCTTGCCTTTGCCAGTTTCTTTGGCATTTTCAAGGGAAACAGCCTGTCCTTCAACGATCCTGATTCCCCCCAGCAGATCCGGCTCACGAAATACCCTAAATTCCGATCCGGGAAGAAACATCAGATCCAGCACTTTTCCATCGGGCTGGTCAGGCCATTCGGCGCAGTAAACCAACGGTCCACGCTGAATCGCTATCCGGTTCCTGTCAGCCTCCACTCTTTCATCTGCCCTGATAATTCTGACCTCCATTGGCAGGCTGAGTTCCAGGCGATCCCCGCTTTTCCATTCCTTTTCCAGTGCAAGGTATCCGTTTTGAATATCAACAGGTATTTCTTCCCCGTTCAGTGTCAGTTGGATATTTTCCTTCAGGGGATTGGTAAACCGGTACAGGTCACCCGGAATAGCTTCTTCCCGGGCCCAGCCGGGAATACGCAATCTGAGGGTAAACCGTTGCATTGTTTCCGGTTCCAGAATCAGAACCACTTTCCCTTCCCATGGGAAACCGGTTTCCTGAACCACTTTTATTTCTTTGCCGTCCACATCCACAGTAGCCGTACTGGAAGCATAAAGATTCACGTACAGCGACCCCGGGGCAGTAGCATACAGATATCCGGGAAGGGAGGGAATGAACCTGCTGATATTGGACGGGCAGCAGGCACATCCAAACCAGGGGCTTCGCTTATGCTGTCCCTCTGATTCCAGGGGATTTGGATAGAAAAACAGGTCGCCGCTCAGGGATACCCCCGAAAGAAGGGCATTGTACAGGGTACGTTCCAGCACATCCAGGTATTTTGCCTCACCATGATGCAGAAACATTCTGTAATTCCAGAAAACATTGGCAATGGAGGCACAGGTTTCACAGTAGGCAGTCATATTGGGCAAATCATAGGGCGACCCGAACCCTTCATTGCCCCCGGTGGCACCGATCCCACCGGTTACGTATATTTTTCTGTGCACCACATCTTCCCATATCCGGTCAAGAGCAGCCATGTACGATGTATCGTTATACAGGGCAGCGATATCTGCCATCCCGGAATACATATAGCAGGCCCTGACAGCATGCCCCACCGCCTCACTCTGGTCGGTCACTTTGCGATGTGCCTGGTTATACTCTTCCCCTCCGGGACCTCTGACATCAAGAAAGAATTTTGCCAGATCGAGATACCTTTTTTCGCCGGTAACCCTGTAAAGCTTAACCAGTCCCATTTCAATTTCCTGGTGGCCGGGGTAATTTTCTATCTTTCCCCACCCAAAATCATTGACTACCAGGTTGGCGGCCCTGACAGCCACATCAAGGAAGGCTTTTTTGCCGGTAGCCTGATAATGGGCCACTGCAGCTTCCATCATGTGCCCCAGGTTATACAGCTCGTGACTCAGGATATGGGTCTTCTCCCACCGGCTATCGCCAATCCACTCATGACTGCCGTCTCCCTTAATGGTGCGGTAGGTATACAGGTATCCGTCTTCTTCCTGAGCCCGGGCTATCTTATATATAAGTGAATCCAGGTATTCTTCCAGGTGCCTGTCGGGAATGGTTTGCAGGGAATAACTGGCTCCTTCAATGATCTTGAAAACATCGGAATCATCGAAAGGATATTCCGAAGCGAAATCCCCTTCTGCCAATCCCCCGGCAATCTCAAAATTCCTGATCCTGCCGGTCCGCTCAGACTGGTCAATGGCAATGGGAATGGTCACCTCATGGTTTTTCCTGATACGTGGCGCCCAGAATGAATCGTTCATGGTTACTGAAGTAAAAGGCACCGGCCGGATGGGATAATCCCCAACATCCCGGGAATCATCCTTGCAACCCGATATAATCAATAAAAAACCAGACACAACAATAAGAAAAATTTTCATGCTCTTCTGTTTCATAACTTCACAGTTTGAATTCTGTTTTTTTTTCCAGTAAGCTCTTCCTGTTTGTATTAATTATTCCTCATCATGCTGTTCATGATGATAAAACTGATGCAGATAATGAAGCCAGCGGCCATAGTAATCCTGTAAAGCAGACTGTATGGAAGGTTCGGGTTCAATTACATCCGTAATTTTCAGGTTGGCAAAAGCTTCTTCAGGTCCGGCATAAATTCCTGCTCCTATTCCCGCAGCCCTGGCAGCACCCTGTGACCCATCGGTATTGTACAATTCGATGGTTGCGCCAGACAGGGTGGCTAGTGTTTGTGTAAAAATCCCACTCAGGAACATATTTGATTTTCCTGCCCTGATAACCTTCGGTGTAATTCCCATTTCCTTCATGATATCCATCCCGTAAACAAAGGAAAATACAATGCCTTCCTGAGCTGCCCGAAGCAGGTGAGCATGCCGGTGAATATTGAAATCAAGGCCAAGGATATGAGAATGGATATTCCGGTTTTCAAAGATCCTTTCCGCTCCGTTTCCGAAAGGCAGTACCGTCAGCCCTTCCGAACCGATTGGAACCGATTGTGCCATTTCGTTCATCTGGGCATACGACAGGGCTTCCGGCGTGGCGTTGTTTTTAATCCAGGCATTCAGGATTCCCGTTCCGTTGATACAAAGCAATACTCCCAGCCTGGGCTTGTCAGGATCATGATTCACATGGGCAAAGGTATTGACTCTGGAAAGGGGATCATATTTTACCTCATTGCTGATACCGTACACCACCCCGGATGTGCCTGCCGTGGCAGCTATTTCTCCCGGATTCAGCACCTTCAGGGAAAAAGCATTGTTTGGCTGATCGCCTGCCCGGTAAGATACCGGTGTACCGACCTCGAGCCCCAGTTCTTCAGCAGCCTGGGGGGTTAATTTACCCTGAACCGAAAAAGCAGGAACGATTTCCGGTATATGTTCCGGATTCAGACCATAATAATCCATTAGGAATCCTGCCAGTTCATTCTTCGTGAAATCCCAGAATATCCCTTCTGAAAGCCCGGAAATGGTGGTTTTTACCTCACCGGTGAGTTTCATGGCAATATAATCACCGGGAAGCATGATCTTATAGATCTTTTCATACTGTGCGGGCTCATGATCTTTGACCCACTTCAGTTTTGAAGCCGTAAAGTTACCGGGTGAATTCAGGAGGCTTTTCAGGCAACGGTCATGGCCCAATTCCTGAAATGCCTGACGGCCGATATCCACCGCCCGGCTGTCACACCAGATAATAGAAGGCCTGATGACATTCCGTTCCCGGTCGACCATCACCAGGCCGTGCATCTGATATGAAATGCCAATGGCAGAAATCTCATCAGGTTCCACTGAAGACAGGCTGATAATTTCCCATACGGCTTTCCTTACGTGCTTATACCACACTTCAGGATCCTGTTCGGCCCATCCGGTTTGCCCGGCCATGATTTCCATTTCTTTTTTGGGGTGCATGGCGGAAACCAGACATTTTCCTGTTTCCGCATCCACCACAGATGCCTTAACCGATGAGCTTCCCAGATCAATTCCTAATAAATACATAGAATGCTGTTTAATATACCATACAATAATAACAAACCTGTGATTTTTAGGGAAGTTTCACAGGACAAATTTACACGGATTTTTTTAACCCGCAGGTTCTCCCATTTCGGTATGAGAGAATTGACACGCAAAAAAAAATGAAGTAACTTGGTAAAAAAAACAGGGAAACATGTGGATGTCGATTCTGTTGATTTTTTTTACATCCTTTTTCTTTTCTCCGGGCTGTAACCGTTCCGGTGAGAGAAAAAAAAAGGAAACATCGGCTGTTATGAAGACGGAAGAACAGGGAAATGTACCCACCGCCGACAGTATCTGGTGGAAAAGGCCCCGCTTCAGTGAACGCAGGGAAGAAAGGGAAAAAATGGTACGCGATGCACTGGCCAATTATCCTTATCACCGCATCCGCGACCAGAGAGTACTCGAGGCCATGCGGAATGTCCCCCGGCATAAATTTGTACCTCCGGGCCTTCAGGCGGTAGCATACCAGAACTACCCGCTTTCTATCGGATACGGCCAGACCATTTCCCAGCCGTTTATTGTGGCTCACATGACCGAACTGCTGAAAGTGGAACCGGGGGATAAAATTCTGGAAATTGGTACCGGCAGCGGCTACCAGGCGGCCGTTATGTCAGAGCTCACCCCACATGTTTACACCATCGAGATTGTAGAAGAACTGGGAAAACAGGCTGCGCAGCTGCTGCACCGGCTGGGATACGAAACCATCCGTGTGAAAATCGGCGACGGATATGAAGGATGGCCGGAAGAAGCTCCTTACGACGGCATCATTGTTACCTGCGCTCCTGATGATATTCCGCCACCTCTGATTGAGCAACTCAAACCAGGCGGAAGGATTGTCATCCCCCTGGGTGATCCGTGGGAAACACAGGTGCTGGTGCTTGTTGAAAAGGATAAAAAAGGAAACATTAAAAAAACCAGGCAATATGAGGTACGATTCGTCCCCATGACCGGAAAAGTACAACGGTATTTTCCATAGAATCATACCTTGATAATACAAAGCCCAAACACATCGGGAAAAGGGAAGCAACTATGGAAAAGGAAGATTTGAAGAAGCTTTTAATCGTTACCTTGTTTGCCACCGCTATGGGATTTCTGGAGGCTGTTGTGGTGGTGTATCTGAGAGAACTGTATTATCCCGGTGGGTTCACCTTTCCCCTGCGGATGATGACGGAAAAGATCTATCTAACCGAGATCATCCGGGAAGCTTCCACGCTGGTCATGCTGCTTACATTTGGAATCCTTGCAGGAAAAACAGCCTGGGAACGGTTCGGATGGTTTCTGTTCTCCTTCGCCGTGTGGGACATTCTTTATTATGTGGCTTTGAAGGTATTACTGAACTGGCCGGAATCACTTCTCACCTGGGATATTTTATTTCTGATTCCGGTGGTGTGGGTGGGTCCTGTCCTGGCTCCTGTGATCAGTTCCCTGCTGATGATCTTTCTCTGCCTGCTGATCCTGCATCTGAAAAAGAAGGGATTCCGGCACGGTTATAATCTGAAGGCATGGGCAGTGCTGGGAACGGGGGCCCTGCTTACCTTTATCAGCTATGTTCTCGATTATACCAGGATCCTGCTTCAAACTCCCCTGCACGAAGATTCCGGTTCAATTCTGAACGATCAGGCTCTGAAAGAAGCAGTCAGCCGTTATGTACCCGAACGGTTTGCCTGGGAATGGCACATTGCGGGAAGTATCCTGATCGTTGCCAGCATGCTGTTGCATTATTCAAGATACGCCGGGGAAAAGAAGAACGTCTCATGAGTTTGTCCACACCGGACTGAAACAGGAAGAATAACCAGGCGCAAAGATCGAGTGGGAAGAATCAGGTACGGTTTTTTTGTTGGTACGACTTTTGGCAAGATTATTGACCATTACCATATTTTACATGATACTGCACTTTTGTCAGTGTTTATCAATCAGAGGAATATTGTATGCAAGTAGAAACCATTTCCAGGAAATACAGGGAGATCTGCCGGCTGGTCACTTCCAAAAGGATCAAGGAAGCGCTGGTACTGGTGGAAACAATGATCAGACAGACAGGCATGGGAGATCATCGCATCCAGCTGGAACATCTGGAGTCAACCTACCGCCAGATGCTGAAGTACACCCTGGAGGGAGTACAGGACCCCGACAGGCAGCGTATTTACAATAAATTACTGGCCTCGATCCTTCAACTGGCACAGGATGTAAGGGAACATCTCATGTCGCACCACTCAGGGTGGCATCTTTACTGGCTGAAGGAGGAACTGGGAAAAGAGCAGAAGCTTTCCGGTGTGGATATTGTTGAAAAACTGCAAGACCTTACCTTTAAAAAAGAACTGGATGAACTGCTGCGTGAATCGGCTGCCATATCTGAGGAAGCATATACTCTGCGTTCAAAAAAATACAAGGAGTTAAGGATCAAAATATTCAGGCATCTGTGGTTGAGTGACAAATACCGGGAAGCCGAACTGGAACTGGTAAAGATCATACGTAACAGGGAACGTTTTTCATGGTACGACCGGAGTGTCTTTGTGAGTGCGGTTACCCTCTCCCTGATCAGATATTTCCACGAAGAAAAATTCCGCATTCTGTTTGATCTTTTTGAGGAAGGAGAAGACCAGGTATGGCAGCGCGCCCTGACGGGACTGGTATTTGCCTTGTACCATTTTGACAGCCGATTGTTCATATTCCCGGAGATCATGCACCGGCTTGAAGCCATGGCAGAAAAACCGGGTATTGAGAAGAACCTGGAAATAATCATACTGCAGATCATCCGTTCCAGAGAAACAGAGAAAATCTCCAGAAGGCTCAGGGAAGAGATTATTCCGGAAATGGCCAAACTCACCCCGAATATTCAGGAAAAACTGGATCTGGATAACCTGCTGAAAGACGACCTGGCAGATGAAAGGAATCCCGACTGGAAAGAAGTGTTTGAGGATTCAGAAGATCTTTTCGGTAAAATGGAAGAATTCTCCCGGCTTCAAATGGAAGGTGCCGACGTGTTCATGTCGGCTTTTTCCCTGCTGAAACATTTTGATTTCTTCCGGGAGATCAGCAACTGGTTCCTTCCCTTTTACCCGGAAAATGATATCATCGATGAATCACTTGGAAACGAGGATGCCATTATTAACCGCCATGCCTTCATTGAAGGTCTTTACAGATCGGCTTTCCTTTGTAATTCAGATAAATACTCTTTCATTCTGAATGTAAAACAAATGCCTTCCAAACAAAAAAACATGGTGCTGAAACTGTTCAGCATGGAACTGGACGGCATGCGTGAACTGACCGAACAGGAAAACATGCATCATCCGGAGGCAAGGAACCAGGCAGTATTCACACAGTATATACAGGACCTGTACCGGTTCTTTAAGCTTTATCCTGATAAACGGGAATTCCCCGATATTTTTACAGGAAAGCTGAATATTTACGATGCAGCTTTTTTCAGGGAACTCATCAACGACCGTAACATCATCAGAAAAATCGGGGAGTACTTTTTTGAAAAGGACTATTTTGAAGAAGCACTGGAAATATACCTGCGACTGCTTACAGAAGAGCCTTCGGCAGAGATTACGGAAAAAACAGCGTACTGTTACCAGCGGCTGGGAGATTACCAGGCAGCATTGAAATACTATAAACAGGCGGAACTTTTCGAAACCAACCGGCTATGGAACCTGAAGAAGATCGCTTTTTGCTACCGGAAGATGAAAATGCCCCGGGAAGCCCTCGAATATTATACGGAAGCCGAAAAACTGCAACCTGACGACCTGTATCTTCAGGCCTCCATAGGCCGCTGCTATCTGGACCTGAAAAAATACGACCAGGCATTGAAATATTATTTCAAGGTGGAATTTCAGGATCATAAAAACAAAAAGGTGCTCAGACCAATTGCCTGGTGTTACTATGTCACCGGCAAGCTGGACAAGGCCAGGAAATATATGGATAAAATTCCCGATGAAGACATCATGATGTATGATATGGTAAACAGGGGACACATGGAATGGAGTGCCGGGAACCGGCAACAGGCAGTGGAATGGTACCGCAGAGCCATACTGGAAAAGAAACTTCCGCCTGAAAAGCTGACAGAGATGGTGGCGGAGGATACGGAAATCCTGACCTCATACGGAATAAACCGTGATGATATTCCTATTCTTCTCGACTACCTGCTGTACAGCCTGGATAATGAATAAAAAAAAGAGGTCCGTCAGGACCTCCTGAATAAATGCATGATGTCAATCCCGTGTAAACGGACTATTAAAAGAAATACCAGGGAAATTCACATTCTTTCGGAAAATACGACAGAGTTCCTCTCGGCGGCCGGGGAGAAGGATCGGTTTGCCGGTAGTCCCCGCTGTCGCGACGGGTCGACCTGTAGTGTTTGTCCCGGTAATCTTTATCCCTGAAGTCATCGCGGTCTTTTGCATCCTCCCGGTCTCTTCTGTCACGGTCACCGTCGCGACCCCTGAGAGGTCCCATTTCCAGTTTTTCAATCTGTTCTCTGGTAAGCAAAGGATAGAGGGTATCCCGATATTCTTTCATCAGGGCAATAAATTCTTCCCTGTATTTCTTTTTCAGTTCATAATTTTTCTGCCCGTATTTGATGATTACAGGTACGATCTTTTCTTTCTGTTCCGGGGTTGGATCAAGGATGGAAAGGGTCCTTACGCGGAAAGCTTCAATGCTGTTAAAGGCCCTGAAATCTTTCATCTTGTTGTGTCTGATCCAGGCCGATGTGGCCATTCCCAGCAGGAAGCCCAGTACCAGGGTGCAGATCAGAATAATAATGGAACGGGTTTTCATAATACATGTTTTGATTAGTTCTGATACAGCAGATAACTGATCAAATTATCATCCGAAAAAGAATTGGTACCGAAAAACGATTCGATTGACAGGCTACCCTGGGATAGATAAAAACTAAATACCAGGATAAACAGTGCGGCCACTCCTGCAATAGATATCCATTTAAAAGCAGGAGTAATGCCCGGAAAGAGCTCGGCATTTTGTGATTGTGTTACCTGCGATGCAATACGGTTCATGGTCCGGTCAACAAAACCTGGCCGGAATTGATAATCTCTTTCCGACAGGAGTTCTGAAAGTTTTCTGATCTCCCTTCTGCTTTTTTCCAGCTCAGGCATTTCCTTCATTGCCCGGTCAAGCTTTTTTTTCCGGGTTTCCGTCAGGGCATTTTCCTCTGACATCCACAACCAGCGGTATAATTTTCCACGCTTCATTTAGATGAGGTGTTTAAGTTTGTCTTGCAGTTGCATCTGAGCACGTGACAGGCGTGAAAGGACCGTACCCAGAGGCAGTCCCAGTATTTCAGCGGTTTCCTTCGTAGTATACCCCTGTACCAGACGAAGGTTTACCACAGCCCGGAAACCCGGTTCGAGCGATTGAATGGCCTTATCGATCATCTCTCCTTTTTCTTTTTCCACATGATCCTGCGACTCATCCACAATATCCATTTCTTTTTTTTCCTCGTCCCATATTTGCACCAGCGAGCCTGTTCTTTTGCCCTTTTTCAGCACATTGTACGACAGGTTGATGGCAATCCTGGTCAGATAAGTTCCCAGGGACGAATCCCCGCGGAATGAATGAATGGATTTAAAGAACCTGATAAATGTTTCCTGACCCACATCATCTGCTTCAGCCGTTTCTCCCAGCATGCCAATTACTGTTCTGGCAATCTTCCCTTCATACCGGCTTACAATCTCTGCAAACGCTTTCATATCGCCCTGCCTGGCCATTTCAACCAGCTCCCAATCGTTATGGATCTTGTTCGATATCAAGGCGATTGTTCAAACTTTAGACAACTCGCGCAAGGTTTTTATTCCCTTCGGGGGATCGACCTGCCGAAAAACATATTAAAACAGTACTTTTGAACAAAAGTAACTCTTTTTTCATGAATTCATGAACTGGGAAGCATTCAGAAAGGAAATTCGAAACTGTACTTTCTGCCCGCTGCACCTTACAAGGGAACATGCTCTGCCGGGAGAAGGGAATATCCATGCCAGGATTTTCATGATCGCACAGGCTCCGGGTCCGGTTGAAGACCAGACGGGCAGAATGTTTACAGGGCCTACAGGCCCCCATCTGGATCATCTGCTGGCCATAGCCGGACTCGATCGTGAACAGATATACATCACCAATCTCATAAAATGTTTCCTGCCAAAATGCCGCCGGCCCTCACGAAGCGAAATCACTGCATGCAGTCCCTATCTGCTGAGAGAAGTGGAGGCAGTCAACCCGGAACTGATCGTACCCCTGGGCTTTCATGCCACCCGGTTCCTCCTGATGCATTTTAACCTGCCACGACCTGAAAGAAAGGAATTTCATACTATTTTCGGACAGATTTTTCAGGCCGGCGGATACACGGTATTCCCGCTAAGGCATCCCACCGCTCTTCTTTTTGATCCGCTGAAAAAGTCTGTAATGGAAAAAAATTACCGAAATCTGGGAGAGTTCATTGATAAATACCTGAAAGAATGAACAGAAACCGGCATGTTTTGTATATTTATATCCATTAATCCCGGATTATTATCAATAAGTCATGTTCTATTCATCATAAAACATATCCCCATGAAATCCATTTTGAAGCCATGCGTGATTTTCCCGGTCATTCTCATTTTATTTTCAGCCGGATCATGCAAGAAAAATGACACCTCCACTGTAGATTTCAGCTTTGCGTTCCTGACCGACATTCACGTACAACTTGAAAAGAATGCCGCCGAAGGTTTTAAAAAAGCCATCGACAGGGTAAACAGTATACAGCCTGATTTCGTTATTATGGGTGGTGATATGATCATGGATGCCCTGAACCAGAGAGAAAGCCGGGTCGACTCCCTGTACAGTTTGTACGACTCCCTTTCCGCCCTGATACAGGTTCCCGTATACCATACGATAGGAAATCACGAAATTTTCGGTTATCATCCGGCAAGCGGGATTGATCCTGCTCATCCTCTTTACGGGAAAAAAATGTACGAGAAAAGGATAGGAAAACGATTCTACGCATTCGATCATAGAGGATGGCGGTTTTATATCCTCGATTCCATCGAAAAAGATGAAGATGGAGTATATATCGGAAAAGTGGATACGGTACAACTTGAATGGCTTACCCGGGATCTGGGAGGAGTGAATCGATCCACTCCCATCGCGGTGATCCTGCACATACCGCTCATCACAGTACAGACCCAGCTACTGGATGGCTCCACCGCACCGAATGGAGAAAGTCTGGTAGTGGTCAACTCAAAAGAGGTACTTGAAAGGTTCAGTAACCACAATGTAAAGCTTGTGCTTCAGGGCCATTTGCATTTCCTGGAAGAAATATCGGCCATGGGCATCCGCTTCATCACAGGCGGAGCGGTATCTGCTTCATGGTGGAACGGCCCCCGACTGGGAATGGAAGAAGGATTCGTTATGGTACATGTAAAAGGCAACGAGTTCAACTGGGAATATATAGACTACGGGTGGGAGGTTCCTCAGCAGGAAACCGGCAGTTGATTATCACCGTAAGTTAATCCCCCAGGGGAAATTCAATGATTGAAATCTGGGCCGTATACAGGTCATTCTCCCAGTAGGGGATGAATACAATGGGAGTTACACCTCCCATTATGGGAACATAGCCTTCTCCATACTGCAGAGCTTCATCTATTATCTCATTTACACGATCCTGATCCCAGTCATCCAGACCCACGTGGGACTGGTTATCATCAATCAATGACCAGATAGCAAGCTGCACATCACCATAGGTAAATTCCCCCCCGCTGTAAGCAGGTTGTCCTACATATCCGGCATTGATAATATAGGTCATCAGATCTATATTTTCAGGACATTCGATAAACAATGACAATATTTCATCATCCGGTGCAACCACCTTAACGGTATACAGGGTATCAGACAAAAGGTGTTTGTCAGTATCAAGGCACCAGCCGGGATATGTCCCGTTCAATGTATCACCATTCGTAATGGTAGTAATAAAATAACTTTCTTTTCCGCCCGGCCGGTCAACCTTCAGGTTAACGCCCGGATATTTTCTCAGCTTTTCTTTCGGGTCCTCAATAGCTTCCTTTTTGCATGCGCTGAAAAAAAACGTCACGAGGATGAGTATGCCGAGCACTTTTTTCAATAAGCATTTCATTTTCTTCTGATTAGAATAAAAATTATAAGTGTGATTTATAGTTGCAATACTACTAAGCTTGAAATTGTTGAAATAACAAATGATTATACGAAATTTTTAACAATTAGTTTATTTCAACAAAAATTATTCACACATTAATGCATCTACCGTACAATAATTTATGATATTACATCTGACTCCGGGTTGGTGTTAACCCGAACAGGCTTTTTTACCTAAATACGTTCACAACCTGTAGACGAAGAGAAGGGAAAAAAGGTTGGAATACATTAGAAATTTTACTTATCTGAAAAGGATTATCTCAGAGAGAATTCATTTCTGCTTCAAAATAAATTATTCGGATTTATTTTGAACAATGATGGTTAAATTGTTTATTTTATTCAACTTTTTATGCATTTTGCATAATATACTTCTATAGACACCGAGATGCAGAACAATCATTTTGAGAGAAAACATGGTTTCGGAACGGCACCCGTATTTTTTACAGCCATCTCCACCATTCTCGGAGCCATTCTTTTTCTGAGATTCGGCTATGCGGTAGGTACACTGGGATTCTATGGAGTTATGATCATTCTTCTGGTAGGTCACCTGGTTACCATTCCCACCGCACTGGCTCTTTCGGAAATTGCCACCAATGAGAAGGTGGAAGGTGGGGGTGAATATTTTATCATTTCACGTTCTTTCGGATTAAATATCGGCGCCACCATCGGAATTGCCCTGTATCTTTCCCAGGCAATCAGTGTGGCATTTTATGTGATTGCATTTACCGAGGCATTTTCACCTCTGTTCAATTTGGTTGCCGAAAAATGGGGGTGGGATCTGCCCAGGCAGGTAATCAGCATTCCGGCCATGACCCTTCTGGCCCTGCTGGTACTGAAAAAAGGGGCTAATATGGGGGTAAAAACCCTGTATGTGGTCGTAGCCATCCTGTTTACTTCCCTGGTTCTTTTCTTCCTGGGAAAAACCACCTATGCCGAAGCTTCTGCTTTTACTCCTTTACAGGGTGGTATTCGGAATATGGATCAGTTTTTCATTGTATTTGCGATTGTTTTTCCTGCATTTACAGGTATGACAGCAGGTGTTGGTTTATCAGGCGATTTGAAGAAACCCCGCAAATCCATTCCCCTGGGAACCATTTCGGCCACGTTGATCGGACTGGTGGTTTATTTCTTTGTTACCTGGAAACTGGCTGGATCAGCTTCTCCTGCTGATCTGGTCAATGACCAGCTGATCATGGCAAGAATTGCCCTGTACGGGAAAATTGCCATACCTATGGGATTGGCTGCTTCCACCATATCCTCAGCCCTGGGCAGTGTCATGGTTGCACCCCGCACACTGCAGGCTCTGGGCGTTGACCGCTCCTTCCCAAACCGCCGCCTGAACCTGTTTCTTGCCCGGGGAAAAGACGAAAATAACGAACCTTTCAACGCCAGCATTGTCACAGTAATCATTGCTTTTGTTTTCGTTGCCCTGGGTTCGGTCAATGCGGTAGCGAAGATCATTTCCATGTTCTTTATGGTTACTTACGGGTCACTCTGTCTCATTTCCTTCCTGTACCACTTCGGATCCGACCCCTCCTACCGTCCTTCCTTTAAATCCCGATGGTATCTTTCTTTTATCGGCTTTATCATGTGCTTTTACCTGATGTTCAAAATCAGCACATTATACAGCCTGCTGGCACTGGTGGTAATGGCAATGATCTATACCTTTGTCCATTACTATCACAAAGACCGGCAGGGAATTGAAGCCATTTTCCAGTCATCCATCTTTCAACTTTCCAGAAACCTTCAGGTTTACCTGCAAAAAACCAAGAAAATAGGCAACTCTCAAAAATGGCGCCCATCGGTTGTATGCGTTTCCAGAAACACCTTTCAAAGGGACGATGCCCTGCAACTGGTAAACTGGATATCATACAAGTACGGTTTCGGCACCTATATTCACCTGATTGAAGGATATTATTCACGCAACACACACCTTGAATCAATGGAAGTGTTGAAAAAGCTGATCGAAACATCTCACCGTACCCACCATAATGTGTACCTTGATACCCTGATATCTCCAAGTTATACCTCAGCCATCGCCCAGGTAATCCAGTTACCTTCCATATCGGGACTGGAAAACAACATGATCATCTTTGATTTTGACCGGGAAGACCCGAAAGATCTGAACCAGATCGTAGACAATTACAGCCTTGTACGCTCCGGTTTTTTTGATATCTGCATTCTGGGATGGTCGAGAAAGATCCTGCAGCCGAAAAATGGTATCCATATCTGGTTAAAAACCACTGATTTTGAGAATTCCAGCCTGATGATCCTGATCAGCTACATCATTCTTCTTCATCCCGACTGGAAAAAGAGTCATATTAAAATCTTCAATATCAGTAAGCCCGATCAGATCAGCCAGGCCAGGGAAGAACTCGAGAACCTGGTACGGGAAGGAAGATTGCCCATATCGGCCAGAAACATTGAAATCGTCAAGCAGGATGAAAATATCAGTCCCAAGCAACTGATCATTGAAAAATCGGCCCAGGCGGGACTGACCATCATCGGATTCCGCGGGGAACAGGTCAAACACGATAAAGACAAAGTATTTCTGGGTTATAAAGGGATGGGGAATATTCTTTTTGTCAATGCCCGGAACCACAAACACATTCTATGAAAACATTAAAATATATGGCCGATAGGACCGGAACTCCCCGGCTTCTGCTGATATATGCCGTTCCATTATTACTGTTTTTACTGGCTGGATGCCGGAATATTGATCCTGCAGACCCCGGGCCACATACTCTGGTAGTTCTTTCCCTGGACGGATTCCGCTGGGATTATCCACAGTTGTACTCCACCCCCCACCTGGATGCGATGGCAGAAGAAGGGATCCATGCCGAGTTCCTTATTCCCGCATTCCCCACAAAAACATTCCCAAATCATTATACACTGGCCACGGGATTGTACCCTGACCACCACGGGCTGGTCAATAACAGTTTTCTGGATCCTGCCACAGGTAGGTTGTACAGCATAGGAGACAGGGAAGCTGTAGAAGACGGATCCTTCTATGGAGGGGAACCCATCTGGAACACAGCAGAAAAGCAGGGCATCAGGACGGCCGTCTGTTTCTGGGTAGGTTCGGAAGCAGATATTCAGGGAATGCGGCCTTCCAGATGGAAACCCTATGACCATGAAATGCCTTTCATCGACAGAATAGATACTGTTATAGCCTGGCTGCAACTGCCTCTGGAAAAACGACCGGGGCTTATCATGTGGTATCTGCACGAGCCTGATGCCGTGGGGCACACCTATGGGCCGGAAAGCACCGAAACAGGAGAAATGGTTGAATACCTCGACAGTCTGGTAGGGGTCTTCATCCATCGAATAAAGGAACTTCCCCATTATGAGTCAATAAACCTGATCATCCTGTCCGACCACGGTATGACAGAAATCAGCAACGACCGGGTGATATGGCTGAACGACTATATTCCGTCAGAATGGATTAATACAGCCCGTGGAGGCAGCCCGGTGATCAATATACAGGCTGCCGAAAGATTTTACGATACCCTTAGACAAACCCTTGAAACCATACCCCACATATTGGCAGTTACCAACCCCGAAGCTCCTCCTTCCTGGCATTATGGAACCCATCCGCGATGCCTGGATTTTACCGTAACAGCAGATCCCGGGTGGAGCATAGGCTGGGAAAGAGGCAGAACGTACGAAGGAGGCGCCCACGGATACGATCCGGCCACCTGCCCGGATATGAATGCCATATTCTATGCCTGCGGGCCTTCATTCGGAAAAGGGAAAACCATTCCTGCATTTGAAAATATCCATGTATATGATTTGATGTGTGGACTTCTCGGAATCAGCCCCTCTCCCAATGACGGAAATACTGAAAATACCAGTATTATTACAGAAAACAAATAAAGATTTTTTTATTTATATATACATAAACGTAAATTCACTTTAAGAATATAAAAATTATATTTAATTAAATTCATCTTTAACTAAAGATTAATAACTTTATATTTACCAATCCATAATCCCAACAAAGAGAACCCTGTCATGAAAAGAAAATCCTGTATCCTTTTAATTTTCGCTTCTCTGATCATTCTTTCGGTATCCTGTGTCACAAAAAAAGAACTGGTATATGTTCAACCCAAAAAGAGCAAACAAGATCAGCCTGAAGCTTTTCACATGAAAATCTCAGAAGTCAACCTTATCCAGCCAGGCGATGAACTGTATATCAGGGTTACCAGCTTTGATGAAACCCTGAATTTTTTCAATATTGGCAGAGATCAATATTATGCGAGGGAGGATGTCACACTGATCAGCTATACCGTAAATGAAGAAGGTTATGTTAAACTTCCCTATATAGGAAAAGTATTGTTACTGAATAAAACCCTTGATGAGGCAGGAGACATTGTGGAGGAGCGGCTACAGGGGTATCTGAACCAGCCTGAGGTAACCATCAAATTCGTTAATAAAAAGGTTACTGTACTGGGCGAAGTAAACAGCCCGGGTATTTATACTTTTTACGATAAACGCATAAATATTTTCCAGGCACTGGGATATGCAAACGATATAACAAGATTTGGAAACAGGGAGAAGGTTCTGGTGATACGGGAAGAAAATAATATCATTACAAAGAACTACGTGAACCTGCTGGACGAAAACATCTTTACTTCGTATTATTACAATATTAAACCCAATGATATTGTTTATGTTGAGCCGTTGAAAAAACAGATATGGGGTTTCGCCGAATTTCCGTACAGCTTGATCTTTTCTACCATAACAACTACCCTGCTGGTTCTGAACTTTTTCCGGTAATTTAACCAAAACAGTTCATTTTACAGAATATATCGTGTTTCCTCCTGAAAAACAGGAGAAAATTGCATAAAATAAGCACATATTTTCTTTTCGTCAAATGAAAGAGATTATTTTACCCCCTAAGTGATACCACTGATGTATGCCTGTACAGGGTTTCGTTTTATTTTCAGACCCATACCAGCAACGTTGAAAATATCACCAGATTTCTGGCAAACCAAGTTTGTACTATTCGTTCATTAACAATTAATTACATCATTCATCCTGTTGTCTTGAATGTTTTATACCAAAGTTCAGGGAATATCAATAAAAACAGGTTATTGGTCAAAACTCATTTGACAATCACTTTGTTTTAGCATAAATTTACCTAAGAAATTACACCGGTGTCTTTGTGTATGACTATGAGTACTTTTTGAAGACATTCATTCGTTTTTAAAAAGTATTAGCTTCTGGTTCGAATCGAGCGATAGAGAGAGGTAAAAGTAAGTAAGTTCGATTCATTTAATTATTTATTTAATTTCTCGGAACATCAATGGGGGGAAAAACGTTTTCCGAAGAATTAATAGATGGTAAGGTATGCCATCTATTAAACGGTAAAGATATCAGCGGCAGAGGATATCAGCTGGTGGATATGAATAGATTCCGTTCCAAAGTACGAAGGCTGAAAAAGCCTCCATCCTGGGAAGAAACTTCAGAAACCATCCACCAGAAAAGAAAAGGATCCATCGTCGACGCCATTTCCCGTGAATCGAACCTTCCGGTTCTTCATTACATTGAAGAGAACTTGCATCTCGGAAAGATCAATAACATCCTGCTCACCTCCAGGCTTTATCTTGATACAAATCCCCTGACACTCTTTAATGTCCGGGCTGCGATCATGGGCAGTAATGTACGCGCTATCATTGATTTCAAAAAAACCAATCATACCCGCTACATAAACAAGTATTTCAAAGCCATTAATTCGTTATTACCCGATGCCGGAATTTATATTGGCAACTTTGAAACAAATGAACAGCGCAATGAGAGGGTTTACGTAAACCTGATCAAACCAGTTAAGCAATTGAAAATTCTGATTGATTTTTTCCTGCACCGGGTCATACCTAAGTTGTCCTTCACAAAAAAACTCTACTTCAGGATCACAAAAGGGAAGTACCGGTTTCTATCAAAAGCTGAAGTATTGGGAAGACTCGTTTCATGCGGGTTTGAAATAATCGATTTCAGGGTTATTCGCGGCCTGACCTATTTTGTGGTTATGAAAACCAGTGAGCCCAAAGAAGTTGTCAGACCAACATATGGCCCTTTTATCCGGTTAAACAGGGTGGGCAGGAACGGGAAACTGATAAGGGTATATAAGTTCAGGACGATGCATCCGTTTTCTGAATTTATTCAGGACTTTGTGGTAAAAATGAACGGCTATACCGATAAAGGCAAACCTGCACATGATTTCCGCCTGACAGCATGGGGAAAGTGGTTTAGAAAATACTGGATAGATGAGCTGCCGCAAATTATAAACCTTCTGAAAGGGGAACTAAAAATTGTGGGGGTAAGACCCCTGAGCAAAACCAGGTTTAACGAATTGCCGGAAGATCTGAAGGTGAGCCGCATTCAAACAAAACCCGGTTGCATTCCACCCTATGTATCCCTGAATATGCCTTCTGATTCAGGAAACATTGAAGCAGAAAGAATCTATCTGAGCGAGAAATCTCGGTCGCATTTAACAGACCTGCGTTATTTCTTTTTGGCCATGAATAATATTTTCAGAAGGAGAATCATCAGTGAATAAACGTTCCTTTGACATGAGATAATTATTCACCATTCCTGTCACAAAAAATATATTGCCAGTTGCAAAAGTATCATACCATTGAATCATTAAAAAAAGAGAAATGAAAGTACTGAGAATCATTACCCTGCTGAGTATCATGCTTTATTTTTCGATTGATGCTTATGGTGTCCCCGGGAAAAAAACCAGGCACCGCCACAGACCCCACCATCATTGGAGACATAAAACAGTAGTATCTGCTCCCCTGGATAGTGCTCTTTTGATCATACTGGGTGCCGCAGGTGTAACGTATTTCGCCTCCAGGAAAAGAAAGAATAACAAACCGGAAGCATGATCCAGAACAAAGAGGCTGGTTCAAGAGACAGAAACACGTAAACACAACAAACGGGAAAGGGATCAAAAAGGACCAAAGGGTTGTTTACAAAAACAATATGCCTGATACCTTTCTGCCCGGCTGGAATCCTTAGTGGTTACAAACACTCTTAAGACAGCCTCTTCTTTTATTGTAGTTTACGGCACATCATATCCTTTCTGAGACAGGAAGAATGTCCCATCAGATCACATTAAGAAAAAAACAAACAACATGGATATTCATTAAATTATCCTTTCTTGTAGCTTTTTACCTTACTTACAAAGGTTTCATTGTTGATTCGGTATCGGCCATGTCGATTTTAAAACCTTTTTTTGACAGCTACATGGACCTGATCCGTTCCATCACAAATTTTCTCTTGAATGTGTTTGGGTCATCAGTTCAAATTTCTGAAAATAATGTGATTGCAGACAACCCCCTGGTTCGTATTGACCATCAGTTTATGATCAAAAAATGGCTTTACCTGTTAATATCTGCCATCATTTTGATTCCCAGCACATTCAGACTAAAAACATTTTTTTCTTTTATACTTGCACTGGTATATACGGTGGCTGTTTCATTACACATTGCAATATATGCACATCTCATCAGTCATTTCACTCATATACAGGCAAAAGATATGGCATCAGCCTTCGGCATTGTATTTCTTATTGCCTGGTTATATTTCTGGGTCAGGTCGAACCGGAAATATATTACCCAAAGTTTACCGGGCATGGATGCAGGAGCGGTACACAAAAAGCTAAACGAAATCATTCTTATACTCTTTCTCTTCGTAACAATCAGGTATCTGATCGTCGGATATTTCGATTTCTATCACTGGATATCTTTTCTTTTCACAGCTTCTCAAAAAATCCTGGCATGGTTCGGGTACGAATC
>JBNGDI010000013.1:31398-33963 GCA_049975425.1 Bacteroidales bacterium
ATCCATACCTGCGCATTCTCCCAGCCGGCATTCCCGGGAGCCGAAGGATACGGGGCAGCAACCAGAGGTGCTTACAGCGGAAGCGACAGCCCGAAAATATTGATAGTTGACAACCTGGATCCTGGCGATTTCGGGGATGAAGCAACAGGAAGGGGAACATTCCGGTGGTGCATTAACCGGCCATATCCCAGAATCGTTTTATTCGAGGTTGGAGGCGTTATTGATTACAGAACACTGGATTTCTCTACCTTCACATACATTTCCATTACGAATCCCTACCTTACGGTTGCCGGGCAGACTGCCCCGGGCTCCGGAGTGAATATCATCGGGGTCATGCTGGTTTTAAAAACCCACGACGTCATCATGCAACATATCAGGATCAGACATGGGGACGATCCGAACGGCATAGATGGCAGTAGCAGGGATTGCCTTTCAATCTACGCAGATGCAAAAAATGTCATCATCGACCATTGTTCCTTTTCCTGGGCTGTGGATGAAATCATCGGCATGACCCAGCCTGAAAATCTTACCCTGAGCAACTGTATCTTTTCAGAACCCCTGGACCAATCCCTGCATTATAACGAATACGGAGACCATGAACCGGAAGACCACGGATACGCCATGCTGATCGACCAGGCCAGCAATATCACCCTGAAAAACAACCTGTATGCCTACAGCATGGACAGACACCCTCTTACCAGGGCCAATAACATCGCTATTATCAATAACGTGATGTATAATTCAAATCTGCGGATCGGACCCAATTTTCAAAGTGGGAAAGTGAATGCTGCTTATGTTGGAAATGTGGCCTTACCTGCACCGGATGCATCCAGTTCTTCACTTACAAAGCTTGCTGGATTAATTGCATCTGAAATTCACCCGGACGCCAAGATATTTGCCTCGGACAATCTGTGCGTCAAATCCATGGAAAATCCTGACATAAAGGAAGAAGACAAATTTTATTTCGGAAACCCCGATTTCCAACTTGCCTCCACTTCTCCAGTACCACTGGATGGATACAGTATGTTGAGCGCATCCAACGTAGAAGACTACGTATTGAGCAACGTAGGGGCAAAACCATTTGAACGCGACCTAATTGACCAGAGAATCGTTAATAATGTAAGTAACCGTACCGGTCATGCAATCAACAGCCCGGGTGCCCTTCCGGCAAGAGCGTACAATTTCAGCCGGACGGTAACCGGTACCTCAGCCGGATACATGTTGAACGGGTATGACTGGCAGGCCAATCCCAAAAGTTTTTCTTTGAACGGGCAAACCATTCAGCTTAACATGAAATGTGCCTCTCTTCAGGAAGTTCTGGACCTGATCGATCCCCAGCTTCCAACGGGGGTTGAAACTTTTATCTGCCCCGGGAGTACGTATATCGGTTTCAGGACGGTAAATACAGGGCCGGCCCAAACGCTTACCGTGAATGGCGCTTTTAACATTTTCGGCATCCCTGATGGTACCTATAATGGTGAAGAGGGAGTGGGATGGCCCGAATATGCAACGGAAACCAGACCCCTGACTTCCATGGATTCCTATCCGGAGGACAATCCTCATGACGACGATACCGGCGACGGCTTCACCAACCTGCAGGAATGGCTTTATGCCATGGGACTGGGTGCTCCTGAACTGCTTCCCAGTGAAGCAAAACCTACAGGCCCGGCAATTGTTTGCCAGGGAAGCAAAGACATTCAATACTCCACAGTTGGATCGGAAGATGCCAATACATATACCTGGCAGGTATCACCCGAAGATGCTGGAACAGTTAACGGTGAAGGGAAAACAGCGATTATAGACTGGAAACCTGATTTTTACGGAAGTTGCAACCTTTCATACAATGCATACGGCCCCAACAGTTTTGCGGCTGTTTCACCTCCCCTGAACATCCATGTGGATCCTCTTCCTAAAGCTCCTGTCACTCCCGAAGGTCCGGTTTCTTTATATCAAAACTCACCGGAGAAAGAATACAGCCTGCCTGAAACGTTTTCTGATGTTATCAGCTATGAGTGGGACCTATTCCCCGCAAACGCCGGGAACATTACAAACCTGGGAGACCATTGCAGGATCACATGGAACGAGCCCTTTTTCGGGAATTGTTATCTTTCGGTCAGAGGGATTAATGAATGCGGAGCGGGTATGTTTTCCGATTCACTGGTTATACAGGTCAGTGAAATGGAACTGGGATATGGCATCATCAATATTTTTACACCCAATGGTGACGGGTTTAACGATTACTGGAGCCTGCCCTTTATAAGGGAATACCCAGAGGCCATCATCAAAATTTACGACCGGAACAACCAGTTACTGATTGAATACCGGGGTACCGACAGCAGCTGGAACGGAACGGTAAACGGAGAACTCGTGCCCATGGGAAATTATTTGTATGTGATCGATCTGGGACAAGGTAGAATCCCTATCAAAGGATATGTTACCGTATTAAGGTAATAGTGTGAAATACTGGAGGAATGGTGACGGGAAGGGAGTTGATGAGTGTTGGGGATTCAATGAGACTATCCATCCGGAAGCAAAGCGAAGCGGATGGATTAGTCGAAATTGAAC
>JBNGDI010000013.1:34063-76081 GCA_049975425.1 Bacteroidales bacterium
AGCAAAGCGAAGCGGATGGATTAGTCGAAATTGAACCCTGACATGGCGAAGCCAGCGTCAGGATTACAGTTGACACTTGAGCAAACCGGCTGTTTACTATTGAAGAATAATGAAACAACATCACATAAGCCCGTGTTAATGCGATGAAAAAACATGTCTGCAATATTTCTATTCTCTTGATATTCAGCGTTATTTTGAACATCAAGACCTATGCTCAGGAAATCCCTATTTATTTTCAGAGCCAGTATCTGTTTGCTCCATACCTCATTAATCCTGCCATTGCAGGAAGTAAAGACTTCTATGCTTTCACCCTTTCATCCAGGCAGAATGTAGAGAAAATCGCCAACGCACCAAGGACCCAGGCACTGACTTTCCAGGCAAGGATACCCAATTACAGAAGACTGAGGGGAAAAATAGTAAAACAGGGTTCAGAATTTACCAATGTAGGATTGGGGGCATACATATACCATGATACCAACGGCCCATTACGAAAAACCGGATTGCAGGCTACCTATGCCTATCATGTTCCATTGAGCCGCACATCCATATCTCACCTCTCATTTGGTCTCTCTGCCAACATTATGTTATATTCCTTATTTTATGGAGACCTGAACACCCTCAGGGATCCATTGATCGATGAAGGCACACAATCCACTTTCATTCCCGATGCCAATTTTGGAATTTATTATTATGGAAGAAGCTTATATGCCGGAATATCGTCCAACCAGCTTTTTGAAAACTCAATAAAATGGGAAAGCGACCTCTATGTAAATACTCCCATTAAACGTCAGTATTTCCTGCTGGCAGGATATAAATTTTATATCAAATATTCTTACATCCTTGAACCCTCCATCATGGTAAGATCGGAAAATCCATCACTCCATGATTTATTTGAAAAACTGGACTTCAATCTGAAATTTCACTTCCGTACCGCTGCGCTTGGAGTTTCTTACCGTATGAACAATGGGCTGGTATGCATGGGACAATATCAGTTCCAGAACTGGGTTTTCGGCCTGGCTTATGAATACCCGTTCAGCAGTATCTGGAATTACAACGGCGGAATGGCAGAAGTCATGGTAGGTCTGAATCTGGGTAAAGGAAAGAACAGGTTTGGAGACAGCAGATACTGGTAACCGTAATTACTACAATTAATGTGTTTAACAATGATCACACGAAAAATCAAATCACCCCACCTTTTCTTATGCGGGCTGCTTATTCTTCTTCCCGGCTTTTTTATTTTTCCCATGACGAACCAAACCTGCGGAGCGGGAAATACAACCAACACCATCCAGGAAGAAGATTCCATAAAGATCCTGAAAGAAATGGTTTTTTCTTCTGAATTATCCCTGCTGCGGCTTGAACTGGTCGCTCCATCATCGGGAGTTCAATTTTACAGAGATGGGATCATTTACCTGTACGACACAAAAACCGGCCAGAAAAACATGGAGATTCCTTTTGGGAGCATTGATACCTATTATGCCGCCTTTGAAGGAAAAACCATGGGCGAACCTGAACTGTTTTCCAACCTGTACGCATTTCCCTTTCCTTCTGAATCAGTAAGTTTTACGGAAGATGAGAAAACGATGTTTTTTTCCAGAGAAACAGAAACCCGGTCCACAGGAAAAATAGTTGAGAAAATATACCAGACCGAATACATTACCAGCCATAAAAAAAGAAAATCCGGGTGGTCAAAAAATATAACCGAACTGCCTTTCAACGGAGATGAATATTCATGCACCCAGCCCTCTGTATCGGCAGACGGGAATATTATGGTATTTTCTTCTGATATGCCTGGTGGCCGGGGAGGGTATGATCTGTACATTGTAGTAAAAACTTCAGAGGGTTGGGAGAAGCCAGTCAATATGGGAAATGCCGTAAATACGGCAGATAACGAAAATCACCCTTTTCTACTGAATCCGGAAACCCTGTTTTTCAGCAGCAACGGACATCCGGGCTTTGGTGGTTACGACATATTTATAACAAAATTTGACCGAAAGAAATGGACAGAACCAGTAAACCTGGGGGAAGGGATCAATTCACCGGACAATGAGTTCGCCTTTGTCATGGACCGGGACAATCCATCCAGGGCCTTTTTTTCCTCCACCCGTTTTCAACCCCGCCAGGTACTGAAGCTTTTCGATGCCACGCTGATTGCAGGGAAAGATTACCTTGCAGGACAGCTTCCGGCTGATTCTCTTGTATTTACATACGAGGAGCCTTCGACATCTGCTTCAACACTGGCACTCTCCGCTCCCTCCCAGACATCTGAAAACATAACAGTTACTGAAAAAGAAATTGATAAAAATAAGAACTCTTCGGAAACTACTTTACAGGAAGAACAAACAACCTCCATTGACACCCTGACTGCTGGAAAATCAAAAGTGACTGAATCAGTCGTACCTCCACCCGAACCGGCCAAAATCCCAGAACAGGCAAGCAAGGCTGAAGCTCCGGATGAACCGGCAGAACCCAAAACCGAAGAAACCATCGATTTCAGGGTACAGATTACCGCTTCAACCAAATCCCTGGGCACTTTTACGGTAAGCATTGAAGGAATAATCTATGAAACCTCTGAATATTTTTACAGCGGCGCCTACCGATACACGATCGGGAAATTCAGCCGGGTAGGTCCGGCCATTGAGCTTCAGAAAAAATGCCGGTCAGCCGGATATCCTCAGGCGTTCGTGGCTGCATTTAAAAATAATGTCAGGACACTTGATAAAGAGGTTTTTCAAAAATACCGTTAAGTTTGATTTTTCTTCACCTGCTGGTTCTCCATGTTTCGGTATTGATAGTTACTGTAATCTTTCTCGAAAATCAACTCATACAGATACAGGAAAAAAATATAGTATACCATAATTTCAGAAAATTCCCCGATATTCACCCCAAAACCCCCGTCTTCAAAGATATTCAGGTCTACCAGTAACCTGGGAATCACATATGAAAAAACGGTAATGACAGCTGTAATAATAAACCCCTTGGCCGGTATCAGATATCGGATGACCGGGGTTTTCACCAGGTGTGCAACCAGAGGGGCAATAATAAATAATGCCAGCATCAGCGGGTAAATGGATCGTTTAAACAATCTGGCATTATTCCCCTGGTTGTGTAGGTTCTTTACACCTGTCAGTTCACGAAAAAAAGTATCTGTATTCCCTTTAAAATACTCTGAAAAATGTTTCCCGTAATCAATCTCTTCAAGAAAAACAAATAAGGTGAAAAATGCCAGTAATATAAAGGCGATTTTCTCAATGGGTAATTTTTTCTTTTTAACAGCTACTACAGATACAATAAACATCATTAGCAGCAAAACCAGTTGCAGGTTTTCTACAATACCCAGTTCCCAGTTCACGGACGGACACACAAGTTCCTGAGCCCACCGGATCCCCGAAAAGTACATCATGATCAAGAGAGTAATAACCAGAAGCGGCAATATCCAGTACCTGATGTGCAAAGAGGTTCTCATGAGTTTACAATTTTGAAACAGGTTAGCAAATATCCTATAGTAAGTTATTAAAATGAATTTTTCTCCAGTATAGATGAGTATAATGCATGATATTCGGTAACAATTTTATCCCATAAATACACTTCCTTTATTTTTCTGACTGCGTTTTCGGCTTTTTCCACAGATACTTTCATGTCGTGCAACGCTTCTGTAATTTTATTCCCCAAATCCACAGCATCTTTGTTACGGAAGTAAGTCACTTCATTCCCGGTAAACACCTGGGTGTTTTCAGGGATATCGCTGCATACCAGTGGGGTTCCCATGCTGGCCACTTCAAGCAACATGATGGACATTCCTTCTGTTTCTGATGGAAAAATAAAGAGCTTTGCCTCTTTGACCAGGGCAAGCAAAACTCCAAGCTGATCCACATACCCGATAAATTTCAGGTTCAATGCTGTATGTTTTTGGATCAATTTTTTAATAAGTTGCGGAGCATGGGATGTATCACCTGCTATCACAACATCTCCTTTGTATTGAATGTAATCCAGGGCTTCCAGGAAGGTATGAATTCCTTTGGTAGCCATAATCCTTCTGGCTGCGAACATAATGTAGCCTTCATGGATAGCATATCGTTGCAGGATCTCGGATGCACCTTTCATATCGATCTTCTCTGTGATCTCGATTCCGTTGGGTATGAACTGAACTTCTTTTTGGTATTTTGACAGGTAATAATCGGCCAGAGGACGAGATATAGAAGTAAGAGCGGCAGAAGAATGAATAAATATCCTTTCGCAAAGTAAAAAATACTTTTTACCCAGCCAGTTCCACTTATCCCTCAAATAGGGTGATTCATGAGAAGTAGCAACGACCCTGTATTTCTTTGACAGAATGGGAATGACGAATGCCGCATCAATTTTATGAACATGAACAAGGTTAAATTTCCCGTAAAGTAATGCATGCAGAGCACATAGAAAATAGTAAACAAATACTCCAAAACTTCCGAAAGGCAGGGAAGGGAACTGAACCACATGCACACCCGGCATATATCCCTTTGCTTTCTGATGCCGGTGACAGTATACGGTTATGTCGAAGTCATCTTTCATTTTTCTCGTGAGATTCTCAATCACCCTGCTGGTTCCCCCTCTTGAGGGAAAATATTTCTCTCCGATATAAGCAAGCTTCGGTTTCATAGGCAGCTATCTGGTAAGAGTCCGGATGAAACGGACATATTCATTCCGGAATTTGTTCATTGAATAATTTTCAGTGAGTAGTTTATATCCGTTCAAACCAAATGATGTCCTTTTTTCATATGAATTTAGCAGTTCATTAAGTTTCCGGGCTATTTCCATATATTCCCGCACCGGCACGATATATCCCGTTTCATCATTTTTCACGATTAGCCTGTTATCTCCCACATCGGTAGCAACCACCGGCAGAGAATAACTCATTGCTTCAAGAATGGAATTTGATAAACCTTCAAATAACGATGTGCTCAAATAGATATCGGCCTTTTCAAAATATTCAGGCAGGTTTCCCGGATGAATGATCAGATGAACATATTCCGACATATCATATTCATCAATCCATCTTTTTATCTGTTTCTCCTGGTTACCGAACCCTACAATATCGTATTCAATCTCCACCGGCTTCCGAACCAGATGTTCTTTGAGATACCAAACGGCTTTTAAAGCGGTATGAAAATCCTTCTGGGGGACAAACCGGGCAACGGTAAGGATTTTGATTTTGTTCTTTTTTTTCCTGCTTATGGCAGCTGATGTTATTTCTATGCAATTGTGAATGACCAGTGATTTCTCCGGCAGAAAACCTCGCCTGATAAATGCGTTCAGGCCGGAATAACTGTTAAAAATTATGTAATCGAGCACATATTTTTGCAATAATTTGGTAATGAACTCTTTATATACCGGAAGTTGCTCATTGCGAATACTCCCGACCAGAAACCTGACCCCCGTTATTCTTCCGAGGAAAGCCGACCAGAAATTATCACTAGTTAGAAAAGAAAGAACCAATTGTATTCCATTTTTCTTAAAGAACCGGTATAAAATCAACAGTCGCACAAACTGTGAGCCTATTGGGTTAATAAGTTTAATCTTGTTTTCTTCGATAAAACGCAGGTATTGTTTATCAGGTTTATTTCCATTTTGTACAACAAGAAAAACATCAAATTCCTCTTTCAGGGCTTTCGCCAGCAACAAACTTTGTTTTTCAGCCCCTCCGGCCTTTAAGGCCTTGATAAAAATACAGATTTTTGCTGTGTTCAAAGGAATACCTGTATATTCAATGCAAAGTATATAAAAAACCTGAGCTGCCTGCTTTTTTTCTCAAATATTTCATTAAATTGAATATCCATAATGATCTTTACGATAATATGTTGCTATAACTAGAATATGGCCGGTCTCCTGGGAATGATTACCTCCGAACCTTTCGATTCGGATAAAAACAGAATTCTGAATTCCATTGACCCGATGCATAATCATCAGGCATGGATTTATGATAACAAAGGAGTATTCTTTGCTGTGACATACAGAAAGAAAAATCCCTGCGGAGGAAACAGATATTATGAAAGCGACAAATATGCAGGTATTTTTCACGGTGATCTGGTCGATTATCATGCAATCCCCTGGGACGGACTTATTCAATCCATTGAAAAAAACGATTCGTTTTTTCTAACAGGTTTAAACGGGATTTTTTGTCTTGCCATTTTCAATAAACAAGAAAAGAAGCTGTTTTTACTGAGTGATCGAAGATCTCAGGATCCGCTGTTTTATTCAAAACAACCGGATCAATTTATTTTTTCAACTGATATTTCCACTTTCTGCCGGTTTAATAATGCACCGGCGTTCGACAAGAAGTGGTTATATGAGTACATGTTTTTCAACTATCCTGTTTCTGATGTCACTCCGATACAGAATGTACACCGGATACCCGATGCATGTATCATAATCTATGATCATCCTAACCACCGTATCACATTCAGAAGATACGCGAATAAATTTGAGAAAAGAAAAACCTTATTGAGTGGGAAAAACAGCCTGGAATATGCATATGAAATTTTTAAAGAAAGGATTCCAAAGTATTATACTGATAGCATGAAGGGCAGTACAGGAGTTGCTCTGACTGCCGGATGGGACACCCGGACATGCCTTGCTTTTGCTCCTGATCTGGGAGCCATCAGAACCTATACGTACGGAATTCCCGGATGCAGGGATATGACGGAATCAAAAAAACTGGCTGATTTTTTGGGACTTCATCATACTGAGATATTTTTTAACCAGGAGTTCACCAGCCAGTTGCCCGAGTTGATCGATAATACTGCATTTCTGTCTTCAGGTTTCAATCATATTGGCAGATCCAGCCTGCTGTATACTTATTCAACGTTAAGAGAACGATACGATTTCGATAAAATCATAACAGGAATATTTATAGACGGAAATTTCAGAGGTCATGCCCACAGTCCCGCATTTGTATCAGAAAATTTGAAAAAGTATTTTGCAGACAATCGTTTCATTGAAGGGAAACTGGGATTTAATTATTACCGTCCACTACTGGCCGACTCTGCTCATGAATATCTATTACACATGTTTAACAAACTAAATAATGAATTGGGAGGCTTACAAACAGGTGAACATCATTTGTTGTTGCATTTATATAAAGGAGCTCCCAATATTTTTGCCCAGGAGTATAAAATAGCCGATCAGTTTACCACCCTGCGTTCACCCGGATTTGACAATACCTTAATTGAGCTGGCCTTCAGCATCAAAGAAAGCACACTCAACTTCAGCCAGTATATGCCCGGACACCGAAGGGGAACTCATAAAGAAATGATCCTTCAGGCATATATACTGAAAAAAAGCAATAAACTGTTGGCCAGATTCCCGGTACGACATGCATCACCTGAGGCGGTTCTTCATGGTAAATTTTACTACCTGTTGAATAAATACGGAAACTATTTTCTGTACAGAATGAAAAATACCGGGAAAAACTATATACCACTGGAAGATAACAATCACTGGATGAATATTCTGTATAAGGATTCTATTGACAGATTCGTTTTTAATAAGAATTCCTTCATACATGAATTCTTTTCCGAAAATTTTCTTTCTCACTTAAAAGAAAAACGTGAAACCCATATTTTAATGAAAATAGCAACAGTAGAACTGTTAATGAACTTACTTAACAACGGGTGGGTGAGTTCTAAATATATTAGCAGATGATCATATCAAAGGTATAAAAAAGGGTACAAAGTTATTTTTTCAGTACTTCTTTATTCACCACCACTATGCTGAATTAAACTCACAGAATTTTTATTATGATTACATTTTACATTTCAAAAATACCGGTAAAGAGAAGGTTGATATTGTATGCTCATCAACCATCCTTAAGAAATGGGTTATTTAACTATTATTTACAATCCTTCTGCACTGAAAAAAGTATAGGGTTTAAAAGATTCCAAAAATATACAAAACTCATCCATATTGCTGATGAACGTTTTACAGAATCCTTTAATAAAAATACGCGCTGGGGTATCAGAAAAGCCATTAAGAGTAGCATTATTTGCGAAACCACCCATCATTTTCCTTCATTCATAGCCACATACAACACCTTCCATCAACAAAAAAAACTGGAAGGCGCACTAACAGAAAAGAAACTGATAAAATACGGAAACGCTCTGATCATCCGCAAGGCATACAAGAAGAACAGTCCCATTGTTGTATACCACTCATATTTACTTGATAGGTCCATTCAGCGTGTAAGAACATTGCATTCGGTTTCAAACATCTGGGACCCAGAATTAACCGGTGAGGAACGATCCCTCATCGGGTGTGCCAACAGGTATTTGCACTACCAGGATATGCTTTTTTTCAGGGAGCAGGGATTTGTGACCTATGATTTTGGGGGGTATGCCTATCAAACCACTGATGAATCCTTACTGGGGATCAACAACTTCAAAGACAGTTTTGGAGGAATACTGGTGGAAGAATCCAATTACGAATCGTATCCTGTATATTTGATCAAAGAAACCGGAAATTTATTAAGAAGAATATCAGGTACTCCAATTCTATAGAACATTCTCATTATCAAAGTGCAACCCATTCCGGTCCCAAACTGGGAGCCTCACACCGCCTTAGCCATATCTCCCTCCAATACAGTAAATTAGCCCGGTAACACCCAAAGCGCTGGCAGGTAACATCTTCGAGAATGACTGTGTTCCGGATATTAACCATTTTCCCCGACTCCATATCAATTATTTTATTCACTTTACCTGCCACTTTATATTTCCCACCACAAAACGGCAACATATCCGCACTGAACTGAAGTCCCCTGTTTTTCCCCTCATGATCAAGAGTTGACTGGATCTCTGATCTTTCTTTCACCTGCACCCATTCCCCCGGTTGCAGATTGAGGTCTTCCGTATCGGTTTTACTCCGGTTTCCTATTAACAACCTACCCGCTTCCATCCCAATAAACTTTCTGGCACGGTTTATAAAAACATCGGCCATTTTTGATCCAAATACGGAAAGACTCATATCCCTATGCCAAACATCTCGTAAATACCAGATAAGCTGTGAAGGCCGGTAAGGAGAGGAAGCTCCCGCCAGTTCCGTGAACTGGCAGATATACCGGCCTTCCTTTATGGTCTGCAAGCTATTCCGGCCAGACGATATATCATCCCTTGCAGAATTATCTGACCGATCTACAGGCATGTCACTGAGCCATTCTTCTTTCCAGAAAAAAAGGCATCCCCGCTGACAACCACCATGTAATGACCCGTCACAGCGCAGATCTTTCAAAAATACGGTTCCCGTCATGCTCCGGAATCCAATGCCATGACCTTCAATACAGGTTCTCCAGGAAAAATGGGCAATCTGAAATGATTGACCACAGTATTTGATCATTTCGGGCATGAATAACATCCCATCCAGCTTCCCCTCATCATCCAGGGTGGCAACAATTTCTTCCAAACTGCGTACCCAGACTGTTTGGCCAATACGAAAACGGGCTTTTGATTTTACCAACATGTTTTAACCAGTAAGTCGGGAAATGAAAATATCTGTTTGGTTCTGAACTTTATCTTCCGTACAGGGCAGTCATCTTTTTAAAATAAAGTTTCTAACGGGCGTCCGGTTGATGATTTTTGTTTCCAACAGCTACACCTGTCATCTCTTTATATAATTGCAGAGTCCGTCTGATCATCTTATCCATACTAAATTCATTCATTATTCTTTCTCTCCCATTTCTACCCATAACAATAGTTTGCCCTGGATTGTTCACCAGGTATTCTATTTTTTCTTTAAGTTGTTCTCCGGCAGCATGATCAATGATAAACCCTGTCACCTTATCTACAATGATTTCACTGGTTCCTCCTCCATCTGTTGCAATAACAGGTTTCCCCAGAGCCATATACTCCATGATGGCATTGGAAATTCCTTCCGTATAAGTTGTCAGTACACCAATATCAAAAACATTGATTATAGATTCAACATCTTCCTGAAATCCGGTAAGTATTATTTTTTTCCTCTGACCTGCCTTAATCATTTTATCAAATTTTCCGAAATACACTCCGTCCCCAACAGCCATAAAGGTAATATCGTTTCTTCCCGATGCCATATCCTTTGCCACCCTGAAAAAAGTGTGATAATCCTTTTTTTCCGAAAAAGTACCCACCATTCCAACAACATATTTTGTTCTGATATCAAATTTAGTCCTGATTTTCTCCGGATCATCAAGCCCGGTTAGCCGTTTCATATCAAATCCATTATGGATGACCCTGGCTTTATTTTCGGGAACCCGGTAAGCTTGTATTCCCGCATACGAGTTTGACTGAATCACATCGGAGAAAGGGAAAGTCAGCCTGGCACGCCACCAGCTCCTACTCCATTTTTTGCATTCTGCATTGGTTATCATGGCATTGATAAACGGTACGCGTAATAATTTTGCCAGAGGAAACCCGTACACAGCAGACATGGATCCCCAGCCGTGAATAATGTGGGGCCGGAATTGCCGGCAGATTTTAAATATTTTGTAATAAATGGACGGATCTTTTTTTATTCTCCGGGTCAGCACGGAAATACTTGTATTGCCAAGAGCATACACATCGCCAAACATAACCAGGTCTTTCAGAACAACAACATGGGCACTGATATCGGGATATTGTTCAAACGCTTTCAACAGTTCCACAAGACGTCGCTCGGCGCCCCCGATTCCCAGATTCTCAGTAATAATCAATACATTAATATGTTGTTCCCTTCTGTTCAAGTGAATTCGTTTCGGTTATTGGGAATTCCCGGATGGAAATAATGCATCACGGCATCATACTATAACTCCACACACCTGTCAGGAAGACACTTCCGGCTGAATAAATCCGGCATCCTCATCCAGAAGCTTTTTCATTTTAGAAAGAATGTACATACGAAAGAGCAGGACATGATAGTTCACGCCTGGTTTAGCGATAGTGCTCTTAAGCATCCCTTTGATTTTATTTGATAAATAATGCTTCATTTTTTTCCTGATAATCTGTTCAATCTTCTGTTTTACCCCGTTTTGTCCCCTTTTACCCAGTAATATTTCTGCAAATTCCTCCGGCAACATGGACAAAATTTCAGATGTACCCATTTCGTTTAACATCTCCTTCTGAACCATTCCCGTACTCAGGAAATTCTCATTTCTGTCGATGGCAATGTGCCGGGCAAAAGGAATGGATGGATCCATGTTGGTCAATATTTCCTTAATAAGCTTTTTGTTCGTTCTCAACTCATCAGGCAGTGTCCGGATGGTTCGGAGGATATTTTTGCACAGCAGAGGATTAACAATTTCCAGGTAGGTACTTTTGATATCGTTCAGAGCAGCCATAATATGCGACTGGCGGAATTCATGGTAAACCCGGTCGCGGTATGTTGCAAGCGTTTCGTTTTCTTTCTTTTGAAGCCGGTCAGGAATGATCTGATCATATATACCATTCGTTCCAATCATTTCAAGATTGGTAAAATCAGAAGCGACAGGAAATCCGATTTTCAACCTGACATGATACTCCGAATAAACCGGGGCCTGCCCGAATTCCTGATCTCCTCTGATAACACCCCATGTACATTCGTTGAATAATTCTTTCCATATCCTGAAACCATCCACGTAACCGATAATATGATCAATTCTGCCTTCACTGCATATCAGGTATCTGTTAAGAATTTTCTCCACCGGTTCAATAGAAGGATGAGTCAGGTAGTACCGGTGATCCTTATTGTATCGCTGTGCCAGCAATGCTGCGATGTATGCATCATTGCTTTTCTGAATCCTGGAAGCTGCCAGTCCCCAGGTAATACATGTGAGGTCATCCACATCTTTGAGCATATATAAAATGCTTCGGCTATCTGACCCTCCGGAAAGAGTCAATATCCACTTTGAGTAATCCAGATCAAGCGACCGGAATGTCTCGGTCAATGCCCTGAGTAATTCATCCTCATGGTTTTTTTTATCTCGTTGTACTTCATGGTATTCCAGTTCTTCCCGTTCTACAGAAATTTTCCATTTATTTCTGTCAAGCAGCAGAGAAGAATTGCCTTCCAGCATTTTTAACCGGTTATCCCATGAATTTCCCGGGCCAGGTGTTCCGGATGAAAGCATCCAGGGAATCACTCTTTCGTTGAAATGAAAATCTCTCAGAAAAAAAACAATGGCACGCTGCGAAGTGGCCGCAATAAACATTTCCTCATCAAAATAATACCATATTGTACGACTGGCCGTAGCATCGGAAATCACTTCAACAAATTCTTCATTGCTTCTGAAAAGAGCATACGTTCCGTCAGGAATATCTCGTTTCGGAACCCACCAGTTATTCTGCGGGCCGACCATGGTCCCCAGGCAAATGCTGGAACCTTTTGCTATCACAACAGGGTTTTCATTGAATATGGCAGAAAATATTCCCTTCCCTGAAATGACCCTGGGATTGGTAAATTTGATGTTGTCAGGCTCCAGTCTGCCTGACAGGGCCTCGATATTCTCCCTGGAAAAATAAGAGGGTTTGCCTTTTCTGAAACAAGCGTAAAACAGTTTGGCCATTATTGCTTATTCATTTGAATAACAAAATTCTTAAGTATTCGTCTACTCAGTACCCTGAGCTTCTTCCTGGAAACCGATTATTTTTTCAGCCGCCTCTCCCATGGTAAAAACATCTATCTCCCCGGTCTTTCTCAGTTCCGCCAAATAAGCCATAACCTGCGGAAATACCTCTTTCAGGTACCAGGGTGACATGGAAGGATGGAACCATAAATGGCATGAACTTTTATACCGGATCGCCCTGACAATGTGTGATTTTGCCACATTGAAGCAGGTGGCGGCATTCCAGTTGTATTCTCTTTCACCCAGACAATAGCTGCTGGGAAATGCAACCAGCCCGAAGCGATCGACAGAAGGCATATCAATATCATAAACCCCGTTGTATCGGTAGCATATGAATCCTTCTTTTTTCAGGGTTTCATAATTACCGGCTGTACCTCCGGCAAAAACCATACTCCTGATTTTCAAGCCCTTTCTGCCGGCATGTTTCTTGCACTCTTTGAGTTCAGCCAATGCAAGCGATGGCGGACAGTTTCGATAAGTAAAATCGGTGTGCGAGAACGTGTGGCAACCGATTTCATGGCCGGCCTTTGCATGAATAATCAGATCCACCAGGTCGGGAGCATACCAGGCCGGCGCTTTCTTATAATCAGAACAGGGATCGTGCTGATACCAGTCCCCTTCCTGGAATCTCCAGTTCTTGTTCTCAAAAAAATCAGGCCTGGGCATGTTGCTGTGGGGCATCCCGTTTTCCTTTTTACATCCCTCCAAAAATAAATGCCCCACAGTGGCCCATGTCACCGGGATGCGGTATTTATCCAGTTGCCTGACAATTTCGGGAACGTTCTCTCTTTCCTGTATCCCGATGGGTTCCGCATCACTGGCACTCTTTTTTGAAAACCTGAATGCCCAGGCCATTTCGAAATCGGCTGATAATATGACCATGGCCCTCCCAAATGGAGACCGTGCATGTTTGTTCACCGTTGGTTTTATCCCCCATCTGTAAAGATTACCGGAAACCATTCCCTGGATCATCACCGGTAAATGATAATAGATTCTCCTGTACCCGGATTTAATTATTTTCATCATATAAAAATTTTCAGATCAAAGTTTACAGTTCACCTGGACAGTGTAAAAAATATTTATCAATCCATTCTAAGATTTTTTTCGTCTCAAGCTTGTTATTAAAATGGTTCAAAGCCGTTTTCCTCCCCTCCATTCCAATTTTAGCAGCTTTCTCAGGATTACTTAACGCCTCCCGTATTTTCGCTGACAGACTTGCCATATCTCCAGGAACAGCCAGGTATGCATTTTTGTTGTCCACTAAATAATGAGGAATTTCTCCAACCGAAGTAGCCACTACCGGGTTTGCAGTGATCAGGTATTCGCCGAGTTTTGTCGGAAACCCGTATTGGGCCTGAAGGCTTTCCGGTCGTGCCAGCACCAGTAAGGCCGATTTAGCTAATTCGGCCGCGACCACCTCATGTGGCTGGGGGCCTCGAAAAATCACGTGTTCAGTTAATGTTTCCTGAACCACCAGGTCTCTCAAATCTCTTTCAATACGATTTATCTTGGCCATTCCTATTAACTGGAGCCGGTATTCAGAAAAATCTTTTACAACCATTTGAATGGCTTTAACTAAAATATCTACCCCGTCATTATCAAAAATTCCGCAATAAGTAATCTTCTTCGATCGGTTTTCCCTTTGTGGCAAATTTTCAGTATCAACAAGGATCGGTACATAATGCAAATATTTTCCGGGATAATTTTCGTGGAAATATCCCATCAATTTTTTTGTTATCAACAGGAAACCATCAAACAAATGATAATGAATATGTTTGAAAATAAATCCTGCCACCCTGTTTTTTGAAGCCAGTCGTACGCTGATATGTTCATTCTCTTCCTTCACCAGTAAACCCTTCTGAATATGGGTGCTAATTCTAAGTATAAAAGCTGTTGCCGTGGACAAGCCATAATAAATAACCACGGTTCTGTTATCAAAATTCGACAGACTCCATGATAATAATTTCAGACCATTCCATACACTGTCCATTTTCCTTTTCAGCAGGTACCTCGATTTAATGGTCGAGTGCGGAATATAACGGAATGTTATTCCCCTGTACTCGCCTCTGGTGGCCTTGTTGATCACATTTTTCCCACACTCGGTTTTTTTACTGCAAACAACCATTACCTGACATCCATTGGTAATGAAACCTCTGGCGTAGGCAATCACCCGGTGTGTTGCGGCAAGACCTGCAGGAAAAGGATTATCCGTAACGATCAGAATCTTATGATGGGGGTTTTTCAATAAGGGAAAAAGGTTATGTGAAAGTGGAAAATTTAAATGTAGAAAAAAAATCAATTGGTTCGGACTTCGTTCTCAAGTATTTCTGTCATGACATCCCGGTGTGCCTGGCACCTGAATTGATTTAACAGACGCAATAACCTGATCCGTTTAAAAAATAATCGTTGAAAAATCTTTATATGCAAAAGTTTCCGCTTATACCTGCTATTACTTAAAAAAACCGCCAGATAGTTTTTTCTCTGGATTCTGCTATATTGTTGAAATTGCTCTTGTAATTTTGTGTCATGTGCAATTACCTGATTATATTCGGATATTATATTCTCAAATTCACCTGTCTCTTTTATATTCAATAGTCTTATACCATATCCGTCAGCAAACTGTGAATACGGAATCAGAAAAATTTCAGAGATTGATTTTTCTGATATTTTCAGATAAACAGTAAATCCCCTGTACCACATGTCACTGCGTTCCGGCGCATCAAAGAGAAAATTTCCCAGACTGTAAAAAATGGGGACTCCATGGTATATTTCATATCCGGAGAATACATGCGGGTGATGCCCAATGATCACATCCACACCAAGGTCGGCATAGAAACGGTATAATTTTACCATGCGGGGACTTGGGAAAGGATACATTTCATGTCCCCCGTGAATGATGAGGATAATCAGATCAGTATTGGAGCGAATATCTTTTATCTGGTAATAGTTCGTTATTTCATCGATTGGTGCAGCACCTGCTGTATGATCGGATGCAATGGAAAACTCATGTTCACAAATATTAATAATCCCTATTCTATGACCTTTTTTATTGATTATCAGTGGCTTTCTGGCTTGGTTCAGGGAATTTCCCGCGCCAACGTATTTTATTTCTGCAGCATTCAAATATTGCAAAGTATCTATCAATCCCTCATTCCCATAATCCATGATGTGATTATTTGCCAGACAGGCAATTTCGATATTCCCATAACGTAAAGCCTTGGCAGTGGCAGGAGGAGCTTTCAGGGCCGGACCAGATTTGTTTATCTCCCTCTCCCTGTCGGTCAGGGGACATTCCAGATTGGTGACAACCATATCTGCCTTATGAAGAACCGGAAGAAAATCATTAAACAGGGCTTGGTAGTCATTCTGAAGTATCAGGCTGCGCGCAGACCTGTGAGGGTAAAAATCTCCGGTAAATAACAAACCCAGTGATTCTTCCCTGCGGTTCTTATCCAACAATGCCATATCATTAAGTATTCTAATGTTCATATCTGAGTTTGTTACTACATGGATAGATATATTTTGAAATATTTAATTAGATCATTTCTCTTATTTCCTCACAGATTTTCAGTTTATTTCAGGAAATATCCGGATGTTTCAGTCCCGGCACATTCATCTGATCCAACAGGCAAAAATACTGAGGCCAGAAAGGGCCATGATGCCAGCGAAGCTCATGGTCCCAGTATCCCTCCAACACATCCGCATCCGAAGGAATGGCAAATGTCAGGTCAGTAATATAGGGCTGTTTTTTTTCATCGAACACAAATATAAATGTTGTGTACTGAGCCTTTAACTGCCTGGCAACAGTCAATGCCATTTCAATCGATTTTCTTTCCAGTGGGGAATTGTCTTCCTGTCTGCCCGATGTGGGGTAATCACCATCATGTGAGCGCAATAAAAATGCCCGGTTGCCGATAACCAGAATTCTTGTCTCAAATATTCTATCCGGAATGTATTGCTGAAACAGCACATAATTTTTATGCCGGTCCCATATGGATTCAGATGCTTCTGAAATAATGTACTGCAATTCAGATGATATATTTTTCAACATCTGGTCCGGATAGGTTTTGAATTTCTGACAGGTGTATAAAGGTGTGCTACCGGTACTGCCCCCTTTGCCAAACATACGGCGGACTAACATTTCAGCCTGTTTCCTGCTGCGTATTATGATTGAGTTCTGAGCACCGCTTCCAGCCCTGAGCTTAAAGACAAGGGGCATTGAAGCATGTTTTATCCATTCCAGGGCCCTTGATCTGTGCCAGAAGATGGAGGTGTCAGGGATGGGTGCCCCGGCTTGCCTTAATAGATAATAGCTTTTGATCCTGTCATCATAGGGCCAGAATGTTGGCATATCGGGAATGCATTTTACCTGACTGCACTGATCAATGACCGGCAAAACTGAACGCGCCACTTCTTTTACCAACGTATACTCCTGTGCAACATAAATCAAGAGATCCAGGTTCCCCAGACGGTCCCAGAAACCGGCCTCATGAATTGACAACCGGACACATTGTACGCCATTGTATGCCAGTATTCTCTCGTATTTCCTTACTTCCGGTGAATACTGGTTCGATTCAATCTCAATTATTCCTGCAAGCACCCGGATACCCTGTTTTATTATTAATCCTGAATCTCATAATGATAATTTTTCAATTCCGGTTTTTATCAAAAAAAGAAAAATACCGGATTCAATCAATCTGTCCTATATACCGTGCCTCAATTGGATCAGGTTTTTCAATGAAAAACCATAATCGACTTTCTGCTTCTTAAGCAACTTAATCGGCATATATGACACCTGCACATATTTTCGCAGGGGCCCGATAACGTAAAATGGATATTTGACTTTACCTGCTTCCCAGCCATAAGCATTCAGTCTTTTCCTGGCTGTAGGAACAAGAACGGTCATTTCCTCCTCCAGCCTGAGCACCAGGGAAGGGTCTATTTCACCCAGCCGGGTAATCAAGCCAACGCGCTCCAGTGGATCCATAAAACGCGGATCAGCACTCATAGCGGCCACTCCAAAATGTATTCTGTGCTTTATCAGATTCCTTATCGCCTGAAAAGGATACTCATACGCTTCGGGAATAGCACCGGTCTTTTTGCTGAAAGCTTCCGGGGTGCCTGCCTTGAGATCGATTCTGACATAGATTTTTTTATAAGCCGATAAATCTCTCACATAGCTTTCGTCATATCCCAGCAAGATGCCGTTTGTTTCGAGAACAAACTGCCCGACATCAGATTTTTCAGTAATTTCTATCAATTCCATTAAATGATCCCGGCACAGGGTTGGTTCGCCGTCGGATATGCGGATTTTATCCATTCCGGTATGGCGCTCCAGGATTGCCTGCAATTTGTTGAACACTTCACCCGGTGAATAAAAATCCCGTGCCAGTTCGTTATTGTCACGGGTTTCATGGGCCCAGCAAAATACACAGCGAAGATTACAGCCAACGGCATATCCTGTTGCCACACCCGTTTTGTAATCCGGTGTTGTTCCGAATCTCAGGTATTTTCTTTGGTTTCCCCGGCACACCGCATTTTCTGTTTTTTTGGCCAGTTCGATCGGATCAATCAGGCTTTTCATTTATTTTTTATTTTCAATAAAATTAAGAATTATATCATAATATACTACTGTCAGGAGTTAATATCCTCTCCATCACTTTTCTTAAAACTTTTTTACAAAGTCTGAAAAAAGGACGATCGGGAAGATTTCTTCTCAGGATCAGCATTGGATTAAACAATGTCCACGGCAACAAAAGGAAATCTGTTGATTCTTCACATAAATCGATAACATCGGTTCCCAGGCTTCTCTTAAAATGCACGATTCCTGCATTTTTCTTTCCTGCAGGAACACCCCCCAGGTTCAGATGCCTGTATCCTTTTTCCTTCAATGCAACAGCTATTTCATACAACAGATATGCTGACACATCCTGTTCATAGCCTCTGGCTGTGGTTCCGGTCAAAACAGCATATGATTCATTCATGTGATGAAAAACAAATACCAGGCTTAAAATTCCCTCCTGATCTTCTGCATAGAAAAGGGAAGCCTTATTGTTTTTTAACAGATACAAAACGGTACTCCGGGTAAAAAAGGGTAGGCTCATGGCATTGTAATCCCCATATCCCCTTTTTTTTCTTCTCTGCCTGGTTTCTGACAGTAATGCAAACAGAATGTCAACGAATTCAGGCGAGCTGGTAATTCCCGTTTTAATCCCTGCTGAAATGGCTTTCCTGACTGCACGCCTTGCATTGCGGTGAAATCCGGCCAGGATCATTTCCTTCTCCCCTTCCATGGATATAATGTACTCTACTCTGCTGTTTGTTTTAAATGCAGTAATTCCACTCTGCACAATGCCCCGATCGCCGTAGGACCTGATGATAATTCTCGAAATACGTTTTTCCCTGGCATAATCCAGTAAAGCATGACTGCATTTTTCAATCATTCCATTATCCCGGACAACAGGAAGTATCCCTGAATAAAAAAATAACAACTTCAGTTTACCTCCCAGGGCAATAATTTTCAAACCGGATATTCGCGCAATCTCCTGATCATCTGTCAAAAAAATGAAATATACCGGGACCCTCCACGATGTTGCCACTGACTGCAGCCAGGCAGCAGACAAAAAAATACTTGCCTGATAATCTGCCAGTTCCTTATCCCAGCAATCGGGTTTCTCTATTTCACATACAGTTACTTCCATAAAACAGTTCTCTTTCCTGAGGGATGACAGCCTTTAGCCCCATTCCATTAAGAAGAGATTGAGAAATAAGAACCATTTGAATTCCCGGTCACTTCAAGTAATGATGGAAATATCGCTATGCCTGCTGTTGCCAGTTTCAGTGAAAAAGGAGGTCTTATCACACAATCTGATATCCCTTTTTTTGCTTTTTCAGATACTTATGTTTCCATTTCTTTATTCCCTTTCTGACAAGCCTGATATGATCGGGTTGTTGCAGATCAGGTAATCCCAGAAGATCCATCAGATGAAAATATTCTGCCCAGTAATGCCCTGTATGGTGCTCAAAATTCCTGTCGAAATAACCGGGTTCTTCGTACTGGTCAATACAGGGATATGTATATGATATCTCAGAAATGACGGGATCACCATGGACATTGTACAAAAAATCATATGCCATGGATTGAAATCCCAGCGTATCGGATATCTTAAAAGCAATTTCCAGGCAACGTTTATCAATTTTCGACCGGTCAAGATCGTACCTGCCGCTGCCTGAAGCCCGGAAATCCTGCTGCCTGTTATAACGTATCAACGCATAAGCCCTGTCACCGATAACCGTAACCCGGGTATCGTACAGGTTATCCGGCTGATACTCCTGAAACAGCACATAGTTTTTATGAATCTCCCAGTAGGGTGACATATCCACACCCCGGATAAACCTGTAGCCACGCAGGACCTGATCCCAGAGGAATTCGTTATATCCCTGTCCCCTGAGGCGGTTCTTCATAAAAAAGAAGGTTTTGTCAGGGTCAATTCCCTTATCAAACATTCTGTTTGTTAAAAGTTGTGCCTGTTGCCGGTCTTTAACAAGAACCACATTCTGTGAACGTGAACCCGATTTCAGTTTAAAGACCAGAGGAAAGGATGCCGTTTCTATCCAGTCAAGGGCAGTTTCTTTATCCCAGAAAACATATGTCTCAATAACCGGAAAACCATGCTTTTTCAGCAAATAATACTCTTTAATCTTATCATCGTACATCCAGCATGTGGCCTGGTTTGGGAAACATTTCAGCCCGTAATATTTTTCAATGACCGGGAGAATAGCATTGGCCTGTTCCTTCAGGTCGGTAGCCACATAAAACCTGAAAATAAAATAATCGAGTTTTTCAACTTGCTCCCAGAAATCTGTATCATTCAGGTTCAGTTTGATATACTCTATTTTATTGTATCTCAGTATCTGTTCATAAACCTGCTCAGAATCTGCGTATTTCCAGGGTCTTCCTATATGTAAACCTACCACCATCAGAGTTGATCTATTTAAAAGAATTAAAAAAATATTTGATACGGTTCACATGAGAAAAATAATCAAAATGATGTCTGGCGGTTCTTTTTCCCTCCATCCCGATGCGCTTTGCTTCAGAATAATTGCTTAATGCCTGCCTGATTTTATCTGCCAGATCTTCCGCATTACCCGGTTTCACGAAGTAGGCATCTTGCCCGTCACACAGGTATTCTGAAATTTCTCCCACATCGGACACCACCACCGGATTGCCGGAAGCCAGGTATTCGCCTAATTTGGTAGGGAACCCACCCTCGGATTGTTTGCTCTCAGGCCGGGCAAGTATCAGCAACGATGCCCGACAGATAAAATCCGGAATTTCATTTCTGTTTTTTTCACCCATAAAAGTTACCCTTTCTGTAATCTGGAGATCTGAACACAAATTGCAGAGGAATTCCTTTTCTTTCTCATTTTCTGTAGTACCCACTATTCTGAGTCCATATTCCGGAAATTCATTGTGAATCAAATGAAAAGCCCTGATCAGAATATCCAGCCCGTCTTTCTTGCAACTCAGGCTGCCCACATAGCCGATATAATTTTCCGTTTTGCCGGTATTACAATCAAATCGCTGGAAATCGACAGTCATCGGAACCTTTAGAAATGCACAGTTTTTTTTAGTGTAATTCTTGTAAAAACGCATTAATGAACCGGTCATAATCACCATGCCATCAAAAATTTTGAAACACCACGGCAAAATCAATACCTTATAAATAAACGTTTTATATTTTCGTGGCTGTCTGATCAATAATGGGTATTCACTTCTCTCATTGACATACTTCAGATTGTATATTTTTTTTTGTGCGAAATAGAATAAATGATCAGAAAGGGATACAGAATAAATATACAAAATAGTTCTTTTCGGAATATAGCTGTGACGTAAAATGTTGATTGAATGAAAATATGTTTTTAAACGCAGCCTGATTTTTTTTAACCGTGAATCCTTTTCTTTCGACAGGGTAAAACAATTCCTGAACAGAATCCCGTCATATCTGAAAGTACGGTCGGTTATATCAAGCCGTTTCCAGTCGGCCTCCCGGTTCATTGGCCTGATCATGATAACATCCGCAGGAAACCCTGCTTCCTGCACGGCTTTCACCATCGTAATAAACCGGTTAAAGGGGGCAGACACCAGGTCTATCCCGCCGATCAGGAAAATCACTTTATTCATCTGCTGCCGGGTTAATACCCCACCATCGGTTGCTGAGCCCGGCGTTCCCCATGATGATCTTCAGTACCCTCCATGAAGTATTTCTGATAAGATATTCATCGGGTATTTGCTCGTACTTCCTTTGTTGGTGTTCTTCCATCACCAGCCCAACAGAATCCATAACCACCTGGTAATCAAAGCCTGTAAGTATGATAGTCCCTGCATCCTGTGCTTCCGGTCTTTCCATAGAATGACGTATGGAAATAGCGGGGAAAGAAAGAATGGCCGATTCTTCGCTGATGGTTCCACTGTCACTCAGTGTACACAGGGCATTCATCTGAAGATTAACATAATCGCTGAATGCGAAAGGCTTGTGAAACTGTATTCTTGAATCAATATCCGGTTCTTTGAGCCTGTCCAACTGTTTTCTGCTTCTCGGATGGGTTGATACAATGACAGGGACCTCATATTTTTCAGCCAGTCCGTTCAGGATACTCACAATGGCTTTCAGATGAACGGGATTATCAACATTCTCTTCCCGGTGGGTGGAAACGATAAAGTATTTCTTTCTTTCCAGTTTAAGTTGTGTAAGAATTTTTGACTTTCTGATCCGTGGAAGATTCTCATGAATCACTTCGTACATAGGCGATCCTGTAAGATAAATGCGCCTGTGCGGAAAGCCTTCAATCAGCAGATGCCTCCGGGCATGTTCTGTATATACCAGGTTAAAATCGGCAATATGATCCACCATACGCCGGTTGATCTCCTCGGGTACATTCATATCAAAGCACCGGTTACCCGCCTCCATATGAAACACAGGAATTCTCAATCGCTTTGCGATCAATGCGGCAACAGAGCTGTTGGTATCCCCCAGGATCAATACGGCATCAGGTTTCTCTTTTTTAAAAATTTCCTCGCTTTTTATAATGGTTTCTCCGTATACCCGTCCCAGCGAACCCGTATCCACTTCCAGAAAATAGTCGGGCCTGCGAAGATCCAGGTCCTCAAAAAATATCTCATTCAGCTCATAATCATAATTCTGACCGGTATGGATGAATACCTGTGTCAGGTACCTGTCCAGCAGCTTAATGGTTGAACTCAGGCGGATGATTTCGGGCCGGGTACCGACGATGGTGGCGACTTTCAACTTTGATTTGCCCATTATATTTGATTTTCAGGAAATTCTACGAAAACCGTATCTTTATTGTTTCAGGTTTGTATTTCGACATTTCAAATTTCTTCAAAATAGGTATCCGGATCTTCCGGATTATAAAATTCGTTTGTCCAGAACAGTGTCAGCAACTCGTCATTCCCGGTATTGGTTATATGGTGGGTGTGCCACACCGGAATGTCAATAAAAGAGGGCTTCTTTCCGTCCACCGGATACTCAATGATCCGGTCCGTTCCGATCCTTCGAAGCCGGATCACAGCCCTGCCCCTGACCACGGCGAATCTTTCCAGTTTTCTGATATGAAAATGATTGCCCCGTGTGATTCCCGGCCGGGTGGTGGAAAAAGAAAACTGACCCGGCGTGTTCGTTTTTAATATTTCAACAAATGACCCTCTATCATCAGCATGCTGAGTATAAGCCACCGGATAACGGGTTTCCGGGATAAAGGTGCGGAATGTATTGAACAGGGCCACTTCAAAATGGTTGTTCAATGGGGGAATGGTTCCGTTTTGCAGATACTTTTCTTCATATTTTTTCAAGGTTGACAGAATGTCACTGACCTTCCTTTCCGATGAAGCCGGTACTGAATACCTGGAAATAAGTCCTGTTCCCGGAGAAGCCGTAATTTGCCGGTAGATTTCTTCCACCAGTTCATGGATATAGATCAGTTTCAGTTCCCCGTCCACAATGATTTCCGGTGTTTCATGGTGAGTCAGCTGGTAACAGAATGTGGCCACCACGGAATTGTAAAAAGGTTGTCCGAATGGTCCGAAAACATTTGGAATGATTATCCCGGTAAATCGGGCATTGCTTTTCTTGGCCCACTGTTCGAAGAGCATTCTGCCTTCCCGTTTCGACCTGCCATAGATATTGTCTTTCCCTTCCTGAATGGAGGATGCAAAGAGGATATGCGGGGCAGAACCTGTTGCATCGCAGGCCCGGATCAGTTTATTAACCAGTTCAATGTTAGTATTATACAGTACCCGTTCATCTTCATGCCGGTTTACAGCAGCCAGATGAACAATGGCATCACATTCCCTGACAAAATCCTCAAGCTTATTCCCGGAAGTAAAATATTCATCCCGGAAAGAAATCCGGGTGATGTCTTCTTTCAGTCCAAGGTAATGGTATAAATGACTTCCGATAAACCCGGACTGTCCGGTGATTCCAACCTTAATCATATCCTGATCATGTTAAATTCATTTTTTTTATCACGATCTGTTCATCTGTTAGAAATGATAGCAATCGATTTCAGAAGCATCTGCCCTTCCTTACTGTACATCATTCTGAATCAAATCCAACGTTAATAACAAATCTTTCGTTTCTTCGACATTGAGCCGGTATGTGTTGTGTGAATGATAATCCGCCACCTTTGAGATATCCTGTTCACCGATGGAGAAATACCTTTCATAATTCAGATCCCGGGTATCGGCAGGAATGCGGAAGTAATTTCCCAGGTCTTCCGCCTTGGCCATCTCTTCCCGGTTCACCAGGGTTTCGTAGAGTTTTTCTCCGTGCCGGGTTCCGATAATCTTTACAGGATTTTTAGCATGATAAATATCCTTTAAGGCCTGCACCAGTGTTTCAATGGTTGCGGCGGGGGCTTTCTGAACGAACATATCCCCCGGCCTGGCATGTTCGAATGCATATAAAACCAGGTCGACCGCACCCTCCAGACTCATCATGAACCGTGTCATACCGGGATCGGTTACTGTAAGGGGTTTCCCATCTTTGATCTGCTGGATAAAAAGCGGTATCACCGATCCACGGCTGCCCATGACGTTTCCATAACGTGTACCGCACAGGACCGGCTCTTCAAGATTTCTTGACCGGGCAATCATGACTTTTTCCATCAATGCCTTGGAAAGCCCCATGGCATTGATGGGGTAAACGGCTTTATCCGTACTGAGTATGATGACCTTCTTCACCCGGTTTTTTATGGCGGCCTCAATCACATTTTCTGCTCCCAGCACATTGGTTCTTACCGCCTCCACGGGGAAAAACTCACAGGAAGGAACCTGCTTCAGCGCTGCGGCATGAAATACATAATCCACCCCGGCAACCACCGTTTCCACAGACCGGTAGTCCCTCACATCCCCGATATAGAATTTCACCCTGGGATTTTTCAGTTTATTCCTCAGGTCGTCCTGTTTTTTTTCGTCCCGGCTGAAAATCCGGATTTCCTTGAGATCTGAATGAATAAAACGATTCAGCACCGCATTGCCAAACGAGCCGGTACCGCCTGTGATTAAAAGGATTTTGTCTTTAAATAGCTTTACATTTCCCATAATATATTCTCAATTAATCATCATTTACAATCGTGTCATATACTTTTATCAATGTGTCTATTATTTTTTCAGGATCATGCCTTTTGATTGCCTCGCTCCTAGCATTTTTTCCAATATTCACCGCATATTCATGATTTTCATACAATTTTATAATCATTCCGGCTAGAGAATATGGATCGCCTTCCTGAATCAATATTCCAGTTTTATTATTGCTAATAATAGAGTTTAAACCACCAACAAACATCGCTATTACAGGCATACCCAACAACATTGCCTCACAAACAGAGTTGGAACTATTTTCAATATGTGATGGATGAACAAACATGTCAGAATTGAGCAGATAATTAATGATTGATAAAGAATCTAACCTTCCGAGCAAGTAAATATTATCCGGGTACTTTTTTTTATATTTCTTTTTTAGAATTCTTACTGACTGACTTTCTGATGTTAACCCAACTATATTCCATTCAATGTTATACCTGCACTCTTTTTCAAGAAATTGTATAGTTTCAACTATTGTCTCAAGACCTTTATATGGCGCGTCCCTAAGAATACTAATAATTTTAATCTTTCCCTTTGTGCTGTGATAGTTCCACTGATACTTAAAAAACTCTTCACGAAGCATTTCATCACAATGGAAATATTTTGCTGTTGGCGAAAATAGTTCAATTATGAGTTTATCTAAATTTGTTCTTCCAATAAAATAGTTAATATTTTTTAATAAAAACTTCTCATTTTCCATACGAAAAAATCCTTTTTGATAATCATGGTAAAATGTTTCTCTTAAAATTGTTGCTTTTAAAGAAGAATATTTACATGCATCTACTTTACTTATGCCAGCAAACCATTTCTTGTGAATACAATGATAAATACCCTGTAAGTGCAACAAAATGGGCAAATTAGTAACCTGACAAATTGATGTCCAGTCATGTTCACTACCAAATACCTGGATAATTTGAGGTTTTACTAATTCTATTGCTTTATAATAATCTTTTATAGAGGTAGTCTCTGATATACTAAAGATTTTCCTCACGTTTTTAATAAACCATACAGGCTGCTTATTAGGCAGTTGCAAACTGACCAAGTTCTCAAATTTTTCAATTTTCAGTTTATTAACATTCTGTTCACTTGCATAATATAAGTCTATATCATGCCGTTTGGATAAGGACCTAGCAGCATCTATAATCCAACTTCCACCACCCTTAATTCCGGAACTTAGCGGTGCAGGGCTAAACCATAGTATCTTCATCCGTTGTCCTATAATTAAAAAGAGTTACACATAATAATTATTACAAAAAATGAATCTTAGGTTCTATAATGTTTCATTTATTCCAAATGCCTCTTGCTTTATTATGTATTATTTTATGGTATTGAATGGGAGTAAGAAAGATACCATAAAAATTGCTAATAATTGAGGCAAGGACGATACTAACTAAACCAAGTTCAAATACTTTAATAAAAATAATTGCCGAAACAATAAACAGCAGTGCGCCAACAGATGAACCAATTATTTGCAAAACAATTTTACCTGTACCATTAATAAACATATTGAATATTCCGCCGAAAGTATAAGTAACAAAATATATTAAGAAGCAAAAGGAAAGCAAAAATGGAATCTCAATTTTATCCCCGACCCAAAACAAGTAAAAAGGCTTGGATAGAAGTAACATAATAAAACCAACTGCAACTAAAATCACCCAAACAGTTAAAAGATTTTTAATTGTAGTTTTGATCCATTGTATATCTTGTTTAACATAGGCTTCTGTAAATGCAGACCAATATGGAATAATGATTATAGTAAATAACATATCAATTATTGAAAAATATCTATGCGCAATATGATATGGTGTTACTTCAGCTGGACCAAAAAATTGAGCAATTATTATACTACTTGACTGAAAGATAATTACTCCAGCAATACGTATGATAAAAAATTTCACACCAAGATTTAACAGATCTTTTACATATCTAAATTCTATAAATTTAATGGAGGGTGCAATTGATTTATAATCTCGTTTGAAAAAAAATATATTCCCAAAAAGCAATACAATAACCGGACAAGCACTTAATGCAATACCAATATATATCAAAGATCCTTTTGTAGTTTTGGTAAGTATATAAATAATTACTAATGCAATTAATTGCCCCAATGGTGCAAAAAGATTGTTAATTGCCGGTCGTTGATCTGCAAGTAATACGTTACCAATTATACGCAAGACGAACCTCATAAAAAACAATCCAAATATTATGTATGCAAGAATTGTCAATTCTTTACCTAATTCAGGATCAGTATTTAGAATAACTGTCCAATTAATAAATTGATTTGATATAAAAAAAATAACGGATACTGATATGGCAATGATTATTAATAAGGCATAAGTTGTACTAACATATGATTTTGCCAAAGCAGTATCCTTTATTGCAAGTGATTCTGCCAACTTATTTCTTAAACCACTTCCCAAACCAAATTCAAAAAATGTAAACCATGTAAGAAATGAGGAAATAGTTAACCAGATACCGTACCTTGTTTGATCCAGATAGTTTAATGTGATTGGTACAATTAGAAAACTAATTGCCAGACTAAATCCCTTAATAAAAAAAGAAGCAATTATGTTTTTTCTTGCCTTTACTGAACGTATATGACCAGTATTGATGCGATAAAACAAATTGGCATATAATTTTTTCAGATTACTTTTCAATTTCTTTATCATTTATATATTTATCAACTATAAATGCCAATAATAAGCCATAATGATAAAATCCGAAGTTTGTCCCAGTAAGATTTGTAAACAAAATACACAGGAAGGCAAATAAAGTTCCATAATACATGGTTTCTTTTGATGTTTTATATAATTTAATTCCCAAATCATATAAAAACCAAACTAGAAATATTGTACCAACAATGCCGAACGCAAAAAGGTGAGATAGGTAACCAACATGAATATGAGAGCTCCTTCCCCTTATGGCCCATAATAAATCCTGAGTTACCAATTCACCAGTTCCGAAGAATGGGTTTTTAGGGAAGAATTCAAGGAATAGTTCAACGGCAAGTAATCTAGTTGATGCTGTCTTACTGAATAAACGTTCCTGAATAAATGTATTAACATCAAAGCCAATTATCTGTGCAAAATATAAGAACCCAATAAATGAAGTGAAAAGGATTATTGATATTTTAATTACCTTGCTGATATTCATTCCATTAACCAATGGATATTGGATAATAATTAATAAAAAGTTTACATAGAGATATCTTGATTTATTGGCAAAAACAACAAATCCGGCCATCAGAAGCCAGGTAATATTCAATTTTTTTTTCAGGTATAAATAATAACCAATAATAATAGAGATAATGGGTATAAAAGAATTGCCAACCTCAGTTGTCGACAAATATCCAAATATAGAATTTAAACGTAATTCATATTGACCCCTCCCCATGTATGCTAGTTTTATTTTTTCAGGCATTAAAAAATATGGATCAACAAAAAACTGGATAATAGATACAATAAAAGCGATAATAATAGTTGCTTTAAATATTATGAGGATTGTTTTAATAAATTTTTCATCAAAAAATGTATTTTCAATCAAAAATAAATAGGCAAGAGTATGTAACCATTTGCTTCTGAAAATATATAGAAATATTTCTTGCCCCCCTAAATTAACAAAAGTACCATTTATAATATCCCATACTAAATAATAAAGACTTAGCAATAATAATGGAAGAAAATATTTTGGTATCAGATACTTATCACTAGAATAAACGAATATAATAACTAGTAAAATTCCAATTGTGCCAAAGAGATTAGGAAAGTCAATACCAATAAATTCACTAAAAACTATTTCAATATAGGGGAAAAAAGCCAAAACAATAAAATAATATCGTTTAATAACATTCATTGAAATATGCTCCCCCTATTAGAAATATGTCTATCTTTAATTACTTATAATACAAATGCGTATACTTAATATCTGCCTTCGGCACTTTATCGTCGTTGTATACCAGATAAAGGTTTTCAATATTCTTCTGGCGGATTTCCCGGAGACTTTCCATGAATAGTTTCTTCCGGGTGTAATCGTTTCTGACTACGATTAAATTAACATCTGAATGCTTCATCAGAACAAAAGCATCGGGGATAAATCCTACCGGAGGAGAATCAATGATAATGCAATCAAAAGTCTCTCTCAGGATTTCGAAAAGACCGGCCGTTCTGTCTGAAGATATTAATTCCAGAGGATTGGGCGGTATAGCACCGGCAGTAATGAGCGACAGATTTTCCACCGGCGTTTGAATCAGAATGTCCTCCAACCTGGCTTCGCCGATCAGAAAAGAGCTCAAACCCAGAAATGTCTCTTCACTCAGTTCTTTGTACAACATGCTCGGTTTGCGCAGGTCGAATCCAAGTACAATGGTTTTACGCCCGTTCTTTGCAAAGGCAGAACCCAGATTGAGTGATATAAATGATTTGCCCTCCCGGCTCATGGAGGAAGTCACCAGAAATACCTTCCTGCTCCGGTCTCCGGCAAAAAACTCAACACTGGTACGTAATGAACGGAAATTATCCGCAATACGCTCGTCTGTATTACCCATAAAAACCACCGATGAAGTATTCCGGTGGTGATATATTCTTCCGGCAAGATACAGACCGGTAGCCCTTTCCAGTTCTTCCCGGTCAACAATTTTGGTATTTAAAGCCTTTTTGGTCTGCACAAACACTACGGGAAAAAATAATCCGCAGATCACCGCCAGTAAATAGTTCTGCGTTTTTTTCGGCTTCACCTGCCCGGCAAATCGTGCATCTTCTATTACTTCACTGTCGGGCAAATTGGATGCACTGGCAATCTGTGCTTCAGCTCTTTTTTCCAGCAGATAGGTATATACGGCATCGTTCAGCCTGAACCTCCTCTCAATACCCAGAAGCTGCCTCTGGGTTTGCGGCAGACTGTTGATCTCATACTGAAGCTGCTGGATCCGGCTGTTCAGATCTTCCAGTTGCAGCCTTGCCGTGGTAATATTGTAATTGATGTTTTCCGAGATGGTGGCTTTCAGATTTTCGATCAGTATGTCCAGGGTCTGAACCCGTGGGCTCCGGGCCTGATTCGACTGTATCAGGGCATTCTTTTCTGAGTTGTAGGTGGTCAGTTCCTTGATCATGCTGTTCAGATTGGGATCATCAATCCCCATGGATGAAGGGGCAAGAAGGTTGTAAGAGTCTTTATTCACCGCAAAATAATCCTCCAGATGCTGGTAATACCTCGCCCTTCTTTCGAGTTCGGTCTTTTCGGTCTGTAACAATTGCAATTGCTGATAAAGCCGTGTCCCCTTCTCACCGATATCCATCACTTCATAATCCCTCCTGAAACGCTGGAGGCTTTCTTCCGTATAGGCAAGGGAATCGGTTATCTCGGCCAGCTGGGCATCGATATACTGTATCGTACTCATGGCCAGATGGTTCTTCTTGTCAAGGTTTTTTTGTAAATACTCCTGGGTCAGTCCGTTCAGAAAATCGATGGCCAGGCTCACATTACTTGATTCAAAACTGATCTCAGCAATGGTCGTATTCAGATCTTTCGGCTCAACTTTCATGGCTGACCTGAACAAACCGGCAAGTTGCGCAATGTTATTGAAAGAAAAATACAGGTCTTTCCCGTCATACAGACTGCTTTCGTAATTGGAGTTCAATAACACCCGGAATGAAAAATGATCCCCTTTCACTTCTTCTCCAAACCGGTATATTCCGCTGAATGAGAACTGACCCACCTGGTATAGTACCTTTTCATTCCGGTAATCATATATATCTACCTCACTTTCTTCGGCACTGATATAAAACTCCTGCTCATTCCTGATGCTGACATAAAACAACACATTCACCGGTTGTCCGTGGGCTTCGTCGAAAATGACAGTAAAAGGTGAATTCCTGAATATCTCAGTCATTGATGGAATCAACTGCAAGGGCAGCTTGTCCTCCTTGGAAAAGTAGCTTACATGAAAATTGTTGTTTCTGATCACCTCTTTAATCAGAGAGGTAGATTGCAGCAACAACAATTCATTGTTAAAGTCCATGCTTTCTTCAAAATAGGTCTGACCGGCAATGAATTCCGTTGAGGCAGACCGTTGATTTGCCCGATCTTTGAACAATATGGATGTACTTGCCCTGTATCTGGGTATAGTAAGAGCATTTACGGCAAAGGCAATAAAAAGGGCACCAGCCAGACTTGCCAGGAAAAGGTATCTGTTTCTTACAAATAAATTCACAATTTCCTGAATATCAATAAACTGATCCTGCTTTCCTGATTTCTGTTTTTCCATTTTTTCCATCTTATTGAAACATGTTTTATTGAACAGAAACTTTTTGGGTACCTGTTGACGTATAATACAGTAAATACAAACAATTCATGGGGAAAATCCCTGCCATCCTCCTGTTGCTGTTCTTTTTCACAGCCTGTAAGCCTGTGGAGAATGATGCGGTACTGAAACAGATTGTCATTGAAAAAAATGACCTGAGCGATTTCACATATTTTGAATCAGACAATTCCATCATTTTCCCGCTTGATTTCTCCATAAGGGAATACATCGATTCCTTTTTCCTGGATGTGGATAAGGATGAAGTCATTGATTTTATATTCACTCTCAACTATTTCAGAAACCATAAATCATATCTTGTAAACCTGTCATTTTTCCCTCAACAGCAACATCAGGTAGCCACGGGAAATGAACAGACATTGACCGGACTTTTCCCTGCGGTTCCCATGGCAGAGGGAGATACCATTGACAACCGGCTCACATGGAAAACCGAATCCGTTCTTCTGTATGAAGCCACAGCTGATGAATCCTTTCCTGTCATTGGTTTGTGCTATCATCAATCAAATAAATTTCTGGGTATTAAATTCAACCATCATTCAAAAGATCATTTTGGCTGGATCGAGTTTTCCACTGTTAACAATTATCTGGAAATCACTGCATGGGCAATCTCCAAATACCAGGCTGTGTGGTGGTAGTACATATCATTCCATAGCGATAATTTACTGTTACTGCAATTGCCTGACAAAATCTTCAATCATAAACCTTTCAGGAAAAACCTCTTCCTCATGCCAGTTTAACCCATCATCCCAGTATCCGGGGTAATGATAGGTTTCATGCCATGGAAAACTATAACTGATTTCCACAAACAGAATATTTCCCCTGTCATATAAAAAATCAAACGCAATACTCTGAGCTTCAATCTTCTTTGCCCAGATAAAGGCAGTTCTCACACATTCCAGTGGAATTTCTTCTTTATTGAACAGAAAGGATCCGCTGCCCGAGGCCCGGAAATCATTTTTTCGTACCATCCTTTTCAATGCAAAAGAACGGTTCCCGATAACAAAAACGCGAATATCAAAATCATTTTCCGGAATGAACTCCTGAAAGTAAACATACCCCTTTTCATTTGCCCGCATCCTTTCATAGTGCTTGGGAATGATCAGGCGATACAGTCCTTTCAACAATTCTTTGAAATTTTTACAATCCTTCTTTTTGTGATACCTGTGCAACCTATCCAGCATAATACTCTTCCTGTCCAGAATCGGAAATCCTTTCCCAAATGCCCGGTTGATTAATCTGAATGCCCTGTATCTATTTTTTACCAATTGCACATTGGCCGAGCCAGCTCCCACTCTGAGCTTAAAAACCTTCGGATAGCTTGTTTCCCTGGCCCACTGCCTGGCCTGTTCCCTGTCATAGAATACATAAGAAGACACCAGCGGTGCCCCGATGGATTCCAGCAAATATTTCTGCCCTACCTTGTCGTCATAATGCCAGGCGGTTTTGCTGTCGGGAAAAACCTTCTTACCGGCAAATTCCAGTGAATAAGTCAATTGCCGGGCAAACAACACAGCTTTATAGTCATTATGTCCCCAGTGCCACATCAACCCGTCACAATCCGACAGCTGTTGAATTATGTCGGTGTCATAACAATTCACCAGTTTATATTCTATATTATTTTCTTCGCAGTAATCAATCCATCTATCCGAAAAGGTTTCTGCACGTGAATGGATCGCAATTTTCATATCCGCCGGATTTTCTGAATGTATATCTGATTTATTAACCCGCTCAATCCCTCACCACAAATTTCCCGAATCCCAGAACAGCATTATTTCTGACAAACCGAACGAAATAGATTCCATTTGCATAAGAGTCCACCTGCCGGGTGAGTTTCATTTCCCCTGCATGCATCCTGCCATTCTCAACCAACCGCCCATAGGCATCAAATATTTCCACAGTCAGATCCTTATCAAGCATTTGAGTGATTGCAATGTTCACTTCATAAAATGCAGGATTCGGATAAATAACAAATGCAAAGGTCCCGCCATCTCCGATTCTTCCAATGTGTTCAATGACCCCGGTATTCCTGAGGATCTTCGCCTGCAACACTTCTTTCGTATGGTCATCCTGTACCACAGCAATCACCGCCACATGGGCCGGATCGATCTGTTCAGGGTCAAAGGACCATTCCAGACTGAGATTCATGAATCCGTTAGCCACCAGCTCATTAAGCAGAATTCCGCTCTCGTCAGGCAACATTTTCCGCAACACGTTCATGTACTGAAGACTGTTTACAGTCACTTCCCTTTCCAGAACCATCAAATGAAGAATGTACTGGTGTTCCGTATTCAACGGAGAGAGAGTGAGCAGCTCCAGGTCAGCAGAAAGGGCACCGTCTTCTGTCACCGATGCATTCATCCCGATATCAACCAGGGGATCAAACAAACTTCGCCTTATTACCAGGTTGGTATCCAGCATATAATGATCTTCACCGTCAAATCCAGAAAATCCCTCTATTCCGTCCATCCGTGTATACGGGACCTCGGAAATGCCGTAATAAACCGACCGGGCGCTGGGACCGCTCGGATACTGGTCATACAGAACATCTGTCCCGGGGAAACCGGTATGATAATGAACCAGTGCAGTGCCGGATGTATCCTGTCCGGCCCAGTTGTTCACCAGCTCATCGGCCGGCACACTGAGGGGTTCGGCCATATTGGTGTAATGCTCAAGCAATACCTGTTTTTTTCTTTCCTTGATGCCGAGGTTATCCAGTGCAAATCCTTCCCCAACATATGCACCGTCTGAAATGAAACGGATGCGGAACCGGACAGCGGATTCTCCGGTCAGAAAATCAAGGTCGTGCCCGGATCCCTTCCAGTTCATGTCGGCATTACCGGTCCAGCCATCATGGCTCCCTCCGATGGTGGTTCCAACATACCAGTTCACCGCCCGGCTGTCACCGGCCTTCCCCACTGCATACCAGGTAGTTCCGCCGTCTGTGGTATATTCCAGGATAACGCCATCATCGGGATCAGCTATCCGTATCCAGGTCTGCATTTCAATCATGGGCCTCAGGGATGAAGAAAAATCAAAGCAGGGGCCTGTAATCCAGGAATTTTCATTATTCCAATAATTTCCTGTGGGATTGGTAACCCATGCCCTGGCACCGGAATATGCGTGATCGATTACCGGCCCTTCAGGCAGTGACAACAACCACGAACCCTCACTTCCTTCAGGTGTATACCACGGGGTCTGGGTGTTTTCAAAATCATCCAGGTAGGGATCCTCCCCAACTGCCAGCGTTGGATGCAGGATGAAAGACCTGACAACCGTATCTGCACATCCGTCGGGAGTTTCCGTAATCAGTTCCACCTCATAAGACCCGTCTGATTCAAAGGGGTACTCCATATCGGTAGAGGTCGATGTATGAAGCAGGCTTCCTCCTTCTGAAAAAACTTTCCAGTTACTACTGTATGTAGTCGACTGCAGTTCGGTCTCATTCAGGAAGGTGACAGGCGCTGTCTCATGAAAGCAATCGCTCGTCCAATCAAATGCTGCCTCGGGTTTTTCATGAATGGCCAGATCAAGCACCAGGGTGTCATAACAGGAATTGACCGTACCGGCGATCAGGGTAACCAGCCTGGATCCAAACGATGAATACGTATGTACCGGATTCTCCAGCAGGCTGTTATTGGAAGCCCCGCTTTCGGGATCACCGAAATCCCACCACCACGAAGCAAGAGCATCCCCGGATGTGGTGTTATTGACAAAACTTACTGCCTCCCCGGGTTCCACACAATCCTCCGTTAATTCAAAGGCCGCTGCAGGCACACTGTGAATATCCACCGATGTGGAAACCGACTGGCTGCATCCATTGGAACTGGTATAAGTGTAGAAAATAATGCTTTCGGATTGGGTAGTAAGCTGAGGATTGAAAAAGAATCCGTTTGCTGCTGAACCGGTAACCCCATCACCGGTAAAATTACCCTGTCCGGAAGTATAGTTCCCTGAAGGAATATTCCCATTCAGCTCCACAGGAACATCATTCTTACATATTTCATTGATATTGAAATCAACACAAGACACCGGACCGACCTCTTCCACAAAAAAGCTTTCTTCGATCTCAAAAGTAGCCTGGTCATAATACGTATAAGTAACCACATGGGTCCCGGGTGTCAGCAGGGAAGGATCAATGGTAGCCGTGTTATCCCCGTTATCCGTCAGACCAACTCCCTGGTCAATGGAAAAGCTGCCGGTTACTCCCGCAACGTTATACCCTGAAATCTGGAACGGAACTCCATTGTGGCAATAAACCGGTTTTTCAAATACAATGTCGCCGTCGGCGTCGGTCACCGTGACCAACGCCGTATCGGCATTCGCACATCCATAAACGCTGGTATATTCATAGACAATCGCATGGGGTTCCTCAGAAATACCGGCAATATCCGGATAAAAATAATAACCGGACGAATTTACAACACCCGGACCGCTGAAGACACCTCCCGTTGGATTTCCGTTAAGAAAAACCGGATCATCCTCCACATTGTAAACCGCAGCCAGACCGGTTATTTCAACTTCAGGGAGCGGATGTACAGTAACGCTTGCCGAACCCGTGGTAGTACCTGTGCAATTCAGATCGGTCACTTCTTCAACAGTATAAGTGCCTCCCCCAGTAACTGTTATGATCGGCGTTGTGGTCATGATGTCCTCAATAACACGGTATAGTGTACCATTCAAATGGATCACCACACTCCACGGGGCAGTCCCCTCCAGAACAAGATTGATATCAGCCGTTTCCCCTTCACAAATTTCATAAGTACCCAGAATGGTGGCTTTGGGTGTAGGCAAATGACTGACGATAGCCGTACCGGATACGGTTCCGGAACAGCTATTGTCATGAACCGACTGTAACGTATAGGTGGCTGCCGAGCTGACGGGTATGTAGTATGGGCTGGAACTGATGGAGCCAATAGTTGTCGGACTGGCTCCATTCCTGAGGTATGTAATACTCCAGGGAGGCACACCGGTCAGATCAACCCGGAGACTGGTTGAAGTTCCCGGGCAAATGGTAGCGTCTCCGCTCAGCGTGGCTGTGGGAAGGGGAAGCAGATAAATGGTAGCTGTACCACTCACCGTTCCACTGCAATGCGAATCCTCAACGGAAACCAGTTTGTACTGGCCGGCCTGATTTACATAAAAAATGTATGGCGTTTCCGTAATGTTACTGATAGTAATCGGATTCTGCGTACCACGCTGGTAGGTGATTACCCAGGGCGGAGCTCCGGTCAGATCGATCCGGAGGGGAGTGGAACTGCCGTCATCACATATACTGGCACTTCCCGATATAACCGCTGTGGGTTCTTCGAAATATGTGATCACTGCCTCTCCGCTGACCGTACCCGGGCAATGGGCATCATTTACCGAAATCAGGCTGTAAGTCCCCGCATTTGCTACCTCAAAAACATGCGGACTGCTCGATACATCTTGCACAGTGACCGGACTGGCAGCATCACGCTGGTATGAAAATGTCCAGGGAGGAGTCCCTGTTAATGTGACTGTTACGGGAGTTTTTGTCCCATCCGGACAGATGGTATTGCTTCCCGAAATGGTGGCTGTAGGCGTGGGAAAATAACTTACAACCGCACTGCCCGAAGTAGTCCCGGATTCATAATAAATATCAGAAACCGAAACCAGAGTATATGTTCCTTCCTCAGTAACAGGCAATAAATAGGGACTTTCAGTGATATCCGGAACAGTGGCATCGTTGGTTCCGTTCCTCTGATAAACCACCTCCCAGGGAGCATTCCCCGTCAGGGTTATGGTAAGGTTTATGGAAGAACCATCGTCACAAATGGTATGATCGCCTGAAATAACCGCTGTTGGAGCAGCTGTCTGCACAGGCCCCTCATACGGACTATGGGTTATGGTTCCCGGCGATGCTCCGGTCTGGGCCACCGGAACAACGGCAAAACGGATGTATTTCCCCTCTTCTGATGGAAGCAGCGTGTAGTTCTGAGAACCAGCCCCTGTAATCTGCGTTTCATTCAGTCCGGATGCATTATCCGACCTGTACCAGCTGTAAACAGAAGTTCCTTCCGGGTCGCCCTCTTCATCAAAGTATGTGTAATTCCCGGTCAGTTCATTCCCTACTTTCAGGGTGCCGGAAATACTAGGATTATCTGCTTCCGGAACATCATTAACCGATGTTACCGTAAAAGCAGCCGCATCACTGTCAAAAAGCCCTCCGGGATCGGTAGCTGTAAAAGTAATTGTCTCACTCCCATACCAGTCTTCATCGGGAACACCAATGGTTGCCACCCGGTCAGCAATGGTAACAATCAATTCCGTGTTCCCGGTATACGACCACGTCATTTCGTTGTCGGCATTGTCAACATCGGTGACAAACTCGTCAAGGATCACACTGGCAAACGATTCCCCTTCGGCAATGGTCTGATCGGGAATGCCGCTGACAACCGGGGCATCGTTCAAGGCAGTCACAGTAAATACAGATGCATCACTGTCTGATAATCCTTCGGGATCGGTGGCTGTGAATGTGATAGCCTCACTTCCATACCAGTTTTCACCGGGAATTCCAATGCTGGCCACCCGGTTAACAATGTTTACCGTCAACTCGCTGTTCCCTGAGTAAGTCCATGTCATCTGGTTGTCGGAATGGTCAACATCCGTCACATAATCATCCAGTACGATCAATGCAAAGGTTTCCCCTTCCTGAATGGTCTGGTCGGGTATATCATCAACAACCGGAGCATCATTTACTGCAGTGACCGTAAAAGTGGCCGCATCACTGTTGGAAAGCCCCCCCGGATCGGTGGCTGTAAAGGTGATTGTTTCTTCACCGTTCCAGTTCACATCAGGAATACCGACTGTAGCCACACGGTTTTCTATACTTACTGTTAACTGCACATTCCCCGAATAGGTCCAGGTAATCTCATTGTCGCTGTGGTCCGGATCGGCTACATAATCATCAAGGCTGATTGTTGAAAAATTTTTTCCTTCTTCAACGGTCTGGTCGGGAATATCGCCCACTACCGGAGGATCATTTTCCGATGAAACTGTAAAGGTAGCCGCATCACTTCCGGATAACCCCCCGGGATCTGTGGCGGTAAATGTAATGGTTTCACTTCCGTTCCAGTAAATATCAGGGGTTCCGATAGTTGCCACCCGGTTGACAATACTGACCGTGAGATCCGTATTTCCCGAATAGGTCCAGGTCATATCACTATCGGTGTTATCCACATCGGTCACATAGTTGTCCAGTGGTATCGTTGTAAAACTTCCGCCTTCCGCAATGGTCTGATCGGGGATGCCGGCAACTGCAGGGGGATCATTAACGGCTGTAACTGTAAATATAGTCACTTCACTGTCCGTGAGGCCACCGGGATCAGTGGCTGTAAAGGTAATTGCTTCGTTCCCGTTCCAGTCGGCACCGGGCACTGAAACAGTAGCCACCCGGTTGACAATCGAGACCGACAGATCAGTGTTACCAGAATAGGACCAGGTAATCTCATCATCAGCATTGTCCACATCCTCAACATAATCGTCCAGTGAAATTGCTGCAAAGCTCTCTCCCTCAGGAATGGTCTGGTCGGGAATGTTACCTGTCACCGGGGCATCGTTTACAGCAGTCACTGTAATCGTAAATGTCTGAGGATCACTCGCATCAATTCCACCGTTGGCCGTACCTCCGTCATCCTCCAGAATGACCGTCACCAAAGCAGAGCCCCATGCATTATCAGCAGGAGAATAACTCAGGGTACCGTTAAAAGATACGGCAGGTTGTGAGGCAAAAAGGCCTGTATTATCGTTGCTAACAACAAAATTCAGTGCCTGGGTTTCTTCAGGATCACCATCGTCAATGCCTGTAGCCCAGCCGGCAACCGTCTGGATCCCGGCATCTTCAGCTACCAATTGATCCGGCCCAATATTAAAAACAGGAGGATCATTCACCGCTGTAACAGTAAAAGTGGCTTGATCACTGTCGGAAGCGTCAGAAGGATCGGTCGCTGTAAAAGTAATAGTCTCGCTCCCGTTCCAGTTCCCGTCGGGAATTCCTACCGTGGCAATCCGGTTCACTATAGAAACGGAAAGCTGTGAATTTCCGGAATATGTCCAGTTGATTTCTTCATCCGTATGATCAGGATCCGCCACATAATCATCCAGATAGACTGTGGAAAAAGCCGCTCCTTCCAGAACGGACTGATCAGGAATATCTTCCACCACCGGAGGATAATTCAGAATAGCATGAAATTCAAGAGGTACTTCGGCATTTCCTTCAATCATGTCTGAAGTAAATACCATTGTCTCTTCTATTTCGTAAATCTTATTCTCTCCAGGATCATAGTATTTAAAATTCAATGTTTCACCGGTAGTTTGATTGCTGTAACATGTCAGAACAAAAACCGTCCTGCCTGTGGGCTCAAACAACATTCCATCAACATATCCCCGACAGGTTTCATCAACAAACGCTCCAAGAGTACCGGTAGTGACCTCTGTTGAGCCAAGAAAAACCACTGCAGTGATATTCCCATTGTAACTGTAATCAGCAGGATTCACAGTCCATCCATGTTGAGCGTATCCTTTTAAGGAAGCCAAACCCAACATAAACATCCAGACAAATATGTAAATCTTCTTCATGGTCTTCTTCGGTTGTTTGGTACATTGAATTATCTCACAAGGGTCACTTTCCGGATCTTCCGGCCCTCAGCAGTATCCATCCTGATGATATATACCCCGCCTTTTTCAATGTCGGGCTTCCATTGCAACGTATAACTGCTGGCCGGCAGAATCTGATCAAGTAAAATATCCACCTGCTTGCCGTACATATCAAAAACTTCCATACGAACATGACCGGGCTCGGAAACCTGATACTCAATATTCAGAATATCATCCATCGGATTCGGATATGCACTGAATCCGCGATCTTTATTTAAATCATAGGGTATAATTTCTGTCGACACACTCAGTTCAACAGCATGGAAGACATCTCCCTCGATCATATCGCTTTTGAAAACAATGGTTTCGGGGCAACTGTAGGTCAACTCACTCTCTGAATCATAGTATTCAAATCTGACCGTTTCTCCCTCCCTGATATTGCTGTGGATCATAATGGGATAGAAAAATTCACCAAGAGGGTAAAAATAGAGTCCTTCGGATACACCTCTCAACTGGTCACCCACATAGGCCAGTAAAAGATCTTTTTCCGAACCTGAAGGCATCCCATCCACCATTATTCTTGCCGTAATGTTCCCGCTGTATTCAAACAGGGAAGGCTCTACTGTTGTTCGGGGGTTGACCATGGAAATAACCGTGCTCTTTTTACCCGAGACCTGTGGATATTCCAGCACACTAGGATTGGTTATTTTCATCATGTACCCCTCACCGGGACCCATTTCTGTCAGTGTCCCAAACCAGCCGGAGCTTGTATAATAGGTTGCCGAAACTGTCTGGTTTTTGATAAAATCCAGAGCAGTCGGCGTATACAATGATAGAGCTGTATTGATCGGCAAAGAATCCTGAGGTAAATAACTGACCCAGTTCCATCCTGCTACCAGATCAATAGTAGTAGCAGTTACATCCACAGGAGTTCCGCAAAAATCAATACCACAGGGGTTCTGTAACTTCACCTTGTAAAGCTCGGAAGGATTTAACACCTCGAGCGATCCAAACCACAGATCATAAGTGGCATAATAAGTTGCAGAACCTACCTGGTTTTTAATAAAGTCTCCGTTGGAAACACAGGAAGAAAGGATATGACCAACAGACATATCATCCGGAACAGTGTTCAGAGAAAACCAGCTCCAACCGGTCGGAAAAGACAAACGAAAATTCGTGCAATTATTCATGATCACCGGATTTACCGCATCTCCGGCAATCGTATCAGAAACAAATTCCAGGGTAAAATCCAGGCTGTAGGTTTCATTCTCAGAAATATCGAAATACCTGAATCTCATCTGTTCACCTGATGCGGCATTACTAAAGAACATCAATTCAAATACATAGTGATCGGCAGGCGCAAAATACCTTGACTGAACAATTCCCCGGCATTCTTCATCAACAAATGCTCCCAGGTATCCAGAATCAACCGGCTGATCATCAATATAAACTTTCGCTGTTACCTGTCCGCTATAGGCATAATCGGGTGGATTGATATCCCATCCCGGAGGGAGTACTTCATCAACAGTAATATCAAAAATTTCGTTAACACTTGCTTCACCATCATCTGCCGTTACAACAATACTTGTGGTTCCATGACTCTTCTCTGTGATAACCAGATTGTTCCCGGAAACATCAGCCGTCACTATTGCCTCATCAACACTATAGGCCGAAAGCAATAATTCATCTCCAATATCCGGATCAGAAAATACTCCTGTCAGGTCAATGGTATATGAATAAAAGTATTCATTGAGCATCATATCAGGTAACGGATTCTCCACCACCGGGGAATCGTTCTCGGCTGTCACCGTGAAGGTGGCTGCATCACTGTCCTGCAACCCTCCT
>JBNGDI010000014.1:0-8943 GCA_049975425.1 Bacteroidales bacterium
GGAAAGTTGAATAACTGCAGGCTACTATTTTCCATGCATGATCAGGAAACTTTTACGCAGGCAACTACGTAGTTTTCTACGTAGAATACTACGTAGTTTAATTTTTCGTTAAGCAGAAAGCAACCTCACAAGAACAGATCCTTACTGACTGAATGATTTAAAGGTTCACATTCGGTTTTCAATTTTCCTGTGTATCCACTTTTCCCAGGAGCCAATTCTTTCCCTCTGCTCCTCAATCGCATTCCTCAAAACTCTTCTCGTACTGTGAGATGGCACGCTGGCTCATGGCCATGCTGGAGAATCCGCCGTCGTGATACAGATTTTGCATGGTTACCTTTCGGGTCAGATCGGAGAAGAGGGTTACCACGTATCCGGCACATTCTTCGGCTGTGGCATTCCCCAGCGGCGACATTCGTTCCGTAAAATCGAAAAGGGATTCGATTCCCTTGATCCCGCTGCCGGCGGTTGTCATGGTAGGCGATTGTGAAATGGTATTGATCCGGATCTTTTTATCCCGGCCGTATATATAGCCGAAGCTCCTGGCTATAGATTCCAGCAGGGCCTTTGCATCGGCCATATCGTTATATCCCACCAGGGTACGCTGTGCAGCAATATAGGTCAGGGCCACCACCGACCCCCACTCATTGATGGCATCGTGTTTCCTGGCCATCAGCAGGATTTTGTGGAAAGAAAGGGCGGAAATGTCAAGTGTTTTCAGAAAAAAATCGTAATTCAGGTTGTCATAAGGCAGTCCCTTTCTCACATTTGGCGACATACCGATCGAATGCAGAATAAAATCCACTTTCCCTCCCAGCATTTCCATGGATTTCAGGATCACGTTTTCTACATCCTGATTCGACGTGGCATCGGCCGGAAGCACCCTGGCCCCTGTTTTTTCAGCCAGTTCGTTCAGGGTACCGAGACGCAGGGCCACGGGTGTATTTGACAGGGTAAAGACGGCCCCTTCCTCATATGCCCGTTCGGCTACTTTCCAGGCAATGGATTTGTCATTCAGGGCACCGAAAATGATCCCTTTTTTCCCTTTCAAGAGGTTGTAAGCCATGACATCAAATTTGGTTAGATTTTAAAAGCAAATATACGAATTATTATATTCAGGAATTACGGGTCTGAAATGACTTTTTACAGGGAAAAATGATCAGTTGCGAAGCAGGATGCGGGCATTCTCATAGGCTGCCGGGGTTACTTCCTCCCCGCTCAGCATTTTGGCAATTTCCTGAATACGTTCTTCCTCATTCAGCAGCTTGATATGGGTGACGGTTCTGTCGGCCGTATCAGTCTTGTAAACAAGATAATGATGCTTCCCTTTCCCGGCGATCTGGGGCAAGTGGGTTATATTGATCACCTGGAGGTGTTCGGCCATCCGGCGCAGAATGTTCCCCACCTTGTCGGCAATTTCGCCGCTGACCCCTGCATCCACTTCATCGAATATCACCGTGGGCAGGGACGAAGAGCGGGTAATGAGAGATTTCAGGCTGAGCATCACCCTGGACAGTTCCCCCCCCGAAGCTACCCGGGAAATATCCATCAGCGCTCCCTGTTTGTTGGCCGAGAAAAGGAAGGTCACCCTGTCTTTCCCGGCCGGCTGAAAATCTTCTTCTGCTACCAGTTCCACAGCAAACCGGGCGTGTGGAATGGCCAGTTCCTTCAACAGGCCGGTGATTTCCTTTTCCAGTTCGGGAATGATTTCCCTGCGCCGGGCAGTCAGTTTACCGGCTGTTTTTTCCAATTTTTCTTTACAGGCCTCAAAATGTTTTTTCGCTTCGTCCATGCGAAAATCGTAAGAATCGATCTCATCGATCTGCTTTTTCAGATCATTTTTGATCCGTATCAGTTCACCTACTGTTGAAACTTTGTGTTTCTGCTGGAGAGAATAGATCAGGTTGATGCGTTCCTGCACCACCTCGATGCGGCGTGGGTCATATTCCACCGTATTCCCCAGTCTTTCCAGTTCTTCGGAAAGATCCTTCATTTCAAGGTAAGCTGATTCCACCCGTTTTTCCAGTTCGGAAGCCGGAGAATAGAATGCAGAAATACGGGTCAGCAGGGATTGTACTTCCCTCATCCGGCCCAGTACATCCCCTTCCTCCCCTGCCAGAAGGTAGTACGACTTCAACAGATTTTCCCTTATTTCTTCAGCATGGCTGAGGGTTTCGAGTTCCTCTTCCAGTTCATTCTGTTCCCCTTCAACCAGCCCTGCCTTTTCGAGCTGATCATACTGAAAGCCGAGATAATCAAGATCTGCCGTTGCCTTTTCCGACCGGTTCTTCAGCGACTCATACTCATACCGTGCAGCCAGGTATTCTTCATATTCGGTTTCATACCTTTGCAGCAGATCATAATGCCTGCCGAAAGCATCAAGCACCTCGAGCTGGAAACGGTTGTCGCCCAGCATCAGGTTCTGGTGCTGGGAATGGATATCCACCAGCCGCCGGCCCAGTTCTTTTAACACCTGCAGGCCTACAGGCGTATCATTCACAAAAGCCCTGGATTTCCCCTGGTGATTTATTTCACGCCGGATGATTACGGTATTATCATAATCCAGTTCATTTTCGCTAAAGAAAGTATGTAGTCCGTAAGGCTTGACGAAAAAGCTTCCTTCCACCACGCATTTCTTTTCCCTGTCGTATAATACCGATGTATCGGCTCTCTGACCCAGGATCAGGGAAAGAGCCCCCATCAGGATGGATTTTCCGGCGCCGGTTTCACCGGAAATGATCGACAGCCCTGAATCGAAACTGATCTCCAGATGTTGTATCAGCGCATAATTTTGAACCAGCAGACTCTTGAGCATACCCAAATAATATTCTTTCAGCCGGAGGATAAAACTACAAATAAATCCCGAATTTGGAACCGGATATCAGAGGGTTTCGGGATTCAGCATGGTATCGTATTTCCCTGTATTGGAGGGGTCTATTTCAGTGAGGATTTCATGCACCCGGCGTCGCTCATCAGGCGGAGATTCCACAGCCCGGAAAATATTGACAATTTCATCGGTTTTTGCATCCAGCACTATCTGAAGAAGGTACATGTAAGGATCGGGCTGTTCCCGGTATACCTCTCTCAGCAGCCTGAATGCTTCTGCAATGTTTGCCCGGCCCTGGCCGGTCTGTTCACTCATCATATCCAGACCGTGCCGGTGGTAACGATAGTTGAATTCCCTTACGGGCCTGTATTTATCGTCGAGCAGGTTGTGCACCAACCAGTAACGGTTTCTGTAGCTGCTTCCTTCATAGGGTTTCCAGCCGGGTTCTGTCGCATTCTGGGCATTATCCACAATTTTCTGCGCTTTTTCAAAGTATTCCGTTCCCCCGTACAGGCTATACGAATCATAGTCAAATCCTATGATAATATAAGCATAATAGGCAAGCAGAGAGGTAAGGTTGGAACGGTGGACTGTTTCATTGAATTCCAGGGGTTCATTTTCCACATATCTGAACCGCACATTATCGTCGCGGATGTTAAGCAATACCGAGTTATAGGTGCTGTTGAACACCGGCCGGCGTGCCTGTACCTGTATGCTTCCCCTGAATTCGTCGGAAGAAATAGGTTCGGACAAATTGATCAGCACGTTGCATTCGATGCGTTCATTATAGCTGTATACGTGCCGGGTCCAGTTCCGGTTATTCAGAAACTCATACACCGATTCCTGCAGTGTCTCGAAAATACTCCGGTTGGTTCCCTGTATCTGCTGGGAGATAACCTGCACATTGCAGTTCAGTTCCTGTGCTCCGGTATGCAAGGGCATGAAAAAATGGAACGTAAACACTGCGTACATTAGACGGAACAGATATTTCTTCAGGAAGATCTTCATCTTTTTTCTTGTTGCGAAATCCACCCTGAAATTTTTTCCATAATATCGCCGGCGATCCCTGTTTTGGGTTTCAACCCGGTCTGGGTCACATGCCCCAGGCGGTCAATGATGGTTACCCGGTTGGTATCGTAGCCGAAACCGGCACCTGGTTCTGCAAGTGAATTCAGCACAATGATATCGAGGTTTTTCTTTGCAAGTTTTTCCCGTGCATGTTCCTGTTCATTATCCGTTTCGAGGGCAAAACCTACCAGCACCTGTCCCGGTTTTTTCTTTCTTCCGATGGCCGCCGCAATGTCCACTGTGGGTTTCAGCCTGATTACCAGGGGGGCTTTGCCCCGTTTGATTTTCCCCCGTACTGGTTCCTCTGGCGTAAAATCGCTTACAGCCGCTGCCAGGATAATGATATCCGCCTCATCCGAGCCGGCCAGGGTCTTTTCGTACATTTCGGCAGCCGATTCCACTCTGATGACAGAAACGGAAGGATGGGCAATTTGTTGTGAAACGGGTCCGAGAACAAGGGTCACATATGCGCCGGCTTCGGCAGCCACACTGGCCAGAGCCACTCCCATTTTCCCCGATGAGCGGTTGCCAATAAAGCGGACCGCATCTATCACCTCGTAAGTAGGGCCCGCATTAATCAGGATTTTTTTCCCCCGGAGGATTCGGCAGGACTTTTTTTTTTTGAAGTGTTCCGTCACTTCCTCCATAATTTTTTCCGGCTCTTCCATTCGGCCTTTTCCGGTAAGCCCGCTGGCAAGCGGCCCGGTTTCCGGTTCCAGAACCCTTACTCCCAGCGATTCCAGGGCAGAAATATTTCTCTGTGTGGCAGGATGGAGATACATATCCATATCCATTGCAGGTACGACCCATACAGGACAGCGGGCAGAAAGAAAAACGGTAAGAAGCAGGTTGTCGGCAATACCGGCGGCCATCTTGGCCATGGTATTGGCCGAAGCAGGGGCAACAAGGAACAAGTCGGCCCACAGGCCCAGCTCAACATGATTGTTCCATGATCCGTCGTCAGGATCGGAAAAATCGATCATCACCGGTTTCCCGGAAAGTGTGGACAGGGTAAGCGGGGTAATGAAATCACAGGCCATCGGGGTCATAACCACCTGTACTTCTGCCTCTTCCCTTACCAGCAATCTGACAAGAAAAGCGGCTTTGTAGGCGGCAATGCTGCCTGTCAGGCCCAGTATGATTTTTTTCCCCTTTAACATGGGAATGGTGTGGTATTATGAAGCAGGAGCTTCTTCTTCGGTTTCTTCGGGTTCTGCCCGCCTCCAGTAAATTTCCCCTTCCACGTATTCCTGAAGGGCAATCAGCGTGGGCTTGGGAAGTCTTTCATAAAACCTGGATATTTCGATCTGTTCACGGTTCTCGAATACCTCTTCGAGGTTATCGGTATAATACGCAAACTCTTCCAGCTTACGGTTCAGCTCCTGTTTGAGTTCCTGTGCAATCTGATTGGCTCTTTTGGCCACCACCATCACGGTTTCATAAATATTCCCCGTGGGTTTTTCCAGTTCATTGATGTTCCGGGTAATGGTGGTAACAGGCGCTTTTGATTTCTTATAATCAATCATTTTATTCAGATAAAATTGTTTCTCGTTTTCATTCATTTCCGGATATTTTCAGTAAGCTCCCGTCCGGTTTCAGGGCCGGTGCCACCGGTATGGCTTCTTGAATCCGTATATATTTTCTGTGCTTCCTCCTGGTATTTGCTTTCGGGGAATTCCGAAATAAAGGAATAATACTCGTCAATGGTATCCTGGTAACGTTCCTGCTGTTTTTCAGGCACAGAGTTCTCAGCCAGGAGGTATTTGGATTTCAGTAACAGAAACATTTGATCTTCCCGGTATTTCGATTCCGGATAATCATTCAAACTGTTCGTTAACGCAACAATAGCGGAATTATAATACCCCAGATCGAAATACAGCCTGGCACTGTTAAACGATTTCTCCACCAGTTTGTCTTCCAGTTCCCGGATCAGCTGGCGGCACAGGGGAACACGTTCACTATCGGGATATCGTCTGATATACAGGGTAAAAGCATCAATGGCGTTATAGGTATTAGTTTGATCGAGTGATGGACGCGGGCTCAACAGGTAATCACAATAGGCAGACAGGTATTCGGCTTCCTCCCGATACTGACTGTTTGGGAAAGTCCGCACAAAAGTACGGAAATAATGCCCGGCCAGAATATAATCTTTCATCCGGTAATAGCTCATGGCATGATAAAAATCGAGCGTTTCGGCCTTCTCCGTTCCCCTGAAGACGGGAATGATCTGCTCGAAAACAGTTGCCGCCCTGGTATACTTGCCTTCCTGAAAATATTCCATCCCTTTCTCGTATTTTACATGGGGATCGGGATTCTTCAGCACCTTTTCATACTCGCTGCAGGCCCCGCCCAGAAGCAGGATCAACAGGAAAAGGAAAGACAGTTTATTATGTGGCGTATATTTTCTCATAAAAACGGTGCTGCAAAAGTACACTTTTCATTGAAATAAATAAAGGGTTCTGTCCATATTATGAAATGAACGACCGTGCTTAATTTTTATTTTTGCATTGCGGTTGTTTTGAAAACCGCTACTTTTGTCCCTTAAACAAACCAAAAACTTCACACCGTGGATCTTTTTGAAAAAATCAGCAGGCGTAAAGGAGCGTTGGGTCAATACCGGAAAGACGCTCATGGATATTTCACGTTTCCGAAACTGGAGGGCGAAATCGGTCCTCATATGGTTTTCAGAGGAAAGAAAGTTCTTAACTGGAGTTTAAACAACTATATCGGCCTGGCTAACCATCCTGAAGTCAGGAAAGCCGATGCCGAAGCAGCCAGGGACTGGGGTCTTGCCTACCCCATGGGAGCCAGGATGATGTCGGGTCAGACATCCAAACACGAGGAGTTGGAGCAGAAGCTGGCTGAATTTGTTGGAAAGCCCTCGGCCTACCTGTTGAATTACGGCTATCAGGGGATGCTGTCGATTATTGACGCCATGGTTGACCGGAATGATGTGATCGTATACGATTCCGACTCACATGCCTGTATCATGGACGGGCTCAGGCTTCATTTCGGAAAACGGTTTGTTTACCCGCACAACAACATGGAGAACCTGGAAAAACAGCTGGAAAGGGCCACCAGACTGACCGAAAAAACCGGAGGAGCCATTCTGGTGATTACCGAGGGCGTTTTCGGAATGGTGGGTGATCTAGGAAAACTGGACCAGATTGTCGAAAAGAAGAAGCGTTTTCATTTCAGGTTGCTGGTAGATGATGCTCACGGCTTCGGAACCATGGGCTCAACGGGCGCCGGCACCGGCGAACATTTCGGCGTACAGGACCAGGTTGACCTGTATTTTTCCACCTTTGCAAAATCAATGGCAGGCATTGGGGCTTTTGTGGCAGGACCGGAAGCTGTGATCCAGTACCTGATGTATGAAATGCGTTCCCAGATATTTGCCAAGTCGCTGCCCATGCCAATGGTTATCGGTGCCCTGAAGCGGCTGGAGTTGCTGAAAACCGAACCGGCACTGCGGGAAAACCTCTGGAAAATTGTCAGGGCGCTGCAGGACGGACTGAAAAAGAGCGGTCTGAATATCGGCAGTTGTGAATCACCCGTAACTCCGGTTTTTCTGAACGGAACGCCGGAGGAAGCCTCCAATGTGATCCTGGACCTTCGGGAGAATTACAGCCTGTTCTGTTCGGGAGTGATTTATCCGGTGGTACCCCGGGGAATTATTCTGTTGCGCCTGATCCCCACAGCAGCGCATAATATGGAGGATGTGGAATATACGGTAAAAGCCTTCTCCGAAGTACAGAAAAAGCTGGCAGCCGGTAAATATTCAAGGGAAAAGATGGCACAGATCTGAGGCATCCGCCTGCGTAGATCAGAACCCTCCTTCCCTTTCATTCAATCTGAGAACTCCTGTCAGGATTCCTGTTCACCAAGAAAACGTTCGGCATCTATGGCAGCCATACAGCCTGATCCCGCTGCCGTAACAGCCTGGCGGTAAATCCTGTCCTGTACATCGCCGCAGGCAAACACTCCGGGGATGTTGGTCCGGGTGGATCCGGGCTGTGTCTTGATATACCCGGTTTCATCCAGTTCCAGATAGTTTTTGAAAATATCCGAATTGGGTGTATGCCCAATGGCCAGAAAGAAACCGTCAATTTTAATGCGCACTTCCTCTTCTTCAGGAGTTCCTTTCTTTTTAACCAGAACGGCTCCCTCAACCACCCCGTCACCGAACAGGTCTTTTGTGTTATGTTCGAAAAGCACTTCTATATTGGGCGTTTTGAATACCCTTTCCTGCATGATTTTCGATGCCCGAAGGTGGTCTTTCCTGACAATTATGTACACCTTGCGACACAGGTTCGACAGATAGAGGGCTTCCTCGCAGGCGGAATCGCCACCACCCACCACGGCCACATCTTTCCCCTTGTAAAAAAAGCCGTCACAGGTGGCACAGGCCGAAACCCCGCTCCCGGCATACTTCTTTTCCGCTTCCAGTCCAAGGTATTTGGCCGTGGCTCCGGTGGCAATAATCAATGCATCTGCCAGAATGACCTTTTTCCCGTCGATGGTCACTTTGAAAGGCCTCTGCGAAAGATCGGCGGAAGTAGCTATGCCAAAACGCACATCCGTACCGAACCTTTCCGCCTGTTTCTTCAGGTCTTCCATCATTTCCTGGCCGGTAACGCCTTCGGGATAGCCGGGGAAATTTTCCACCTCGGTAGTGGTGGTAAGCTGCCCCCCCGGCTGGATACCTTCATAAACTACAGGCGAAAGGTTGGCCCTGGCTGCATAAATGGCAGCCGTATAACCCGCAGGTCCTGAACCCAGGATCAATGTGCGTACATGTTCCACCTCCTCTGCCTTACCTGCAGGGACCTTCTTTTCATCCAGATCATCGAGTTTCTTGAATAATGCCATGTCAGTCAATGTTTTATATTTGTTTATATATATTTTTATATATTTAGAATATCAGATTTGGTCAAATATTGTTCCAAAGATAAATTAAAGGAAAATTTTGCAGATTTCGGCAGATGGTTTAATTTTGCATTCCCCGGAGCAAGCTGTTCAAATGAAACTGAAAAAGCTGAAGAAAAGAA
>JBNGDI010000014.1:9043-29171 GCA_049975425.1 Bacteroidales bacterium
TCGAGATTGAAAGGTTTGTCCGGTTAAATGATTTTTCGGGGTGTGGCGCAGTTGGTCCCGAATTTGCGCAAAGCTCCGCTTTGCCTGCAAATTCGAGGATCCTCGAAAAATGACGCAAATCGAAGATTTGCTATTTTTCGGGACTAGCGCACTTGCATGCAGATGATGTTCTTTGTTTACATATTGGAAGCTGCTGAAAGTAAAAAATATTATATCGGGCAAACCGATAATCTCAGCGAAAGAGTGAGGATGCACAACGACGGCAGGGTCAAATCCACCAGGGCATACGCCCCCTGGATATTGAAGTGGTGGAAACCATTTTCCTCCCGGTCGGAAGCTAGCAAAATGGAAATGAAACTGAAAAAGCTGAAGAAAAGAATCGAGATTGAAAGGTTTGTCCGGTTAAATGATTTTTCGGGGTGTGGCGCAGTTGGCTAGCGCACTTGCATGGGGTGCAAGGGGTCGGAAGTTCGAGTCTTCTCACCCCGACCAGATCAAAAAGGCCGGTCCGCCGAAGGCGGGCAGGCCTTTTTTTATTTCCGGAGCGTTGAAAGCTTGCTTTCACAGGCAGAGGAAATGAAAATAGGTCGCGTTGGAGCGAAGCGACAACCGGCCTTTTTGATCTGTACCGGTTCTATGGAAGTCCGCGAGCCACGCAACAGCGGGGCGAGCAATCTTCTCACCCTGTTACCAGATGGCTTCACAGAATGAGTGAAAAAAGGTCGCGTTGGAGCGAAGCAATTGTCAGGCAATTCTGCTCTTTCCGGCAACCTACTCCATTCTCAGTACATTTGCCGGGTTGGTGCGCGCCGCCCTGAGGGTACTGTTCCCCACGGTAAGGGCGGTGACCACCAGGGCCAGGCAGGCGGTTCCCGCAAATATCCACAGGCTCAGATCAGTGGGATAGGCGTAATTCTCAAGCCAGCGGTCCATGAAATACCAGGCCACAGGAAAACCGATCGCCATGGAAATGAGGATGAGCCACAGAAACTCTTTTCCGATCAACCGAACGATGACCGACGAAGAGGCCCCCATGACTTTCCGGATGCCGATTTCACGGGTTCTTTGTTCCACCGTAAAGGAAGCCAGCCCGAACAGCCCGATGGAAGCGATCAGGATAATCAGGAGCGAGAAAAAGGTAAATATCTGAGCCCGTTTTTCATCGGCCCGGAACTGTTCGTCAAAATTATCGGCCAGGAAAGAATATTCAAACGGCCGGTCGGGATACATTTCCTGCCATACCTGTCCAATCTTCTCCAGCATGTCCTCCCGGTTCTTCCCATCTATGCGAATATTGGCAAAATAGCCGTTGGGACTCAGGATCAGCATAAAAGTTTCAACAGGGTTATACAGCCCCTTCTGATAAAAATCCTTCATAACCCCGATTACCCTCGCTGGCGGATTATCCGGTCCACGGATCGCGATTTTTTTTCCCAGGGGCTCTTCCCAGTTAAAACGCCTGGCCATGGTCTCGTTGATAATCACCCCGTCGGTGGTATCCGACATGAATTCACGGGAAAAATCCCTTCCTTCCTTTATTTGTATTCCCATGGTTTCTACAAAATCAAAATCAACTGCAGCCAGGTTCACCCCTCTTTCCACCATTCCTTCGGACGTTTCTACCTGCATCAGCAGTTTACTGATCCCCTGCCCGATCTGCACATTCGAACTGGAAACATTAACCACACCAGGAAGTGCGATCAGCTTTTCCCGCAACACCGGATATTGCTGCATCATCCTCCTGTTCTCGAGCTCCACAATTACAACATTTTCCTTGTCAAAACCGGGGTCTATTCCTTTCAGATAGGTCAGCTGCCTGTAAACCACCCAGGTACTGACAATAAGTGCCAGGGAAATAGCAAACTGCAGCACAACCAGGATTTTTCGCACAAGAAAGCCGGAACGGCCGCTCCCCGTGTCCTGCCTCAGCACAACCAGGGGTCTGAACCTGGAGAGGTACAGGGCCGGATAACTGCCACCCAGCACACCCATGAAAACCACTATACCGAGCAATGAAAACAAAACAGGAGCCCGAACCAGAAACGTCGGATCAAAAGATTTTCCGGTTAATTGATTAAAAGAGGGAAACAGGATCAACACAAGGAGTATGCTTGCCATCAAGGCCAGCAGGGTCATTACCACCGATTCGGTCAGGAACTGTACCACCAGCGATGAGCGGGCTGAGCCCAGCACCTTCCTCATCCCAACCTCGCGTGAACGCTTAGTGCTGCGGGCGGTAGACAGATTCATATAATTCATGGAAGCAATGAGCAGCATAAAAAAGGCAACCAGAGAAAATATATAAACGTACCGGATGTCGCCCATTTGCCCGGGTTCACCCTCCGCCTCTGAATGCAGGTAGATGGACGGGAGCGGCTGCAGGACATAATCCACCGTAATACCGAATTGTTCGAAAATGGGATCCACGTATTTCCGGTTGATCCCGGTAAGTTTTTCATCAAAGTCCTTATAGTCTGTCCCCGGACGTAGCAGAAGGTAGGTGTAAACCCCGAAATTTCCCCAGGAACCAATCTCATCGTCGGGAGGATGGGTAGTCCGGGAGATCAGTCCGGAAAACCGGATATGGGAATTACGGGGCACATCTTCCATCAGCCCGGTTACCTCAAAACTTCTGCCGTTCCCGTCCACGAGCACCTTCCCAACCGGATCTTCTGCCCCGAAATATTTATTGGCCATCGACCGGGTAACCACAAGGCTGTTGGGACGGGTCAGAACCGAAGCCGGATCGCCCTGGACCAGTTCGAAGGAAAACACGTCGAAGATACTGCTGTCGGCATAAAACAGATCTTCCTCATATTCCGATTCACCTCCGTAGCTCATCAATAACCTGCCGGCCTGGAATATTCTCACTGCCTCCTCTACTTCCGGGTAATCCTGTTTCACCTGCGTTGCAAAAGGAATCTGGGCTACAGCCCACAGAAATTCATCGTCGGTCTCCCGGATGTGCGATACCACCCGGTAAATTCGTTCCTTCTTTTCATGAAACTGATCGTAACTCAGATCGTCAAAAACATACAGCAGGAGGAACAGGCTGCTGGAAATCCCCAGCATCAACCCGATCAAAATAACCAGGCTATATGCTACGTGTTTTCTAGTGTGCCTGAAAGCGGTGATCACCAGGTTTTTTAACATATGGTTGGAAATTTTAAATAAAGACTTGATAAACAATATCTGTACCGATAAATGTTAAATATTAATTATGAAAATATTCACTGTTCTATTCTTCATACATACCTGTCCAATATCCAGACAGTTTCTGTTACCTACCGGATTTTCCGTACGGAATCGGATACAACCGTTTTTCCGTATCACCGGACCCTGCATCCCATCACCAGGATATCGTCCACCTGCTCATACATCAGCGTGTCGCCGGTACCGCCGGTGATCCAGTTCCTGAAGTTCTGTTCAAGGAGCTCCTTCTGACGGTCCATAGGATAAGTGCTTCCCGCCAGAAGCATTTCCCTGAAAGCCCGGTACTTGAATTTTTTGCCTTCGGGTCCACCAAACTGGTCAGCATAGCCATCTGAAAAAAGGTACAGGCAATCTCCCGGTTCCAGCTGGCGGGTATGCAGAGAAAAAGGATCCATTCTTTCATGGATAGCCACAGGCATCCGGTCGGCAGGCAATTCTACCAGTTTCCCCTTTTTTACGAGGTAAAGGGAATTGTTGGCACCTGAAAACCACAATTTTCGCGTGGAAGGATCCAGCCTGCATATAGCCATATCCATTCCGTCTTTGCTTTCGCTTTCCCGTTCACCCTGCTTCAGGGAAACGATAATATTTTCACGAAGTTTATTGAGTATACGGGATGGATCCTCCTCATTTTCCTTATCAACAATCTCATCAAGGAAAGAAATTCCCAGCATGCTCATAAAGGCCCCGGGCACTCCGTGACCGGTACAATCGGCAGCAACCAGCAGAAGCGATCCGTTTTTCTGCCTTATCCAGTAAAAGTCACCGCTGACAATATCCTTGGGTTTGTAGAAAATGAAATAACCGTCAAAACAGGTATCCAATATTTTCCCGGCAGGCAGCATGGCCGACTGTATCCTGCGGGCATATTCAATGCTGGCTGTAATATCCCGGTTTTTCTGCTCAATCTCGCTTTTTTGGTGCGATATCTGCCGGTATGTCTTTTCAAGAATTTTATTCTTTTCTTCGATTTCATTTTTCTGTTTTCTGATTTCCCGGGTACGTTCGTTCACTTTTTCTTCCAGTTCACGTTTTTCTCTCACCAGTTTTTTCTCCCTCCACCGGATATAGACCATAATCAGCAGAAGGACCAGTAACACCATACCCAGAATGAACCACCAGGTCTGGTAAAAAGGAGGCCTTATCACAAAGGCATACCGCAGGAATTCCGGGCTCTGCCGGCCTGCCTTGTTCACGGCCATCACCTCAAGAACATATTCCCCGGGATCGAGACTTGTATACGTAACCTGTGCTTCAGCCCGCGGTGGGGACCACACGGTATCTTCGTACAACAGGCGGTGACGGTACATCAACATTTGCGGGTTGGCCAGCGAAACCGATCTGAAATGAAAGGTAAGGTGGTTGTCGGCATAGGGAAGTGCCAGCCTGCCGGGAACAGGGAACCAGGGGGTAACGTCCGTTCCCCGCTGTTCCCAGTCAACCTTCTGGTACTGCAAGCGCACATCGGTCAGCAGGGGCGGAGCGGGATCCGGCGACGGTTCTTCCCTGGCAGGATCATAAAGAGTGAGCCCGTGAACGGTTCCGAACCATACTTTTCCATCCATTCCGGCATAAATGGAATTGCTGTTGTTTTCCATTCCAACAAATCCATCGGCAGGACCGTATTGTCGCACCCGGGTGACAGTTGATGAGCCCGGGGCCACGGTAAGTTTGTCAAAACCCCGGTCGAGCCCAACCAGCAGGGTGGTATCGTTCAGAAAAGCCAAAGAAAAAATATTGCCCGAACCGAGAAATTCCCGGTCGGATACACAGGATACGGGACTGTTGCCTTCCTGTTCGGGCAAATAAACATACAACCCTCCACCAAAAGTCCCGATCCATATCCTCCCATCAGGACCTTCACACAGGGTATTGATGTTTTTGAAATCCAGCCCTTCTTCTTCGTCATAGTCGGTCATGGAATTACCGGTAAACCGCACCAGTCCATCCATGGTACCGGCCCATACATTCCCCTGCCGGTCTTCTATGATCACATTTACCGTATTGTTGATCAGACCGAATTCATCTTCTGCGGTGATACAGAAAAATCCCTCCCCGTTGAAACGGCAAATCCCCGATCCGGTGCCGCACCATACATCCCCGTTGGAGGCCGCACAAACGGTATTAATACGGTTACTGATCAGTCCGTTGTAAATGGTATATGTTCTGAAAGAATTCCCGTCAAAACGGACCAGCCCGCGATCGTTGGTAGCGATCCACAGGGTGCCGTCAGGAGCGGCAGACAGGCCGTTCAGGAACAGATCGGGCAATCCCTCCTCCAACCCAAACCAGCGAAAATGATAATTTTCATCCTCCATACTGATTTCACCCAGGCCGCCTCCGTATGTGGAAAGAAAATATCGGTTCTCTCCGTTTTGCACAATCCCCGTGACCACATTATGTGAAAGTTCCCTGGCTTCTGTGAAATGAATAAAATGGTCGCCCAGCATCATGAAGAAACCGGCGTCGTTTGATCCGGCCCAGATCTGGTGATACCGGTCCTCTATCACAGTCAGTATCTGGTTGCTTGGGGCTCCCTGATCTTCTCCGTAATGATCCACCCGGCCACCGGAAATCCTGTGCAGACCTCCCGCACCGGTTGCCACCCATACCTGTCCCCGGTGGTCAATTTCCAGATCATATACCGTTATATCGTGTAGCCCCTCCTCCGTACCGTAACAAATAATTTCCGGACTGCCTCCCTGCACGGAAGTACGGATATGGCATACACCGGCCTGCCCGGTTGCTACCCAGAAATTACCATTTTCGTCTTTCTCCAGGTCAAGGATAGTCCGTGCCGGCAATTCCCCTGCCGCCACAGATTCAATGCCCGTAATAATGTTTCCCTCCACAGAAATCATCAGGATTCCTTCCTGGTAAGTGGCCAGCCATAAACGGCCCCGGCGGTCTTCTTCGATATCGAAGATCAGACCGGTACCCAGCCCCTGATCGGTACCGAAGGGAGTGATCACCACACTGTCGCCCGATTCTACCAGGCGGTTCAGCCCCTGATCGGTTCCTACCCATAGCTCATTCCCGGACGACTGGTAAATACTCAGCACCTGGTCTCCCAGAAGCCCGTCTTCCGGCCCAATGGAATAAAATGCATAACCGTCGTAAATGGACAATCCCTTTTCGGTACCGAACCAGAGGTATCCGGCAGCGTCTTCATACAGGCAGCGTACCATGTTCCCGGCCAGTCCGTTATTTACATCAAAGGTTACAAAATTCTCGCCGTCGAACCTGGCCACACCCCCACCCAGTGTTCCCAGCCATAGGTAACCCCTTGAGTCCTGCAACATGGAAAAGACCGATGACTGCGGTAAACCGTCCTGCACCGTATATCCGCGGAAATTATACTGCTGGGCCTGAAGTAAAAGAGGAAAGAGCCGGAGAACAATTAAAAGACAGGCAACTTTGAATACGGGGAATCTCATAAAAAGAAGTTTACTTGGGAATAAACCGGCCGGAGAAATACCCTGCAGATCATTGTTTTTTCAGAAATATGAACTGGCCGCCTTCATCACCGGTATTTTTAATGGGTTGAAAACTGGGTGATTGCTCTGAATTATTGATCACCGGTATCCGGATCGAATTGAACAACTGACTGGCATCAAAAAACAGGTCGTTGTTGTTCTCAAGGGCTTTCAGCAAATAATAGGCAAATACCGAATGTCCATCCCTTCCCCCATCCATCACCGGTTCAATGCCTCCGCTTGTCAGGGCCTGCCTCGACAAAAGATTATGAACCGTGCTGTAATACCTTTCCGAATTTTCAAAGGGAATGGAGACAGTCTTTCCCCTGAAAATATCTCCGCTGAAACAGGCATCGGCCACCAGGAGGGTATGTTTCGAGCGGATCCCTCCCAGAAATGTCTGTATGTCGTTGTTCGAGATATAATTGGAAACCGATTCCGTTGTGGCATCGTAAGGTACCCAGTATCCTTTGTTCAGTTCCTGTTTGAAATCGCCGTGCCCGGAAAAATAAATAAAAACATTGTCTTCTTCATCCACGTTATCCACCAGCCACTCCATCTCCCGGATAATGCGGGCTCGGGTGGCTTCTTCATTATAAAGGGTTCTGAAATGATCGAACTTGTATTTGCTTTTGAGGGTATTTTCTATGGCTTTGGCATCGCGGACGGCATTGTTCAGCGGAGTCCAGAATCCGCGATAATGATCAATTCCAATGATCAGGGCATAATAATTACCGAAATGCATTTCCGCCCGTGGAGAAGAAACATTCAGTCCTTTCAGCGGATCCCCCACTCCCCGCATCTTTTCCTGAGCTGAAGATTCCGATGCAGCCCTTGGCTGAGCAACGGGGGTAACAACCGCCTCCCTCACCGAGGCCTGATCGTCTGTTCCCCGGCACTGCACCAGCAAACTGAGGGGTTCTGCCCGGTAGCCGCTTCGGTCATGCACTTCGAGCAGAAAATTAGCCTCTCCGCTCTGCAACCTTGGTCCGGCGGTAACAGGAATCTCCACTTCTTTCATGGCATTGATGGAATGTCTTCCCAGCGTAAATTCGGATTCATATTCCAGCCCCTGAATCCCGTTCGTTTCAGTAACATTAAGCATCAGATAATTGGCTCTGGCATCCCCAACATTTTTCAGCTTCAGGACGATCAGCACCTTTTCTTTAGGATCAATCAGTTGATTTCCATCTTTATCCCTGAATTCCCACTCAATGATAATCCGCGGGCTTCTTTCCTGAGCAGCCACTGGTGATTGCAGCAGGCAAAATCCCGGCAAAAGCAACAGAAACAAAGATTTTCCACTCATGAGGCAGGTATTTGCGAAAGTACTAATTTACAATTATTCTGGAACTGGCACAACAAAGTATCGAAATTCAACAGCTTAGATTATGAACACAGAAAAAAACGGGGCGCGGAAATCACATCTGTCCTGCACATTCCCATGTAAAATGTTACTTTTGTATTTCAAACCTCCGGAAACATGAAGCATTATCTCCTTTTGATCCTGTTCCTGCCTGTATGGTTGCCGGGTGCATTTACAGAAGGAAAAGCCCAGCAAAACCAGATCTTCCAGGTGGCTTTCTATAATGTGGAAAATCTGTTTGACACCAATGATGATCCGTATCCCGGGGATGATGCTTTTACACCCGGAGGCGCCAACCGGTGGGAAGAAGAAAGATACCGGAAAAAGATCAGTGATATTGCCCGTGTAATTTCAGAGATGGACACCTCCGGATTGCCGGCAGTGGTAGGCCTGTGTGAAGTGGAAAACCGGAAAGTTCTGAAGGACATGATTGCCGGACCTTTGCTGGCATCAGGCAACTACGGGATCGTTCATCATGACGGTCCTGACTTCCGGGGCATAGATGTAGCCATGATCTACCGGAAAGATCTTTTTGAAGTGGCGGAAGAACGGACCATTCCGGTTCTTTTTCCATTCGATACAATAACCACCCGCAATATTTTATATGTCAAAGGCCTGGCCGCACAAACCGATACACTGCATTTGTTCATTAACCACTGGAGCTCAAGAAGCGAAGGACAGAGACAGACCGAACGCAGAAGGATATACTCGGCTGTGACCCTCCGGCGAGCCGTCGACTCGGTAATGAATTACCAGCCCGCGGCCCGGATACTCATCATGGGTGATTTCAACGACGAACCCACCAACACCAGCCTTCATACTGCCCTGAATGCCAATAACAAAAGGGTTAACGCTTCGGTTCGGGAACTGTACAATCTGATGTACGATATGCATAATTTTAAGGGAGAGGGAACCTATAACTACCGGGGCGATTGGAACATGCTGGATCAGATCATCGTGTCACGTTCGCTCCTGGATGCCACTGAAGGGATCAAAGCATCTGTTGACGGGGGAAAAATATACCGGGCCGAATGGATGATGTTCGAACACCCGCAATACGGTCCAGCTCCCAACCGCACCTACGGCGGAAGCCGTTACTATGGCGGCATCAGCGATCATCTGCCGGTTTATACCCGTTTAATGATCATCCGCTGAAAAAACCGGAGAACCTGTATGGGGTTTAACATTGTTTCGGAATTCCAGCCCACCGGCGACCAGCCCGAGGCTATCAGGCAACTGGTGAAAGGTTTGCGCTCAGGCACAAGGTTCCACACCCTGCTGGGAGTAACCGGTTCGGGGAAAACATTTACCATGGCCAATGTCATCCAGGAACTGCAGCGTCCCGTGCTGATCCTGAGCCACAACAAAACTCTGGCCGCACAGCTTTACGGCGAATTCAGATATTTCTTTCCCGAAAATGCCGTGGAATACTTCGTCAGTTATTACGATTATTACCAGCCCGAAGCATATCTGCCCGTAACCGACACCTACATTGAAAAAGACCTTTCCATCAATGAAGAGATCGAAAAGCTCAGGCTGAGCACTACTTCCAGCCTGCTTTCGGGACGGCGGGATGTCATTGTCGTGTCATCAGTTTCCTGTCTTTATGGTATTGGGAATCCTGAAGATTTTCACAACACAAGTATCCCGGTCAAAAAGGGACAGTTGTTCAGCCGTAACCAGTTCCTCAGAAAGCTGGTGGAAGCCCTTTATTCCCGCACGGAGTCGGGCCTGGAAAGGGGGCGGTTCCGGGTGAGGGGCGACACGGTGGATATATTTGTGGCATACGGGGATATGGGATACCGGATTATTTTCTGGGGAGATGAAGTGGAAAATATTCAGATGATCGATCCGGCCGGAGGCAATGTGATCCGGACCCTGGATGAAGTGATGATATACCCGGCCAATATATTTGTGACAACCAAAGAACGTATGGAAAGGGCCCTGTACCAGATTGAACAGGATATGTTCGATCAGGTGGAATATTTCAAGGATCAGGCCCGGTATACCGAAGCAAAAAGAATTGAGGAAAGGGTGCGTTTCGATCTGGAAATGATCAGGGAACTGGGATACTGTTCAGGCATAGAAAACTATTCCAGGTATTTTGACGGGAGGAAACCCGGAACCCGCCCTTTCTGCCTGCTGGACTACTTCCCGGATGATTTCCTGACCATCATTGACGAGAGCCATGTAACCATTCCCCAGATCAGGGCCATGTACGGAGGGGATCATTCCCGTAAATCCACCCTGGTGGAATACGGATTCAGGCTGCCGGCAGCTATTGATAACCGTCCCCTGAAATTCGAGGAGTTCGAATCCCTGATCGGACAGACCGTATTTGTCAGCGCCACACCGGCCGACTACGAGCTTGCCCGGTCGGAAGGAATTATTGTGGAACAGCTGGTCCGCCCAACAGGTTTACCCGACCCGGAAATCGAGGTACGTTCCACCGCCCGGCAGATCGATGACCTGATCGGAGAGATCCGCACGCGGGTAAGCAGGAAAGAACGCATTCTGGTTACCACCCTTACCAAGCGCATGGCGGAAGAGCTTACCCAGTACCTCGTCCAGGTGAATATCCGCAGCCGGTATATTCATTCCGACATCGATACCCTGGAAAGGGTGGAGATCATGGACAACCTGCGCAGCGGCCGTATCGATGTCCTGGTAGGGGTCAATCTGCTGCGTGAGGGGCTCGACCTGCCGGAAGTATCCCTGGTGGCTATTCTGGATGCCGACAAGGAAGGATTCCTGCGATCAGAAAGATCGCTGACACAGACCGCAGGCAGGGCGGCCAGGAACCTGTACGGAAAAGTGATTATGTATGCCGACAAGGTGACCGAATCCATGCGGAAGACCATGGATGAAACGAATCGGCGGAGGGAAAAGCAACTGGCCTATAACCGGGAACACGGGATTACCCCACGCCAGATCGAAAGAGCGGGAAGACCCACCATGGGAATGCCCAGGGAAAAAGCTGCCGGGAAGAAAAAGGTATACGTTGAACCAGAGCAACTCGATGTGGCTGCAGATCCGGTGGTAAGCTACATGGGACGTGAAGCGCTGGTCAGGACCATTGAAAAAGCCCGCCGTTCCATGGAAAAAGCCGCTTCGGAACTTGATTTCATTGAAGCTGCCCGGTACCGGGATGAGATGTATGCCCTGGAGAAAATACTGAAATCAAAATTTCCGGAAATAAAAAAAAACAGGTAAATTCACCCCAAACCCGGTTATCGGAAACAATGAAATTCAGCCGTTTTCGCATCTTTTTTCTATTCATGATCCTTCTGCTGGGACCGCAATGCAAATCCACCCGGACGGTTCAATCGGGCTTTTATTCCGAAAAGGAATTGATCATTGATTACGATATGGAACTGCCGGAGGAAACGGATAGCCACTTTGAGATTTACGATGTTTCCATGCATGACGGAAAGCTTTATATCTATGTAAGATACCGCGCCGGAGAGGTTCTGGATGATTTTGAACTGTTTACCAACGGGTTGCTGACCAAAACTTATCCTCCCATGGTACCCCTGGTACTGAAAAGAAATCCCTCGGGAACGAAAGGAGAAAAAATGGTTATAGAAGAATTGATCTTTGATGTAAGCAAGGCCCGGCAATGGGCCGATGATCAGATAATATTCCGTTTGCTCGGCTATCCCAATGTCATTATCTACCGCATCAGGAAATAAAAAAACATCCGGCCGGCTGTTTTTTTATTTAACCCAGGTATGATTTCAGCAATTTACTGCGGGAAGTATGCCGCAACCTTCTGATAGCTTTCTCCTTGATCTGCCTTACCCTTTCACGGGTCAGACCGAATTTTTCTCCGATCTCCTCCAGAGTCATTTCCTGCACACCTATTCCGAAGAACAGCTTGATAATGTCTCTTTCGCGCTCGGTAAGCGTGGCCAGCGCCCTTTCTATTTCGCGTGTCAGTGATTCGTTCAGCAATTCCTTGTCGGCATTGGGCGAATCGGTGTTGGGAAGAACATCCAGCAGGCTGTTATCCTCCCCGTCAACAAAGGGAGCATCGACCGATACGTGCCTTCCGGAAACACGCAGTGTGTCGTTTACTTTTTCTTTCGGAAGCTCCAGGGCTTCAGCCAGCTCTTCCGCAGAAGGAGTTCTTTCAAATTGCTGTTCAAACTTGGAAAAAGCCTTGTTGATTTTGTTAAGGGATCCTACCTGGTTAAGCGGCAGGCGAACAATACGTGATTGTTCGGCCAGCGCCTGAAGAATGGATTGCCGGATCCACCATACGGCATAGGAAATAAATTTAAAACCCCGGGTTTCATCAAATTTTTCAGCCGCCTTGATCAGGCCGAGGTTGCCTTCATTGATCAGATCAGGAAGGCTCAATCCCTGGTTCTGATACTGTTTGGCTACGGACACCACAAAACGAAGATTGGCCCGGGTCAGCTTTTCCAGCGCATCCCTGTCGCCCTTTTTAATCCTCTGGGCGAGCTCGACTTCTTCTTCAACGGTAATCAGTTCCTCTTTACCTATTTCCTGCAGGTACTTGTCCAGAGAAGCACTCTCACGGTTCGTGATGGACTTCGTAATCTTGAGTTGTCTCATCTACAATGATTTGTTAATATTTTGCAAAGTTAGACCATTTGGGAATAAAATTCAATTATTTTTTTCATTCTTCAGAGACATGAAAAAAAGACCTGCTGCAGCAGGTCTTTCCTTCTGCAAGCAACAGGTTCAAAAAATCAGAATTTCACTACATATACATAAATATATCTTCCTCCCGGATAGATTCCTTCTATTTCAACCGATGAACCTTTCGGCTGTCGGGTAAGGAAATTTTTCACCTGTGCGGCCGATTCAACCGGTTCCCCGTCGATGCTGGTGATCACGAAATTTTTCTTGATGCCTGCATCCAGCAAAGCTCCTTCTCCAAGTTCCGTGATCTGCACACCGTTGTCAATCTGGAGACGGTTCTTCAGGCTCCTGTCTATATCCCTGAATTTTGCCCCCAGCACGTTGGTTTCAGCGGTAATATACCTTGCTTCGCCTTCCATGTTACGTAAAACCACCTCAAATTGTTTCTCCCTGTTGTTTCTTTTTACCACAACATCAACCTTATCCTTTGGGCGATAGCGGCTTACCTGTTCCTGAAGTTCTGATACCGAATTCACCTTTACCCCGTTTATGGAAATAATGACATCTCCTGGTTCGATACCGGCTGCCTGGGCAGCCCCGTTTTCGGCTACTCCGCTGATATAAACCCCTTCAATGGACTCCAGGTCGTTTTCTTTTGCCAGTTCATTAGTTACATCAGTAATGGTCACACCGAGGACAGCCCGCTGAACGGAACCGAATTCGATAATATCGGCCACGATTTTTTTTACAATATTCACCGGTACGGCAAAAGAATTACCGGCATAGGCCCCGTTAGGAGAAATTATGGCCGTATTGATCCCAACCAGCTCTCCCCGGGTATTCACAAGCGCTCCCCCGCTGTTCCCACGGTTCAGAGCAGCATCGGTCTGAATGAACGATTCCACGCGGTAGTTGTCGGGAAGAATGCCCAGGTTTCTGCCTTTTGCACTCACAATCCCGGCTGTGACCGTCGAGGTCAGATTAAATGGATTGCCCACAGCCAGTACCCATTCACCGAGTTTCAGATTGTCGGAGTCACCGAAGGGAATGAAAGGAAAATCCTCGCCCTTGATCTTTAGCAGGGCAATATCGGTACTGGGATCGGTACCGATGATCTCGGCTTTGAAAACCCGTTTGTCATTCAGGGTCACCTCGATATCATCGGCTCCTTCCACCACATGATTGTTGGTCACAATATACCCGTCGGGAGAAACGATCACCCCCGAACCTATCCCTACAATGGGTGTGGGCTCACTCCTGTAAATATCCCCGTAGAAAAACTCATAGAAGGGATTTGTATACCTTTGCCTTTGAAATTTCGTATTTTTTACATGTACCACGGCATGAACCGATTTTTCCGCAGCTACGGTGAAGTCAAGATGGCTGCCTTCAAAACTGGCAGGATAATTGGCCAGGCTGACTGATTGCGTATCATACTGTTGCCAGACCAGTGGATGAGTTTGCTTTTCAGCGGGAAAAACCGCCGCATACAATATAATTCCCACCACAGCCCCTGTCATTGCAATCAATAAGGTTCCAAGTGTCTTTTTCGTATTCATAACAGAAGTTTTTTTTATTTTTACTTTTCCGGCATAAAACAAAATTCGGCTTTTTTCATGAGAAATGCTCAAAAATTATGCCTCCTGTCCGGATATGACACACAAAATATTACCTTATAATACTATTTTACAATATGTTGCAACACTTCTTCCCACAGTCTTATTTAACATGATTTAACGTTTGATCCATGCAGTTAGCATTCGAGAAATACCAGGGAACCGGAAATGACTTCATTCTGACCGACGGAAGGGCAACAGAGGTTATCCCGGGAGAAGAGCAGATCAAATTTCTGTGTGACAGGCATTTCGGGATAGGAGCTGACGGGTTCATGATCCTTCTTCCCCACGGGAAACATGCTTTCGGAATGAAATACTACAATGCCGACGGCCGGGAAAGTACCATGTGCGGAAACGGCGGAAGGTGCATGATCGAATATGCCCGATCCCTGGGCTTGTTCGGGAAGCAGGGAACCTTTCTTGCCACCGATGGAATCCATCAGGGAAGAATCCTCGACAATGGCATGATCAGTCTGAAAATGAACGATGTTGTCAGGGTCGAACCCTGCCTGAACGGCTATTATCTCGATACGGGATCGCCCCATTATGTGGAATTCGTAACAGATGTTTCCCGGCTGAATGTAACGGAAGCCGGGCAAAAAATCAGACACCACGAAGCGTTCAAACCGGCTGGTACAAATGTGAACTTTGCCGAAATTATGGGACCCGGGAAGCTCTACGTCAGGACTTTTGAACGCGGAGTGGAAGCTGAGACCCTCTCCTGCGGCACCGGTGTGACAGCGTCTGCCATTTCGTCAGTTTTCTACACAGGCCACAGGAACCGGAATTTCACTATTGAAACCCGTGGGGGCAGGTTAAAAATCAGTTTTAGCGTAAACAGGGAGGGGATCTTTCAGAATGTCTGGCTTACCGGGCCGGCCATTCATGTTTTCTCAGGCACCATCACGGTATGAGGTGGCATATGCCCGGAACGGGCAAGCCTCAGGCATTTACCTGTTCTTAAATACGGTTCCCGGCTTCCCTGTTTAATGGCAAAATGGCTATATTTAAAGGTTGTTTTAAAGGATTAAATCATCATGACCATGAAAAAGACCTGGATTACCCTGGGCATAGCCCTGATGTCGGCCACTCTCCTGAAAGCACAGACCGATCAGGGCCTGCACGAAGAAATCAGCCGGTTACAACGTGCTTTTGAAAGTCTGAACCACCGGCTGGATGTATTGGAAAAAAATATCGACGACGTACTCTGGTTCGAACGAGTGGGCGATGTGGCGGTCATCGACAAGGTCTACATGTACGGCCCACCTCTGTGGAAAGAATCCAATCCAACTGCCATGGGGGCGGGAAATCCCGTCAAATTCTGGTCGTACATTTTTTTCCCGCGTGACCTGGATCCCGGAAAAAAATACCCCCTGATCGTTTTCCCGCACGGAGGGGTACATGCTGATTTCACCACTTATTACACCCACATTGTAAGGGAACTGATTTCCCAGGGATACGTAATCGTGGCAGCCGAATACCGGGGAAGCACCGGTTACGGAGCAGCTCATTACCGGAAAATAGATTACGGCGGGCTGGAAGTGGAAGATGTATATTCCAGCAGAAACTACATGATCGAAAACTACCCTTTTATCGACAAAAACCGGATAGGTATCATCGGATGGAGCCACGGAGGGCTCATCACCCTGTTCAATATTTTCAACCACCCCGACGATTACAAGGTGGCCTTTGCCGGTGTGCCTGTCAGCGACCTGATTGCCCGGATGGGGTACATGACACAGGGATACCGTGACCTGTACTCGGCCGACTACCACATCGGGCAAACGGCCCATGAGAACGTGGAAGAGTACAGGCGCCGCTCACCTGCATGGAACGCTGAAAAGCTGCAGACTCCCCTGCTGATCCACACCAATACCAGCGACGATGACGTGAATGTACTGGAAGTGGAGCACCTGATCAAATCACTGAAAGCCGAAGGAAAGCAGTTCGAATACAAAATTTTCCAGGAAGCTCCGGGCGGTCATTCCTTTGACCGGCTCGATACCAAAATGGCCAAGAAGATCCGCTTAGACATATATGCCTTCCTGGCTCGTTACCTTGATCCTCCCAGTCCCTTCCGGAACCTTCAGGATCTTCAGAAAGCCGGATACAAATACTAAATGCAGTTCATACTTCCTGATTCACATGGCCGGCATCATCCACCGGTCTGGAGTCTGTGAAAACAGTAAACGGGCTTTCAGGGATATTCCGGGTTCCGGTTGACCAGTGTGCTATTTGGAATGACCGGCAGGGTGTTTCCGGCAGGCCGGTTCGTCCGGAGTGTAATATATAGGTTCCATTATAAACGAAGCAATTATGCCATTCACAATCAAAGGCTTCAGGCTGTTCAATCAGATTTTTCAAACAAGGGAAAAGATCATTCTAAGGGATTACCTGGCGCTGGAACGAACCCGTCTGGCCAACGAACGCACCCTGCTTTCCTATTCAAGAACATCCCTGTATATGCTCCTTGGAGGGATTGCTTTTCTTCAGCTCAGGGATTTCTTCAGATTGCGCTGGCTGGGATACCTTGTGATCGTGCTGAGTGTTATTCTTATTCTGGTGGGAATATACAGGTATTTCCAGATAAGAAGCCGTTTGAAGCGTTATTACAGGAATTCGATGGAAATGGAGGAAAAAGAAGAAGGATGACCATACCGGGAACTTATCAGGGAAGAATGATGCGTACAGGAACGTCCAGCATAATCTCTTTCCCGTCACGCTCAAGCACCAGGGTAAGGTAGTTGTTCAGCCTTTCCAGTTCCACCCAGTTGTTTGCCGTCAGCATGACGGCATCGCGCGATTCAACCCGCTGGATCCGGTCTCCCGGGCGGATATTCAGGTCCAGCTCACTGAACCAGGGCAGCAATTTCTCCACCATCCAGCCACGTTCGTCCCGCCGGGGAACAAAACCCAGCTGCCGGACCGGAGGGATTTCAATCGGGATATCGCTGTTCCGCAGAAAGGAGATCTGATTGTTTTCAGGATCGAGGACCACCCGGAAGTAACTTAACAATCCGCACCCGATCCGATATTCTCCCGTATGCCCTATGGTAAGGATGGGTTCCATAACGATATGCTCACCCAGAACCAGATTATCGGTAACCCGGGCCATGGTCACCTCTTCATCTACAGAGAAACTGTTGGTCGAAACCGCCGGCACAGGAGGTAATTTCAGGTTGAAATATTCCAGCCCGGATTCGGGAACACGAATGTACTCGCTCAGTCCGGTGGAAACAATGATGTCGGCCTGCCTGTTCCCGAGCCGTACGGGAAACGAGGGGACCCCTTCTGTTACTCTGTTCATTCGCAGGGTGTTTTCCGATGAGGATTCTTCTCCTGAAGGTTCCAGGGTATATCGCATACGTGGCAGGTCAATGGTAAGGCGTGCTTTCATAAAGAGGGGATAACCCAGTATCCCGTCAACCGGTCCTTCCCATGAACGGATACCGGCCATAAAGTTCCTGAACCGGATATCTCCCAGCCTCATTTCATCGACCAGGGTTACCCGGAGTTCACTGTCCGTTACCCGGGCCGGAAGACCGGTCTCCTGCACCAGGGATTCCCTGATCAGGGTAATATCCGAACCGGTATCAAGAAGAAAGAGAAAGGGCCCTTTCCCCCGGATAAAGACCCGTACCATGGGTGCAAGCTTTGAACCTGCCATGGACTCTTCGACGCTGTACGGAGGCCAGACTGTTTCTTCCGGCCCCTCGCGGAGCTTTTTCAGTATATCTTTTTCTGTCGGCTCAGGGGATTGCGACCAGACGGGAAATGCCAGGAACCCCCATGCCAGGAACAGGAACCAATACTTCATATTTCCGGTCATTTTCTCAAATGAGACTATGCAATATATCCGTGTGATTTCCCGGTTTTTTCTCAGGATGATCAGGCATCAATATTGGCATATTTGGCATGTTTTTCAATAAATTCACGCCGGGGGGGCACTTCATCGCCCATCAGCATGGAAAATATCCTGTCGGCTTCGGCGGCACTTTCAATGGTCACCTGCCTGAGGATCCTGTTTTCAGGGTTCATGGTAGTTTGCCACAATTGCTCGGCATTCATTTCACCCAGACCCTTATATCTCTGAACCGACACCTGGTTTTCCTCCCCCCCTGCCACTTCTTCCACAAATTTCTTTCTTTCTTCCTCAGTCCAGCAATACCTCTCGGTTTTGCCTTTTCTCAGCAGGTAAAGGGGAGGGGTGGCGATGTAAAGATGCCCGTTTTTGATCAATTCCTGCATGTATCTGAAAAAGAATGTCATGATCAGGGTAGCAATGTGGCTTCCGTCCACATCGGCATCGGTCATGATCACGATCTTTTCGTAACGCAATCCCTGCATGTTCAGTTCCTTACTGTCCTCCTCCGTACCAATGGTAACGCCCAGTGCCAGGAAAATATTTTTGATCTCTTCGTTCTCAAATATCTTGTGCTGCATGGCTTTTTCCACATTCAGGATCTTCCCCCTAAGGGGCAGGATGGCCTGAAAATTCCTGTCGCGCCCCTGCTTGGCGGTACCTCCGGCCGAATCCCCCTCTACCAGAAATATTTCACATTTCGAGGGGTCGCGTTCAGCACAGTCGGCCAGTTTTCCGGGCAATCCGGAACCGGACAGCACATTCTTCCGCTGCACCAGTTCGCGGGCTTTCCGGGCAGCATGCCTGGCCGTGGCCGCCAGGATCACTTTCTGTACAATGGCTTTGGCATCCCTGGGGTGTTCTTCCAGGTAACTGGCCAGGTAAGTGCTCACTGCCTGATCGACGGCGCCCATTACGTCCGAATTGCCCAGCTTGGTTTTGGTCTGTCCTTCAAACTGGGGTTCCTGCACCTTTACTGAGAGCACTGCGGTAAGCCCTTCCCTGAAATCATCCCCGTTGATATCGAATTTGAGTTTCGCCAGCAAACCCGATTTTTCAGCATAATTTTTCAGGGTGCGGGTCAATCCCCTTCTGAAACCGGCCAGATGCGTACCTCCTTCAATGGTGTTGATGTTGTTCACATAAGTGTGCACATTCTCTGAAAAGGAGGTGTTGTACTGCAGGGCCAGTTCCACCGGGATCCCGCCCTTTTCCGTTTCGATGGTAATAATATCCTCGATCAGCCTTTCCCGGTTAACGTCGAGATATTCCACAAATTCCTTCAATCCTTCCTCGGAATAATATTCTTCCATGCGGTGTCCGTTCCCGTTTCCGTTTCCGTTTCCGTTTCCGTTCTCAGTCTCACGCATATCGGTGATCTTCAGCCTGATCCCCTTGTTCAGAAATGCCAGCTCACGCAGACGCGATGCCAGGATCTCAAAGTTGAAATCCGTTGTGATAAAAATGGAACGATCCGGATAAAAAGTAATGATGGTACCGGTTTTGCTTGTTTCTCCCCTCTCCGCTACCGGGGCCAGGGGTTTCCCCTGCCTGTATTCCTGGAACCATATCTTCCCGTCGCGATGCACTTCGGCCATGAGCCGCTCGGAAAGGGCATTCACACACGACACACCCACCCCATGCAGTCCCCCGGAAACTTTGTAGGAATCCTTGTTGAATTTTCCTCCGGCATGCAACACGGTCATCACCACCTCAAGAGCCGATCTCTTTTCCTTTTCATGGTAATCAATGGGGATTCCCCTGCCGTCGTCGGTTACGGTAACCGACCCATCCTGATTGATCGTCACCTCAATATTGGAACAATAACCGCCCAGGGCCTCATCAATGGAATTATCCACCACTTCATAGACCAGATGGTGCAATCCTTTCACACTGACGTCGCCAATATACATGGCCGGACGTTTCCTTACCGCTTCCAGTCCTTCCAGGACCTGGATGTTTTCAGCAGAATACATGCTGACAG
>JBNGDI010000014.1:29271-59972 GCA_049975425.1 Bacteroidales bacterium
CGGTCGGCAACCCTGAACAGCAATTCTCCGTAGTAATTCACTTCCTCCAGGTCGTCATACACCACATCAAACTGGTTGGATAACTCTGTAATAGTGTCGTTTACAAAGAAATAAGCATTATTTATCAGGGCATAGGATGCCCGGAGGGTAAATGCCACATGAGAGCCCATATTCCCTTTTATTCCTCCGTAAAACTCCATGTTGTGATCAGAATTTTTCACTGTCAGCCCGGGCATGATAAACGGATTCTCCATGGCAACCTTCCGCAGATCGTTGGCCTTAACATACCCTCTCACTCCCAGGTAAGGGACAAGTATTTTTTCAATCACCCGGAACTGCAGCATGGCCGTGGGATAAAAATGCCACCACTGGGATGTTCCGTGATCCACCGTAACATTCAAACCAAGTTGCAGCCGGTATTCGGGGGTGTTTTTCATCCACCAGGGAAATACCGATACCAGGGTGTTGTTCCCCGAGGCATTTTCGGGCACCCTCCGGTAATGATCCACCTGAAGATCCATTCCCGCAATACCCTTTACAAAGGAGGTGAAGCCCGATCCGGCAAAGCGGAAAGCATGCTGCCGGTTGCTGTAAAGGTCCTGGGTATACCCGTAGTCCACCCCCAGCTTATAGTTCAGCCTTGACGAATCGCCGTGTGTGGAAAGGACCTCTGTTCCGGCATCGAACAACAGGTACCGTTGCCGGATATCATCCCTGTCGGGTTCCGCCAGGGTATCAGGACTGTGCCCGTAAAAATACCGTGTCAGGGCATCGAAACCGGCCCGGCCTTTCCAGGTGGCATTCCGGAAAATCTTTTTCCCGTCGATGTCAATACGGGTGTCGCTGTACCCCGCAAAAACCTTCTGGTCGTTATCAAGTTTTACCTTCCCCGGTGACGACATATGGTTCATGTACAGGGAAAGCATCCCGTTCCGGTTCCTGCGGCTGCTGATGCTGAGTTCCCCCAGGGGAGTAGTATAGCTCCCGAAACCCAGCCTCAGGTATGAGCCGTAGAGTTCGGGCAGTACATCACTTTCCATCCGGGCCGCCTGGATACGGCGAACGCCCCGGCGATGCTGCAGGGGCCGGGGGTAAATATTGTATTCGAAATCGGGGCGCAGGGTCAGTGTATCATCGGCTTCTGGAGATACCCTTATTTTTGTTGCTCCAGAAAGGGTGGGCTCATAAGCTTTCACCACCCTCACCTCTTTCTCAATCTTTTCCTGGGCAGAAAGTTCCAGGGGAAGGGCAAGAAGCGAAAGTATCAGTACCCCCGTTGCCCGGAGGATAGATGTTCTCATGCTGCTCATTTTTTCCATATGGACACTTTATTGCATCGGTTTGTCAGAAAAGGTTTACCGGCTTGAGGGTATCTTCCGGTGTAATGAACATGTCGCGGTTGATGATCTTGTCAAGCTTCTCTGCCGCCTCTTCGAGTATCCCGTCGTCATTCCTGCCATACCCGTCAAGCAGGCTCTGCAGGGTATATCTGGCCTGAAAATAGTCACCTTTTTCCACCAGTACATCCCCAAGCAACAGGAAGGATTTGGCCATCCAATAGGCATGCGGGGTGTTCATATCGATCATGGAGAATATTTCCGCCTCAGACTTGTCAATTTCACCCGTTTCAAAATACAGTTCCGCCACGCGGTATTTGGCTTCAGCTCCCATCACCGTTGATACTTCGCCGGAAATTTTCATGTAATGCTCAAGCGCCTTTTCAGCATTTCCGGTTTCCTGGTATGCCCGGGCCATTTTGTAATGGGTTTCCCTCACCATATCTTCAGGCAGACCGTTTAACTGCAGCAAGCGTTCGCCTGTTTCGGTTACCCGTCCGTAGTTTCTCATATTATAATAACAGCGTAACTGCCCTTTCAGCGCTGCGGTTTGATTGGCCGGCCGTTCGGCCACCTGCTCCATGATCAGGTAATATTCCAGTGCATCGAAGTAGTTTTTCTGACGGTAGGCAATGGAAGCTGCCTCCACCAGGGCTGGTTCGGTAAATATGTTTCGCGGTCTCGAGATCACCTCATCGTATGACCTGAGGGCTTCTTCCTGCCGGTTAAGCCCGGCCAGGCATTCGGCCAGGTAAAAATGGGCACTGGTAGAAAAACTACCCTGCGGAAATTCCTCCAGATAACTCTGAAGCACCTCTGCAGCCCTCTCACAATTGCCTTCCATATACAGGTTCTCACCCGAAAGATAGGTCAGCGAATCCTTTTCCGCCGCACTGACATCAGCATATTCACCCACCGAACGGGCATAGGCAAAATAGGTATCTACCTCATTCTGGTCAACATAGATGTTTTTCAGGCCTGTGAGGGCGTTTCGTGCCTCGGAAGTACCCGGATACTCCTCCACCACCTGTTTGAACAGTTCGATGGCCCGGTCGTTACGGTCCAGATTGTAATATACCAGCCCCATCTGGACCTTGGCCCTGGGAACATAGCTGCTCCCGGGAAAATCGTCGATTATTTTCCTGTAGGCTGCCAGGGCCTGATCGTTCTGCTGCAGGTTTACATAGCTGTTGCCCTGTTCAAACCAGGCATCGTCCCGGTAGTTCGACCGCGGATATTTCGAGATCAGCTGTTCCAGTACGGATATCTTCCCATTATAATCCTTCATAAGGCCCATGGTAAAAGCTTTCTGGAACATGGCATAATCCGGGTTGGCCATTCCGATTGCCAGCGACTGGTCGTAATAATCCAGGGCAGTGGAATACTGCATCCTGATGAAATAAGTATCACCAATCCTGTTAAATGCATCAGCCAGCAGGTCTTTCCTTCCGGAGCGGCCGGAAGAGGTGAATTTACGGAACCAGGAAGCCGCTTCCGCATAATTCTCTTTCTCAAACCAGGCATAACCCATAGAGTAAAGGCAAAGACCGTATTCCTCCAGGCCATAAGCTCCGGGAGAAGCAATAAATTCATCAAAATACCTGATGGCCATGTCGTGGTCGCCCAGTCGCGACCAGGCTTCGGCTTTCCAGAAAAGAGCCCTGGCTTTCAAATCGTTCGCCATATCGGCATGCTCCAGCGACAGGTCAAAATGATCAATGGCTTCCTCATACTCCTGATTATTGAAAAGCTCCAGTCCCCGGTAAAAAGCCACCCGCTGGTATGCTTTCCTGATCTGGTCATTCTTCACCAGGATCCGGTTGAGCGATTCGAGCGCTGCTTTGTAATTCCGCGTATTCTGGAAAGCCATGACCAGATAATTGTATGCCTCATCAATGCGATCAGAAGAGGGAAAGCGTTCGATATAATCCTGAAATGCCCGGATGGCCTCATTGAAAGGGGAATATGACAGTTCATAGGTAATCTTCGCCGCATTGAAAAGGGCATCTTCCTGAATTTCCAGATCGAAATCCAGCCTGGCAGCCGAAGAAAAGGCCATTCTGGCCTTGTTCCTGTCACCCATTCTGATATAGCAGTCAGCCAGATGGTAAGCGGCATTCTGTCCCAGTGCATTTTTTCTCCCGGCAATTTTTTCAAACTCCGAGGCCGCCTGATCATATTTCCCGTTCTGGTAAAAAATGAATCCTGCCTGGTACCTTTCTTCCTCCGTGAGGGTTTTTGCCTTTTCCATGTACCGGGTCATATAATTTTCCGCTTCGGCATACAATCCCTTCCGGTAAAAAGCATCGGCCACCAGCCTGAGCACCTCATCCTCCCGGCCGGAAACCACGTTTTCCAGCAATGCCGGTCCGATTGCAATGATCTGATCGTAATCTTCCTGCAGGTAATATATCTGTAAAATGTAATAGGGCACAATGGGACCGAAGCTTTCATCGTTCTTCAGCCTTTCAAATTCACGCAAAGCGGTAAGATAATGCTCCTGCTCATAGGCAATATGCGCATAGTAATATATGGCCGGGGCGGTATATTCCGTATTCCTGTCCTTAATCTCGCTGAAAGCCACTCCCGCCCGGTCGGAATCGCCCCTGCGGTAGTAACTGTAGCCTTTTTTGAAGTAATATTCCGGCAGCTCATCCTTATCCAGCCGGTTACGGTCTACCTGCTCGAACCAGCCAACCGCGCTCCGGTACTGCTTTCGCTGGTACTCATAAAGGGCCATCTGGTAACGGATCTGGTTCACACGGGGACTTTCGGGATTACCGCGGATGTATTCGTTTACCAGCGCTTCCGCATCGTTGTTGTACAGCCTGATCGCACAGAGAGCCATATAATACCGGGCATCAGAACTCAGTTCGGTGCGCAGGTTACCATACGCCTCGGCTGCGCGGGCAAACTGTTGCTGAGCAGCCCCGTATTTCTCCTTCCCGAACAGATCAATGCCCCTGCGGTAAAACCGGTCGGGATGATCATAATAGGCCGGACGCTGGGCATACGCCCATGATCCCCACAGGAGAATACCGGCCAGAGTATATACGGAAATCCTGATCAGACGCTTCATAGGTACAAACATGTTAAATCATGTAAAAGTAAAAATATTCCCCCGGGTTGCCGGATACCGGACAGCCTTTTAATTAACATTAAACTGTTAATTTCTTCATTTATTTTGGAGGTTGTGCTGATTATTATTTTGTAATTTTGACCTTGCGGAAACAGAACGAATCCCTAACCGCCCATGGCCCTCGACACCGTTGTTGAACTGAAACAAGCCACCATCGCCCAGAACGACCATCTGGTTATGAAAGACGTAAATATGGAGGTGTCGAAGGGAGAGTTTGTTTACCTGATAGGCCGCGTAGGAAGCGGAAAAACCAGCCTGATCCGAACCATCAATGCAGAAATTCCCCTGAAGGAAGGAACCGGGTTTGTGGCAGGGTTTGACCTGGGAAAGATCCGGCGCAGGCAGATCCCACTGCTGCGGAGAAAACTGGGTATTGTATTTCAGGATTTCCAGCTCCTCACCGACCGGTCGGTTTACGATAATCTGGCTTTTGTGCTCAGGGCAACCGGCTGGAAAAACAAAAAGGAAATCAATCACCGCATTGCCGAGGTACTGGAAAAGGTAGGAATGGGATATAAAGGATATAAAATGCCCAATCAGCTTTCAGGTGGGGAACAGCAGAGGGTGGTCATTGCCCGGGCACTGCTGAACAATCCCGAGTTGATCCTGGCCGATGAACCTACCGGCAACCTCGATCCGGAAACGTCCGACGGCATCATGGCTGTTCTTACGGAGATCAGAAATAGCGGCCGGGCCGTAGTAATGGCCACTCATAATTACAACCTGCTGAAAAAATACCCCTCCCGCACCCTGAAATGTGATAAGGAAAGGCTGACGGAATTGGAACCCTCCGGGGAAATCGACTTCGATAACCTGAAGGAATAAAGATCATTTGAACCGGTTCAGCGGCCATGGCAACCGGTTGATCACCACGCGGGGATACTTTTCCTGTCCCGCGCCAAATCCCCGGTAAAAACGCGCCAGGCCCTCACTGTCGCTACCCTCGAAATCAAGTTCCATGGATTTTCCGGCATATTCTTCAATCATCCTGTCGATCAAACAGGGAATGGCTCCCTGCCGGCGACCGGCTGGTGAATTACCCGAAAACAGAAAATACAGCCGGCGGGAGTATTCCAGGAAAAATGCCCCGGCCAGCCTTTCCCCGCCGCTTTCCGCCATCATGATCCTGCCTGTACCAATCCGAAGCGAATAGTTCATCAGGGACAGCAGGGCCCGGTAATGCCTTTCCCTGATCTGACCGAACTCCCGGCCCCGGTCTTTTCTGAACAGATGCACCAGATAATGAGCATCGCCGGAAGGTTTCACCCCGATGCCCCATTTTTCCGCCCCTGCCAGATTCCTCCGTGTATTCTCCGAATAGGATTTTCTGAGGACGTCCACCCCGGGGGAAAGGTCAAGTACCAGGTTCATGCGGTTGTACCACCAGCCGGTATCTTCCACAATCCGGTCGGCATGGTTCAGGCACAGATCCAGATATCGTATGCAGGAAGGAAGGGCTTCAAGAAACAAGCCTGTATAAGTCCCGGGGTCGCCTTCCCGGCAGAATGTTCCCAGTTGCTGAACAAAGAAAGGGGTATGAACATAGGAAATTCCGTATTTCCGGCTGACCGGAAGGGGAAATACTGCTCTGTAATCGTCCAGGACCAGGGCCCCCCATCCGGGGTGGACACGGTCAAGGTACCAGGAAGCAGCATACACCCTGGCATGAGGTGAGGATTCCACACAAAGGTCCCACAGGGACCTGTCAATTTTACTGTTTCTGAGATATCTGATCATGAGCCAGTTTTGAACCTGCTTCCATCAGTTCGGTGTAAACCTTTCGCCACCCTTTCCATATTCCACTTTCCGACAGGGAATGGTTATGCCATAACGAAACAAAATTACCTCCGCGGCTTTTTACCTCATTCAGCAACCTGTGAACAAGCGATATAGCCTGTTCCGGTTTCAGATGCAGGTATTCGCACAGGGTACCGTCCATCAGGGTCAGGGGGACCAGGGTGAGCCGCCCTGCCTTTTCTTTTTCCAAATCATAAAAACGGAAAGGTACGGCCGTCCCCGCCCTGAAACCCGGCTCTTCAGGGAAACCCAGGGAAAAATCGTATCGTACCCCCGCTTCTTCCAGCATCCGGAACGTGTCAGGAAAGCTGATTTTCAGATAATGCTGCCTGTTGAACATGACCGGTTTCCCGGTAATTTTTTCCAGCCTGTTTTTTTCCTTCCGGAACACACCGGGTTTCCCGGCAGCGTAAAAGGAAGGATGCAGTCCCACCCTGGCGTTCGGCATCCGCTCCCTGACCAGGCGTATCATAGCCGGATGGAGCGGTGATACATTTTTGTCATGCCTTCCGTAATCTCCCAGCAGAAAGAAATACACAGGATTCCGGTTACATTCCCGGTGAATACCGTCCAGCCATTCATATACATCATACGGATCTTCCCTCAAGCCTGTCAGCACCAGCAAACGTTCGGCAAAAACATCCGGGTGCCATGTGGTCAGATCTTTCACCGAAGCACCAAGCACCCGCCACCAGGGCCTGTATTTGTATGCCCAGGCAATATCAATATCCAGGGTGGGAAGAAAAGCAGCGGCAGGCTTTCTGAATCCGATTCCCGGAAAATCCCTGCGTAACACTCCGGCCAGCAGTTCGCTCCAGTATGACACAACGGGTATTCCAAGAAATCCATGACGGTACGCCAGGGAGGCGGTCGCTGGAAAACGTCCGTACTCATCGGTGGTTTCAGGACGGTATTCCTCATAGCGACTGATCATCCAGAAAGTGGAGGCCAGAAGATCAAAGGGAAGGGGCCCGCTTTCTGAGGTGCGGAAAAAACAGGGAATTCCTTCTTTTTTTTCCACATGGATATCGGTTTTCCCCTTTCCCCGCCTGTACAGCAGTTCATGGGGCACCATTGAAGGAACACCGCGAAAATCACGAGAGGAATAATTCAAACGTGGACCGGTTGCCCTGCTGAATTCTGTGGCCTCATGTGTTATCCGGATTTTAAGCCCGAGCAGTTCACCCAGCAGGTAACCGGTTGCATAATCCAGCCGGGGTGATGGATTTTCGGTGAATATCAGCAGAGTCATTCCGGTTTCGGGTTCACGGATAAATGTACATTATTTTGCCCACTGATCATAGAATTCCCCAAACCGGACATATAAAAAAAAACGAGGCAGGCATTTGCCCGTACCCCGTTGTTGCAAACAGGAATGCCGGAATTCAGGCCGGAGCTATTCCATGGTTTCTTCCATGGCAGCCGTATCGGCTGTTTCAGCAGCGGTCGTGTCGACAGCTTCCTCAACTGCTTCTTCAGCAGCTTGTTCCGTAGCCTGAGGTTCTTCGGCTTCCTCTTTAGCGCCAGATTTGCAGGAAAAACAAGCAAACATGGCCATTAACATCAGAAATAGCAGACTTTTTTTCATGGTTCAGGAAATTTTTTGGTAAGCATTTGGTTTCTGGTGTACAAAATTAATACATCAGCAAACAATCCGAAAAATAATTTCCGGTTTTTTTTGTGATATATCTCACCCTCAAGAAAGTAAAAAAAGAGGTGTAAAAAAGCCTTCTTCTCCCGTTATTTTCCACCGATCTGCATCTCCCGCACACGGATTGAGGGGCAGGCAAACGACTGCATAAGGTCTACATCATTTCCGCTCATATCGATAGCATTCAGGATGTCATGCGCCGTTCCGGCAATGGTCAGTCCTTTGACAGGAAATGCAATCTTTCCGTTCTCGATCCAGAATCCGGTGGCTCCTCCGCTGAAATTACCGCTCACCGGATCAATGCCATAGCCGGTCACCCCTTTCAGCAGGAGTCCCCTGGGTGTGGCGGCAATAATTTCCTCAGGCGAAGAGGTGCCCGGTTCAACAAACAGGTTGTGTACGCCTATCCCGGGCAGTGAGGTAAATCCCCTGCGGCTGGCATTGCCGGTGGATTCTGTCCCTGCGCGGTGAGCCACGGAACAATTGTACAGGAAGCCTTTCAGCATACCCCGGTCAACCAGGACCCTGCGTGCGGTGGGCGTTCCTTCCCCGTCGAACGGCCGGCTGGCCATCCCTTTCGGATAGGTTCCATCGTCAATGATTGTCAGCAGGGAAGAGGCGATTGATTTTTCCAGGCTGTCTTTCAGGAAGCTGGCCCCCTGCAACACCCTTTCGCCGTTCAGGGCGCTGATCACTCCGCCCAGCAGGGAACGCCCCACATCGGGATGAAAAATCACGGCTGCCCGCTGGGTTTTTACCATCTGAGGATCGAGCAATTCCCATGCTTTCCGGGATGCCTCAGCAGCAATTTCTTCGGGGGATTTCAGATCGGCAAAAAACCGCCGGCTGCAATATTCTCCCCCGGTATTTTTTTGTTCTCCTTTTTCAGCCACTACACTAACCCCCAGCGAACAGGCGGAAGAACGATAATGTTTCTGCAAACCGTTGGAATTGGCCAGGTATATTTCCGTTTCCCCTTCACCGTAAGCGGATCCGGAACTTTTGGTCACCCGGCTATCCTGCATGGCCAGTTCCTCCAGTTCCACGGCCAGTTCAATTTTCTTTTCCATGGCGACATCGACGATGGCAGGGTCGTACAACCCCTCCACCGGCGTTGTAGCAGGGTCGGCAGCCAGCACATTGTGCTCGTCGGGGGTAGTTAGCCTGGCAAAGGAAACGGCCTGTTTAAGCGTGCTTTCGAGCGATCCGGCCGACAGGTCGTTGCAGTGGCTGAAACCCATTCTTCCCTTAACGAATACCCTGAACCCCACCCCCTGGGAAGAAGCTTCCTGAATGGTTTCCAGTTCCCCGTCCTGCACCTGAATACTGAGTTCGCGGTCAACTGCCAGGTATACTTCTGCCGCATCGGCTCCGTTGGCCAGGCATTTTTTGACAAGGTCTGCTGACAATTCTGTATAGTTCATGACTTTTTCCTGTTTAAGTGATAAAATGGTGATCCCTCAGCTTCTGCTGCCTCCCACATTGATACCCCTGATCCTGACGGTAGGCTGCCCGGCCGACACTTCAGCCGACTGACCCTTACCGCAGATCCCCGGACCGAAATCCAGGTCGTTCCCCACGGCATCAATATTGGAGATCACATCCATGCAGGTTCCTATCAGGGTGGCACCCCGGATGGGCTGTGTTTTCTTTCCGTTCTCGATCAGGTAGGCTTCCCGGCAGGTGAAATTGAAAACCCCTGTTACCGGGTTCACGCTGCCTCCGCTCAGGCTCTGCACATAGATCCCTTTCCGGGTGGAAGCCAGGATATCGGCCGGGTCATCTTTCCCCTTTTCGATGAAGGTATTGGTCATGCGAGGAATGGGGTAATACCGGAACGATTCACGCCGGCCGTTCCCGGTGCGTTTCATGTTCAGCTGCCGGGCACTCAGGATATCGGTCATATACCCCTGCAACACCCCGTTTTCGATCAGCACATTACGCTGCATCTGGGTTCCTTCGTCGTCGAAATTGGTGGTTCCCCGCATATTGGGCAGGGTTCCGTCGTCAACCATGGTAAACAAGTCGCTGGCCACCTTTTGCCCCAGCTTCCCTGTAAAAGCCCCCACTTTTTTGGCAATGTTGTCGGCTTCCAGGGGATGGCCCACCGCTTCGTGCACCAGGACCCCACCCCACCCGTTCTGCATCACCACATCCATGATCCCGGCCGGGGCTTCTTTTGCGTCAAGCATGGCAATGGCTTCACGTGCCGCCCTTTCAGCCACCTCTTCAGGCGGGGTTTCTTCAAACATTTCGAAACCCATGTGCATCCCCAGCCGTTCCCTGGACAGGTGGCGCTGTCCGCGCTCCTCACTCAGGGCCTGAACAATGAAGAACATCTGTGGCAATTCATCGCGCAGGTACAACCCCTCGCTGTTGGCAATTACCCGCCCCCTGATTTCGTCGTTGTAATCCACCAGGGCCATTTTGATCCGGGGGTCATAATCCAGAGCCGCCTGGTTGGCCCGCTCCATCACTTCAATCCTTTTCTCGTCGGCTATTTCCTGCAGGGGCTGTTCCACCGTAATAAACGATTCACGGCTGGCCTGTTCCAGCGGCACCGGCTGAATGCTTCCGCCGTTACGGGCCACGTAGGAAGCTACCCGGGCGGCATGGATCAGTTTTTCTTCGGTGATCTCATCGGTGTAGGCATATCCCGTACTGTTCCCGGCGATTACCCGCACACCGCCTCCCTGGCTGATGCCAAAAAGGCCGCTTTTGAACCGGGATTCCTCCATCACGATCTGACGGGAAATCCGGTTCTCCAGATATACTTCGGCAAAATCACCTCCCTGTTCCAGGGCAACGGCAATCACCCGTCCGAGGGTTTCTTTGTCCATGTCCAGTCCGCCTGGAGACAGGGAACCCGTCTGACAGGAAGTAAGACGGCTGAGCAACGCCGGCATAGCAGCCACCGCGATGCCTCCTTTCAGTCCCATTTCCAGGAACTTTCTTCGGGGCATGTCACGTACAATCCATTTTTGTTGTTGCATATTGTTTATTGTTGTTAACCGGAATAATTCATTCCCCCGAATTTAAAATAAATTCCCAAACTACACAATGTTTTGCCGCAGGGCCGACATTTGTTCAGTGAACCACAGACATTCTTTCCCGTTCGGCTAAAAGGAAGAGTGGATGTATTGATGCAATCGGGTAATAGAGTGATTGAGAAGCAGATTTCTGCGGAAAGACGCCACGTCCTCAAATTCGCAAGTATATCAAATACCATCAAAGCATCAGCAGCCGGAGGATTTTTCTGCCTGACAGGAGACGGCTTTTTTCTGTAATCTGTAATTGATTGAATAACAATATAATATTAAATCTCTAATAAAGATATGCTGAGCTGATATGATGAAGGTAATAATCTACGTAGTAAACTACGTAGTTAGCTACGTAGTTTACTACGTAGATACATATTTATATTGTTTTTATTTTTAATATTTTATATTTATTATTAAAATATATTATATTCATATTCATATAATAATACAGCAAAAGATGTAACAAATCAATCGGAAGTATCTTCCTGAAGCAATTACTCCAGTTCCACGATGGTTACTCCGGCTCCGCCACGTTCCACATGCTCATCGCGGCAGGATCGAACCAGGTCCACTCCGGTCAGGTAATCGCGGATCAGTTGGCGAAGGATACCGTCGCCTTTGCCGTGCAGGATGCGCACTTCACCGGCTCCCACCATCACCGCCTCATCAATAAACTGCATCACGGCCTGGAGGGCCTCGTCGCCCCGCATGCCCCGTACATCCTTTTCCGGATGAAAATGCAGCTTCCTCTCCATCAGGTTGAAACCCTGATCTGAGGCACCTCCCCGCTGCCTTTCCTGTCGCTTGTACTCTGCTTCGGATATTTTCTGCAACTTTTTCTCATCCAAAGTGGTGATCATCTGACCGAAACGAACCAGGATGCTCCGGCCGTTCATATCCATCACCTCCCCCACCGCATCATGACCCACCATTTTCACCAGGTCGCCGGGCTGAAAGCCGGTTGAGGCGGCTTCCCTTTCCTTCCTGCCGGAAGGTTTCCCCGTTACGGCACCTGTCCGGCGCCCCAGCCGCTGCCATTCCCTTTCCAGGGAAGCAATCTTTTTCCCGGCCTGATCCTTCAGCGGGTCTTTCTTCTCAAGCATCCGTTTCCGTCTCTCTTCCATCTCCCGCCGGGCCTTCCGCGTGGCTTCCCTTTCCGCCTGCGCCTCGCGGATCATGCGAATAGTATTTTCAATGTTCCGGTTAGCCCCGTCCAGAATCTCCCTGGCTTCCTCCCGGGCTTTTTCCAGTATCTCTTTCCGCGACTGCTCGGTGGTTTTTATTTCCTGCAGGTACCTTCCCAGGGTTTGCTCCAGCTGCCTTTCCATCTGACGAATCCGGGCCCGTTTTTTCTCCCAGTACCGTTTATCGCGAACAATGTCTTTCAGGTGCCGGTCGAACTCCACATGGTCTTTCCCCACCTTTGAGGAGGCTTTTTCCAGGATATCTTCCGGAAGGCCTATCTTCCGGGCAATCTCAAAGGCAAACGAACTGCCGGGCTTGCCTATTTCCAGGCGGAAGAGGGGCCGCATCGCATGGTTATCGAACAGCATGGCCCCGTTCTCCGCCCCTTCGGCGGAAGCAGCAAAATGTTTCAGGTTGGTGTAATGGGTGGTGATCACTCCATAGGTTCCCAGTTCAAGCAACCGGCCGAGGATGGCTTCGGCGATAGATCCACCCAGCTGAGGCTCAGTCCCCGTGCCGAATTCATCAATCAGAACCAGTGTGGATGAACCGGCATGCTTCAGGAAATATTTCATGTTGGTAAGATGGGAACTGTAAGTGCTCAGGTCGTTCTCAATAGACTGCTCGTCGCCGATATCAATAAATATCTGCCGGAACAGGCCGGTCTCCGAATCCTCATGCATGGGCACCAGCAGGCCGCATTGCAGCATATACTGCAGCAAACCCACCGTTTGCAGGCACACCGACTTGCCCCCGGCGTTCGGGCCGGAAATGACCAGGATACGTTTCTGTTCCGTGAGGGTGATGGTAAGCGGTACAACCTCCTTCCCTTCTTTCCGGAAGTTCAGCAGCAGCAGCGGATGGATTGCTTCACGCCACCGCATGGCGGGCCGGTCTTTCACCAGGGGAAGGCCCCCGCCTATTTCTTTCGCCAGCAGGGCCCGGGCCCGGGCAAAGTCGACTTCCCCCAGAAAGACATAGTTTTCTGCCAGGTCGTCCGTATAGGGACGCAGGCGGGAAGTCAATTCCACCAGTATCCGGACCACTTCCCTCCTTTCAGCATATTCCAGTTCCACCAGGTCGTTGTTCAGTTCCACCACTGCGGCGGGTTCGATATAGACGGTTTTCCCGGTGCCTGATTCGTCGTGCACCATGCCCCTGATCATCCGCTTATGACCGGCTGGTACGGGAATAACCAGCCGGCCCTGCCGGATAGAGAGAGCCGTATCGGGTTCCACCCAGCCGTCCTGAACAGACTTTTTCAGCAGCCGCTGCATTCTGGCTGATACTTCCTGGTGTTTGGCCGCCATTTCCGAACGGATACGGGCCAGCTCAGAGGAAGCTTTGTCTTTGATGGCCCCTTTCCTGTCGAGCACCTGGTCAATGAGGCGGGTGACCATGGGATACAAAACCGTTTTCCCTGCCAGTGCAGCCATTTCCGGTGTTTCCGGGTCTCTTTTCTTCAACAGAAAGCTTCTAATGGCCCGGACCGTTTCCTGTGATTGCCGCAGGGCCAGTAGTTCCTCCCGGGTGAAATGGCTTCCCTCGGCCCGTGTACGGGCAAAAGCCGGACGCAGGTCGGCAAAGTGACCGGAAGGGAAACCGTCTCCTTCGGCAAGAAGCCGGCAGCATTCTTCCACTTTGTGAAGCTCTTTTCTCACTTCTTCCGGATCGGTCATAAACGCCATGGCCTCCACTTTTTCCTCACCCAGGGAGCCAAGGCATTTCTCCCCCAGCATGGCACGGATACGCGAAAAACCAGTTTTTTCTTCGAATGCGGCCGGATAGATCATTAGAAAAATTTATTCATGGCAAAGGTACAATGAAAATTGATTTTTCTATTTTTAAGGTTTCATTGGAAAATAACACATACCCATTTTAATCCTTAAAAAAATGAAACGTTTTTTCTCTGTTTTTTGCATTGCGTTCCTTCTGGTTCCCTGTTTGCTGAATGCTCAGGAAGAAAAGGCAGATCTGGCAATGATTTACCGGATCAAGCAGGAAGGGTTCAAAAATTCTGACATTGAAGAGTTGTCATATTATATGACCGATCTGGCCGGTCCCCGGCTCACGGCCTCCAGAATGAAAAAACGGGCCGATACGCTGGCCAGGGATAAAATGATTGAATACGGACTGAAAAACGTACGGATTGAAGAAACCCGGCCGTTTGAAAGGGGCGGATGGGACAATACCCGAACCTATGTGGCAATGACTGAACCTTACTACGCCCAGTTAACGGCGGTACCGAAAGCATGGACCGCCGGCACCGGCGGACCGGTTGAAGGCGAAGCCGTTCTTCTGGAAATCAATCGGCTGGAAGATCTGGAGGCATACAGCGGCAGGCTGAAAGGAAAGGTTGTTGTGATTCCTTCAGACGACACCTATGAAGTATCGTATGAACCCATGGCCCGGAGACTGACGGAAGAAGACCTGGAGGCAAGGGCACAGGCTTCTTACCGTGCCCGGGGCAACTACCGGATGAGGGATTTTGAAGCCTACCGGCAGCGCATGGAGTTGCAGCTGGCCCTGGCTTCCTTTCTGAAAAAGGAAGGCGTCCTGGCCCTGCTCACCGCCTCGGGGGAATTCAATGTACCCCGTTCATCGGGAGCCAATCATACCTGGGGAAAGGAGCCCCCGCTCACCGAACTGCTGATGCCCATTGAACACCACGGCCGGATAGTCCGGTTCCTGCGGCACGAGGTCCCCGTAAAACTGGAAATCGACGTCCGCAATGAATTCACGGAAAACCTGCACGTAACCAATGTGATCGGGGAAATCCCCGGCACCGACCGGAAGCTGAAGGACCAGGTGGTGCTGCTGGGAGCCCACTGGGATTCCTGGCACGGAGGAACGGGGGCAGCCGACAACGCCTCGGGATGCATTGTGATGATGGAAGCCATGAGAATATTGCAAAACCTGGGTATACAGCCACGCCGAACCATACGCATTGCCCTGTGGGGAGGGGAAGAACAGGGATTGCACGGATCGAGGGGGTACGTGGAAAAATATATCCGTGATACAGCAGGGACCCTGTTGCCAGGATACGAACAGTTCACCCTTTACCTGAACATGGATAACGGCACCGGAAAATTCCGGGGCATTTACCTGCAGGAGAACGATATGCTGCGGCCGGTTTTCGAGGCCTGGCTGGAGCCTTTTGCCGACATGGGCTGTTCTACGGTAACCCTAAGGAACACCAGCGGCACGGATCATCTTTCCTTTGACGCCCTGGGGCTGCCGGCGTTTCAGTTCATTCAGGACCCCATTGAGTACGGCAGGGGGTATCATACCCTGATGGACACCTATGAACGCCTCCTGATGGATGACCTGAGGCACAATGCCGTGATCGTGGCCGCCCTGGCATACCATGCCGCCATGCGAGACGAGCAGCTTCCAGGAAAGCCTCTGCCTGAAGAAACAGAGGGAAGAAGGGGATTCTGAGAGGGATGGTTCAACAACCCCTGCGCCAGGTGAAAACTGGTACAGTGTTCATTTATGCCTGTTCGGTTCACGGCGGGTTCCAGCCCGACGTGTTTTATTCGTCTATTCCCAGCAGGTCGAACATAAAGGCGTATTCCATGGCCGTTTCGCGGTAGCGGCGGAAGCGACCCGACTGCCCCCCGTGGCCGGCATCCATATTGATATGGAACAGGAGGAGGTTGTTGTCGGTTTTCATATCGCGGAGCTTTGCCACCCATTTGGCGGGTTCCCAGTACTGCACCTGTGAATCCCAGTAGCCCGTGGTCACCAGGATATGGGGATAATCCATGGCCTGCACATTATCGTAAGGCGAGTACGAAAGCATATACCGGTAATAAACACTGTCATTGGGGTTTCCCCATTCATCGTATTCGAAGGTTGTAAGGGGAATGCTTTCGTCCAGCATGGTGGTTACCACATCCACAAAAGGAACGGCGGCAATGACTCCCCGGTACAGCTCCGGGCGGAGGTTGATCACCGCCCCGATCAGCAACCCGCCGGCACTCCCGCCCATGGCAAACAGCTTATCGGGGCTGGTATACTGATTTTCAATCAGCCAGGCGGCACAGTCGTTGAAATCGGTAAAGGTATTCATTTTGTTCAGCAGCTTGCCTTCTTCATACCATTCCTGTCCCATTTCGCTCCCGCCCCGTATATGGGCAATGGCATAAGCTACCCCCCGGTCGAGGAGGCTGATAATGGTGGAACGGAACCCTGCATCCATGGATGAACCGTAAGATCCATACCCGTACAGCAGGAGGGGATTGTTGCCATCGGGCTTCATCCCTTTCGGATGCACCATGGAGATGGGTATCTCCGTTCCGTCCTGTGCCGTGGCAAACAGCCGTTTCACTTCATACTTTGTGGGATCGTACCCGCCGAGAACCTCATCCTGCTTGCGCAGGGTCTTTTCCCGGGTTCTCATATTGAAATCATACACTGAATTGGGGGTAACCAGCGAGGAATAGCTGTACCTCAAGGTTTCGGTATCAAATTCCGGATTCACGGATATTCTGGCCGAATAAGCCTCCTCCCCGAAATCAATGGAATAATCCGTTGCCCCGTCCCAGGAGATCACCCGCAGGTTGGTCAGTCCCTTCACCCGTTCGTCTACCACCAGGAAACCGGTGAACAATTCGAATCCTTCAAACAGCACATCGGGGCGGTGGGGAATAACATCCGTCCAGTTTTCCAGGGTGGTGCGTGTAACCGGGGTTTTGACCAGCTTGAAGTTCTTGGCACCTCCGGCATTGGTCCGGATATAAAAATGATCACCAAAATGGTCAACGTAATATTCCAGGTTGCGCTGGCGTGGCTGGATCACCCGGAAGTTCCCCTCAGGATTTCCGGCATCGAGATACCGGTATTCGGTGGACAGGGTCTGGGTGGAAGCGATCATAAGGTATTTCTTCGATTTTGTTTTGAACACCCGGCATGAAAAGGTTTCGTCGTCTTCGAAGTACACCTCCCGGTCGGAAGCCACGTCTGTTCCCAGCACATGTTTCATGATCCTTTCAGCCCGCAGCGTTTGCATGTTCTTGCCCGTATAGAAAACGGTGCTATTGTCGTTGGCCCAGGTCCCTCCGGAGGTATTCGGAATCTCATCGGCGAGCATTTCACCGGTTTCCAGGTTCTTGAAACGCAGGGTGTAGCGACGTCTTCCCACGGTATCTTCGGCAAACGCCAGCAGGCGGTTGTCCGGGCTTACCGAAAGGCCCGTTACGGAGTAAAAGTCATGCCCTTCTGCCATCCGGTTTACATCCAGCATAATTTCTTCAGGGCTGTCAGGCGATCCTTTCCTGCGGCAATAAAAAGGATATTCCTTTCCTTCCTCGTACCGGGTGTAATAATAGTACCCGTTCTCAAAATAAGGAACCGAGGCATCGTCTTGCTTGATCCTGCCCACGATTTCTTCAAATATTTTTTCCTGCAGCTCTTCCGTATGGGCCAGCATGGCCTGCTTGTAGGCATTTTCAGCTTCCAGGTAATCGAGCACCCGCCGGGTTTGTTCATCAGGGTTCTCAGCCGATTTTTGTTCGTCGGTCAAGCGCATCCAGTAATACGGATCGATCCGGGTATCCCCGTGGATCACCAGCATTTTTTCCACTTTTTCCGCCACGGGTGGCTCTGCAGAAGGAACTTTCCCCTGCTTTCCGCAGGACAGAATGAGAAAAGCCATGCCCGTAAACAGCATGGCCGGCCAGAAGCAAACAGATGTGTTGAATTTCATGTTGGTTGTGTAAGATTTTTTGAGTGGTAAACGGAAAAAACAAATGTAATAAATTTTCAATATCTCCGCGTTCTGTCACTTTTTCAACAGAGCCACGGCCACGGTCCCCACCCCGGCATGCAGGGCAAGGGCCGGCGATATCTGTACCACTGATACGGGATCCTTTCCGGTGATCTTCTTTATTTCGGAAGTGAACCAGCCGGTCATTCCCGGGTTCCGGGCCTGGAGCACCATATAATCCTCAATGCCCCCATCCTTTTTCATTTTTCTGATTTCACGCAGGATCCTATTCAGAATGCTTTTCTGACTGAAAGACTTTCCAAATTGGATGGCTTTCCCTTCGGAATCGACCGTGATGATGGGTTTCATGTTCAGCATTTTCCCGATAAACCCTTTCAGGGGACTGACCCTGCCGCTACGTACCAGGTATTTCAGATCGCGCACCCCTACAAACAGGCGGGCAGACTTAAACCAGCGCTTTCCAACCCGCACTGTTTCTTCTTGCGATTTACCTTCTTCAAGGGCACGGACCATTTTCAGAATACCCAGACCCATTCCTCCCGAGATCTGTTTCGAGTCGATCACGGTGATCTTCCTGCCCGTTTCATTCGAAACTTTTCGGGCAGCCTGTACACTGTTCTTCCAGGTACCTGAAAAATGCGCTGACAGGTGGACGGCAATTACCGAATCATAATAATTCAGCAGCCGGGTAAATAACTGCACAAAAGCCGTTTCATTGACCTGGGAGGTGGTGGGGTTCGATTTTTTATCCTGCATCAGGGTATAAAACTGCTCCGGTTTGATGGTCAGCCGGTCGAGGTACTGGGAACCGCCGATTTCCACCTGGATAGGAAGCTGGTGAATCTGGTAATGGTCCAGGATCACTTCCGGCAGGTCGCAGGTGGAATCGGTCACCAGTGCTACGGAAGATTTCCGGTGGTGGATCATTTCGTACTGGCGTACCATATCGTCGGCTTTCTGGAAGGCGATACGGCTGTACTGGTTGAGTCCGGCCACCAGGGTATCGGGGTGATTGGTATGCACGTGCAGCCTCAGGGTCTGTCCCAAACCGGCGATCACCACCGAGTCACCGCTGGCATCGGCCAGTTCCCTCACCCTGTTTTTGTTGATATTTTCTCCCCTGAGCATCACTTCGGTGCAGTACCGGTAGTTGATTTCCCGGTAAAAAGTATCATGCACGGCATTCAAATGCACTACATCACTGCTTACTTTCAATACTTTTTTCAGGTTCCGGTCGGTTACATATTCCATCATCCCTTCCAGGAAAACGACAAAACCCTTGGCGCCGGCATCCACAACCCGGGCCATGGACAGTTCCTTCAGCTTTTCGGTAGTGCCTTTCAGCGACTCCCTGGCCACTTCCAGTGACCGGCTCAGCATTTCATTAAAATCTTTCAGTTCTTCTTTCCGGGTATGTATATATTCGGCCCATTCCCTGATCACGGTCAGCATGGTGCCCTCCACCGGATGGGTCAGGGCATCGTACACGTAGCTGACTGCCTTTTTCACTGAGTCGGCAAAAGACGAAACGCTAACCTCCTGTTCGCGGGGCGCTTCGGCACTCATTCCGTAAAGGAACTGGGCAAAGATCACCCCCGAATTTCCCCGGGCGCCGGTCAGGGCCGCCAGTGCAATGGCATCGGCCGTATTCTTGTATGACTTATCGGGTTGCAACTGGTCGATCACCGCGCGGATAGTCGTGGCCAGGTTGGTGCCGGTATCAGCATCAGGCACCGGAAATACGTTTATGAGGTTGATCTCTTCCTGGTGCTCGAACAGCTTTCTTGCTCCCGCCAGGAAAAGAGCGTACAGTCCGGTACCGTTCAAACGGGTAATATGGGCTGGCAATACTGGCATTTCTTTTTTGTTTTCAGACTGATTTATTTCCCGGCTCATGTTTTTCCCGGGGGATATCAAAGACAGAAGCTTCCGGTAATCCTCCGGTCGAATTTTGACTACTTGTTTTTCAGTGGTTTAATAATTGCGGGACAGAAGCCGGTCAACAAATTCCGGATGAAAGGTATGAAATATTTCTGACATGCGCAGAAATACTTCCCTGTTTACTGTTCCGCATCTTTGAGCGACAACTGTATCCTGTTCCGTGAAGGTTCTATCCCGATCACCTTCACTTTCACATGCTGGTTCAGTTTGACCACATCGGCCGGATTTTTTACAAAACCCTGTTTCAGGTTGGAGATATGGATCAGCCCGTCGTGTTTCACCCCAATATCCACAAAGGCCCCGAAATTGGTAATATTGGTCACAATACCCGGCAGGATCATTCCTTCCTGCAGGTCGTCGATGGTACGTACACGTGGATCGAATTCGAAGACATGGATGGCTGCCCGGGGGTCCCGGCCGGGTTTCTCCAGTTCATGCATGATATCTTTCAGTGTAGGAAGCCCTTTTTCGGGCGTAACGTACTGTTCAAGCCTGATGCGGTTGCGGAGGTCTGCCTCTCTCATCAGATCGGATATTTCCACCTGCAGGTCGGCCGCCATCCGTTCCACCAGGGCATAGCTTTCGGGATGAACGGCCGAATTATCCAGGGGATGCAACCCGTTTTCAATGCGAAGGAATCCGGCAGCTTGCTCAAAAGCCCTGGCACCGAGGCGGGGGACTTTCTGCAACTCTTTTCTGGAACGGAAGGGGCCGTTCTCTTTCCGGTACTGCACAATATTTTCAGCCAGCTGCGGCCCCAGCCCCGACACATAGGAAAGCAGGTGCTTGCTGGCGGTGTTCACACTCACCCCCACCCGGTTCACACAGCTTTCCACCACGCGGTCGAGGCTTTTTTTCAGCATTTTCTGATCCACGTCGTGCTGATACTGACCCACCCCGATGGATTTCGGGTCGATCTTCACCAGTTCAGCCAGGGGGTCCATCAGCCGGCGCGCAATGGATACGGCTCCCCGCACCGTCACATCGTATTCCGGAAATTCTTCCCTGGCCACCGGCGAGGCGGAATACACCGAGGCTCCGCTTTCATTCACCACATAGACGCGTACTTCCCGGTTAAAGCGAATATTCCGGATAAATTGTTCCGTTTCCCTTCCGGCGGTTCCGTTCCCTATGGCAATGGCCTCTGTTTTATAGGTTTCCACCAGGGAGGCCACTTTCCGGGCAGCCGGACCTTTTTCCGACCGGGGCGGATGGGGGTAGACCGTTTCGTTATGAAGCAGGTTTCCCTGGGCATCAAGGCACACCAGCTTGCAACCGGTGCGGTAGCCGGGGTCGATGCCCATCACCCTTTTCTGCCCCAGGGGTGGCGCCAGCAGGAGCTGACGCAGGTTTTCTGCAAACACACGGATGGCCTCTTCATCGGCCTGATCCTTCGACAGGTTTCGGAATTCGGTTTCCAGCGACGAAGCCAGGAGCCTTTTGAAAGCATCGGTCAAAGCCATCTTTACCTGTTCCGAACAGGGTCCCTGTCCCCTGACAAATAACCCTTCCAGAATACCGGTTGCCTTTTCTTCACCGACTCCGACGGACACTTTCAGAAACCCTTCCTCTTCTCCTCTTCTCATCGCCAGCAAGCGGTGAGAAGGAATATTTTTCAGGGAACCGGAATAGTTAAAATAATCGAGGTATTTTTCTCCCTCCTCCTCCTTTCCTTTCACCACCCGGCTTTCGATCACGGCCTCGCGGGCAAACAGGTTCCTTAATTTTTCACGCGCTCCGGCATCTTCATTGATCCTTTCGGCTATGATATCGCGGGCTCCCGCCAGAGCTTCCTCAACGGACATCACTTCCTCATTCAGGAAGTTCATTGCTTTTTCTTCCGGGTTACTCTCCCTCTGTTCTATGATTATATCGGCCAGGGGTTCCAGGCCTTTGCGGCGGGCTTCCGATCCCCGTGTTTTCTTTTTGGGCCGGTAAGGCAGATACAGGTCTTCCAGCTCCGTCATGGAGCTGGCGGCTTTGATTTTCTTTTCCAGTTCGGGTGTAAGTTTCTCCTGTTCCCGGATGTTAGCCAGTACCGTTTCTCTGCGCGCATCCAGTTCCAGGAGCTTCCCGTGCATGTCGCGCACCGCCGTAATTTGCACCTCATCGAGGCTGCCTGTTTGTTCCTTGCGGTACCGGCTGATAAAGGGAACGGTAGCACCCGTTTCCAGAAGGTGGAGGGTGCCAGCTACCTGGGCCGGTTTCAGATTCAGTTTTTCAGCGATGATTTCGGCGTACGACATGGGTTTCTTCTTTCAGACGTCAAAATTAGGTATTTTCCGGGGAGAAAGGCAATGATTCACGTGCGTGAAAAAATCATCCTGCCCGCGGGTCCTGTTGCGTCTCAGAACCGGATGATAAAGGCAGCCCCTTCACCCATTGTGGAACGTACACTGACCGATCCTTTGTGCAGTTGCATGATCTGTCGGATCAGGCTGAGGCCTATACCCGATCCATGTTTTTTTGTAGTAAAGAAGGGGACAAAAATTTTGTCAAGAATTTCCGGGGGAATTCCGGGACCGTTGTCACGTACCTCTATCCAGTGTCCTTTCTCCCGGTCGGTGCCCGTAGAAACCACCACTTCACCCCCGGCCTGCCCTTCCAGAATGTCAAGGGCATTCTGTAACAGGTTGATCAGCACCCTTTCCATCATATCGGGATCGGCCAGCACATGAGGATTTTCTGCCAAAAGTTCCTGGCGGACTCGGACTCCTGATTTCCCTGACTGCGGTTTCATGAGATGAACGGTTCCCGCCACCAGGTCGTTCAGGGAAACATCCCTGAATTGCGGATCGGGCAGCCGGGTCAGGTTTTTATAGGATCCGACGAACGACAGGAGGCCCCGGCTTCTCTGTTCGATAGCCCGCAACCCTTCATACAGATCCTCCACCTCGCCGGGATCCAGGCTGTTCAGCGGCCGCAGATCCCCGTTTTCTCCTGCAAGCATATCGTTCAGGGCATTGCTCAGGGAAGAAACAGGAGTTACGGAATTCATGATCTCATGGGTCAGCACACGGATCAGCTTCTGCCACGACTCCAGTTCCTGGGCTTCCAGCTCGGTTCCGATATCCTGAAGGGAAATTAACCGGTATCCCCGGCCCTGCAAATTGAAGACGGCTGCCGACACCGACAGCTTGGTCATGCCCGAATGCGACATAAAACGCAACAGTTCCCGTTTGCCGGGTTTGATTTCCCGTATCACCCGGTACATCGACGGATCCCTGGATTCAATATCGCCGAGTCTTTTGATCCTTTCCAGCCCCAAAAGTTTCAGGGCCGCCCGGTTCACCAGCTCCACCCGACCGTCTTCTCGAAAACAGATCATAGCGATCTCTACGTGGTTGATTACTGTCTGAAGATACCTGTACTGCACCTCGCGGTCGGTACGGGCTGCTTCCATGCGCCTTGCCACGCGGGACATAGCTTCATATAGCTCTTCGAACGAACGGTTGGCAGGCCTGTTCACCGGCATGACGGCCGGATCGTCGCTTTCTAGTGATGACAGGAAATGGGCAAGGTCGCGGCCGGTTTTTTCCAGGAACTTCACCAGTTCGATCACCAACCCGACCAGAACCAGGACAGATACTCCGGTGGTTACATACCATTGTTCTTTCCCCAGGACGTATACCAGCCAGGCCATGGCCACACCGATCAGAACCACCCGGAATACTATCCGTAATCTGAAACAGGAACCCATTATGCCGGCAATTTGTTGAATGATTCAAAGGCCATATTTTTCCATTTTGCGGTACAGGGTGGTTCTTCCCAGGCCCAGTTCAGCGGCGGCCCGCGACATATTTCCGCCGTGTTTCCGGATAGCCTCAGCAATGGCCAGCTTTTCCAGTTCCTCCAGATTCAGGCTTTCTGCCATGGTTGCTGCCGGTGAAGCCGGCTGCCGTTTCACCCCCGAAAAATCAAGGGTGTTCCCGTCGGCCAAAATCACCGCTCTTTCCACCATATGCTGCAACTCCCTCACATTGCCTGGCCAGGAATAGTTTTCCAGCCGTTTCATATCATCGGGACTTACATGCAGGCCGGTTTTATTGTACTTCCGTCCATACACACCGGTAAAATGATTTACCAGCAAAGGGATATCTTCCTTCCGCTGACGCAGGGGGGGCACATGGATCACCACCGTATTGATGCGGTACAGCAGGTCCTGCCTGAACCTGCCGTTTTTCACCATTTCCTGCAGCGGCCTGTTGGTGGCCGATATCAACCGCACATCAAATTCCACGGGGCGGTTCGATCCCACCCGGTAAACCTGCCGGTTTTGAATAACCGTCAACATTTTGGCCTGCATGGGAACGGACAGGTTCCCTATTTCATCGAGAAAAAGGGTTCCTCCTGAGGCCACTTCAAATTTCCCCGGGCGGTCTTCCCGGGCATCGGTAAATGCACCTTTCGCATGTCCGAACAATTCCGATTCGAAAAGATTTTCAGAAAGGGCGCCCAGATCTACCGTCAGAAAAATCTGGTTTCTCCGGTGTGACAGATGATGCAGGCGGCGTGCCACCAGTTCCTTTCCCGTTCCGTTTTCACCGGTAACCAGTACACTGGCATCCGTGGGAGCCACTTTCTCCACCACTTCGAGCAGGTTTTGTATGGGCTTTGACACACCGATCATCTGCCCTGACACATCACCCAGGATTGCACGGCGGGTGCTTTCCAGGCGGCGTATCTCCCTGCCGGCTTCCCGGTAACGGTAGCAGGACCTGACCGTTGCCAGCAGTTTCTGGTTGTCCCAGGGTTTCACCACAAAATCACACGCCCCTTCTTTCATGGCTGCCACAGCCAGATTGATATCGCCGTATGCCGTGATCACCACCACCTGGATATCCGGATCCGCTTCATGGATATTCCGCAGCCACCTCAGCCCCTCTTCCCCCCCACTTTCTCCAGCCCGGAAATTCATATCCAGCAATATCACATCCACCTCTTCCTTCTCCAGAATTTCCGGTATTTTCTCCGGATCGGTAGTCACCAGCACCACCGGAAATTCCTTTTTCATCACCACGCGGGCGGAAAACAGTACGTCGCGGTCGTCATCCACTATCAGAACCGTCCCTTTTTTCATGGTATCAGAAATCCAAATCTTGACCAAGATAATCAATCTGTTCCGAAATGATACAAATGTTTGTATCATTATGAAACATATTCTTTCTCACCAGCCTGTCAATTAATTTATATTTACCTGATAATATGTTTATTATTTAAATTGGTACAGCAATTGAACTTTCGGAAAAAAATTGATATTGCTTTGAAATGATACGGAATTATTTAAAAACCACGATCCGGTTTGTACGTCGTTCGGCAATGTTTTCATTTATTAATATTTTCGGGCTTGCCATTGGCATCAGCTGTTCTCTTCTGATCCTGCTGTATGTAAACCGGGAAATCTCTTTCGACCGGTTCCACACGAACATTGATAACCTGTACCGGTTAAGGGTGAACCTGGTGATACAGGGGAAGGAAAACCTGGGGGCAATTTCGAGCCCGGTCATGGGACCAGAACTGGCGGCCACTTTTCCGGAGATCCGCTCGCAGGTGAGGCTGCTTGACCTGGGTGGGATGGTAGAACATGAAGAAAAAGTTATCCGGGATATCGGAGGTTTTTTTGCCGACACCAATTTCTTTGAAATATTCAGCTTTCACCTGTTACAGGGTGATCCGGCAGATGTTCTTTCCCGGCCGGGTTCGGTGGTGATCACCCGGTCGCTGGCCGGGAAAATTTTCGGGGAAGAAAATCCCATGGGGAAAACAATAAGCTGGAACCACCTGGCAAATTGCACGGTAACGGGAGTGGTGGAAGACCCCCCCGACGAGGGGCATCTGGATTTCGATCTGATTATGCCGATACATGATTATTTCCGTCTGTTTAATCCGTACAAATCCTGGGACGGAGGATATAGTTATTATACCTATCTGCTGCTGGAAGAAGAGGCAAGCCCCGACACCCTGGAAAAAAAGTTCATCCCCCTGATGTATGAAAAGATCAACAGGGATTACGAACAGTACGGAGCCCGGATCGACCTGTCTCTTTTCCCTGTAAAAAAGATCAGGTTGTTTGCCGATTACGATTATGAACTGGGCCGGACCGGCACGTTAACCCGCACCCTGATTTTCAGCGGAATAGCCATTCTGATCCTGCTCATTGCCGGTTTCAATTACATTAATCTCACTACCGCCCGCAGCTCACAACGCGCACGGGAAATCGGGATCCGGAAAGCCACAGGGGCTACCCGCGGCAAGCTGATCAGGCAGTTCACCACAGAAACACTGTCAATGACCTTTCTGGCCGGCATTCTTTCCCTGATTATGGTGGAAATGCTGCTGCCTTCGTTCAACAGGCTCACAGGCACCGACATTCATCTTTACCAGATCACCCCCTGGAAGCTGCTGCTGGGATATCCCCTGTTACTGATTGTGGTGGGCGGTATATCGAGCCTGTACCCGGCCGTCCGCTTGTCGGGGATGGACCCGATCCGCTCCCTGCGCGGAATGACGGAGTCATCCACCGGGAAACCGGTGTTAAGGAATGCCCTGGTGATCATCCAGTATGTTATTTCCGTGGCCCTGATTATTGCCACAGCCTTTATTTACCTGCAGCTCGATTACCTTCAGAAAAAAGATCCGGGATATGACAGGGAAAACATCCTGGTCATTCCTATGATCAATGCAGAAATGCAGCAGAAAGCCGAATTGCTGAGGAACAGTCTCAGCGGAATTCCCCAGGTAAGGGCAGCCGGAATGGGTTCGGGGGTACCGGGCTACGGGCTCACCATGAACGGATACCAGCCGGAAGGTTATGAAAAATCGATGATGTTCCACGCACTGGATATTGATCCTTCCTATATCTCCACCCTTGGCCTCAAGATCAGGAAAGGCCGTAATTTTTCGGAAGAACGGGCCGGCGACCGGTATGCCATGCTGGTCAATGAAACCCTGGTAAAGGAGTTAGGATGGAATGATCCCCTGGGAAAAACCATTTTCCGGGATACAACCTATACCATCATCGGGGTGGTGGAAGATTTTCATTACAGTCCTGTACAGCAAAAAATCAACCCCCTGGTGATTACCCTGAATCCATCGAACCGCCGGGCAAACGTGTTAGTCAAACTGGGGAACACGCATCCGGAAACCATCCGGAAGGTGGAAGCCACCTTTGATGATATTTTCCCCGCAACGACCTTCTACGGTCGGTTTCTTGAGGACAGCCTCAGCCAAATGTTCGAAACGGAAAAGAAATTTGCACAGACGGTGCTGGTTGCCACGATCCTGGCCATTTTCCTGGCCAGCATGGGATTGTTTGCCCTGTCGCTTTTTGCAACAGAAAGGCGCACCCGGGAGATCGGGGTCAGGAAAGCCATGGGAGCAAACAGTCTGAGCATCGCCCTGTTATTTATCAGAGAGTTCACCGCCAGAATACTGCTGGCCAACCTCCTGGCCTATCCCCTGGTGTGGTATGCTCTGAACCAGTGGTTACAGAACTATCCATACCGCATCGGTCTGAATCCCCTGGTTTTTATTGCGGGAACCCTGCTCTCCTTCCTGCTCACCCTGCTGACGGTAAGCTTTCAAGCCCTAAAATCTGCACGGACCAATCCGGCAGAGGTATTGAAATATGAATAATAATGAAAAGGAAATACGTTTAAAAACAGGAGGTACCCATATGATCGTCAAATACCTGAAAAGCAGTCTGAGGATCATCGGCCGACAAAGATCCGTCTCATTCATCATTCTTGCCGGATTATCGGTAGGCCTGGCATCCTCCTTTCTCATTATGGGATTTTTGAAAACGGAACTGTCATATGACAGATTCCACACCAAAGGAGACCGCATTTACCGGATAATCGCCCATGACACACTGCACCACACCGATGTCCCCTGGGGCCCCTTTGTACTGGGGAATATGATACGGGAAGAAATACCGGGCGTCAGGGAAGTAGTTCCCCTGTATTTCACTGAAAATTTCACTTACCGGCCTGCAGGGGAACAGGCGGGGCCTGCCCGCGAATTCGCCGGAGAAGCCCGCATCCTGTGTGCAGACAGTGGATTTTTCAGGGTTTTTTCTTTCCCGGTGAAGGCAGGCCGCCCTCAGGAAGTCTTTGCCGGACCCGGGAAAGTTGCCGTTTCGGAAAGCCGGGCCCGCAAACTCTTTGGAGATGGGAATCCCATTGGGCAGAACCTTCTGGTACGGTCGAAAGGTGAAATACATTCCCTGGAGATCCGGGCTGTTTTTGAAGATATGCCCGCCGGATCATCCATCACGGCTGATTTCCTGACAGGAATGGATATGGCTTTCCTGTTCATGAAGAACGATCTGATCGCCAACGGGCAGGTGACTCTGGACGAAACGTTTCTCAGAAACTCATGGTATGCTGCGGTATGCCCCCTGTTCCTTTTGCTGGAAGAAAAAACAGAACCTGAACAGGTGGAAAGGAACCTGGCAGACCTGACAGGAAAACATCATCCCGCCGGGACTATAGAATACAGACTGCAAAACCTGTACGACATACACCTTCACTCCGGTCATTTGTTTAACCTGTGGATACCGGCCGGCAACCTGCGTGATCTTTATCTCTTTTCCCTGATAGGGTTTTTGCTCCTGCTGGTAGCCGCCACCAACTTCATAATCCTCACCACCGCATCGGCCATGAAACGGACCCGGGAGTCAGCCGTGCGAAAAGTGCTGGGAGCCGGAATGGGAGACCTGTATATACAGCATTTCACAGAGGCCATCCTGTTTGTATTGCTGGCTTTCCCGCTGGCCCTGATATTGGTGGAGATCAACCTTCCCATGATCAATCGCCTGTTCGAGACAAGAATCGACATCTACCACAACAGCCCGGGCATCATCCTGCTTTTCCTGCTGATCACACTGATCATAGGTCTGTTATCGGGCTGGTACACCGGAGCATTCATTTCCCGTACTCCGCCGGTACAGATCATCCAGGGATCACCTGTAAGCGGCCGCAACAGGGCTGTGTTTCGTAAAAGCCTGGTTTTCTTCCAGATACTGAGCTTCTCGGGATTGCTTGCCGGAACAGGTTTTATACAACATCAAATACATTACATGCTTCACCGGGATCCCGGATATCACCATGAAAACATTCTGAAGGTAAGGATCAGGGACGACGCCTTCCAAACCCATTATCCTGCCTTCCTGGAAAAAATCAGGGGGATTCAGGGTGTGGAAGCCGCAGCAGGCACCATCTGGGCACCTCCGACCAACAGTTATTTCAACACACAGATTTCCATCCCGGGCAACCCCGAAGAAACCATGGCCATTGAAATGATCTATATGGATTATTCATTCATGGAAACCATGGGCTTCAGACTGTTACAGGGAAGATTCTTCTCTGATGAAAGGGGAACCGACCGGGAAGCCATCATTATCAATGAAACGGCAGCCGCACGAATGAACCTTGAAAATCCCACGGGTGCCTCCACCGATCTGGGGCACATTATCGGTGTAGTGGAAGATTTTCACTACCACTCCCTCCACAATCCCTTTGAACCCATGGCATTTGTCCTCGATCCGGAAATGACCCGGGAGGTGGTTGTGAGATACGGTCAGGAATTCCCGCCCGAACAGGTGAGAAAAGACATTATGGCAGCTGCTTTCGATATCTATCCCGATGCTGATGTTTCCGTCATTCACCTGGAAGATGAGTTCAAACAGATGTACCGTGAGGAGATCCGGCTGAAAAAGGTGCTCCATCTCTTTACGATCCTGATCATGGTGATCGCTTCCATGGGACTGTTCGGCCTGTCGATGTTTCTGACCGAACTGAGGACCCGGGAGATAGGCATTCGCAAGGTGTTCGGGGCAGGAACAGGGCGTGTAATGAAGGAAGTCAGCGCCGAATTCCTGAAAATGACCCTGGTGGCCAACCTTCTGGCATGGCCCGTTGCATGGCAGCTGGTCAGGGGATGGCTCAGGCAGTTTCCGTTCCGGATAGGATTCGAATGGTGGATCTTCCTGGCGGCAGGCATCATTTCACTGGCGGTTGTATGGCTGGCACTGGGTTATCAGACCTGGCAGGCGGCCAGGACCAATCCGGCAGAAACCCTGAAATATGAGTAAAAAATGTATTACCTTCATGGGATAAAAACAAAACATCTCATGAAATCCCGTTTGATCGTACTTATACCTGTAGCCGTATCTTTGTGGGCCGTAGCCTGCAGGTCTTCCTCCGGGCCGGAACCCTCCGCCGGTAAAAAAGATACCCTGGCAGAAAAACCGGATACCTGTGTCAGGGATTTCTACGACAAAAAGGGGAACCTGTACTCAAAGGTCACCATGAAAAACAACGTCCCGAACGGACCTTCCGTTTCGTTTTACTCCGACGGTACAAAAAATACGGAAGTGAACTACGTGGACGGGAAAAAACACGGCATTGAAAAGAAATATTACGGAACCGGTGAAGTGTACCGGGAACGTTCCTACGAAATGGGCATACAGCATGGATGGGAAAGGCGTTATTACAAAAGCGGCCAGCTGATGTCGGAGGTGTATTTCCATCAGGGAATGATCAGCAATGTGATCAGTGAGTTCGATCACGAGGGCGACCCGGAAAAAATCTATCCGTCCATTGTATTCAGGGTTGTTCGCAACCGGAATTACGAAGGCCAGCGGTTGCTCGTGATACAGCTTTCCAACCACTCATCCAGGGCAACATTTTATCCAGGCAGGTTACTGGAAGGCAAATACCTGCCTGCCGACCGGCCTCCCCTGGGAGGGAAAAAAGGGACGGGTGAAATCCCCCTCAGCACAAGCCAGACAGGAACCCGCATCGATATTGTAGCCAAATACATCACCCCAAGAAACACACCCTGCCTGATCGAGGGAAGCTGGGTGGTGACAGAGTGA
>JBNGDI010000014.1:60072-62943 GCA_049975425.1 Bacteroidales bacterium
GAGGAAGGAGGAACTGTCAGGTTAGTCTTTTGGTAAATGATTTTTGTTTATTTTGCCGCATAAACACAAACCAGCATGAGGGAATTTTTCAGTATCCTGGAGAAGAAAAAGGTTGTGTTGCCACCCGATGTACATGGTCTGCTCAGCCGGGCATGCAGCTTCCGGATTTTCGGTTCGGTGGATGATCTGGCGGTAGCAGCGGTAGGAGGCCCCGGCAGGAACACTTTTGAGGTAAAGTACGATATCCCGGGAAAAGGAACAGTGACCGAGGCGGTGGTACACCGGGTGCGCAACGGCATTGCCGCCAACTACACAGAACCGTACATGCGCAGACGGGATCCCAATACCATGGCCATTGCCGACGACCTTCCCACCGATAAGGTGCGTTTCCGCGACAGGTTCGGGTATCCCTTCAATTCCCTTAAAAATGAAACCCTGGCCTGGCTGCAGGAGCAGGAACTGGCCGTTTTTTTCTATTTTGCCGGAAGAAAAAACATCGGCCTCAGCGGCATATCCATTGCCCCGGCCAACGCGGCCTTTTTTGCCATGGGCCTTTCCATGCTGCAGCGACTGGTTCCTCCTGAGGAACTGGAACAGGAACAAACCATTGATTCGGTGATCTATGTAGCCCCCACATTCCGCCACACCCACTTTGACGGGAAACAGGTGGTGGTGCACAAACGATCGGAAAAACTGCATGAAATTTACTCCTATAACCTCTATCCCGCCCCGAGTGCAAAAAAAGGCCTTTACGGAGCGCTGCTTGACAAGGGAGAAAAAGAAGGCTGGATCACCGCCCACTGTTCCACCGTCCAGGTTGTGAGTCCGTACGACAACATCACCACCTTTATGCACGAAGGAGCCAGCGGGGGCGGGAAGAGCGAAATGCTGCAGAATATCGTCAGGGAACCCACGGGACAGGTCCTGATCGGGGAACATCTGACCACGGGTGAAAAACGGCTGATCAGCATCCCCCTGTTCTGTGCCTTCCATCCGGTTTCCGACGACATGGCCCTGTGTCATCCCTCCCTTCAGAAAGAGAACGGCAAACTCACCGTCCTGGATGCCGAAAATGCCTGGTTTATCAGGGTTGACGGGATCAGGGATTACGGAGACGATCCTTTTCTGGAAAAACTGACCATACGGTCTGAAAAACCCCTGCTTTTCCTGAATATCAAGACCAATCCCGACAGCACCGCCCTGGTATGGGACCATATAGAAGACGAACCGGGAATACCCTGTCCCAACCCGCGGGTGGTACTTCCCCGGGATACCGTTCCCGGTGTGATCGACCATCCGGTAAAAGTGGATGTACGCAGTTTCGGGGTCCGCACTCCTCCCTGCTCCCGACAAAATCCCAGTTACGGAATCATCGGCCTTTTCCATATCCTCCCCCCCGCCCTGGCCTGGCTGTGGAGACTGGTTTCTCCCAGGGGGCACGGAAACCCCAGCATTGTTGGAGGAGGGGCCATGGGCTCTGAAGGAGTGGGATCCTACTGGCCTTTTGCCACAGGGAAAATGTCTGCCCACGCCAATCTGCTCCTGGAACAGATTATCCAGACACCGCGAATGCGATACACACTGGTCCCCAACCAGCACATAGGTACATGGAAAGTGGGCTTCAAACCCCAGCTTCTGATGAGAGAATACCTCACCCGCAGGGGAAATGCAAAGCTCAGAAGCGACCAGTACCAGGAAGCCAGGTGCCCGCTTCTGGGGTATGAACTGAATTACCTCACCATCGAAGGTTCAAAGATCCCATCGCGCTTTCTGCAGGTGCACAAGCAAACCGATGTGGGTACCGATGGGTATGATGCCGGAGCAAAGATCCTGGATGATTTCTTCCGGAAAGAACTCGAAAAATATATGACTCCTGAGCTGTGTTCCACCGGCAGAAAGATCATTGAGGCATTCCGGGCAGGAGCCCGTGTTGAGGATTACAATGCCATCATTCCCATGAGCTACCAGTATTCCTTTCTCACCGTAGATGACTTTGAAAAAGGGGGAAATAATTCCCGGGAGTAAACCAGCTCGTTTTTTCTGATCATGCTTTCTGAAGAAGTCAGGAAAACTGGCCTACAGAAAGTTCCGTGGCTACCACCCATTTGGATGGTTTGTTCTTCAGGTGGGGAGGGAGCTGTGACAGAACCACTTCCACAAATGCATCCAGAAGATGCTGCCTGGCATATACCGAACCGGTCACCAGGCTGATCTCTCTTACCGGTTCCACACCCCGTACAGGCTTGATCATATCTTCACGGTCGGCAGGAACCGTCATGGTAGCCAGTTCAGGAAGAAACGCCATTCCGTGCCTGCTTTCCACGATCCTCCGAAGCGATTCGATGGAATTGCTTTTGTATACCAGGTTCCCGCTGGCTCTTTTTTTCCCGGCCAGCCGGCATACAGCATTCACCTGATTCTGAAAACAATTTCCTTCTTTCAGGTACCACAGATCGTTCAGGTCGATTTCATCCATTGACACATATTTTCTGGAGTACAGCGGATGCCGGTCGGACACATACAGAAAAAACTGTTCATAGAAAAGAGGTCGGAAATACAGTTTCCCGGCCTCTACCGGAGTGGAGATCAATCCGCCGTCCAGGTGACCCGTTCTGATCCGCCGGATAATTTCCTCTGTAATCAGCTCTTCGATTACCAGTTCGATGCGTGGATATTCTTCCTGCAATTCATCGATGATAAGGGGGACCAGGTAGGGTGCCAGGGTAGGAATGACCCCCAGATTCAGGGTCCCTTCCATCTTTCTCCGCAAACGGGAAGAAATCTCGTTCAAACTCTCCATTCGTTGCAATATCTCGAGCACTACCTGATACATCTCCTGTTGCATAGCAGTTCTGAATTATGCTGTTGTCA
>JBNGDI010000014.1:62953-72558 GCA_049975425.1 Bacteroidales bacterium
TCTCCTCTCCTTCCGCTGTAAGTTTTAAAGGCCGGGTATGCCTGTCGATCAGGGTTATTTCGCTTTCCTGTTCCAGCAATTTAATCTGGGTGCTCAAAGCCGGCTGGGATATCCCGAGTTTGGCGGCCGCTTTTGTAAAACTTCCACTATGTATCAATTCCTTCAGATACAATAGTTGATTTAGATTCATAATTTCATATTATATAGATATAACATATATAAATATCAATTATAGTATATTTGCATTAAATAACACAAATAAAAAACCATAAAATTGACTATTATGAAATCAAATGTTTACATCAACAATCCAGACCTGGTAAATAAATTAAACCAGTTACTCAGCGATTATCAGATCTATTATCAGAATCTCCGAGCCTTTCACTGGCTGGTAAACGGACAGCAATTTTACATGCTGCATGAAAAATTTGAAGAATTTTATACCCAATCAGCTGAAGACATTGACGAAATTGCTGAAAGGATCCTGATGATCGGAGGCAAACCGCTGCATACATTTGAAGACTATCTGAAGCACGCCAGCCTGAAGGCTGAAAAGAATGTAGAAACCCCTTCAGAAACCTTAGCCAAAACCATTGCCAACCTGGAACATCTGCTGGGTCAATTCCGCGAGGTCGCAGAAATGGCAGGAGATTCCAACGATGAAGGAACGGTAGCCCTCATGGGAGATTTTATTTCTGCTGCAGAAAAGAACCTGTGGATGCTGAACAGCCTGAAGGTGTAAATCTTTCATAAACCATCTGTTTTCCCGGCGGCTGAGAAAATCTCAGCCGTCTTTTTTTTTCCTGTCTGTACTTCCCTCCCCATCACCCTCTTTCCCTTTCTGCGACTGGGCAATGGCGTGTGAGGCCAGGGGAGCCGTAAGGTACACGAAAACGATAACCAGAAGGGATTTCATATAAACAGGCAACAGGTTGAAAAACAGGCTGACCCCGATCAGGATCAGCATCAGTCCGAACGAACTGGCCTTGGTGGTGGCATGCATCCGGCTGTACAGATCCCTGAACCGGATCAGGCCCACCGAAGCAATGAGAATAAAAAGACTTCCGGAAAAAACCAGAAGCGACAGAAAGATCTGTTTCATTTCTTGTGTTTCAGGTATGCAGATATGGCCACCGTACCGATAAACGATACCATGGCAATCAGGACGGGGATATCCAGATATACAGCCTCTTCCGTGAACAAGCTGTATACCAGGATCATTCCCATGGATATGGATGCAACCAGGTCAAGGGCCACCACCCTGTCACCGGAAGCCGGCCCCCTGCCTAACCTCACCAGGGTCAGCGCCATGGCCAGGATCAGGTTAGCCAGGGCCGCGTATAAAATGGTTTGATAAATCATGGTTTTCTCACGGTAATCTGTTCGGTGATTCGGGCAATCCGTTTCTGAATGTCGTCAATCTGTTCAAGTATTTGCTCTTTCTTTTGCATGTAAAGCACATGTACAGTGGCCGATTTTTTATCCCCGCTGACATCTGTCACCAGGGTTCCCGGGGTCATGGAAACCAGGTTGCTGAACAACAACAGTCCGGTATCGGTCCTGAGACGAAGGTCCACTTTCACAAACCCCGGCCTGGTATGCAGGGTGGGACTGATTATATCCCAAGCAATCAGCAGGTTGGCCTGTAAAAGATTTACCAGGTAATACAGGGCAAACTCGAGGATATAATATAATCTCAGAAGGGTCTTCATGGTGACAATCCGGTTAAAACACTTTCGATATAAGGAGTTACATCTGTTAATACCCGGGCGGCTTCCATGGTAAACCGGAAAACCGGACGCGCAAATATGCCCATCAGGATGCTCAGTGATCCAAGAAAAGCCGGAGGGAACAGGTCCATCCAGTTCAGCCTGACAGGAGATTTTTTATTGTCGAAAGGGTTTTCAGGCGGTTTTTTCAAAAAAGCCTCATTCCATATTTTGATCATGGAAAAGAGGGTGAGCATGGCAGTAAAAATTGCCATGGCCGTGATCCAGTAATGGCCGTCTTCCAGACCCGCTTTTATCAGGATGAATTTGGCGAAGAATCCGGAAAGAGGTGGGACCCCTGCAAGGGCAAATGCCGGAACCATAAAAAGTATGGCCAGGAAAGGCCTTTCCCTGTACAACCCGCCGATTTCCTTCAGGTCATAGCTGCCTTTTACCCTTCGGATCAAGCCGGCTACCATAAAGATAGCGGTTTTGGCCAGCATGTTATGGATCATAAAAAACAGCCCTCCTGCTATTCCCAGCAGCGTATAGATACCCAGGCCCATCACCATGTATCCAATCTGGCTGATAATATGATAGGAAAGCACCCGCCGGATTTCGTATTGAGCGGTGGCAGCCATGCCCCCAATCACCATGGTGAGGCCAGCCACCACCAGAAAAAGATGTTGCCAGAACACCTGATCATGCATAAACAAAAGGGTAAACACCCGGATCATGGCATACACTCCTACTTTTGACAGTAATCCGGCAAACAACGAGGTAATAGTGATATTGGGCGTATGATATGAAGCCGGCAGCCAGAAGTGAAGGGGAAAAACGGCCGCCTTGATCCCGAAGGCCACAAAGATCAGGATAGCAGGAGCATTCAATGAGGCAACATATTCTCCCTGACGCATCAGTTCTGCCAGATGCGCCAAATTCAGGGTACCCGTTTTTCCGTAAAACAGTCCGGTTCCTGCCAGAAAAAACAGGGACCCCAGCAGGTTCAGAGCCAGGTATTTAACACCTCCCTTCAATTGTTGCGGCGTACTGCCGTATGTGATCAGCACAAAAGAAGAAAGCAGCAGGACCTCAAACCAGACAAACAGGTTAAACAGGTCGCCCGTGATCAGCGAACCGTTCATTCCCATGGCCAGTGAAAAGAAAAAAACGTAAAACCTGTTGTTGCAGCAATCTTCCCTGATAAACCGGACAGAAAAAACCGATACGGCCACGAGAACCACCGACCCGGCCATCAACATCAGCCCGCTGAACAGATCAATCACCAGGGTTATACCGAAAGGGACTCTCCATCCCCCCACCTGCAGGGTCAGGATACCGGAATGTCTCACCGATGCAAACAGGAAAACCGAGCAGGCAAGCAATAACAGGCTGCCGACCACGCCGGTCCACCTGGCCATGGTATCCGACCTGTTGATGATCATAATGATCATCAGCACCAGAGGAATCAATACGGGCAGGGCGGCTGCAGTGTTCATTTAGTTGTCGGTTCGTTTCAACTGGTCCAGGTCATCGGTTCCGGTTACCTGAAAAAACCGGTATTTTAAAGCCAGTGTAAAGGCGGTGATCCCCAGACCGATTACAACAGCCGTAAGCACCAGGGCCTGAGGTACCGGATCGGCCAAAGTAATTTTTTCGCCTCCTTCATCACGGATAAAAGCAGGCGATCCGGCCAGCAGGCCTGATGCCATAAATACCAGCAGGTTGGTGGCATTGCTGATAAAAATAAACCCGATAATAAATTTTACAATGCTCCTTCGGAGTAGCAGGTATACTCCGGCAGTGAACAGTATTCCCACAAGGATGGCCAGTATCATTTCCATTTTTCAGGTATTTTCAGGGAAAAAAGAAACAACAGAATCACCCCCGTTACCGAAAGAAAGAGCCCCGTATCGAATACCAGGGGCGTTCCCAGTTTGAGTTCCCCGGCCAGAGGAAGGACCGGCTTCACCCAGACACCTGCCATGAACGGCCTGTTTGTAAGCCAGGCAGGAAAAAAGCTCAGGAGTATCATAATCAGGCCGGCACTTAACAGGGTAACCGGTCTGACCGGGAAATCACGGAATACCTTTTCTTCCGAATAGGAAAGACTCCGGAAAACAACGGCAAGACCAGCCAGCAGCCCTGCAATGAATCCTCCCCCGGGAAAATGATGTCCCCTCAGCAAAGCCGTAAAAGCAAAAAACAGCAACAGCCACCGGATATACTTTTCCGCAATCTGTAAAATAACCGAATTCATATTTTTCTTGATTTTTTCCCGATTAAAACAAGGATACCCAGGGCAGCAGCGATCAAAACCACCGTTTCACCCAGTGTATCGAAAGCCCTGAAATCAACCAGGATCACATTTACCACGTTCCTTCCGAAAGCATCGGTCAAACTCCGATCCTGAAAATATTCCGAAACAGGTTTCGGCACATTCGCCTGTACGGCAAAAAGGGCCACCATGGTCATCACACTGCCGAATACAAGGGCCACCGTCAGGTCCCTGATACGTGTCCTCCTGGTGGAAAGGATGGCAAAACGGGGAAGGCGCTGTAGCACCAGGAAAAACATCACAACGGTAAGCGTTTCGACCAGGATCTGGGTTATGGCCAGGTCTACTGCACTGAAATACATGTATATCAGCGATATACCGTATCCGACGACCCCCATGGCAATGATGGCGGCCATTCTCGACCGGGTAAGGGTGCTGAACAGAACGGCAGGCACCATCACCCCCACCAGGGCCGGGATAAAGAAGGATTCAACCCGGACATGCATTCCCGGCCATTCGGCTCCTCCCAGGATCACATGCCCCCACATCAAAAAGGCAGTAAACAATACAATGGTCAGAATATAATACCGGTGGTACCCGTGTTGCATTGCTTTCTCCTTACGCCCTGAAAAAGCTATGAACCGGTCAATGGCAGCTGAGAACAGTTCGCTGAACCGGATGTAGAAAATCGCATTGTTCATTCGCCTCCACGCTTCCAGCAGGGTGGTTTTCCGGATGATCAGCCATGACAGGAGCAGTCCGAAGAAAACCGTAAACAGGCTGAGGAAAAACACCGTGTTCATTCCGTGCCATATTTTCAGATCCACTGCCCCGGCCCCGGAAAACATGACCGGAAGCGCCGTATTCATCAGGGTATTCCCGATCAGGTCGGGAAACAAACCCAGCACCAGGCTGAACAATACCAGAACAGCCGGACCCGCCAGCATGAGCCAACCCTTTTCATCGGGGGCCACGGCATACCGGCGTGGCGGGCCCATAAATATTTTATAAAGGAATGCCAGAGAAACAGCCACCATCAGAATATTCGACAAAACCCCCAGTACAAGCAACGGAGAATTGATGCCCGGCAGTTCCACCTTGGCCTCATAGATCAGTTCCTTCCCCAGAAAACCCAGCATGGGAGGCAGTCCGGCCATCGACAGCGCCGCCAGCAGAGCAATGACAAAACTTACCGGCATATGCCGCGCCAGTCCGCCCAACCGGTCAATATCCCTGGTCCCTGTCTTTTTTTCAATCATTCCGGCCATCATAAACAGGGTGGCTTTGTACATGGCATGAACAAACAGAAAGATCAGGGCGGCGCTGGCCGATTGCTCCGTATCGATCCCGATCAGCAGGATCAGAATGCCCAGTCCGTTGATGGTGGTGTAGGCCAGAATGGACTTGATATCTTTTTGTGTGATGGCAAAATACGATCCCACCAGCATGGTCAGAACCCCCACCAAAGAAATGATGTATTTCCATTCGGGGGTCCCTCCCAAAACGGGAGCCAGCCTGGCCAGCAGAAAAAAACCCGCCTTGACCATGGTGGCCGAATGGAGGTAAGCGCTCACAGGGGCCGGGGCTTTCATGGCTGCAGGAAGCCAGAAGTGGAAGGGAAACTGGGCCGATTTGGTAAAAGCTCCTACCAGGATCAAAACCAGGCCGGGTACATAGAGGGGACTTCCCCTGATCTCGGCAGAAGATGCTACCCATGCCGAAAGGGAATAGCTGCCGGGAATGCTCCCCAGCAGGATAATCCCGGCCAGCATACACAAGCCCCCGAATCCGGTAATGTATAACGACTGAAAGGCAGCCCGGCGGGCTTCCGCCTTTTCATGAAAAAATCCGATCAGCAGGAATGACAGCACACTGGTCAGTTCCCAGAAAATGAATAACTGGATCAGATTGGCTGAAAGAACCAGCCCCATCATGGAACCGGCAAAAAGAAAAAGATACAGGTAAAACCGCCCGGTCTCCCGATAATCCTTCATGTACACCCTGGCATACAGAAAGATGAGGGACCCGATGCCTGAGACCAGCACAGCCATTGACAGGCTTAGCCCATCAAGCAGAAATTCCAGTTCCAGGCCGAGTTCCCGGATCCATGGGGTTAGCTGGTACCATGCGCCCGACCGGGTAATAACCGGAAGTTTGAACAGAAAGAAAAGAAACAATCCTGCCAGCAGGAGAGCCGGCACCAGCGGCCGTCTTGTCCCGCGATATCCCGGAAAAAGGAAGGCTGCTGCCCCCGCGATCAGATATATCAGCAATGCATGATGCATCATCAGGGAGTCAATCTGCCCGGTGATGGAGTCAGGTAGCAAACAACATGCCCAGTGGATCCACGATCCCCTTGATGGTTATTCCGAAATTCTTTTTCGATGCCGAAGAGGTCAAGGTCATTACCGGAACTTCCGATTCATTGATAATATGGTGCGCAAAAGCCCCGATGTAATTGTCGTAGGTATAACCCTCCTCGTGGGTCATGACCAGGATCATCCCGGCCCCGATCTCCCGGGTGTATTCCAGAACCCTGATATAAGGAGGAGTATCCGAACGTTCAAAAAGCTTCATGTGGCAATGCACCCCGTTTTCTTCCAGGCTTTTCTTCGCGTCCTTCAGTCTCTGGTATATCCTGCTATCCTTGATACTGATCCCTCCGATGACCACTGATACCAGATGAATTTCGGCCCCGTAATTCAGTCCGTATACCAGTGCGCTGAACAACTGTCGCCTCACACTCCGGGTCAGATCCAGTGGCACCACGATTTTATCCCCCGGTTTTTCGATATTCCCTTTAACAGTCAGAACGGGAACCGGCGATTTCAGGGTTACATGGTACACCGTAGTTCCCAGTTCCTGCTCGGCTCCCGACCCCTGATGGTTTTCCCCCAGAAAGATCATTCGTGCCCGGATATCTTCCGCCACCTCAAGGATTTCCTGATATGGTTTTCCCTTTTCCACGCGGGTGGTTATCTTCAACCCGGGATATTCATCCTTAACCGGGGAAGCCAGCTCAAGCATGCGGTTCTTGGCCTGATCGGCGATCCTGACCAGATGGTCGCCGGAAGCAAAAAAATCTGCCAGAAGGCCTGGTGTTTCCAGCACATTCAGCAAAACAATGCTGAAATTCTGATCGGAGGCAAAGCGGCAGGCCACCCGAAACGCCTTGAGTGAAGGGTCTCTGAAATCGACCGGTACGAGCAGGTTTTTCATAATTCAGGATGTATTATTTTTATTTAACCTGTTTTTTTCAGCGTGATTTTCTCCACATAAAATCAATACAAAATAAGCAGGTTTTGTTCAATTATTGCAATTTGCCCCATGTTTAGCTCCAGATCATCCGGCATGGAGATCGGGTTTGTTAAGTTCTTTTCCTTTGCCGTGAGATGAAAGCCATGATCAGTGGGAAAACCATCAATATCAATGCCGAAGTAATCATCAGGCCGTATCCCACCCCCAGCCATTCGGCACAAAAACCGAGTACCAGGGCCAGCAAAGCCGCAAACAGGGTTTCGGCCTGTGACTCAGCCGAAAGGGCGGAAGCCAGAATATCCTGATCCAGTTTTTCCGACACATAGGCGATACCCGCCGGTTTACGCAGGTTCTCAAGCACAAACACCAGAAAATAGAAAAGAATGGCCAGAAGCACCATGCCAAGTTCATAAAACAATCCGCTCAACATACCGGCCCCCACCCCCGCAATCAGGGTAAGGTTCACCACCAGAGCGATATTTCCGATGCGTTCGGTTACTTTTCCGGAAGACCGGGAAGCAAAAGACGTAAGGAAATACAGGATAAAATAAAAAACGCCAACCAGCACCGCGGCCCGCTGTTTATCCTCCAGACCCACCATCAGAGGCAATCCCAGGGCAAAAGTCCGGATAAACGGCTGCAGGTAATCTTTCACTGCTTTGTAATATCCGCTGAAAGAGGAAACATTCAGAATAGCTCCCAGTACGGCCGGATTCCTGAATGAATGAATAAACTGACGCACCACTTTTTTATAGTTCCGCCCGATATCCCTCAGATCAGTTCCCCTCTCTTTGCCGTCAAGAACAGAAGGATAACTCATCATCAGCACCATATCCAGCACGTATGGAATGGTAGAATACAGGAAAACCGACTGGTATGATCCCTCGTGGAAAACAATGAGGGCAGCCAGGAGGGAAGACAGGGCCGAACCCATTTGCGACCAACCCCGGGTATGACCGTAATAATGGGTTTTCTGGTCCTGCCAACCGTTGATCCGGAGGTATTCGAAGATCATGGCCTTATGGGTGCCGGTGCGGAAGGCATCTCCCAAAGAATACAGCAGCATGGCGCCAATGAAAGGGACGAATCCCGATGTGAGATAAAAAACGATGAATGAAGCGATATAGAACAGAAAGCAGGTGATCATGGCCTTTCGCCGCCCCATGGCATCGGCCAGGATCCCCGAGGGAACCTCGAAAATATTGCGGGTCACCTCCCGGATGGCATACAGGGTTCCGATCTGCGTGAAAATCAGGCCCTTCTCCAGAAAGAACAGCAGCAGGAAAGGATCGAAGAATTTCAGGTTCTTCAGAAAACCGTACAGGCTGAATTTATAATATTGTAAATCTTTCCGGAAACGGGCTGGCATACCGGGGAATATATTTGCCCAAATATAGGAAAACAGAACAAATCCCGCAGAAAGATGTTAATTTCATCATAGAAAAAAACACACCATGATCGCACTTCTTTCACCTGCCAAAACCCTGAATATGGATGTCCGCCTGCCGGAAGTTCCCCTGACCAGTCCCGGTTTCCTTCGTGAATCGGATGAACTGATGCAACAACTCAGGAAATTCAGTCCGGAAGAACTGAAACGGCTCATGGACATCAGCCCGGAACTGGCACGGCTCACCTTCGAACGGAACACCCGCTGGTCTCTGCCCTTCACACCGGAAAACGCCCGTCCCGCGATCCTGGTATACAGCGGGGAAGTATACCGGGGATTGAGGGCTATAACATTCGACCGGGAAGAGCTTCTGTTCGCCCAGCAGCATATCCGCATCCTCTCCGGGCTATATGGAATGCTCAGGCCCCTGGATATGATACAGCCATACCGGCTGGAAATGGGGATCCCACTTGAAAATAAAAAGGGAAAAGACCTGTATACTTTCTGGGGCAACCGGTTAAGCAAGAAACTGGCTGAAGAACTTGAACCCGCCGGTGCAAAGGTGCTGATTAATCTGGCCTCACAGGAATATTTTAAAGCCGCAGGAAACAGGGATTTCCCATACCGCATCATTACCCCCGAATTCCGTGAAGCACGGGGGAACGACTTCCGTATTATTACGTTGTACGCGAAAAAAGCCCGGGGCATGATGGCCCGTTTCCTGGTGAGGAACCGGATCACCGACCCGGAAGAACTGAAACATTTTGAAGAGGAAGGATACCGCTATGATGAACCGCTTTCCGGAAATGACACCTGGGTCTTTGTCAGGTAAACAAAATCCAGCCTCTGTGAAGGATATTCCGGCAATATTTTTTCATACATTCTACTACCCAATTTAATATACTGCAGGTTATTATCCTGTCTTTTAATTCTATATACTATCTCATCTACGTAGTTTGCTACGTAGTTATCT
>JBNGDI010000015.1:0-71285 GCA_049975425.1 Bacteroidales bacterium
TAGTTTTTCCATAAAAGCATCAGCAGCCGGAGGATTTTTTTGCCTGCTTTTTTCACACGAATATATTTTTAGTTAAGCATTTATTTTCAATATTTTATCAGTTAGGGTATTGAAATTTTCACACTCATGCTCAAGGCAATATTCTTTTGTCCTTAACTGATTAGGCCAGTTTCATCCTCGTAGTTACATTAAGTGCTTACAGTAAAAATCGACCTTTTTTACACGACATCCATCTCTGCTCCACGTTAAACAACTTGTTCGAACTGGATAAAAACTTTTTTTACAGCCATCTTTCTTTATTTTTTTTGTTTGAAAATACAAAGTTAGATGGCTGTTCCTTTTATTCATGTCCTTTTGTCTTTGTACCTCATATTTTAAATTCTCTTAATGGTGAGGGTTTCATCCCTGAAAAAAGCAGGTCGTTCGCCACAGGGCGGCGAACGAAACCGGCCTGCCGGGCTGGCGGAGTGAATATATCAAAGAAAAGCAGGCAACAACAAATATTATTTCACCTGACAGTAGATGGCTCTCTTTCTTTAAATGGTTGAACAACTGTAAAACAGTAAATCAATAACTAAATACTTGCGAAGCAGAAGAAATGGTAAACTACGTAGATGGCTACGTTGAATACTACGTAGTTAACTACGTAGGTTACTACGTAGATAATCCGTTTTCCGGCATTCGGGGATTACTTCCGAATACTGGCCGAATATGCGGTGCAGCTTCTGCAGGTAGCTGCTTTCCGAACGGCGGCAGAGGCCCAGCCTGCGGATGGCATATTCATAATCTTCTTCCAGCCATACCAGCATCAGCCTTTCATTGCAGTATTCATTGGGATCGGTATCCCATAAAATGTTCAGCACTTCCTCTTTGGCTTCCCGGAGGATGGCCCTGGCTGTCCGGCGCTTTTCTTCGGTGGAAAGGGCCGGGGAAGACGTGGGTGTCATAGTGACGGGTATCATGGTTCTGCGAAAATAAGGTTTTTTACGTAACGGGCAATGGCCAGGCAGGCAGTAAGTGCGGGAGAATCCATTCCAATGAGGTTGATCCGGCCGGGATACCCCCGGGAGCTTTCGTCGCGGATCACCCAGTCGCGCACGCTGTCGCCGGGTTTCTGCAGTTTCGGCCTGATCCCTGCCTGGTCGGGGATCAGGTCTTTTTCTTCCAGAAAAGGCAGGTACCTCGATGCGGCTTCGAAAAAACGGGAGGCCCCGGAGGGGTCAACCCGGTAATCGATCTCCCGTTCAGGCAGGTACACCGCATCGGGGCCCAGCTTCATCTGCCCGTTCAGGTCGATCGTGGCATGCAAACCCAGACTGATCTGGTCGGGCAGGGGATAGATCAGCCGGTGGATGTGCCGGTGCTTTCCCCCCGTAACCCGGAAGTATTGCCCTTTCCAGAAGTGGATCTCATCGCCGGGCAGCAGGGTGCCATCCATGGCGGCCACCCGGTCGGCTTCCAGCCCGGCGGCATTCACCACTTTCCGGCTGGTGAATTCAAAGGCCGACCCGTCGGCATCGGACAGGGTGACGCGGTAGCCTTTTTCCAGGCGTACGATACCGGTAACACAGGCACCGTACACGAATTCGGTTCCCCCGATCCTGGCCAGGGCTTCGAGTTGTTTCATCAGTCCGTGCGAATCGAGGATTCCGGTGGAGGGGAAATGGATGGCGGCCACCGCCCGGATGTGGGGTTCCAGGGATTCGATCCCTTTGCGGTCGAGCCAAACGCCGTCGGTTACCCCGTTCTTTCCGGAAATGTCCCATACCTCCTTCAACCGGTTGGTTTCTTCCTCGCTCACTGCCACCACCAGTTTCCCGCATTTTTTATGGGCGATGTCGTATTTTTCCAGGAAATCGTACAGCTTCCATTTCCCTTCCACGCAGAGGGTGGCTTTCAGCGATCCGGACGGGTAATAAACCCCCGAATGGATGACTTCCGAATTGCGGCTGCTGGTTTCCTGCCCGAACCGGAGGTTTTTCTCGATCACGAACACGCCCTTCGTTTTTTCAGAAAGTTCCCGGGCAATGGCCAGTCCCAGCACACCGGCTCCTATCACGGTGATCTCTGCATCCATCATGAGGCGGGTTCTTTTTCCGGTTGGCCGGGATCCATCCCGTTTTTTATGTAGAAATAGGAAACCATGGTTTCGGTATCGTCGAACGTATAGATTTCTTTTCCGGGAAACCGTTGAAAATAACTGATCATGGCAAAATCGCCTATGCACATGGTGCTGTGTACAAGCAGGGTGATGGCCACGCCCCACGACCAGATGGGGGGCAGGGAAGGGACAAGCGCTGTGAGGCCCAGGGTGATGAGCAGAAAGGGGGCCAGGGCCACGGGATAGAATTTCTTCCGGCCCACCGGATACCGGTGAGCGGTGACGTAGAAGATAAACTGCCGCAGATCGGCTCCGTACCGGATGGCCGGGGCTCCCACCCCGCGGTAAACCGCCCCGTGGATCAGTTCATGAAAAGGGGCCAGGAGTAAGGGAAAGAGAATAACCGCCAGCAGGAACATCACCACCAGCTGGCCGGTGGTGTATAGTTTTCCCAGTGGAAGATGGATGCTGTAGGCTGTTGCAAGGACAAAGAGCAGAAGGTTGAAAATGAAAAAGAACCGGGCGGCCGGGGTCTTTTTTCGGATGTTCTCGAAAACAAAGGGGATGATCTCATGGAATTCCAGCTTCCTGAGCCGTTTGAATTCCTTTCTTTCCTCCAGCATATCGGCCGTGGGTTCTTCGTTCACTCTGTGAATTTGGGGTGCAAGGTAGGAAAAATAAAATGCACGGGGAACATCCTTTCGTTCAAGATTTCAACACGAATTGAACCATTCCTGCTCCGGTTTATGTAATTTTGTACCCGGGATATGGCACAATAATTGAAAACGGATATTCGTTGAAAAGGACCCGTACATGAAGACATTCCGCATATACCTGTTGTTTCTGAACCTTCTGCTGGTGGCGGCCGCCGGATATGCCCAGGTGCCTCTGAAGAAGGTCACCGACAGTGTATTGCTGGAACAGATAACCGTGCTGCCTTCGGTGGATCTTCACGGGCAACTGATCCCGCATCAAACCATTCAGGAGGTGTTCATTATTCCGGAGAAGCAGTTTCCCAACCGACGGCAGTTCCGCCGGTACACCCGGCTGATGTACCATGTGCGAAAGGTATACCCCTACGCCGTGCTGGCCGGGGAAAAGATGAACCAGATGGAACGGGAGTTGCAAAATATGGAAACCGAGAAGGAGCGGAAAGCCTACATCGACCGGATGGAAGAAGAGCTTTTCAGCGAATTCGAGGATGACCTGCGAAAGATGACCATTACGCAGGGCCGGATCCTGATCAAGCTGGTGGACAGGGAAACCGGCGATACCTCGTACGACCTGATCGAAGAGTTGAAAGGGTCCTTTTCCGCATTTTTCTGGCAATCCATCGCACGCATTTTCGGGTCCAATCTCAAAGCAAGATATGATCCTCACGGGGAGGATGCCGATATTGAAGAAATTGTGCGTTTGATCGAAATGGGATATATCTGATTCCAGCCGCTGTATTTGATTTTGTTGATTTATTTCAGCACAAGTTGCCGGCGAAATCAGGGATTGATTTCGACCGATCCCTCCACCGGGCTCTGTTCTCCGATGGAATGTCTCTCTGAACCCTCAACCCGGGACCTTACATCCATTCCATCATGCGCAGTACCACCTTTTCGGCTCCTTCGCCTATCTGGGCAATGGTTGAATCGAGCATATAGCAGGGGGTGGTGACCACTTTGTACCGTGAATCGGCCACTATCTGTCCGTGGGCCGTTTGCCGGTGCCGGGCCCCCAGTTTTTCAACATCGGAGGCCGTGGCGGTATCCTGCCCGATGGTCAGTTCCACATCGCCGAGCACTCTGGCCAGCACCACGGGGGCGATGCACAGCGCACCCACGGGTTTGCCGGCAGCCACCATGTCTTTGATGGCCTTTTCCACTTCCGGCAGTACGGTGCATTCCGCCCCTTTGAAAGCGTAATCGGAAAGGTTCTTGGCAACCCCGAACCCTCCCGGGAAAAGCAAACCGTCAAAATCTTCCGCTTTGAAATCCAGCAGGGGCCTGATCTTTCCCCGTGCAATACGGGCTGCTTCCACCAGCACATTTCGCTTTTCTTTCATTTCATCTCCCGTGAGGTGGTTCACCACATGGTGCTGGTCCATATCGGGGGCGAATAGTTCATACATGCCCCCGTGCTTTGAAATAAAATACATCGACAGGGTGGCTTCATGGATTTCGGCTCCGTCGTATACGCCACATCCCGAAAGGATCACGGCAAATTTTTTCGGTCTGTTCATGATTTTCTATTTTTGGGTTGGATCACTAATTTAACGAATTCCTTTTATATAACAAATGGCTTCCGTCGTGTCCTCACCTACCATGCGTACTTTTATCGGGGTTCCATTACCGGCTGGCCGGGAAATGAGAAATCTTTTGCGGGAATGGGCCGGCTTTTTCGCCCGTTCGTCAATCAAATGGGCCGATCCGGCCCACTGGCATCTTACCCTTGCCTTCCTGGGCGATACCACACCCGCTCAGGCGGAAAACATCGGGAAAGAGCTGTCTGCCCGATGGGGAAACCTGCCGGCTTTTTCAATCCGCCTGAGGGGCCTGGGCCTGTTTGGCGGCCTGAACCGGCCCCGGGTAATCTGGATCGGGGTGGATGATGAAGAAGGCATGCTGCAACGGCTGAAGGTCGATGCCGATGAAACGGCCAGTCGGTACGGATTTGAGCCCGATGAACGACCGTTCCGCCCCCACCTCACCCTGGCCCGCCCGCGGCTGATCCGAGAAAAAAACCATTTACGGGAATTGATGGAAAAATACCATGACCATGACTGGGGAGATGTGGTGGTGAAGGAGGTCATTTTTTTCGAAAGCCGGTTGCGGCCCGAAGGAGCGGTGCACCTGCCGCTCAGGAAGTTTCCTTTCCGGGCCGGCTGATCAGATGCCTCTCCCCCGGATAATGGTGAGGAAAGTGTAGGCTATGATGCGGATATCCAGCAGCAGCGACATGTTTTCCACATAGATCAGATCGTATTTCATCCGCCGGATCATTTCATCCAGGTTCCCGGCATATCCGTACTTCACCTGCCCCAGGGAGGTGATCCCCGGCTTGACCCGCTGCAGGTGCAGGTACTCGGGGGCACGTTGTACTATCCGGTCAATGTAATACTGCCTTTCCGGGCGCGGACCTACCAGCGACATATCGCCTTTCAGTACATTGACAAAATTGGGCACCTCATCCAGGCGGGTCCTTCGCATGAACCGTCCCACCCTGGTTACCCGGGGATCGTCCCGGCTGGAGAGTTGCGGGCCGTTCTCTTCAGCCCCCACTACCATGGAGCGGAACTTGTAAATGGTAAAAGGCTTCCCGAAACGCCCGATGCGTTCGTGCCGGTATACCACAGGGCCGCGGGTGTCCAGTTTGATCAGCACGGCCAGAACGGCACACAGGGGTGACAGCAGAATCAGGGAAAGCAGGGATACGGAAATGTCGGTGACCCTTTTCAGGCTTACCTGCCAGGCCGGGATCAGGTCCCTCGGGATTTCCATCAGGGGAACATCGAACAGCGATACCAGCCTTACTTTCCCGGTAAGGATGTCGAACAGGCTTGGAATGAGGCGAATACGAACATCGTGCCGTTCCAGCCGGCTTATGATCTTTTCCAGTTCAGAATGTTCATGGGACTCAATGGCAATGATCACCTCCTCGATACGCTGTTCCTTCATCACCTTTTCCAGGTTATTCATGTTCCCCAGCAGGGGAAGTTCCTTTTCAAGAATACCGGGCTTTTGTTTTTCCATGGGAAGGAGAAAACCGGCGAACACATTGCCTGAATAGCTGCCGGGGCGGGTAAGCTCCCGGTAAATATCCACTGCCTTGCCGTTGCTGCCGATCAACAGGGTGCGGAACCCGATCTGCCCGTCCCTGATCCGGTTCCGGGTACGGGTGGTTATGATCAGGCGCGGAAGGTAAGAGCAGATGAAATGCAATGCCAGCAGCACGGAGGCCGAAAGGTAATAATGACGGTATCCCGGCACTACATCGTCGAGGATCAGGGTGAAAAAGATGACCACAGTGCCCAGAACGGTGATCAGGAGGGATATGCCGAATTCGTGTAAGAGCGACCGGCGGTACAGGTTGCGGTAAAGGCCTGCCATGTAGTAAAGAAAAATCCAGAATGCCGGCACAATAATCAATCCCAGAAAATACCTTTCATCGAATTCAACCGGTATGGAATAACCGAATACCCTGGGCTCGATAATGATTTTCCGGAAAATGAAAAACAGGGTCCAGCTGAGTGTGGCGGAAAGGATATCCCAGAACAAATAAGGCAGGAGTTGCTTCCTGTTTTTCATGTAAAAACGGCGGTTAACTGAATCAAGAACCGCCAATATATTCTTTTATTGTGAATGGAAAAAGAATTTTCACGGGCGATCAGTTTACCGACAACCAGTTCAGCCTTTCCTGCAGGTCGAGGGAAATTTCCAGGGCTCTGAAGGCATCTTCCAGGTTTACCAGGGGCGATTGCCGGTTGTGGATGGAGGTATGAAAGCTCATCATCTCATCGGCCAGCGGATCGGAAGGAGTTACCAGCAGTTGTTCGGTAGACGTGCGGGTACCGGAAACATTCCCCGGCCCGGGGTTTTTCAGATGCTGGATCTCGGCTTTTTGCCGCAGCAGGTCGATCCGGATGGTCATGCCGGTCTGGTACAGGTGGCAGGTGTGGCTCTGTTCCTGCCCCACCCGGTTGATCATGAAATTGGCCACGCACCCGTTCTCAAATTCCAGCCGGGCTTCTACCAGGTCGGGCCTGGCTGAAACCAGCCTTACCCCGCTGACACTGCTTTTCCTGATGTTCGAACGGGTGAGGTACATGGCCAGGTCGATGTCATGCATCAGATACTGCAACACCAGCGACTGGGAATTCCCGGCCTGCCGGAAAGGGATCTTCCTCTGGAACTCCATGTAACCCGGAGTTTTCACATACGGAAAGGCCGCCAGGAATGCCGGATTAAACCGGTGGGGCTGGGACACCTGTACCACCCCTCTGGATTCCCCGATGAGTTTGAGAAGTTCGCGCAGCACGGATGCTTTGCCGGTGTACGGGTTGTGGAGGAAAACATGTTTGGATTCCCTGATCGCCTGCCTGAACGCCGATGGGTAATGGGATAAGGGGCCGGCGATATCGATGGCGTCGGCCACACCGGTAAGCATTTCCGGGTTGCTGAATGAATGCAGCCGGCAGGCACGTTCAAGCGTTTCCCGGCGAAGGGGATCGGGATCATAAAATCCTACCAGCCGAAAGGAAGGGATCCTCCTGATGATGTCAATGGCGTTGCTTCCGTTGGCCTCACCGCCCAGGATGCCGATCTTGATCATCTTTCGTTCAGGTTTTTGCAAACATATTTCATTTAAACGGTTGCTTCCTGTTTTTTTTGCCTTATTTTTCAACGTTTTTGTGTTGAAAAACTAAATTTGTAGCCTGAATGAAAAACCGGGGAATGCACGACACATACCGCCATAAGGGATTGAGAAAGAAGCTGGTAAATGAAGTTAGAAGCAAGGGGATCAGGGATGAAAGCGTGCTGGAGGCAATGAACCGTGTGCCCAGGCACCTGTTCATGGATTCGGGGTTCGTTCATTTTGCCTACCGCGACCAGGCTTTTCCTATCGGTGCCGGACAGACGATTTCACAGCCCTATACGGTGGCTTTTCAAACCGAGCTGCTCCAGGTGCGGAAGCATGACAAGGTGCTGGAAATCGGTACGGGTTCTGGCTATCAGGCGGCTATTCTGGTGGAGATGGGAGCCAAAGTATATACTATTGAAAGACAGAAGGAACTCTTTCTGAAATCTCAGTCATTGTTGCCTGCTATGGGATACAAACCCCGTTTTTTTTATGGTGACGGCTACGAGGGCCTGCCCGCCTTTGCTCCATTTGACCGGATCCTGATCACGGCGGCTGCCGGGGAAATCCCCCCAAAGTTGCTGGAGCAATTGAAAACCGGGGGCAGAATGGTCCTCCCCCTGGGACGGGAAGGTTCACAGGTCATGACGGTGGTGGTGAAAACCGGGGAGGATGAATATGAGAAAGAGGAACACGGGTATTTTGTTTTTGTTCCCCTTCTGAAAGGAAAATCACAGGATAAACTGTAAAAACTTATCATGATTCATATCAGGACATTTGTATTCAATCCGTTCGGTGAAAACACCTTTGTACTGCATGACGATACCCTGGAGTGTGCTGTGGTGGACGCCGGATGCATAGATCCCGCGGAGGAAAAAGAACTGGAACAATTTATTGAGGAGCAGAGACTGAGGCCGGTTCTCCTGCTGAATACCCACTGTCATGTGGATCATGTGGCGGGAAATGCTTTTATGAAGCAGCGGTACGGCCTGCTGGCGCGTTGCCACGAGGCCGATGCTTTTCTTCTGAAAGATGCGGCGGCACATGCGCGCATGTTCGGCCTGGAAACGGCAAATCCTCCGGAACCCGGTGAATTCATCCGGGAGGGTGAACGTATCAGATTCGGGGAAACAAGCCTGCAGGTGATCCATGTCCCCGGACATTCTCCGGGGGGAGTGGTCTTTTACAGTGCTGATGACCGCGTCCTGCTGGCAGGGGATGTCCTTTTCAAAGGAGGGATAGGCCGCACAGACCTTCCCGGCGGAGACCACCGGGCCCTGCTGAAAAATATCCGTGAAAAATTGTTCACCCTACCCGAAGATACCCGGGTTTATCCCGGGCACGGACCCGCCACCACCATTGGGGCGGAGAAAACATCGAATCCCTTTTTCGTGTGAACCTATTCTTTAACATGTACACTTTATGATTTTTGTCTGCAATTTGACCGTTGTTCTTTGTTAATTTTATGCCTTTGTATATGCAGACTTGATTTCGGAAATTCATAAAAACTGATACTATTATGCCCATGCAAGGATTTGTATCCCGCCATGTCGGACCCCGTGAAGAAGATATCCGGGAAATGTGCCGCGTAATCGGCGTGAAAAATACCGATGAACTGATTGACAAAACCATTCCTTCCACCATACGCCTGCGCTCACCGCTCAGCCTGCCACCGGGGATAAGTGAACACGAATATTTCCGCCGCATCAGGCAGATAGCGGCCAAAAACCGGATGTGGCGAACCTACATCGGGATGGGGTATTACGGAACCGTTTTTCCGGCGGTGATCCAGCGGAACATACTGGAAAATCCTTCCTGGTACACCTCTTATACTCCCTATCAGGCTGAGATCAGCCAGGGACGGCTGGAAGCCCTCCTGAATTTCCAGACCGCGGTGATGGAGCTCACCGGAATGGAAATAGCAAACGCTTCACTGCTCGACGAATCAACCGCAGCAGCCGAGGCCATGATCATGCTTCATAACTCGCGCAGCCGGGAGGCTGTGAAAAAAGGAGCCAATAAATTTTTCGTCGACAATCATGTCTTTCCCCAAACCCATGCTGTGCTTGCTACCCGTGCCGAACCTTTAGGGATAGAACTGGTTCCCGGCGATTACAGCGAAATGGCATTCGATGAGATGACTTTCGGTGTGCTGGTGCAGTATCCTGCAGCCGACGGCGAGATCCGCGATTACCGGCCCATGGTGGAGAAAGCCCGTGAAGCCGGGGTGCCTGTGGTGGTGGCAGCCGATATCCTGAGCCTCGCCATCCTGACCCCTCCGGGGGAATGGGGGGCCGATGTGGTGGTGGGATCCACCCAGAGGCTGGGCCTGCCCATGGGATACGGAGGGCCCCATGCAGGGTATTTTGCAACGCTCGAAAAGTACAAACGCAATATTCCGGGCCGGATCATTGGGGTTACGGTAGACGCTGACGGAAACCCCGCTATGCGGATGGCCCTGCAAACCCGTGAACAGCATATCAAGAGGGAGCGGGCAACGTCGAATATCTGCACGGCCCAGGCCTTGCTGGCTACCATGGCCGGTATGTATGCAGTGTATCACGGTCCGGATGGACTGAAGGAAATTGCCGGAAGGATTCACAGGCAAACAGCCGCACTGTGTGCTGCGCTTGAAAAAATCGGATATGTGAACGCCCACAGGGATTATTTCGACACCCTCTGCCTGAAACTGCCGGAAGGGATGACCGTTGATCACATCCGTGAAAAAGCCCGGGAGGCCGAGATCAATTTCCGCTATATCGATCATCAAACCCTGGGTATCAGCCTGGATGAAACCACCACGGAAAAGGACCTGATTGATGTGGTGGGTGTGCTGGCCAGGGCGGCCGGAGAAATCCCCGGTGTGCAGGTGCCTCTTCCCGGGGGAATGCAGTTTTCTTCTGTACACCGGCGGAAAGGGGAATTTATGCAGCAGCCGGTGTTCCATCGGTATCGTTCGGAAACCGAGCTGATGCGGTACATCAAAAAGCTGGAGCGGAAGGATTTCTCCCTGACCCATTCCATGATCAGCCTGGGGTCCTGTACCATGAAATTAAATGCAGCGGTGGAACTGCTACCCCTGAGCTGGCCCGAATTCGGGAATATCCATCCCTTTGTCCCTGCAGAACAGGCCGAAGGGTATCATCAACTGTTCCGTGAACTGGGAGAAGACCTCTGCGAAATAACCGGTTTCCCGGCCATTTCTTTTCAGCCCAATTCAGGGGCTGCCGGGGAATATACCGGCCTTATGGTGATCAGGGAGTATCATAAGAACCGGGGGGAAGGCCACCGGAATGTGGTGCTGATTCCTGCATCGGCCCACGGGACCAACCCGGCCAGTGCCGTTATGGCCGGCAGCCGGGTGGTGGTGGTCGATTGTGATGACCATGGCAATGTAAACCTGGAAAGTCTGAAAAAACTGGCGGAGGAACACCGGGAAAACCTCTCGGCTTTCATGGTAACCTATCCTTCCACCCACGGGGTGTTCGAAGAACATATCCGGGAAATGGTGAATGTGGTGCATGAGAACGGCGGACTGGTATACATGGACGGAGCCAACATGAATGCCCAGGTAGGTTTTACCAACCCGGCCGTGATCGGTGCCGACGTATGCCATCTGAACCTGCACAAGACTTTTGCCATTCCTCACGGTGGAGGCGGGCCCGGAATGGGCCCCATAGCCGTTGCAGCTCACCTGGCCGAATTCCTTCCCGGACACCCGGTGGTGAAAACCGGAGGAGAAAAAGGGATCAGGGCCATTGCCGCAGCCCCCTGGGGAAGTGCCAGCATCCTGCCCATATCCCATGCCTACATCAAATTGCTGGGAGGAGAAGGACTGACACATGTCACCCGGCTGGCTGTTTTGAATGCCAATTACCTGGCCGCCTCCCTGAAAAACATGTATAAAATCCTGTATACCGGCAAAAAGGGTTTTGTGGCCCATGAGATGATCGTCGATTGCCGGCCTTTCAAAGCACTGGCTGGTATTACCGAAACCGACATTGCCAAACGGCTGATGGACTTTGGTTTTCATGCACCCACCCTTTCTTTTCCTGTGCACGGGACCCTGATGGTTGAACCCACGGAAAGTGAATCGAAGGGGGAACTGGACCGGTTTATCACGGCTATGAAACAGATTTATGCCGAGATTATGGAAGTAAAGGACGAGAAAACGGATGCAGAGGATAATGTGCTGAAGAACGCGCCCCATACGGTTACCATGGTTTGCGCCGACGACTGGTCCCGGCCTTATTCACGGCAGAAAGCGGCTTTTCCGGCCGAATGGCTGGCTGAAAACAAATTCTGGCCTGCCGTACGGCGGGTGGATGATGCCTGGGGCGACCGCAACCTGATGTGTTCGTGCTCGGCCATCGAAGAGGTGAAGCAGGAAAAGACGGAGTAAGAAAAGGCAGGGTTTTTCTTCAGGAAAGGGAGTGTTTCCTCCGGATACAATCCTCAACCATTTCCCCGAAAATCCGGCCGGGTTCCAGCCCGGCGGCCCTGATCATTTTGGGGACAATGCTTTCGGCACTCAGCCCGGGGATAGTATTGACTTCCATGAACCAGATCTCTTCGGGGGTCCATATATAGTCGATCCTGACGAGTCCCCGGCAATTGAGCAGAGAATAGATGCGTGAGGACATTTCCTGGCACCTGCGGGCTACTTCATCCGGAATCCGGGCGGGAACGATTTCATCGGCCATGCCCGGAGTGTATTTGGCCTCAAAATCAAAGAAGTCGTTTTTACTGACAATCTGGCAAACAGGGAGAATATAGTCTTTTTCCATGGTTTTCATCAGCCCGCAGGTAATCTCCGTCCCCTCCAAAAAGGTTTCCACCAGGGCTATGTCGTCTTCCCCGAATGCTTTTTCAAGAGCCGCAGGAAGATCTCCGGACCGGGTTACCTTGCTGATCCCGAAACTGCTTCCCCCTTCGTTGGGTTTGACAAAACAGGGTAAGTCCACTTCACTGAGCAGATCTTCTGCACGATAGAAGTTGCCTTTTTGCACCTGTACCGTTCTGGCATACCGGAAACCGAAAGGAGCCAGGAACTGTTTGCAGGCCATTTTGTTAAACGTCAGGGCGGAAGCCAGCCTGCCGCTGCAGGTATAGGGGATGTTCAGCATATCCAGGTACCCCTCGAGCTGCCCGTCTTCCCCCGGTGCCCCGTGGATGGCTATGAAGGCGGCATCGAATTGTATTTTCTTCCCTTCGTGAAGGATGCTGAAGTCGTTCTTATCCACCGGCGAAGGTTCCCCGGTGGCGGGATGATACATCCATTGTTCGCGGGTGATCAGAATGGGGAACACATCATACCGTGTTGAATCCAGGGCCCGGGCAATCTGCTTTGAACTGTTCAGCGATATCTGGTATTCCTGGGAATAGCCTCCGGTGACCAGCGCGATTTTTTTCTTCATACAACCTCCTTCAGGGGCAAAATTACAATTAAATCGTATCATCCTGCCTGCCCGAAAGATATTTTCTCCATTTGCCAATCACCTGCTGCATGTCGTCCGGAAGTTCCGAATCAAATGCCATTCTCCGGCTTGTGACCGGATGGTCGAAGGCCAGAGAGCGGGCATGCAGGGCCTGGCGGGGGAGGATGCGGAAGCAGTTCTCGATAAATTGCTTGTATTTGCTGAAGGTTGTCCCTTTCAGAATGCGGTCGCCTCCGTAAACCGGGTCGTTGAACAGGGGGTGTCGGATGTGCTGAAAATGGACCCGGATCTGGTGTGTCCGGCCGGTTTCCAGCTTGCATTCCACCAGGCTCACATACCCCAGTTTCTCGGTTACACGGTAATGGGTAACGGCCGGTTTCCCTTCGGAGCCATCGGGGAAAACGTGCATGCGGATGCGGTCTTTCGGATTCCTGCCGATGTTTCCTTCAATGGTCCCTTCCTCCGGATCGGGAATGCCCCACACCAGTGCGATGTACTTCCGGTCGGTTGTCCGGTTGTAAAACTGGCGGGCCAGGTGGTTCAGGGCAATCTCCGTTTTGGCCACCACCATGATGCCGGTGGTATACCGGTCGAGCCGGTGTACCAGACCCGGACGCAGTTCGCCCGGTTTAAACAGCGGGGCATCCTGCAGATGATAGGCAAGGGCATGCACCAGGGTGCCACTGTAATTCCCGTGACCCGGGTGCACCACCATACCTGCCTCCTTGTTGATCACGATCAGGTGCTCGTCCTCGTACACGATGTCCAGAGGGATATTTTCCGGGACAATCTCGCGGTCCACCGGAGGGTAGGCCAGCACAATGCTGATGACATCTCCCGGCTTGACTTTATAATTTGGTTTTACGGGCTGGTTGTTCACCAGAATATTCCCTGCCTGGGCAGCTGCCTGGATACGGCTCCGTGAGGTGTTCTGCATCCGGTTAGTGAGGAATTTGTCAATCCGGAGCAGTGCCTGGCCCGGGTCTGCCTCAAAACGGTAATGTTCATACAGGTCCTGGGAATCGTCCCACGTCTCTTCCGAATGATTCCGGTTAGTCAAACCATTCACTATTTTATGATCATGAATTTATGATTTTCTATCCGGTTGTTATCCCTTTCTACCATCAGAAAATAAAATCCGGCAGGAAAAGAGGACAGGTCAATCCGGTCGGGGATTTCTGTGTACATCCGAATGATCTGGCCCTGGCTGTTGATGAGGGTGATCCTCCTGATTTGTTCGTGAATCTGTCCCGGTATGTGAAGGGTAATGTATGCATCGGCCGGATTGGGATACAGAGTGATGAGCGGTTCTTCCGACAGATGGGGGTTTCCTGAAACAAGGGGCGAACCGAGAATGGGCCGAACCATGAGGGATAAGTTTAGGGAGGTGTTTTTCCATTCCCCGCTTCCGGGAGCATAATAAAACAGGTGTTGTGACCGGTCGCGGTTCAGGTCGGCTCCGATATTGAGACCCTGGTCGGTTGACTGAATATATCCCACGTAGAAGTTGCCCGATACTTCCACTGGTTCTTCAAGAGGGATGGTGTGGAAACCGAGCAGTTTTTCCTTCGTTTCGGGAACAGTACATTCCTGTGAGTAGATCAGGTTCCCCGGGAATCCGTCCTGATCGTCCCATACGGCCAGTGTAAAAGGATCCTGGCCGGATCCCTGGTAGGTGGAATTGAACAGGATATCCACAGCCCGCAGGGAGTCGGTGAGATAGGTTTTATAACGCAAAGCCACCATGGCTCCCGCCATTCCCTCCCCGTTTACCAGGTAACCGCTTTCCGGGGAGCCGTCGTCATAGGAATAATAATTATTAAATCGCTGATAATACCTGATGGTGTCGTTTCCTCTGAAATCAAGCGGATCGGTGTTCAGGTAACTTTTCACCTCGAAAAGGGCGCTGTCGGTTGCAGGGGAAGAAAAGGTGTACACCAGTTTCGAACCGTATTTTATTACCTCCTGGGCTTCAATATTGTCGGCACCGCCGCTGTAGTAATAAACCTGACTTTGATCCAGGGAGTCGCGTATTTTGAAATAGCGGGTAACGTTGGTGAGTGTGCCGTTGTTCCGGTAGGTGATGTATATGCTGTCGTACATTTCCTGTAACCGGGCGGCCGACCAGTGGTGCCATGGGATGGCTTCATAATTCACCAGCAGGGAGTGCAGGGGTTCCACAAAAGCCACATCGCGGTACACCGTATCGTTCTCTGAGCGGTCTTTGTCAAGGAAGATGTAATCCAGGTGCCAGATATCCTGGTTTCCGGCCATGCCTTCCAGACCGGGAGGAACCAGGATGCTGGCATAATTTCTGAAACGGAACTGGAATCCTTTGACCAGGAACCGTGGATCATCCACCGGAAGAATTACGTGGTGGAAGGTATCTGATTCGAATCCCGGCGTACTCCACACCTTCTCCCATTCGGGTACCAGCGGCGACCTGAATTCGAGCAGCAGGCTATCCTGTGACTCCGGGGGATTGACCCTTCCACCCGGCTGGTAAAAGAAACTGAGGAATACTCCCGATCCCGCCGGCAGATCAAGATTGATGGGTGCAGACGTGAGCGATTCGGCCATAAAAGGGGTGGTGGTGGCATAGGGATAAACCGTGCCGGCGGAATCAAGCACATCCAGGCTTGCCACTCCAATACTGACCATCTGGAGTGCCATTTCGGAATTAATGTAGGCTCCCATGTCTAACCATTTGGTCTGGTCGGGATATACGCCCGGTATGGAAAAATCGTCGAAAAAAGGAAGCTCCAGGGTATCCCGGGTGGTGATTTCCTTTTTTTCCTGCAGGAAACGGGCCTTCTGCTGATACAGAACGGGGTTGAATCCGAACAGGGTAAGATTTTCCTGGGCTGACAGTTCCAGACCGAAAAGAAACAGCAGGGTACTATGGATCCATATTTTCTTCATTTCCCGGCGGGAGGTTTAGGTCGAGGGTGTCTTTCCCGGGCAGCAACAGCGAATCGAGGGTAAGCCAAACATAAACTGGAGTGCCCAGCTGCACCTGATTTTCCTCGGTGTGTACCGGAACCTGTTTCCACACAAAGGCCTGCAGGGAGTCTTTCAGGGTTTCCACTGTTTCGTCGAACGTTACGGCGCCCAGGTTGAGTGAAGCATTCAGGATTCTACGTTTTGCCTCCTCGAGCCTAAGGGCGATCAGGTCGGGGGGTATGGTTTTTCTGTTGCTGAGCCCCTGTCCCAGGTCGAGGTCAATGGCCGAGCCTTTGACCACGTTTTTCCCGGGCTGAATTTCCTGCCCATTATATTTGATCCGCAAAACATTGTTGATGGCTATGTCGGGATAATAGTTCAGCTTTCCCACCATCAGCCCGTTGTTTTCCAGAATGGCCCGGGCCTGCCTCAGGCTGTTGCCGATAATATTCGGAACGGCCACCGAGTCGGGCAATACGGCATTCATGGTAAGGAAAATTTTCCTGTCTTTTTTCACACGGGTACCGGGGCGTGGATTTTGTTCGTACACGGTGCCCCTGGGAACCAGGTCGGTATAGGCGCTGTCGAATACCACATACCGCATTTTATTTTTTTTTACGATCTCTTCCACCTCATCCAGGGTAAGGGCGGTAAGGTCGGGTACAGGTCGCGATTTTCCGTGGTAAGTATACAGGTGCAGCCAGAGGAGGGTGCCCAGTACAATGACCACGGCCGCAATAACGGCGAAAAGAAGATGTTTCAGGAAGATCCTGCTGAAAATGAACTGACGGAATTTCATAACCGCTGGCGGGAGTTTTTTCAGTTTCTTTATATGAACGTGGGAACAAAGATAAAATTATCTGTTGTTTAACCGGAGGTGCGGGAGGATGAAAATATTTGCAAAAAAAAAGTAAAGGGGGTTCCTTTACTTTTTCAGGGTGATTTTATGGAAAAACCGGTTAAAGTTTATGTCGGGGTTCGTCGCTGACCGACAGCTTCTTTCTTCCTTTGGCACGCCTTGAGGCCAGTATTTTTCTGCCGTTGGCGGTAGCCATCCTGTTACGGAAACCGTGCTTGTTCCTTCTCTTTCTCCGTGAGGGCTGAAATGTCCTTTTCATGGTGTGTCGGCTTTGTGTTTTTCAAATAAGACTGCAAAAGTAATGTTTTTTCCGATAAACCAAAAATACCCTTCTGAAATTATGCCTTGTATAAAACATGGTAAGGCAGGTAAATGAGTTTTTTGGTTTTGAACCAGGTTTCTTCCAGCTTTTCATTCAACGCATGTATGCTGGCCGCACGGTAGTATCTTCCCAGTTCCTTTTCCAGGTCCCCCCCCTTCAGGTAAAGGATACCGTGGGCGGTGCCGTTTTTTTCCCCGGGGGCCAGCAGGTGGTTGAAGAGTTTTACAAAACGGGGGAATGCCATTACAGCCCGGCTGGTTATGAAATCGAAAGTATTGTCCAGTGTTTCTGCCCGGGCAGCCAGTGGTTTCACGTTTTTCAGCTTCAGCCGGCCTGTAATTTCCCGTAAAGCCCTGATTTTTTTACTTACCGAATCAACCAGGGTGAATTGTACTTCGGGGAAATAAATGGCCAGGGGTATCCCCGGGAATCCCCCTCCCGTACCGATGTCGATAACCCTGGTCCCCGGAATGAAAGGATAATAGAGGGCAATGGAAAGAGAATGCAGTATGTGCCTTTCGGTGAGGTTTTCACTGTCTTTTCTGGAGATCAGATTGACACGCTGGTTCCATTCCAGAAAAAGATCCCTGAAACGCTCAAGCTGACCGATGGTTTCCGAAGAAATTCCCGGGAAATAGCATGTTAGTCTTTCCATAAGAAAAACAGGGCTTGATCAGGGGCGGGTACCGGTACTTTTAAGGATATTGTACAGCAGTTCCCTGGCCCGGAACAACTGGGCTTTCACAGTCCCTATGGGCAGGTTCAGTTCATTGGCAATCTCCTCATAGGAATATTCATTGAAATATCTCAGTTCCACCAGTTTCCTGTATCTTGGTTTGAGTTTGGTTACCACATTTCTCAGAAGTACGGCTTTCTGGTCGCGGATCATAGTTTCTTCCGGATCGGGTGTCCCCGCGGGCACATTGCCCGACATCCGTTCGGGGTCTTCATCGTTCTGGTCTAATGAAATATGATCGGCACGCTTTTTTCTGATAAAATCGATGCAGTTGTTGGTAGCTATCTTGAAAAGCCAGGTACTGAAGGCAAAATTCGGAGCATACTGGTGAATGTTCTTGAAAGCCTTTCCGAAAGCCTCAATGGTAAGATCTTCCGCATCACTGGCATTGTTCACCATCTTCAGAAGCATAAAATAAATGGCATCCCTGTAACGGCCCATCAGATCGGCAAAGGCCCTCTGATCGCCCGATCGCGCCCTCTCCACCAGGAGCAGATCGTACTGGGCCTTTTCGGATAAATTGGGATTTATTACCATTTACTTTTTCTTGCTTTCACCTTCGCAGCCAAAAAGAGCAACATGTTCAGAAACGGTTGAACCGCATCATAAAGTAGCGAATATAACAATAAATTATTTTCATTGAGACGACGCATAACAATTTTGAATACGACCAATTGCATCAGCCAGCGTAATACAAATACGGAAAGAGGGATGTACCAGGGCTCGTAAAGGAAGAGCAGGGTGATAAAACCGGCATAAAACAGGATCCTGGAAAACCATTCCCCGCCAAGCAGCAGCCGGGTGGCTTTCCGGTACCGGCTGCCTGTAGTCATGTGGCGCTTTTTCTGGACAATCCATTCTTTCAGAGAAGCGGCGGGAACCGACCTTGTGTGGGCGGCAGGGGCTATTTCAACCCGGATGTTGTTTTTCCGTGCATGGGCGTTGACGAACAGATCGTCATCACCCGATTCCAGATGCGTATGGCTGGCGAACCCCCTGTTTTCAAAAAATATATTCTTTCGGTATGCCAGGTTTCTTCCCACTCCCATGTACGGGATTCCCGCCAGGGCATACCCCAGGTATTGCATGGCTATCCATGCTGTATCCATCCGGATGTGCAGGTTCAGCCAGCCCTTGACTGAGAAATACCCGCCGTATCCCAGTACGAAATCGGTCTTTCTGCTGAAGTGCTTCTGCATGTGACTTATCCAGCGGGGGCTTTCTGGAGCACAATCGGCATCGGTTAACAGCAGAAGGTCGTGTTTCGCGGCTTTGATACCGATGGTCAGTGCCAGCTTTTTCCCGTGCCTGAATTTTTCGTCTTTTTTTATGGTGGTGACCCTCAGGCGGGGATACCGGCCGGCCAGTTGTTCAAGAACTTCTTCGGTTCGGTCTTCAGAACAGTCGTTTACCACGATCACTTCGTAGTCAGGATAATCCTGGGTGAGTACCTTTGGCAGAAACTTTTCCAGACAGGTGGCTTCGTTGCGGGCACAAATAATTACCGATACCGGTTCCGGTTTTGCCGTTCCGTCTTTCTGCCGGAATCTGGCGACCCGCAGATAGAAGAAAAACAGATAAAACCCCTGCACCAGAAATGCACACAAAAAAACAAACAATGCAATGGTAGTCAAATAGTTGTCAGGAATAATCATGTTTGTTTCCTTCACGGGATTGTCAGCCGTTAATATTATCAAACAATTTCAGGTTTCGCAATACCGATTTGTTCAACGGGCAAGATGAATGATATATTCTTATCTTTGGGCAGGAAAATGACCCTATGGAATTTACCCTCGAGGCCTGCGATAAAAACACAGGAGCACGTGCCGGCATGATCACCACCGGTCACGGGCGCATACCAACACCTGTTTTTATGCCGGTGGGAACCGGAGGAACCGTGAAAGCGGTAAGCAATCAGATGTTGCGTGGAGAAGTGGGTACGGGTATCCTCCTGGCGAATACGTATCACCTGTACCTCAGGCCGGGGATGGATGTATTGCGCGAAGCACGAGGTTTACACAGTTTCATGGGCTGGGACGGGGTATTGCTCACCGACAGCGGGGGATACCAGGTTTTTTCCCTGGCCGACAACCGCAAGCTTCAGGAGGATGGCGTGGTGTTCCACTCACACATTGACGGTTCCCGCCACATGTTTACCCCCGAGTTAGTGGTGGATATCCAGCGAACTATCGGTTCGGATATCATGATGGCCCTGGATGAATGCACTCCTTATCCGGTTTCGGAGAAGGATGCACGGAAATCCATGGATCTGACACATCGCTGGTTGCTTCGGGGATGGGAAAGATACAGGAACACATCCCCGTTTTACGGATATTCCCAGTCGTTTTTTCCTATTGTGCAGGGCAGTGTTTTTCCTGAACTGAGAATAGAATCGGCCGAATTTGCAGCCACACTGGAAGCGGAAGGATATGCCATCGGCGGTTTGTCGGTGGGGGAACCCGCAGAAGAAATGTACCGGATGACGGAGCTGGTGAACTCGATCCTTCCTGCCGGGAAACCCCGGTATCTGATGGGAGTGGGAACACCTGCCAACCTGCTTGAGTCGGTGGCAAGGGGAGTGGATATGTTCGACTGCGTAATGCCTACCCGGAATGCCAGGAATGGCATGCTGTTTACAAGTGAGGGAATGATCCATATCCGGAACAAAAAGTGGCAGCACGATTTTTCAGCCATTGATCCGGCAGGCTCCACCTCATACAGCCGGTATTCGAAAGCTTATCTCAGGCATCTGGCCGTTTCGAATGAAATCATGGCCAGTATGATTGCCAGTGTCCACAACCTGGGGTTCTATGTGCGCCTTATGCAGGAATGCCGAGAGAGGATCATCGATGGGTCGTTTGGTACATGGAAAGAACAGATCATTCCGAAACTGATGAGAAAATTATGAGAATTCCCGGTTTACTGATCATCGACCGGTACATTATCCGGAAGTTTCTGGGGACCTTTGTTCTGGCTCTGGCCATGATCCTGATGATCGTGGTGGTTTTCGATATTTCGGAAAAGCTGGATGATTTTATCGAAAAAGAAGCTCCTCTGAAAGCCATTATTTTCGATTATTACCTGAATTTCATTCCCTATTTCGCGGTGTTGTTTTCTCCCCTCTTCACCTTTATCACGGTGATTTTCTTTACTTCCAAAATGGCTTACAATACGGAGATCATCGCTATCCTGAGCAGCGGGCTGAGCTTCAGGAGGCTGATGGTTCCCTATATGATCAGCGCCACCCTTCTGGCACTGGCTTCTTTTTCCCTCAGCAATTATGTGATTCCTGAGGCCAATGAAAAAAGAATCGCCTTTGAAGCCCTGTATTACCGGACTCCCCCCACTTACCACCGCGAGAGGAACATTCACAGACAGGTGCGTCCGGGGATTTTTGTATATGTGGAAACTTACAGTAACGTTTCCCAGATAGGTTATAAGTTCTCAATGGAAAAGTTCAGCGACGAGGGTGAGCTGGAATCGAAAATGTTTGCTTCGTATATCAAATGGGACTCCACAGTTAATAAATGGACCGCCCGTGAATATTATATAAGGAATTTTACCGGGAAAGGGGAGGAACTGATCTCGGGAAGGGAGGTGGATACCACCATCTACCTTACCCCTTCCGATTTTATCCTGCAGGAGGATAAGATCACAGAGACCATGAGTGTGGGTGAACTGAACGACTTTATTGATCAGCAGCGACTGCAGGGCGCCAGTAATGTGGAGGAGTACCTTATTGAGCTGTACAACCGTTTTGCTTTCCCCTTTTCCACCCTTATCCTTACCCTGATAGGCGTGGCCCTCTCTACAAGGAAGGTGAAGGGCGGCATGGGGGTCCACATCGGTTTTGGCCTGTTTCTTACGTTTTCCTACCTTCTTTTTATGCAGTTCTCGCAGCAGTTCGCCATTGGGGGGGCCATAAACCCTTTTCTGGCCACCTGGATCCCGAATATCCTGTACGGCATAATCGCCCTGGCGCTGTACAAAATGGCTCCGAAATAAGAATGACAAAATACTGGTATTAAGCCGGTTACATGTGTCTGGCAAACGGGGCTATGGCTATTCGTTTTTTTTCATAATTTTGACGCGGGACCAGATATCGGTTCCGGAAGTAAAAATCCGGGCAAACGGGATACCGTGCCCGCATGCTAACCAAAACCAAGTATCATGCCTTTAAAAAGAAAAATCAAGGAACTGCAGAAACGCCGCCAGGAGGTGCTGCTGGGTGGAGGTGAGAAGGCCATCGAGAAGCAGATTGCCATGGGGAAACTGACCGCCAGGGAAAGGATCAGAAAGATCCTGGATGATGATTCTTTTCATGAGTATGACCTGTTTGTGGAACACGAAGCCAGGGATTTTAACATGGACAAGAAAATCCTTCATGGCGACGGTGTGATCATCGGGACAGGTACTATTTACGGAGAGCCTGTCTGTATCTTTGCCCAGGACTTTACCGTTGCCGGGGGGTCGCTCGGGATGATGCATGCGCGCAAGATCACCAAGATCATGGACCATGCACTGAAAATGCGGATGCCTCTCATCGGGATAAATGACTCGGGAGGAGCCAGGATACAGGAAGGAGTCAATTCGCTGGCCGGATACGGTGAAATATTTTTCCGGAACACCCTTTCATCGGGCGTTATCCCGCAAATATCGGTCATACTGGGACCCTGTGCCGGCGGGGCTGTGTATTCTCCGGCCCTTACCGATTTTGTGTTCGTGGTAGACAAAATTTCCAAAATGTTCATCACCGGCCCCGAAGTGATCAAAACCGTACTGGGAGAGGAGATCACTATGGAAGATCTGGGAGGTGCCCATGTACACAGTGAAATTTCGGGGAATGCCCATTTCTATGCCGAGAGTGAGGAGGAATGCTTTGAGCAGATCAAGAAGCTTATCACCTTCATTCCCCGGAATAATACCCATAAACCCCGCACTTTCGAAACACGGGAACCCAAAAGCGAATTCCAGATAGAAAAGATCGTCCCGGGTGATCCCACCCAGCCGTATGATGTGCGCGATGTGGTACGGGCCATCGTGGACGATTCCGACTTTTTCGAGATACAGGAAAAATGGGCACGCAACCTGGTGATAGGATTCGGGCGGATGGGTGGCAGGACAGTTGGTTTCGTATGCAACCAGCCGCTGGTACTTGCCGGAGTGCTCGATGTGGATTCTTCCGATAAGGCCGCCCGTTTTATCCGGTACTGCGATGCGTTCAACATCCCCATCGTCACCCTGGTGGACCTGCCGGGCTACCTGCCCGGAGCCGACCAGGAGCATGCCGGGGTGATCAGGCACGGGGCCAAGGTGCTGTATGCCTATTCGGAAGCAACCGTGCCGAAAATGACCGTGATCCTGCGGAAAGCTTATGGCGGGGGATATATTGCCATGAGTTCCCGGCATTTGCGTGCCGACTTTGTATTTGCCTGGCCCACGGCTGAAATTGCTGTAATGGGACCCGAAGGAGCTGCCAATATTATTTTCAGAAAAGAGATCAGTGAAGCAAAGGATCCTGAGAAAATGAGGAAACAAAAGGTGAAGGAATACAAGGAAAAATTTGCCAATCCTTATGTGGCTGCTGCCAAAGGGTATATTGATTCCGTGATCGAACCTGAAGAAACCCGGAAATTGCTGCTTCATGCCATTGAAGTATCGGCCAGTAAGGCCATTTCCGGACCGAAGAAAAAACACGGAGTTCCTCCGTTCTAAAAAGGTGCACTATGAATGAGGACAAGACCAGAAAGAAGAAAGCAAGGTTTAAATCCCTGGTGATTGAGGGAACAAAATACAGAACCTACTTCACCAGGAAGTTCGAGAACAGAAAACCACGGATTCCCGAAAACCCCCGGCATATTCTTTCATTTATTCCCGGATTGATCCTGAAGGTGTATGTAAGCGATGGTCAGAAAGTGAAAGAGGGTCAGGACCTTCTGGTACTGGAAGCCATGAAAATGAAGAACCGGATCAAATCACCCCTGGCCGGGACCGTAAAAGCAGTGCACGTAAAGGAGGGAGTAAAGGTGCCAAAGGATCTTCTGCTGATCGAACTGGAAGAGGAATGATCATGATTCATGAAACCGGGCTTTCGCCCGGTTTTTTAATTCCTCCTTTCCAGCAGGTCATTTTTGCGAAATCCGACTGGTCAGGGGCATCCCCCTGCCGGAAAATACCGAAAACCGACGAGCCGCTGCCGCTCAGGGAAGCGTACACGGCCCCCCGTTCGTACAGCCGGTCGCGGATATTCCTAACTGCCGGATACTCACTGAAAATGACGGGCTCGAAATCGTTCATTATATGGTTTTTCCATTCGTCAACCGGTTCCCGTATCCGTTCGGCCAGGGATTCTTCCGCGGGTGCCGGCATAACCCCTCTGTATGCCAGGGCGGTGGATATTTTGACCGGAGGGACCACCACCATCAGCTCATAGCCGCTCAGACCCAAATCCAATGGTTCCAGTATCTCTCCCCGTCCCCGGGCCACACAGGGCGTATCATACATGAAGAAAGGGCAGTCGCTGCCCAGGGAAAGAGCCATATCCACCCAGTCCTGTTCCGGCAAAGGAATGCGGAAGTAGTTACGCAGCCCGCGCAGCATAAAAGCTGCATCGGCCGAACCTCCTCCCAGCCCGCTCCCGGCCGGAATGGTTTTGTGCAGGTGGATTTGCAGGGGAGGAAGGGAGTGTTTTTCCGACAGAACCTTCCAGGCTCTGTATACCAGATTTTCCCGGGGCGGGATGCCGGCTTCCAGGCCGGTGACCGACAGTGAGGTTTCTTCTTCTTCCTGGGCGGGAACAAATTCCAGTATGTCAAACCAGGCCAGGGGCACCATCACCGTCTCAATGGAGTGGTATCCGTCAGAACGTTTGCCGGTGACCCGCAAACCCAGATTGATTTTGGCATGTGGGAATATGATCATATGGCATAAATTTCCGGATGTTTCCGAAGGCAAAAGTAATGGATAAATTCTCAGTAAGGGAATCCGCAATGGAAGAGATAAAAAAACTTTCCATCAGAAAAACAGAAGTTTTGTAAAGTGCTCGGAAACAGGCGGTCAGAAGACCCTTTCCCTCCTTTCGCGACGGTCGTCGCGCCTTTCTTTCCGGTCTTCCCGCACCTCCCTGCGGTCTTCCGACAATTCCCCGTAAGTCATGCGGATATCCACCTGCATGGTACGGATAAATTCTTTCAACAGTTGCCTGTTGGCTCTCTCTTTTTCGCTGACAGAAGGCTCCAGAGAGAAAGTGTACGCCTTCAGGGTGGTATATATTTCCTTCTGACGGGTTAGCAAATCCGCCTGAGAAGCAAAGTCCGACCTGTCATCTGCCAGATCCTTTCGGTCATCCATGCGGTCGACCCGGTCGGCCTGTATATCCCTTCGATCGCCGATTTCACGTCCGGGACCCCTCAGTTCTTTCCTGTCCCGCCTGATCTCCCGGGATTCTGATCTCAGTTCCGATCTGGAAGAAACTACCTCAGCGGCATCTTTTTTCAGCTTGCTCTCCGTCTGCATGATCTCTCGGTGCATATCAGCGAGCAATTCTGCCTTTATGGATCGAAGGGCCGGAAGATCCCTGCTTTCCCAGGCAGCATCAAAGCGTGCTGTTTTTTGTATAAATGCCTGAAGTTCAAACCGGTCTCTTTCAAGCTGGTTCCGGTCTTTTGAAACCTGTTTTCTGTTTCCGGTCGTTTCTGCTGCATTTCTGACTGCCTGTGACCACACAGGTGAGAATGTGCCTATGATTAATACAAGAGAGAATAGTTTTTTCATAATGAATCAGATTTTTTGATTATACTCTTTTGACGCAATTCACAAAAAAAGGTTTACTTAATTTGCTGACAAAATGCAAAAAATCCTCTCATGTTATACACCCCTTTTCTTATTAACAGGAGTATTTACACCTGAATGACCGGTTATCAACAATAGTTAGTCCGGTTATTTGACATTCTGTTCATAATATTGCCTTTTTGGGGTTGCCGGGGCCGGTTTCAATTCCGTACCTTTGGACCTGAAAAATGACCCGGAATGGCCCAGAAAAGAGAAAATCAGAAAAAACCCCGTATTGACCCGGTCAGCATGGATATTGGAAGAATCCCCCCTCAGGCGGTTGACCTGGAAGAAGCCGTGCTGGGTGCCATTATGCTGGAAAAGGATGCCGTCATATCCATCCTGGATATTCTGAAGCCTGAAAGTTTCTACAAGGAAGCGCACCAGAAAATATACCGGTCGATTGTCAGCCTTTCTTCACGTGAAATGGCTATCGACCTGCTGACGGTGACCGAGGACCTGAGAACCAAGAACCAGCTCGACGAAGTGGGTGGACCTCATTATCTTACCCAGCTTACCAGCCGGGTGGCTTCGGCAGCCCATGTGGAATACCATGCCCGGATCATTGCCCAGAAATACATTCAGCGTGAGCTCATCCGGGTGGCTTCGGAAATACAGACCCGGGCCTATGATGAAAGCATTGATGTGGACGATCTGCTGGATTTTGCCGAACAGGAGCTGTTCGAGATTGCTGAGGGGAACATCAAGAAGGAAACTTCCTCCCTCGATGTGCTGATCAAAGAAGCCATCTATCAGATACAGGAAGCAGGAAAAAGGGAAGATAGCCTGAGCGGGGTGCCTTCGGGATTTACCCGGCTCGACCGCATTACCTCAGGCTGGCAGAAGTCCGACCTGATTATCGTTGCCGCCCGCCCTTCCATGGGGAAAACCGCTTTTGCCCTGAGCATGGCCCGCAATATAGCCGTGGAACACAAGAGGCCCATTGCCATCTTTTCTCTGGAAATGTCGTCGATACAGCTGGTTAACCGCCTGATAGTCAGCGAAACAGAGCTTCCTGCCGACAAGATCAGGAACGGCAGGCTGCACGAATACGAATGGCAGCAACTGGATATCAAGATCAAAAAACTGGTGGATGCCCCCATCTTTATTGACGATACACCGGCCATTTCCCTTTTCGAACTGCGGGCCAAGTGCCGCCGGCTGAAAATCCAGCACCAGGTACAGGCTGTGTTTGTCGATTATCTGCAGCTTATAACCGGCACGGGCGATGGCCGAGGCAGCCGGGAACAGGAGGTAAGCAATATTTCCCGTTCACTCAAAGCCATTGCCAAGGAACTGGATATTCCCATCATCGCCCTTTCGCAGCTCAACCGCTCGGTGGAGCTCCGTTCGGGAGATAAACGTCCGCAACTGTCCGACTTGAGGGAATCGGGGGCCATTGAACAGGATGCCGACCTGGTGATATTCATTCACCGCCCCGAACGGTACGGACTGACTGCCGATGAGGAAGGAAACTCCCTGGTAGGAGTGGCCGAGATCATCGTAGCCAAGCACAGGAACGGCCAGATAGGCGATGTGAGGCTGAGGTTCAAGGACACCATGGCTAAATTCGTGGAAATGGATGAGGAAATGATCAGCCCGATACTGGATGACATGCCCGCTGTGCTGACCCGTACCTCGAAGATGAATGAAGATAACGACCACGGCATTTCACAGGGCAGGAGAGGTTCGGATGAGAATGAACCGGATGTTCCCTTCTGATCAGAGAAATTCCTTCAGTTCGGTCAGTGTATGAATAACCCGGATTCCTTCGGGAACCTCCCCGTTTCGGCTTCTGTTGAAATATATGGCGTGCAGACCGGCATCCATTGCTCCCTGTATGTCAGCTTCCAGGCTGTCGCCAATAACCAGGCTCCTTTCCCTGCCGGCACCTGTGTGTGAGAGGGTGTATTCGAAAAACCGGCGATGGGGCTTCAGAACCCCGGCCATTTCTGATGTGATCATTCCACGGAAAAATTCCTCCAGCCCGCTTTCCCTGATTTTTCTGAACTGTACCTCGTTAAAACCGTTGGTGACAATGTACATTTGATAGTCTTTTCCTGTGAGGTATTCCAGAACCTCCCGGCTGTGTGCTATCAGGTTGGTTTGCAGGGGGGATTTTTCAATATAGGCACGGTCCAGTTCCCGGGCCATAGCCATGCTATCAATGTCCAGGTCTTTCAGGGTCAGATAAAACCGGTACCATCTCAGCTTGTCCTTATCAATCCCCTGGTTCCTGTATAGTTCCCATAAACGGTCGTTGTTCACATGATACCGTTCTATAAACCTGTCACTGAGGGACTTCAGCGGTTCATGGTTTATATGGTGCACGATCTGCTCCAGGGTAATTCGGGTGTTGCGTTCAATGTCCCAGAGAGTTCCGTCCAGGTCAAAGAAAAGATGGGTATACGGAGCCATGGCCTGAAAAAACAACAAATATAAAAAACACACGCCGGAAAATCATTACTTTTGACAGAAGTCTTTTTATCATGAAACCCTTCCTATACATAATCCTGCTTGGCGCGGGGTTTTTCCTGAACCGGCCCGTGAACGCACAGATGCCCGGGCCGCTGGTAATGCATGTGGCTCCCGGCGGAGAACATTTTCTCATTGATCTGATACGGGTGGGAAACAACGGCCAGGTAATTCTGTCGGTGGATGACAAGGGAAATCCGGTATTAAAGGCCAGCGGGGAAGGGGAGTTTGCCTATTCCACCCTTCTTGGACCCGAATATGGGAAGATCATATCGATGAATGAGGTGGATATCGTTTATTTCCATGATGCCCGGCGGGCCGGGAAACTTTCGGCAATCGGGGAAGTGGCACTGGAATATTTTGATCCTTACCTGGGCGATGCACGGGCTGGAAAACTGAAAAGGGTGGGCAGTGTGGAACTGGATTATTTTCCGGAAATGGACGGGGAGGTGAAAAAAGGCCGCCTGTCTTCGGTAGGGGGAACCCCAATTGACTATTATTACGGAGGGTCCCTGAACGGGAAAATATTGAGGGTGGGGGATGTGCGGTTCCACTTCTTTATTGAAGTTCCCAATGATGTGCGATCAGGAAAGATTTCCGCTGTGAGAGGCCGGCAGGCCGGGTGGATGATCCGGCTCGGAATTCAGTAACCCCTGCCTTTGATTCAGCCATGCCGTATTTTTTACTACTTTTGTTTCACTGAGTTACCCATGGATCTGAAGAAACACCGCAGGATTTTTAATTATCTGGTGTGGATACCCGCCGGTGCATTGATTATGGCTTTCTTTGCCCAGATCCATTTTTACGTGCCATGGAACGATTCCCTGATACAGGTGACCGGACAGAGTTTTGCCGTGTTGGGCGTGGCATTGCTTCTGGGCAGGTGGATCGGGGTAGGGGCTTCCCTGCTGTACCTGGTTCTGGGTGTGACCGGAGTTCCCGTTTTTGCCGGAGAAGGATCCGGATTATCGGTACTGACCGGTTCTCAGGGCGGATTTATGTACAGTTATCCCCTGGCCGCCTGGTATGTGGGGAGGCACGGCGAACTGGAATGGAACAGGAATATTCCCTTCAGTATCATTAGCCTGAGCCTGGGGACCCTCGTAATCCTTTTTTTCGGCACGGTTCATCTTTCCTTCAGTCAGGGATTTGTTCCTGCTCTGCGGAACGGGCTGATGCCCGCGTTACCGGGCTATATCATCAAGATCGCCGCAGGAGGGATAGCCGTACCCGTGATTATGAAAATCCATGATTTGCTTTTCCGGTAAATTGCCTGATATCCCGAAAAAAGTGAAAATAGAATTTTATTACAATGCAAAAAAAATACAATAAAATTAAAATACAAATTAATATAATTAAAATATAAATTAAAATAAATAAAATTTTATTCAATATTAATGATAAAAAGAAAAGGATACATTGAAATTTGAAGATTTTAAACTGAGAAAAGAGATTATGGAGGGTCTGGAAGCCATGGGGTATACCGAGCCCACTCCCATACAGGAACAGACCATTCCTGCCATTCTGGAAAAGCAGGACCTGATCGGTTGTGCACAGACGGGAACAGGTAAAACCGCTGCCTATCTGCTGCCCGTATTGCATCATATTCTGGAAGACGGAAAAAAGGAAGGGGTCGACACCCTGATCATTGCCCCAACGCGTGAATTGACCCAGCAGATCGATATGCAACTTCAAGGGCTGGCCTATTTCACTCCGGTAAGTTCCATAGCGGTATACGGCGGGGGAGATGCGGTGGCCTGGGAAAAAGAAAAACGGGCGCTGGAAATGCAGACCGATATTGTGGTTGCCACCCCGGGCAAACTTCTCTCGTATCTGAACCTGGGCATCCTGAAACTGGACCACCTGAAACATCTTGTCCTGGATGAAGCCGACAGGATGCTGGATATGGGTTTTTATGATGACATCCTTCAAATACTGTCTTTTCTTCCACCGATAAGGCAGAATCTCCTTTTTTCGGCTACCATGCCGTCGGATATCCGTAAACTGGCCAAAAAAATCCTGCGCCATCCCGTGGAGGTAAATATTGCCCCTTCGAAACCGGCTGAAGGAGTGCTGGAAGCCGCTTATTTTATTCCTCCTCAGAAAAAGATCCCTCTTATCAGGCAACTGCTGCAGGGGAAAGAGCTCCAGACCGTGCTGATGTTTACCTCCACCAAACGAATGGCCTCTCAGCTGGAAAAGGAGCTGAAATCCATCGGATTATCCGCCAGGGCAATTCATTCCGACCTGACCCAGCCCCAGCGGGATGAAGTTCTGAGGCAGTTCCGCAACCGAAACATCCAGTTGCTGGTGGCAACCGATCTGCTGTCAAGAGGTATAGATATTGTTGGAATTGACCTGGTGGTGAATTTCAATGTTCCCCGTGACCCCGAAGATTATATTCACCGGGTTGGACGCACGGCCCGGGCCAAAGCCAGTGGGGTAGCCATCACCCTGGTGGAACCGGAAGAAAAAAGATATTTCTTCCGTATAGAACATTTTCTGGAGAAAGAGATTTATAAGATTCCAGTTCCACGTGACCTGTGAGTCAGTCATTCTATTTTTTCGCCGGGTTGGGGCGGTTCCAGCATCCATTTTTCCAGGCGTGTCAGGGTATTATGCCCTGAAAGCCATAATCGCAGCATCCGGTTTATGGCTTCATTTCCCCAGGTTGCCGGATCCAGCATCCAGGGCTCAAGTTCGCTGATATCGTTCAGGCGGATGGAAGCCATATACTGATCCGATTCCCTTGATAGTCCGGCCATTTCTCTGTGCGTGATCCAGGAAGCCAGGTAAGGGTCTGTCCCGTGATGATGCTTTTTTGAAACAGCGGTTTGCTGGGCATGGCAACCGTTGCACATCAGGAACCATAATAAAAGGATGATTCCCGGACATTTGAAATGCATCGTTTTTTTCATGGTGATTCCTCCTGCTTTTGATGATCGTATAATCCGGTTCATATGGCATGCCATAGTAATCAACTATCAAATAATCAGAATAATACGATTCAGTTAATATTTAAATGATTGTTAAAATTGCATGAAATCAGGACAGATTCGTACGGTAGTGTACATGGGAAAAAAAAAGAAGCTGCCCTTTTGAGACAGCCTCTTTTATGCGGATATTATATGGTTTCCGGCAGATCTGGTGCAGCCACAGGGCAGGGATCATGCCGGGATATGGTGCGGTGACTACACCCGGGGAGACGGTGTGAAGATTACTTCGTTTACCTGGTGAACTTCCTGAAATCCTGTGGAAGGGCCGTTGCCTGAAAAAACCAGGTTCATAAATGAAGTGACCATAATGATTACCATGATGATCAACATTCCCAGAGGTTTGGGAAACCCGTTCTTTTCTGTCATCAGTCTTTTCATGGTTTTGTTTTTTAATGATTTTATCCTCCGCGTGTTTATACAACACATAGCATGCCAATAATTGTAAAAAACATGTAATCAAATAAATAGCAAAGATTAATCAGTTTTTCCTGACCTGGGAAATGCCACGAAAGAGGACACCCGGTGTACGTTTACGTACGGTGTGGCAGGCAGGATTTACCGTTTCCCTTCCAACACGATCACAAACTCGCCCCGGGGAGGATGTTGCCGGAAGATTTCCCGCAACTCATCCAGGGTGCCCCTCAGGGTTTCTTCATGGATTTTGGTCAGTTCCCTGGAGATGCTTATCCGGCGGGAACCTCCGAAAAAAGTGCTGAGATCATCCAGGGTACGCAACAAACGATGAGGGGATTCGTAAAAAACCAGGGTTCGGTTTTCGGCAGCCAGTTTTTCAAGGGTTTTTTTTCTTCCCTTCCGGGCGGGAAGGAAACCTTCGAAACAGAAACGGTCGATGGGCAGTCCGGAAAGCACCAGGGCAGGTACGAAGGCTGTTGGGCCCGGTATGCATTCTACTTCGATGTGTTCATCCAGGCATTTCCTGACCAGCAAGTACCCGGGGTCGGAAATTCCGGGAGTTCCGGCATCGGTGACCAGGGCAACGGTGTTTCCTTCCCGGAGCCTTTGCACAATGGATGTGAGGTATTTATGTTCATTGTATGCATGGTGGGGCAATATTTTCCTGCTGATGCCCAGATGTTTCAGTAAAATACCGGTTTTTCGGGTATCTTCCGCCAGGATAATATCCGCCTTTTCCAGCGTGTGAACGGCTCTCCGGGTAATATCATCCAGATTTCCAATTGGGGTGGCGACCAGGATCAGCTTACTCATCTTCCGGAGTGATGAATTTTCTTCGGGTCAGTTCCAGCAGATGCTGGACCGAGGGATTTTCCATATCCCAGTCGAAATTCCGGTTCAGGAATTCAAAGGCCTGGTTGAAATTCTGCACTTCATTCAGTGTCCGGATGGTTTTTTCATACAGATCGGCATCCCCGGCAAACAGTTCCCGGATATAATGGAATTTGTCGTTGATCCCGATGGCTTTGGAAATATCGTCTATGGGTTTTGACTTCAGCTTACGGGAAACATTCTCCCTGATCATATGCTGTCCCAGCGCTTCGTTCCTGAAAGCCCTTGGCTGGCTTACCCGGTCGGCCACGATCAGAGGCTGCTTCTTTTTGCCGTTTCCGGTTTCTGTACTTACCCGCCGGCTTTCCGTGGTTTCTCTTTCAGCAGGTTTGTATTTTTCTTCGGGTTCCGTACCGGCATGGGCATCATGGTAGGCCGAAGCAACCAGGGAGGTTTCGTCGGGTGGTTCTTCTGAAGGCTTTTCCCGGTCTGATTCTGCACCTTCTACATATTGAGGCAAATCGTCGGTTTTTTCTGAACCGCCGGCTTGCCGCGAAAGCGCATCGTACACGGCCCTGAGTTTTTCCAGGATCAGGTCCCGTTCCAGAGCCGGCAACCTGTTTTTGCTTTCCGCATCCTCCAGCAGGCGGGCAGTTTCATGGATAATTTCGACCAGCTGTGTATACTTGTTCCTCTTTTCCATGGTGCATTTGCCTTTTTCCTTACTTTTGTAAAGGTAACGATTAATATCAGAAATTCTTATACCATGTTTCTTGAAAATCCTGTAGATCCCGCTTCACGCAGGGGATGGATCGAGGTGATCACGGGTTCGATGTTCTCGGGGAAAACCGAGGAACTGATCCGCCGGCTTAAGAGAGCCCGGATTGCCAATCAGCGGGTGGAGATTTTCAAGCCCATGCTGGATGTGAGGTATTCAGAAAACGAAGTGGTATCGCACGATTCCAATGCCATCAGGTCAACCCCGGTGGCGGGTTCGGGAAATATTCTTCTGCTTACGGGGGGCGTGGAGGTGGTGGGAATTGATGAAGCCCAGTTTTTTGACAGGGGACTGGCGGATGTTTGCAATCAGCTGGCCGGCAGTGGTATAAGGGTCATTGTGGCGGGCCTCGATATGGATTTCAAGGGCAAACCTTTTGGTCCGATGCCCGATATTATGGCCATGGCGGAATATATTACCAAGGTCCATGCCGTCTGTGTCCGCTGCGGGAATCTTGCCCAGTATTCGCACAGGAAGAGCCATGATGATCAGGTGCTGCTGCTGGGGGAAAAGGAGCTGTATGAACCTCTGTGCCGGCGCTGTTATAATGAGTTGCGGGAAGAAACGGAAGAAAAAAATACCTGACTATGGCCTCTTACCAGCTCAATGAGATCAACCGCATTACGGGAGGCACACTGACCGGTGACGGGAGCCGGATCATCCGCTGGGTGGTGACAGATACCCGCCAGGTGGTGATGCCCGGAGATTCGGTATTTGTTGCCATAAGCGGAATGAGGGCTGACGGACATGCCTACCTGGAAGCTGCCTATAAGCAGGGTATCAGGAACTTTATGGTTCGTACGGGATTTCAGATCCCCTCCTGGGAAGGGGCTGCCTGGGTGAGTGTGGAAGACCCCCTTACGGCCCTGCAGCAGATGGCCGGTCACCATCGCCGGCAGTTTCCCCATCCGGTGCTTGCCATTACCGGAAGCAACGGTAAAACCATTCTGAAAGAATGGTTGTTCCAGGTGCTTCAGGAAAAGATACGCCTGGTGAGGAGCCCGCGTAGCTATAATTCACAGATCGGGGTCCCTCTGTCGGTCTGGATGCTTGAGCCCGCCCACCGGATGGGTATCTTTGAGGCGGGTATTTCCCGGCCGGGTGAAATGAGCCGTTTGGCCGGTATACTGCGCCCCGACTATGGAATCATTACCAATGTGCTGGAAGCGCATCAGGAAAATTTTTCCTCCATGGAAGAAAAGATCATGGAAAAACTGAAACTGTTCCGGGGAAGTACTGCCCTGCTTTTCTGCGCCGATCACGAGCACATTGTGCAGGCACTGGAAAAGAGCCCCTTGCTGACGGAAGGCCAAAAGATCACCTGGTCGATGAAGGGCAGAGCCGATTTGCAGATCACCTCGGTAGACAGCCGGGATCAGGTCACACGGCTGGAGGGGGTGTACCGGGGGCGCAGCGTGCATATGGTCATCCCTTTTACCGACAGGGCATCGGTGGAGAATGCGGCTCATGCCTGGCTTTTTCTTCTCTGGCAGGGATATGATCCGGAATGGATTGCCAGGCGTATGGAAAAACTGGTCCCCGTAGCCATGCGTCTGGAGCTGAAAAAGGGGATCAACCGCTGTACCCTGGTTAATGACAGTTATAATTCCGATGTGGTATCCCTGCAGGTGGGGCTGGAGTATCTTTCCCGCCAGAACCAGCACGGAAAACGAACACTGATTCTTTCTGATATCCGCCAGAGCGGTGTGCCCGGCGAGACATTGTACAGGGAGGTGGCCGATATGATCGGGAAGTACGGCATCAGTTGTTTTTACGGAATCGGCCCCGACCTGCTGAAGTACCGGGACCTTTTCCCCGGAGAAAGCCGGTTTTATCTGTCAACGGAAAGTTTCCTTGCGCAGGTAAAATCCTCGATGTTTGCCGATCAGGCCGTTTTACTCAAAGGATCCCGGGAGTTCAGATTTGAGAACATTTCCTCTTTTCTGGAAGAGAAGGCACATCAGACTGTGCTGGAAATTGATCTCAATGCCCTGGTTCATAACCTGAATTCTTTCCGCTCCATGATCCCGGCCGGTACCCGCATCATGGTGATGGTGAAGGCATTTTCCTACGGCAGCGGATCACATGAAATAGCCGGAGTACTGCAGTTTCACCGGGCGGATTATCTTGCCGTGGCCTATACCGACGAGGCGGTTGAGCTGAGGGAAGCCGGAATCACCCTGCCCATCATGGTGATGAATCCCGAGGAGCAGGGTTTCGAGGCTATGATCCGCAACCGGCTGGAACCGGAACTGTACAGTTTCCGGGTGCTTGACAAATTTCTGGAAGTACTGGGGAAGCAGGGGGAATATCATTATCCCGTGCACATCAAACTGGATACGGGAATGCACCGCCTGGGGTTTTTGCCCCACGAAACGGAGCAGCTGGCTCACCGGCTGAAAAACACCGACCTGGTCAAGGTGGCTTCGGTCTTTTCCCACCTGGCCGGAAGCGATGATCCTGCCCTGGACGGTTTCACCAGGCAGCAGATAGACCGGTTCCGTACCCTGTCGGAAAAGGTCACCGGAGAACTGGGTTATCCGGTTCTGAAGCATATCCTGAATTCAGGAGGGATCGAACGTTTTCCTGATGCCTGCTTTGACATGGTGAGGCTGGGGATCGGTTTATATGGGATTTCTTCACAGAATGATCATTCCCTCGAGCATGTCGGAACCCTCAGATCGGTTATCTCACAGATCAAATGGGTGGGAGAAGGTGAAACCATAGGATACAACCGGAGAGGAAAAGCCGGCAAGGGTATGCTGGTGGGGGTGGTCCCGGTAGGGTATGCCGACGGATTGAGCAGAAAACTGGGAAACGGAAAAGGAAAAATGCTGGTACAGGGGAAGGCCGTTCCGCTGGTAGGGGATGTATGCATGGACATGTGTATGATCGATGTAACAGGGTTGGATGCGAAGGAAGGCGATGAAGTGGTCATTTTCGGGAAACAGCTTCCGGTAAGCCGGCTGGCCGAATGGATCGGTACCATCCCTTATGAGGTTTTAACCTCCATATCATCCAGGGTGAAAAGGGTTTATTATCATGAATAACCGGTTGCATAAAGGAAAGCTATGCCAGAACTTTCGGTGGTGATCATTACGTACAATGAGGAAAAGAACCTGCCCCGCTGTCTGGATTCAGTGAAAGGGGTGGCAGATGAAATTGTGGTACTGGATTCGTATTCCACCGACCGGACAGAACAGATATGCAGGGAATATGGCGCCAGATTCTTCAGGCATCCATTTCTGGGGCATGTTGAACAGAAGAACCTGGCTATCTCACTGGCACGCTACCCGAGGATTCTTTCGCTCGATGCCGATGAGGCCCTCAGTCCCCGTCTCAGGAAAAGCATTCTGGAAGCAAAGCGCCACTGGACCCACGACGGATATTATTTCAACCGGAAAGCCAATTACTGCGGGAAATGGATACGGTTCGGAAGCTGGTACCCCGACAGGAAGCTCCGGCTGTGGGACAGCCGGAAGGGGGCCTGGAGAGGATTGAATCCGCACGATCGGTTCAGTTTTTACCGCAAGGCGAAGAAAAAATTGCTGAAAGGTGATCTGCTGCATTATTCCTATTACTCGGGGGAAGAGCATCTGAAACAGGTGCGCCGTTTTTCTGATATACTGGCAGTTGCTTACTACCGCTCAGGGAAAAAGGCAGGGATTTTCAGGCGGTTCTTTCATCCGGGATGGAGGTTCTTTCGTGATTTTGTGCTGAAGCTGGGGTTTCTCGACGGAAAGGCAGGCTGGCATATAGCCCGTTATGCCATGATGGAAACCTATTTGAAATACCATAAGCTCTGGAAACTGTACCGCAGCCCGGGGCCTGATAAACCCGGAAGGGTATGTTTATTCAATGGTATATCGAGCTGGGGTGGAGGAGAAAAATGGCATTTCGATGTAGCCCGGAAACTGCAGGCAAGGAACTATCCCATCCTGGTTATCACCGGCTGGAAAAGCGAGTTGAACTACAGGATCAGGCAGGCCGGCCTGAATACCCTGGAAATGCGCGTTACGAATTTCAGCTTTCTGAATATTCCCAAAATGCTGCGACTGAAACGCATTTTCAGAAACCAGCAGGTAAGCACGGTGATTATCAACCAGTCGGCTGACCTGAAGCTGGCAGGACCGGCTGCCAGAATGGCCGGGGTGGAAAGGATCATATACCGGCGGGGAAGTGCCATTCCTGTGAGGAATACTCTTTCGAACCGCTTTCTTTTTAGCCGGGTCGTTAACCGGGTAATAGCCAATTCGGAAGAAACCATGCGTACCTTACTGGAAAAAAACGGCCGGCTGATTGACCGCGAACATATCCGGGTGATATATAACGGAATTGATCTGGATGAATACGACCGGGCTTCTGTGAAGGAGGTTTTCAGGGAAGACGGATTGCTGATGCTGGGCAATGCGGGCAGGTTGTCATACGAAAAAGGGCATCATTATCTTATAGAACTGGCCGTGAGGCTGAAAGAATTGGGCATCCCCTTTCGTATTCTGATTGCAGGTACCGGAGAACTGGAAGGCCCATTGAAAAAACGTGCCCGGAAGCAGGGGGTTGACCAGTACGTCCGTTTTCTCGGGTTTGTGGATAATATGAAAGCCTTCTACCGTTCCATTGATATTTTCCTGCTTACCTCCCTATGGGAGGGATTTGGTTATGTAATGGTGGAAGCTATGGCGGAGAAGATTCCGGTGGTGGCATTTGATGTGGGCAGTTCGTCAGAGATCGTGGTGCATGGAAAAACCGGGTATATTGTCCCCGGGAGAGATATCGGGGCGATGGCCGGCAGGGTGATTGAATTACTTCGTCATCCTGGTCTTCGCCGGCAAATGGGTGCGGAAGGAAGGAAAAGGGTGGAGGAGGTATTCCATATTTCCCGGGGTATCAGGCAGGTGGAGGATCTGCTGGTGGCCGGGAGGAAAGAAAATGATGCTGGAAGGCGCTGGCCATAATATGTAACACTTCCCTGCGGGTTTGCTTATCGAGGTGGGAAGGTCCTGTGGGAGTGTTGTTGGCATCTACAATGTAGATCCTTCCGTCGTCGCGGTTTCTTAAAATATCCAGTTCCCCGTATTCCAGGCCGATGCGCCGGGCAAATTTTCTGATGAGTTCCAGTTCACGGTCAGAAAATACCCTTTCGGGAGGTACAATTTCGGTGTTTTTATTCAGATGCGGGAATTTCAGATAACTTCCGAAACGGTTGTCCACCGGTTTGTATTTCAGATAGGCCAGAGGGATTTCATCTTCAAATACCGGTATTCTGATGTCTTCCACAATCCCCGGTTCGCACTCGTTATTGATCAGTATCTGATATACGGTATCGGGCTCAACAGAAGTAACGGGACATTCGACAACCTGCCCGTCGTGCAGGGCATTCAGGTTGCTCTTCCTGACACAGAGCCCCCGGAACCGGAGCGGGTCGATCATGGTCCGGTAACCGAAAATTTCCTGATGCACATCGTCGATGAAACGTTTGCTGATATCTCTGCAATGGTAATTGATGACGGGCTGGCGGGCATGGATATCTTTCAGCAGGGGTATTTCCTGCCGGTAGGTTTCGGTTTCCCAGTGAATGGCCCGGGCGAATTTCTGCCGCGGATTGTTGGTGCGGTTGTATTTCAGAACGCCCATCAGTTTGTATAATACCGAACGCTTGCTCGGGTAGGAAGGGTAAAACAGGAAAGTTTTGACGGTATACCCGTTCTGAAAATAAAGCTTCAGGAACCTGATCCTGTAAATACAATCTTCCAGGAGCCGCTTGGGCAGCGGTACTCCCTTACGGTATCGGTTGATAATGCACATGCCGGGACGGCGATCCTTAACCCAGTTCACTGATCCTTTCCAGCTTTTTCAGATCAAGGATCTTGATTTTTCTGCCATCAATATCGATCACGTTCTCACTGGCGAAAGTAGACAGGGTACGGATGGCATTGGAAGTGGTCATATTGGACAGATTGGCAATGTCCTCGCGGGACAGGTATACCTTGATGGTCATATTGTCTTCTTCGAAACCATAGGTATCTTTGAGGAAAAGTAACGACTCGGCCAGTCTTCCCCTGATGTGTTTCTGGGTAAGGGATACCGTGCGGGTATTGGAGAACCCCAGCTCGGTGGCCATTTTCTTTATGATACTCAGTGCCAGCTCGTTATTGCTTTTCAGTACTTTGTAGAGACTTTCCTTTTCAATCAGGCAGATGGTGGAATCTTCCAGGGCAACCGATGTCCCGTTGTAATTTTCACCAGCGAAAAGGGCACGGTATCCTATAAAGCCACCGGGTTTCACCATTCTGACGATCTGTTCCCTTCCCCCGACTCCTTCCTTGAAAATTTTGACCTTGCCCGAGGCCAGGCTCAGCAAACCGGCCGGCTTATCGCCTTCCTTATAGATAAGCTCTCCCTTTTTGTAGTGGGTGCATGTCATGGATTGATAAATGATGTCCCTTTCTTCATCGTTCAGAAGGCTGAAAATGGACTTGGGATCATCCAGTAACCTTACGATTGTTTGGTCCATCTCTGTCATTATACCAGGTAATTTTGTGTTTAAAAACATACAAATGTATAATTTTTTTATGGTTAAACAGTTATTAAAGTTCTTTTGCTTTCTATTTATCGTCCCAAATGTATCTGGCCGACAGGGGAATTCTTCTTCCAAACCCGAATGCCTTGGATGAGATCCGGAGAATGGGAGGAGCCTGGTACCTTTTGTGTTCGCTTCGATTGACAAGCCTGGTGATTCTTCTGACCAGTTCCCTGTCGAATCCGGCCTTTACAATCTCCCGGGGAGAAGACTGCTGTTCAATGAAGTGATAGAGCACCTGGTCCAGTAACCCGTACGGGGGTAATGAATCCGTGTCTTTCTGGTTTTCCCTCAGTTCGGCCGAAGGGGGCTTGCCGATAACCGTTCGGGGAATGATTTCGCCGTTGCGGTTGATATACCGGGCCAGCTTATAAACATCGGTTTTGTACACGTCGCCCAGTACCGATAATCCGCCGCACATATCCCCGTAAAGGGTGCCGTATCCCACGGCTGCTTCGCTCTTGTTGGAGGTATTCAGCAAAATATAACCGAATTTGTTGGCCAGGGCCATGAGCAGCACAGCCCTGATGCGTGCCTGAATATTCTCTTCGGTTGCATCAGCAGGCATTCCTTTAAAAACGGGGGTCAGCAGTTCTTCAAAATCCCTGAATATTTTCTCAATGGAAAGCGTGTTTCCGGTAACTTTCAGGTTTTCCACCAGCTTCCCGGCATCGGAAAGGGATTGTTCTGAGGTATACCGTGAAGGCAAAATCAGCACATTGACATTTTCGGGTCCCAGAGCCTCTGCTGCTATGGCCAGCACCACGGCCGAGTCGATACCGCCCGAGAGTCCCAGGATGGCTTTTTTCAGGCCGTTTTTCACGAAATAATCGCGGATACCCAGTACCAGCGCCTGATGGATAAGGGGAACGGGGTCTTCTTCCATTATTTCCAGGGGGGTTAGTCCCAGGGTTTGTTCCCAGTCAAGATGCCGGATGTCTTCCCTGAAACGGGCCAGTTCCGTTACCGGTTGGCCGTGTTCGTTAACCACCAGCGAGGCCCCCTCAAAGATCAGTTCCGTCTGGGCTCCGGTCTGGTTGACATAAATTACCGGAATGCCGTACTGACGCGATTTACTGATGAAAATTTCGCGTTTTGCCCTTATTTTACGGTAGGAGAAAGGAGAGGCTGCCATGTTTATTATGAGGCCGGGGGCGAATGCCGTCAGTTTTTCCATGGGCGACACGGGGTAAAGCCGGTTTTTACCGAATACCTGCTCCACAGGCTGGTTGTCCCACAGGTCTTCACAGATGGTAACCGCAATACGCATTCCCTTGAAATCCAGAATATTGAACCGGGTGTTGGGTTCAAAGTACCGGTATTCATCGAATATGTCATAGGTAGGAAGCAGGGTTTTATGAAAAACCTGTTTTATTTCCCCCTGATAAAGAAAATAAGCCGAATTGAAAAGGTTTTTTCCGGCAGGAGCAGGGTTATGGGTAGGTGCGCCCACCAGGACACCGACGTGTCCGGTGGCCCTGGCAATTTTGTTTATTTCTTCCTGGCTACGGTCAATGAATTCCTTTCTTTCCAGCAGGTCGAGGGGAGGATAACCGCACACGGCCATTTCGGGAAAGATGACCAGGTCGGATCCTGCGGAAACCGCTTCCCGGATCACTTCCAGGATTTTCCTGGTGTTCCGGGGAAAATTCCCGATGTGCGGATTGATCTGTGCCAGTGTAATCTTCATGCTCAGAAAAGTATTCCTGCCCTGATCGCTATGTTTTTATCATAGGTTTGTTCATATTCTCTTGTGGTGAGGGGTGTGATCCCTCCATGGAAAACCAGCCCGATTATCAGGGCGGTATTTCCTCCCAGGTTGTATTCCGCACCTCCTCCCACCTGATAGCCCAGGTTCAGCCAGGGAATCTCTTCACGTATATCAGCATTCACCAGCGATTCGGGTTCACCTTTTGCTTCGGCTTTGATGCGAAAGCGTGGCACCATCCCGAAAGTGAAATAGAATGTGGTGTAGCCTATTTCGTCGGTCTTGAATTTCAATCCCAGGGGAATACCAATCTGCTGGATACCTTGTACCAGAGGGATTCCTGCCGGAAGGGTATCGGTTCCCAGGCTGGTACGTACGGGAATGGTATCGGCAAACAACAGCCGGCCTCCCGATTGCTGAATAAAGATCCCGGTATGGAAAGCATAACGGCAGGCAAAAAACCGGTCAATATCCAGTCCTCCTCTGATTCCGAGCCTGATGCCGTCGTTGTCGGCTTTCTGGCCTGTACTGAACCAGCTTACCATTGGGTCGACATGGATCCCGAAGGTAGTCCTCTGTGCCCTGACCGGGCAGATGAAAATCCATAAAACCATCCATACGGGCAGCAGCCTGAGCAGGGTCTTTTTCATGACAACGGGCGCTAAGGATATGGTACAAAAATATAAAAATAGTGATTGTTCCGGAACCGGCAGGTTCGGTTTGTGGCATAATGAGCATGAAAGGATATTCTTTTTACATTTGTTCAGCCGGCGAACATCTAACTCAAACAGGAATGAAGAAAATAGCTGCAATGATTTTGATCATGTTTGTTATGGCTGCCGCCTGCAAACGGAACCGGTTGAAAGTTGACATATCAGGGATTGATCTGGAGTTGAAAATCGACCGGTTTGAACGGGTCCTGTTTTCCATACCCCCCGACAGCCTGGAGGAGGAGCTGCCCGGCCTGTCGACGCGGTACGGAAGGTTTTTGGACCGTTTCAGTACAGTGATCAATATCGGACTGCCCGGAGATCCTGGTTATCCGGAGTATCTGCGATTATTCGTAACCGATTCCTTGGTGCGTGAAGTATACTGCGCGGTGGAAAACACGTTCCCTGATCTTTCATGGCATGAAGAGGTCCTGGGGAATGCATTCAGACATTATCTTTATTATTTTCCCGACCGCGAGGTCCCTGAGGTATTCAGTTATATTTCGGGCTTTAATCATTCACTGATTATCGACCGGGGTATTCTGGGTATCGGTCTGGACAAGTATCTGGGAAGGGATACCGAATATTACTCCATGCTGGGCCTGCCCCGGTACATGCGTGACAGGATGGAACCGCAGCATATTCCGTTCGACTGCATGTATTACTGGGCATCCACCGAGTTTCCTTTTCGTGATTCCATAAACAATGTGTTATGCAACATGGTATACCAGGGTCAGTTGCTCTATTTCACCGAAGCCATGTTTCCCACGGAGCCTGATTCGCTGATTATCGGATATTCTCCGGCGCAGGTGGAATGGGTGAAGGAAAATGAGGGGGCCATGTACACCTATCTGGTGGAAAACCGGTTGTTGTTTGACCAGAGCTCCCTGACCATTTCCAAGCTGGTGAATGATGCTCCGTTCACTCAGTATTTTTCAACCGAATCACCCGGGCGCACCGGTGCCTGGCTGGGCTGGCAGATTGTCAGGTCGTATATGAAAAACCATTCAGGGATCAGCCTCTCTGAGCTGATGGCCGACACCGATTACCAGCAGATTTTTTCCCGGTCGGGTTATCATCCCTGATGGTTCACCTGAGGGAATAAAAAAAGCTGCTCCGGAGAGCAGCTTCTTTTATGGAGTTTTACCGCATCAATCAGCTGGATGAATGGCCTCCACCGGGCAAACATCTGCGCAGGCTCCACAATCCGTGCATAAATCGGGATCGATCTTATAGATGTCACCTTCCGAGATGGCCTCTACCGGACATTCATCGATACACGAGCCACATGCGGTACATTCGTCTGTGATTACGTATGCCATGATATTGGTGTTTTAAATAGAGTTAAAAACAAGATAAATAATTTTGTCAGTGCAAATTTATATTCATTTTTCTTCACAAAAAAAAATATCGTGGAATTTGGGATATTTTGGATGCAATATAAATAATACCAAAGCGGTTTTTTACCGACTCGTGGCATCGTGAAGGAAGCTATAAGCCAGCCAGGCCATGGTGCCGCTCCCTGTGGTCAGGGCTTCTTCCCGGGCTGTAAATTCAGGGGAATGCAATCCGCCTGCGGGAGGGTTTCCGTCGCCCGTTCCCAGGCGATAAAAAACCGCGGGAAATTGCCTGGCATAGTGGGCAAAATCCTCTGCAGTCATTCTGATATCCAGTTCTTCCACATTCTCATTGCCCAGATATGCGGCAGCGTATTTCATGGCACGGCGGGTCATTTCCAGATGGTTTTCTAGTACCGGATACCCTTTCACGATCGTGGTTTCACAGGCCCCACCCATTTGTGAGGCCACAGATCGGGCGGTTTCCCTGATCAGCCGGTGGGCTTTTTCTCTCCAGCTTTCGTCAAGGGTGCGAAAGGTCCCGTCCAGTTTAACTTCATCGGGAACGACATTTGTAGCCCCGGCTCCGGTGATCTTCCCGAATGAAAGGACGGTGGGGGTATTTCCGGGGGTCTCCTGTCGGATTTTCTGATCCAGCAAGACCAGCAGGCGGGCAGCGATCATCAGAGGGTTTACGGTTTCTTTCAGCATGGCGGCATGCCCCCCTTTTCCCCGCACCGTAAGATACAGTTCATCACTGGAAGCCATGTATTTGCCGGGCCGGAATCCTACGTGGCCGGTGGCCATTTCGGGAAGAACATGCTGAGCCATGATGAGCTCAGGCGCCGGTTCACTCAGGGCTCCTTCCTTGATCATGGAAAGTGCACCACCAGGCAGTTTTTCTTCACCGGGTTGAAATACAAACAGGACCCTGCCCTCCCATGAATCCCGTATATCCTTCAGGATGAGCAGAGTCCCCATCAGTGAGGCCATGTGCATATCGTGTCCGCAGGCATGCATCCTGCCGGTATGCCTTGAGGCGAAGGGAAGTCCTGTTTTTTCTTTCACAGGCAGGGCATCCATATCGGCCCTCAGTGCGATTACCCTGCCTTTTTCCCGTTTCCCGGCCAGGGTGGCAACCAGGCCGTATCCCGCAAAACCTTTGCGGAAGGGAATGTGATGGCTTTCCAGGAAATGGGCAATGTATTCCGCCGTACCCTTTTCTTCGAAAGAAAGTTCCGGAAACTGATGGAAATAGCGCCGGTGGAAAAGGATCTCTTCCCGGTACTTCATGGCCAGGTTTCTGATAGTGTCTGCAGGGGATGAGAGGTTTGACAATTTCATTTTCTTCAGAAATCCAGACTGAACGACAGATAAAATACCGGTTTCAGGAGTGTGTAATTTTCAATGCCCCAGGCATAGTCTGCCCGGACGTAATAGCCGAATAACTGGGCTCGCAACCCGGCACCGAAACCCGCCACAACGGGTTCGCGCTGGCTGTCGATAATCACCGTGATGGGTCCGTTCTCAATGATTTCTTTGTCGTATTCATTATCACCCGAGTAGGGCGATGGTCCGGTCCAGGCCGTTCCGATGTCGCCGAAAGCCACAATCTGGAAACTGTTCAGAAATCCCGACCCCAGGGGATGGTTGGCCAGGTAGCGGAATACCGGCCAACGTATTTCACTGTTTATCAGAGCAAAAGAATTACCATTCCGGATATTCTGTGCAAACCCGCGCATATTGGTGGCCAGGGCCTGGAACACATAATTCTGTGTGGTGCTTACCGGGATACTCTGGTCGAACTGGTCCATTCGGTTCGGGAAAAGATGGATCCAGTTATCCACTCCGCCCATATAATATACCAGCCGGTTGGATCCGAACGATGTGCTGGCGGCAAAACGGTTAGCCCAGATCAGTTCCCTGTGTACCGGAAGATAGTGCCTGAAGTCGGCTCCCAGCACAAACAGGTCTGACCGGGCCCGGTTCAGCTGATAATAAAACTCACCGAAAATCTTGAAACGGGTGCCGAACAGCAGGTTGACAGCTCTGTGCCGGGTATTGTCGTAAGTGAGGTCTGCTTTCAGAATATTCCACAGGCGGGTAATATCTTCTTCGTAAAGAGTGCGTGTATCGGTTGAGAGGTACACATGGCTGTCGTTTCTTACTCCGAGAGTTCCCTTCAGGGCGAGTACCTGGTTAAAGGGATATTTCATGGAGTAATACACTTCATTTGTATAGGTTTTGATAAGACCGATATCGGCAGAACTCATATAGGTTTGCCGGTGATAGATAAGCTGCTTGTCGAATTTTCCTTTCAGGTTTTCCAGGCTGATGAGGTATTCGTTGGAGTTAAAATCTCCTGAGAACCGGAATCCTCCCGTGAGCCGGTAATCTTCGAACAGGTCATGCGTGCCGATCTTGAAAAGCATGTTCATTCCCGGATTGTAAAATGCAGGTGCCGACCCGGAGAATGTCTGGTACGAGGCCGAAAGGAAGCTGAAATCGATTTTATTGGCGAAATAATTGTTATAGAAGAACTTCTGATAAATTCTGATTCTGGGAAGTGTGAACGTCGATGTGTCAATCCGCAGCCCCGGCGGGGCGTTTTTGATATACCGGTTATAATAATTGGATTTTTCCTGTTCAAAGATGTAACTTCTGATATTGACAGGCTGGTTGATAAAGGGATTATCCGGCGACTGGGTTTTACGGAGTTCGCTCATATAGCGCCGGTGTTCCCCGATAATTTTCCGGCGCAGATCTTCCAGGCTGTCCTGTTCGGTAAGGTGTTCCCGGTATTCTTTCCACTGTCGGGTAAGCGGAGGGTTCTGTTCCAGTGGTTCGGGTTCGGCAACATCCCGGGTATATATCTGGTATTTCCCTCTGTTGAAAATAATCCCGGCCGTTTTCCCAGCTGAGGTATGCACGTCATGACCCAGGATGTTGCGGGTGTAGTCGGTAAGCGGCCGGCTGTTGGTAAGATACCTGTAATGTACTGTGGTGTCGATCCAGGCAATGGTGCTGTCAAATTCATTTATGTACTGGTTGATGATACCGGTCTGATTATCGAGTGTGAAGAATTCGTTTGTTTGTTCCCCCCGGGGGTGAAATTTTTCTTCGAAAACATTTCCTTCCAGCCGGGTCAGAATCGGTGAACGGTTATTGAAATTGTACATAAACAGGTGGAACTGGTGATCCCTGCTCCGGTCAACCGGGCCTCTCAGGGTAAGGGTGTCGCTGGTGCGGTTACTTGAGAAAATGATCTGTTCTGAGCGGTTAATGAATCGGGGATGCAGGTCATCGGCCAGGTCGCGGGTGATCCTTTCATTGGTGCCCGAAGCCACAAAATGCAAGAACAGGTCGGTCAGTCCATCCTTCACAGCCGATAACAGCAAAATGGATCCGTCGTTGGAGTAATCAATATCCAAAACCTTTTCGAAATACAGCAGATTCCTTTTTTCCGTTTTTCGGGATTCGGTTACGTAATAATTCAGGGTGAGTCCTCCTTCCTCTTCCATAATGAATGTAAGAATCTGGCCGGAAGGATGCCATGCCATAACAGGATAAGAATCGTCAATGATCTGTTCCAGTTTCGGATGTTTTTTGAAAATCGTCCGGTGCTTCCCGGTCTGCATATCATATATCCAGATTCGTACCTGCCCCAGTTCGTTGGTGATGTATGCCATCTTGCGTCCGTCCGGATGGTATTTGACCTGGGTAATGATCCGTCTGTCCCTGGGTTTTTTGATCAGCGGTTCTCCCTGCGGCGGCTTTTCTTCCAGTTCACCCCTGTCATACCATTCGTTAAAATAGGTGTCCCACTCTCTGACCAGTTTCTTTATTTTTTTTCCGGTTACATATAAAAAACCCTTGTTTACATTTTGCTCAATACGTGTGAGATAAATAATATTCGGTATGGCTGTGCGCCCGAATTCCTCATGTATGAATTTCCAGAAAGAATGTCCCGCCAGTTCGGCATCTTCATATTCCAGGCGATTGAGTTTTTTGTATCGTCCCGATAAAAATCCGTCCCTGATCATGTTTTCGGTGACAGGGTCCCATGTATGGGAAAGGTAGGATACGAGTCCTGAGATATACCATTCGGGCAGATTGATCTGGGTTTTACTGGTGATCCGGTTTTTCATCACCCCACCGTAAAGCATTTCCTGTATGACCGTTTCGGCAATGGCGGCTGTTATCTGCCTTTCCAGTTCACGGTGATTGCCTTCATAGAAAAGGAATACTTTGTTTTCGACAATGCGGGTCACTCCGCCCAGGTTGAACTCTTCGTCCTCTCCGGTTAGCCCGACATTACTCTGCCTGAAATCAGACAGCTTGTTGTAAATGATGAATATCAGCCTTTTTTCAAGTGTGTAGTCGAAAAAGTCTTCAATTTCCACAATCTTTTCATCGGCAAAACGGGCGGTGTATTCTGCAATTTCCTGCCCGAATTCATTAAAATAGGTATCGAATTTCTCAAACCGGTAAAATGACCAGAAAAAATCATAGTATTGCACGCGGTTTTTTCCGAAATCCATCTGATGCCCGTAATAAAACTGACCCCGCAGGGGGATCGTATTCAGGCAAATCATTACGAGAACACACAATGGTATTTTCAGGGGATTTCGCATGGCACCGTTCTTGCTCCAAAATTAAATATATTTCACAAACCGGGGCGAGAGTTATGGTTTTTTATTGGGTACAGAAAGGACAGAGATTCGAAAAATTCGTATTCTGCCGATAACTTTATTATTTTTGAAACGTTAAAAAACAAATAAAGAACTGATATTTACGGTTTAAATATTCAAAAAATGAAAAAGATATTCGTCACCCTTCTGAGTTTGGTTTTGCTGGCCGGTTTTCAAATGGCCCATTCACAGCAGCAGGGAGCAAGTATCACTTTTACCAAAAGAATACACGATTTTGGGAAGATCCAGGAGGCTGATGGTGCTGTGGATTATTCTTTCGAATTTACCAATACAGGGAATACACCCCTGGTGATCACCCGGGTGGTGGCTTCATGCGGATGTACTACCCCCGAATGGACCAGGCAGCCGGTTCCTCCCGGACAGAAAGGTTTTGTTAAAGTGACATTTGACCCGAGAAACCGGCCAGGACAGTTTGCCAAAACTATTACCGTAATGACAAACGCCGTGCAGCCCAATGCTGTACTGAGAGTACAGGGTGAAGTGATTCCCAGGGAGAAAACGCTGGAAGATATTTATCCCTATAAAATGGGGAATGTGCGGTTGAAATCCAATCACATTCCCTTTGTGAAAATTCTTAACGGACAGAAAAAAACCGTGCTGGCCGAGGTGGTGAATGTATCAGAAGAGCCGGTGGAAATTTCCTTTACAGGGGTGCCCCCGCATCTTACTTTCGAGGGTCCCGGAACTATCAACCCCGGAGAAAAGGGGGTAATGGAAATTACATATGATGCAGCCAGAAAAAATGACTGGGGCTTTGTGATCGACCGGATCAGGATGCTGCAGAACGGGGAAGGGGACTTCAGTTATACGTTGACCATTTCAGCCACGATTGAAGACGATTTTTCGAACATGACCCCCGAAGAGCTGGCCAATGCCCCTTCCATTCAGTTCAAAGAGACCACCTACGAATTCGGGAACATGGAGCAGAATTCCCGGGTGGAGCATGATTTTGAATTTACCAACTCGGGCAAATCCGATCTTATTATACGGAAGGTCAGTTCCAGCTGCGGTTGCACTGCTGTAAAACCGAAAGAAAATGTGATCAGACCGGGGCAGACCAGTTACATCAAAACCATTTTCAGCTCGGGAACCCGGGTGGGACGCCAGAACAAAACGGTGACCATCATAACCAATGATCCGAAAAACACCCAGGTTATTCTGAGGCTGACCGGAAATGTGGTGCCTCCGGAGGGAAAATAAACAGCAGGGAAGGTTGATCCCTGCCATTCTCAAGCTGCAACCGGTGCAAATTTCCCCGGGAAAAAGAAGCAATGCATTTAACAGGGCAGAATGGAAAAGGATCAGGGAAAGGAAAAAAGAAGGGAAAAGGGAAGTGCCCACAGGGTACAAACGGGTGTTGACCATCCTTCCGGAATCAATGATGAGGCCGTAAAAAAATACCGGAAGATCAGGAGAAAAACACGCAGTTCCGAAGAATATTTTGAAGGCATTTGTCAGGGGAATACCATTATCCTCAGCCAGGCCATTACCCTGGTGGAAAGTTCCCTGCCGGCGCATCAGGAGTTAGCTGCGAGGCTGGTGGAATTATGCCTGCCTCATTCGGGCAATTCCATCAGAATAGGCATTACCGGAATTCCCGGAGTGGGTAAAAGCACCTTTATCGAAACCCTTGGGCTTGGAATCCTGGAAATGGATCACCGGCTGGCAGTCCTGGCTATCGATCCCAGCAGCGAACGTTCGGGAGGAAGCATCCTGGGCGACAAAACCCGCATGGAGCAATTGTCGGTGCATCCCCGGTCGTTTATCCGGCCTTCTCCTTCGGCAGGCTCCCTGGGAGGGGTTGCCAGGAAAACCCGTGAAACAATCATTCTATGTGAGGCAGCAGGCTTCGATACCATTTTCATTGAAACGGTGGGGGTGGGCCAGTCGGAAACCATGGTGCATTCCATGGTGGACTTTTTCCTTCTGCTCATGCTGGCCGGAGCCGGGGATGAACTGCAGGGTATCAAGAGAGGGATCATGGAAATGGCCGATATGGTTGCCATTACCAAGGCCGATGGAAACAACCGTGACAGGGCAGAAACAGCCCGCAGGGAATACGAAAATGCCCTCCATCTTTTTCCAGTTCCACCTTCAGGATGGTTACCCCGGGTAGTAACCTGTTCGGCATTCAAACCCGATACGGTAATGCAGATATGGGACCAGGTGAATGAATATGTTAGCCTGACCCGGAAAAACGGTTACTTCGATTTCCGGCGTACCGAACAGGCCAGGTACTGGATGCACGAATTTATCAGGGAACAGTTGAACAACCGGTTCTTTCATCATCCGGCAATCAGGGAAAAGATGGAGGAACTGGAAAGGCAGGTGCGCTCAAAACTGATTACTTCGTTTCAGGCTGCACGTATCCTTATGGAACTTTATGATCAGCTGGAAAAAAAGAAATAAAACCAACCCGGTTACAGAGAAAAAAAGAATTACTAAGTTTACAGACTAAAAATAAAAAACATACGAAAATGATTAGAAGATTCGCCGTTCTGCTATTGATCATACTGGCAGCTTCCTGCTCTTCCCGGCCGGAAGGTTACGTTATTACAGGTGAGACCGTGGGTCTTGAACAGGGAATGGCCAGGCTCCGGGTATTCCAGGGTGAGGAGTATGTATATATCGATTCGGCTGCCATAGAAGACGGCAAATTTGTTATGGAAGGTTCTGTCGATTTTCCTTCCTATGCCTATCTGGATCTGGTCGGAATGCGCACGCCGGTGGGGTTTTTTATGGATAACGACAGCATTCAGATCGTTGTCAATACCTCACATCCCGAATTGAGTATCGTGAAAGGTTCCGACCCCAATGACCAGCTAAAAAATCTTTTCGGAGAGATCGATGCCGAACTGGAAGACCTGATGGAAAAATACCGCACCGCTTCCGAGGCTGGTGATTCCGATATGCTGGAGGAGCTGGCCTCACAGTATAACGACCTTTCCGTGAAAAGGCAGCAAACTATCAGCGATTATATCGATCATAACAAATCGTCGGTGATCACCCCTTATCTGGTAAGGTCGAACAATATTTATTCCATGGGATGGGAAGAACTCGATTCACTGGTGACTACCTTTGATCCCGCGCTGGAAGCTTCCCCGTATACCCGGTTTTTCCGGAAACGGATTGAAACACTGAAAAAGGTGGATATTGGACAACCTGCACCCGATTTTACTCAGCCCGATACTTCCGGGAATCCGCTTTCGCTTTCATCCATCATCGACCGGTCGGAGCTGTTACTGATCGATTTCTGGGCATCGTGGTGCGGACCCTGTCGGCAGGAAAACCCCAACATTGTGGCCGTATATAATGACTATCATGACAAAGGATTGGAAATTCTTGGTGTGAGCCTCGACCGCCCCGGGGATGCCGAACGTTGGAAACAGGCTATACGCGACGATAAACTGAACTGGTACCACATGTCCGATCTTCAGTACTGGGACAATGCCGCTGCGCGGTTATACGGGGTAATGGCCATTCCGCACAGTGTGCTTCTCGATGGAGAAGGGATCATTATTGCCAAAGACCTCCGGGGTGAGGAACTGAGGAGAAAAGTGGCCGAAATACTGGATTGAATCACCGGTTCGTTACCTCTTTATCCTGTCAGAGCGGATATCTGACCGGGTCTCCGGTCAGGCCTGCTGCCGTTTGAGTTGTTTACGGGGGGTATGACAGCACAGACTCCCTTTCCACTGCCTTTCCCGAATCGTTTGTTCATGCCTGTTCCGGAAGGGATTTGCATATTGTGCCAGAAATTAATACTTTATATGAAAATGCCGTTTTGTTTGGCATGTATCTTGTTTGCAAATTTTTTACTGTTACCCGCTGAACGGGAAAAAACCGAATTGGTATTATGATGAAGACCAAAGGAATGATGTTTGGGAAGAAGCTGTTTTTTGCCATATCTGCCCTGGGTGTTTTCTTTTTATTTATCCCTCCTGCACAGGCTCAGTATTTTGGAAAGAACAAACCAGGGTACAAAAAGTTTGAATACAAGGTTTACCAGACCCCCCATTTTGAAATTTACCATTATTTTGAGAACGATTCCGTGCTGAATTACTGGGCTCTGGCAGCCGAGGATTGGTACCGGCGGCACAGTCGCATTCTATACGATACCTTTGAGAAACACAATCCATTGATATTATACAAGTATCATGCTGATTTCCAGCAAACAACAACCATCAGCGGACAGATCAGTGTGGGTACGGGCGGAGTGACCGAAGCCTTCAAGAACAGGGTGGTGATGCCGCTGGCTCACTCTACGGGTCAAACCGACCATGTGCTGGGGCATGAAATGGTACATGCTTTTCAATACGATATTATTATAAACGACGATACCACTTCTCTGAACAATCTCAGAAACCTGCCGCTGTGGATGGTGGAAGGGATGGCGGAATATATGTCCATCGGAAGTGTGGATGCTCACACGGCTATGTGGATGAGGGATGCCCTGTTGCAGGATGATTTTCCTTCCCTGAAAGACCTGGCCGATATGAATAAATATTTCCCATACCGGTACGGACAGGCTTTCTGGGCCTTTGTAGGGAAGGTGTGGGGCGATGACCGCATCAGGCCCCTGTTCAACCTCACCGCAAAGGTGGGATATGAAGCTGCCATTGATTCTATCCTGGGCATTTCCGCCGAAACTTTTTCGGCCCTCTGGAAGAACGCTTATATAGCCCATTATTCCCGGTTCCTGACCGATTCCATTGACCGGATGAGCGGAGTCAGACTGTTCGATACCGACAATGCGGGAAAACGGAATGTGGCACCTTCCATTAGTCCCAACGGAAAGTACATTGCCTTTTTTTCCGACCGCGATGTGGTATCGTTCGACCTGTTTCTTGCCGATGCAGATGAGAAAAAGATCATCCGGAAACTCACTACCCGGATCAGCAACCACGAAATTGACGACCTCAATTTCATGGAGTCGGCCGGTACCTGGTCGCCCGATAACCGGAAACTGGCTTTTACGGTGTTTGCAAAAGGAGTGAATCAGCTGGTGGTGGTGGATGTTCGGAACGGGAAGGTATTACTGGAAGAAGCCATCCCCGGTGTTCCTGCCTTTACTTACCTGGCCTGGTCGCCCTGCGGCGAAAAGATAGTTCTGTCGGGTCTGGTTGAAGGCAGACATGATCTGTATGCCTATTATCCCGAAACCGGAGCCGTGGAACGCCTGACCTTTGATGTGTATTCAGAGTTGCAGCCCAGCTGGTCACCCGACGGAAAATACCTGGTGTATGCTACCGACAGGCCGGCCGATCCCGATGAAACCCACCCCGTTCTTGACAGGTATAACCTGGCCATTCTGAATGTTGCCACCGGCCGGATCAGGGTGCTGGATGTGTTCCCCGGCGCCGACAATCTGAATCCGGTATTTGCTCCCGACGGCCGGTCTATTTTCTTTCTTTCCAATTCCGACGGATTCAGAAATCTTTTCAGATATTATCCGGAAACAGGTGAGCTATATCGGATGACTTCCTTTATGACCGGTATCAGCGGTTTTACGCAGTTTTCACCGGCTATTTCCATCGCCACTGACCAGGGAAAACTGACCTATTCCTATTACTGGAACAACGGATACCAGATATATTCCGCCGGAGTGGATGACTTCATGCCGGTAAAGGTTGCTCCTGATTCGGTCAATTTTCAGGCTGCCACCCTTCCGCCTTTCCGAAGGGCAGGAATCGATCTGGTAGATGCCGGGTTCAGATACCGCATCCCGCCTCCCGACACCCTGATCCAACATTTTACAGCAAAAGAATACAAACCGAAGTTCAAGCTTGATTATATTTCCAATTATGGTGGGGTGGGCATGGCTACCAGCCGTTACGGAACGGGCATGTCGGGGAGTATCATTATGATGTTCAGCGATATGGTGGGGGATAATCAGCTGGTTGCCAACCTGGCTATGAACGGAGAGATTTATGATTTCGGCGCACAGGTGGCCTATCTCAATCAAAAACACCGGTTTAACTGGGGAGGTGTGGTATCGCACATTCCATACCTCAGCGGATATGTCAGCATGGTTGAAGACTCCCTGTCTATCACATCCAGTGAAACGGAAGATACCACCTGGGTCAATGTACTCAATTACCGGTACGATTATTACCGTACTTTCGAGGATCAGCTGGCCCTGTTCGGATACCTGCCTCTTTCGCAAACGCGGCGTTTCGAGATTGGCGCTTCTTTTTCCTGGTATTATTACCGGATCGACCGTTTCAATTATTATTATGATTATTACGGATATCCCATAGGGGTGAACAGGGAAAAGCTCGAGGCACCGGAAGGTTTCAACCTGTTCAAAAGCGATGTTGCCTATGTGGAAGATAATTCGGTATTCGGTACCACTTCCCCCGTGCGCGGCCACCGGATGAGGCTTTCACTTGAAAAGTACTACGGGGCGGTGGATATGTTTACCGGACTGGTCGATTACAGAAAATATTTTCATCTCCGTCCGTTAACCATTGCTTTCAGAGGATATCATTATGGCCGGTACCAGATGACCGGCGGCCAGAATCTTATGTATCCTATGTATATAGGTTATCCGTGGCTGGTCAGGGGACTTGATTCGGATGCTTTCAACCGCAGCTATGCTGCTTCTGCTTCCAACCTGAATATCAATCAGCTTACCGGAAATAAAATTGCCGTGGCCAATGTGGAATTCAGGATTCCCTTTACCGGACCCGAACGGTTTGCCCTGATCAAATTCAAATACCTGCCCACGGAACTGTCCCTGTTCATGGATGGAGGGCTGGCATGGAATGCCGGTGACGCACCGGTTTTCAAGTGGTTGCCCGACAATCCCTCCCAGCGCATACCGGTATTTACCGCCGGCCTGTCCCTGCGGGTGAATTTACTGGGATACATGATACTCGAGCCATTTTATGCCTTACCCCTGCAGGTGCAGCCGTTGAAAGGAAGTTTCGGACTGAACTTTACGCCGGGATGGTAATACCACCTTCATGTTTTCCCGGGATAAAGTATGTGCCAATATGCAAGGCCTTTTTTCCTGAGATATTAAACCTGTACAGGAAAATCTTTCCACATTAAAAAAAAACTGATATTTTTGCAATTTGTAAACGTTCTAAATAATGAAAAGAAAGAAAGGCATTCTTTTCTTTTTCCTGCCTGCCGCTTTTCTTCCGGCCATTCTTTGTCAATCCGGCTGTAGAAATGCCAATCGCGGTGAGGATTGCCGGGAACCGGTGGTCACCGTCAGCGTGTTGCCTCAGAAATATTTTATTGAATCCATTACCGGCGGGAAGGTTCAGGTGAACGTGATGATCCCCGCCGGTGCCAGTCCGGCAACCTACGAACCCACGCCCAGGCAGATGCAGCAACTGGATGCATCAGGTCTGTATGTGATGAACGGGCACCTGGGATTTGAGAAGGCTTGGGAAGGAAAGATCAGGGAGAATTATCCCGGGCTGGCAATGATTCGTTTAACCGATCATGTGGATCTGATTACCGGAGGTCACCACGGGGCGGATCCCCATATCTGGATGTCGCCGAAAACCGTGCGTTCTTTTCTCCCGGCGCTTTACAGATACCTGAAGGAAGCCTACCCGGAAATGGAAGAGCGGATGGCAATTCATTATGGCCGGCTGATTGCCCGTGTCGATTCTGTCGATAAGCTGATGGAAGATTCTTTCAGGGATCTGACTTCACGTAAATTTATTATTTTTCATCCCGCTCTGACCTATCTGGCACGTGACTATGGCCTGCAACAATATGCCATGGAGGAAGAAGGGAAAGAACCCTCCGTTCACGGGATGAGGAATCTGGTGGAACTGGCCCGCAGGGAGAATATCCGGGTTGTATTCATACAGGAAGAGTTCGACCAGGAGAATGCCCGTACCCTGGCTGCAGAAATTGGAGGGGAAGTGGTTACCCTGAATCCCCTCGATCCCGATTGGGACGATAATATGGAAAAGATCAGGAATACCTTTGTTTCCGTTCTTCAATCCCAGGAAGAGAAATGATGAAACCGCTGGTCAAACTTGAAAATGTTACAGCCGGCTATAACGGGGAAGCGGTGCTTGAAGGAGTCGATCTGGAGATTTTCCCGGATGATTTTATCGGGGTGATCGGACCCAACGGGGGTGGAAAAACCACCCTGCTTAAGGTAATACTGGGTTTGATCAAACCCTGGTCGGGAAGTGTGAAATATGCCGGCGATCCGGTGCCGGGAACCCTGATGGGATACCTGCCCCAGCATACCGACCTTGACAGGTCATTCCCCATTTCCGTGGAAGAAGTGGTTCTTTCGGGATTGCTGCCCAGAAAAGGATTTTTTACTCCTTACCGGAAAGAACACCGGCTGGCTGCACAGAATGCACTGGAGAAAACAGGAATCAACCATTTACTGCACCGGGCTATTGGTGAATTATCGGGGGGACAATTACAGAGGGTTCTGCTGGCAAGGGCGCTGGTGGGATCCCCCCGCCTGCTGATTCTGGATGAGCCGGTGACCTATGTGGATAACCGGTTCGAGGGAGAATTGTATGAGCTGCTGAAGGAACTGAACCGGAACATGGCTATCCTTATGGTGTCGCATGATGTGGGCACCATTACCAGTTATATTAAAACCATTGCCTGTGTGAACCGAACCCTGCATTACCATCCTTCGAACAAGATCTCTGAACAACAGCTGGCTGCATATAACTGCCCCATTCAGATCATTACCCATGGCACAGTTCCCCATACCGTACTGAAAAAACATTCCTGAAAAAACCATGGAAAACCTGGTATCATTGTTCAGTTACGAATTTTTTACCCGGGCGGCGCTGGCAGCCCTGCTGGCAGCCGTTTCCTGCGGGGTCATCGGAACCTATATTGTTTCCAGAAGGTTGGTGTTTATAAGCGGGGGGATATCACACGCATCGTTCGGCGGGATCGGGCTGGGCTATTTCCTTGGAGTGGATCCCCTGGCCGGCGCCGCAGTTTATGCTGTATTGAATGCCCTGGGACTGGAATATCTTACCCGGAGGATGAACATCAGGGAGGATTCGGTGATCGGGATCCTCTGGTCGTTCGGAATGGCAGTGGGAATCATTTTTATTTACCTTACTCCCGGATATGCCCCGAACCTTATGTCGTACCTTTTCGGAAGCATTCTTACGGTGTCGGCGGGTGATCTTTGGTTTCTGCTTACCGTGACAGGGGTTTCAGGGTTGTTTTTTCTCGCATTATACCGGTGGATTCTTTATATGGCGTTCGATCTGCCGTATATTCAAACCTTCCGTTTGCCGGTGGGATGGATCAGTTATATGCTGATGGTCCTGATGGCACTGACCATTGTGGTGAATATCCGGGTGGTGGGTATTATCCTTGTCATATCGCTGCTTACCATTCCCCAGACTATTGCCAATTTGTTTACCCGGAATTTCGGACGTATGATCCTGTATTCCATCCTCACCGGGATAGTAGCTTCCCTGGGAGGGCTGATGATCTCTTATTATTTTAATATTCCCAGCGGGGCTTCCATTATTTTCCTGCTGAGCCTGCTTTTTATTCTGGCCAGGGGGTTGACTGCCCTGTTTTCCGGTAAAGACAGGAGAAACATGCCGGCCGAAAGAACGGAAGAGGAGGCAGGAAAGATTTTTATTGCCCGTGAATAAAAACTATTTTTAACCAGGAATAAGCGAAAACCGAATATAAAACAAAACTGTATGAAATTTGACGTGATAGTGATCGGAAGCGGCCCGGGTGGATATGTGGCCGCCATCAGGGCTGCTCAGCTCGGGATGAAGGTGGCTGTGGTGGAGAAGGATGCCCTGGGAGGTGTATGTCTTAATTGGGGCTGTATCCCTACTAAATCTCTGCTGAAAAGTGCCGAGGTGATGGAATATTTCAACCATGCCTCCGATTACGGAATTCAGCCCGGAGGGAATCCTGAACCGGATTTCGGTGCAGTCATACAGAGAAGCCGTCGTGTGGCGGAAGGGATGAGCAAGGGAGTAGAATTCCTGTTCAGGAAAAACAAAATTGAGGTGGTCGAAGGTTTCGGGAAAATCATTTCTTCCGGTAAAGTGGAGGTAAAGTCAGCCAATGGTAAAACCGTGACCCTGGAAGCTTCCCATATTATCCTGGCTACGGGAGCCCGCTCACGTGAGTTGCCCGGGATGAAACAGGACGGGAAAAAGGTGATCGGCTACCGGGAAGCCATGTCTCTTGAAAAAATGCCCGCATCCATGGTGGTGGTAGGTTCAGGAGCTATCGGAAGTGAGTTTGCCTATTTTTACCGGACCATGGGAACAGAGGTTACCCTGGTGGAATACATGCCCCGGCTGGTACCTCTGGAAGATGAGGAGGTATCAAAACTACTGGAACGTTCATTTAAAAAAACCGGCATGAAGATTATGACCGGTTCATCGGTGGAATCGGTTGATACGTCGGTTACTCCCTGCAGGGTAACCATTAAAAATTCCGGAGAGGAGGAAAGTGTGGTGGAGGCCGATGTGATTCTCTCGGCGGTTGGCATTACCCCCAACCTGGAAGGGGTGGGAATTGAAGAAGCCGGGATTGAAGTGGAGAACGGGATAATAAAGGTAGATGAATATTACGCCACCAATGTGAAGGGAGTATATGCCATTGGCGACATTGTACATGGCCCCGCTCTTGCCCATGTGGCCTCGCACGAAGGAATCATCTGTGTGGAGAAACTTGCCGGACACAATCCGGAACCGCTTGATTATGGAAATATTCCGGCCTGTACGTATACCCGGCCCGAGATCGCCTCGGTGGGCCTGACAGAAAAGCAGGCCCGTGAGAAAGGACTGGAGATCAAAGTGGGGAAATTCCCCTTTACAGCTTCGGGGAAAGCCAGTTCGGCCGGAGCCCGGGATGGATTCGTAAAACTGATCTTCGATTCGAAATACGGGGAACTTGTCGGAGCACACATGATAGGCGACCATGTAACCGAAATGATTGCTGAGGTGGTGGTAGCCCGCAAACTGGAAACTACCGGACAGGAACTGATACGGTCGGTACATCCCCATCCCACCATGTCGGAAGCCATTATGGAAGCGGCTGCTGCAGCTTACGGGGAAGTGATCCACCTTTGATGCCCGCGTTTCCGGGATCAGTATGGAAGGCAGGGGTTGCGGGTTACGTGTTACGTGTTATGTGTTACGTGTTACGTGTTACGTGTTACGTGTTAAGAGTTGACCAATGAGAATATTTTCCGACTACCCGGCTAATCATATTTTGTGAGTTTTTCCATGCGGCAGCGAGGTGAAAACTATCCGCTTTTGTATAAAAAGTGGGCTTAAAATTTTCCTGGAATAATTAACAGTTTAGGAGTATAGCATTTTCTGTCAAGGCAGAGCTTGAATGTTTTCCTGCCTCTTTATGCATCATTGTTTAGAACGAAACTATTTTTTTATTCCTACGCAACCATTTGGCCGGTAAAAACATCCATATACTGCACACGTTCTTTTTAAATTTATTTTCCGGGAAGCTTTTTGTCAATTCAATTAATTGGTAAATTTAGGCTTTTATTTGGAAGAAGCTGAATATCAATTAACTTGAAAGATAGCTTGCCGGATATAATTGAGGGATGCCTGGCGGGAGACCGGAAAGCCCAGAAAATGTTGTACGAAATGTTTTCGGGTAAAATGTATGCGGTGTGCCTGAGGTATGCGGATGATGCGGAGGAAGCCAGCGATATGCTGCAGGACGGATTTATCCGCGTGTTTGAAAACCTCTCCTCCTTCAGGCATCAGGGGTCTTTCGAAGGCTGGGTAAGAAGGATCATGATCAATACCGCCCTGGAAAAGTTCAGAAGGAAGAAGAATTTCTATTCCCTGGACGATGATGAGGAAGGGAAAACAGAACCGGCAGAGGATAATACGCTGGATAACCTGTTTGCCGCGGAATTGATAGGCATGATCCAGGAACTTACTCCACAGTACAGGATGGTATTCAACCTGTACGCCCTGGAGGGATATTCGCATAAGGAAATTGCGGGGATGATGGGAATATCGGAAGGCACTTCCAAATCGAATCTGGCCAGGGCAAGAACGATACTGCAGGAAAAGCTGAAAAAACTGGGAAGGGAAAGATGAGGGCAAGGCAGGATAAACATATTGATGAGGTATTTCGGTCCGTTCTGGATGAATACGAGGTATGGCCTCCACATACCGTGTGGGATGGGATTGAAGTACATATGATAAGGAAGAAACGCAGGGCCCTGTGGATAAGAAGGGTGGCCGCAGCTGCCGCTGTGCTGCTTCTGGTATTCTCGGGCATCTGGTTCCTGCATCATAAAAAAGAATCTCTTTCCTCACAGGAAATGATTTCCGAATCCGTTCCTGCCGGTGAATCCACTCCGGAAAAGATTAAACCTGCCGCAGAAACATTACCTGCCCGTCCCGCCCCTGAACCCTCCGGTGAAGCAGAAACCGGCCCCGGGGAAACCCGGATGCAAAAAACTCCCGACATTTTACCGGTACTGGCCCGTGCAGAAATGGCTGCAAAGCAACCTCACAAGGAAGAGCCATCGTACGAACAAGATGCTGTTCCTGCTTATGTGGAACCTTTGCTTTCCCTCAGGCTCATTTCCGATGCTGCGGTCCCACAGGAAACTATCGATTTCCGTTTCGAAGGAGACAACCGGCTGGCTCTGACGGAAAAGGAAAATGAGATCGAATGGGACTTCCAGAAAGAAGAAAGATCACGCTGGGGTATTGGAGGTCAGTTTTCACCGGCATATTCCTACCGGCACCTTACTTCCGGAGAGGGTAGTAAGGACCTGAAACAATACTACAACCGCATAGAAGAAGGAGTATTCGCCTTCTCGGGAGGGATTAACGTGAATTATCAGGCTTCGGGGAAATGGACGGTGTACACCGGTTTGTACTATTCCCAGATGGGACTCATGATTGGCAGAGTGGAGGAATATACCCTGGCAGCCATGGGGTGGGAAACTCCGGAAATTCACAGGAAGATGGCGGAAAAATTCTACCTGGTGGATCACTCTACCGGCACCGTGGTTTCAGACAATGATAATATAAAGATTGTCAATACTCCGGAAGATGCTCTCTATAACAGCATCATCGGCCGCGATCCTTCACAGTATACCCAGGAATACCTCGAAAATGTCAATGCTTTTATTGCCCAGAATTATGAATTTCTTGAAATACCCCTTCTTGTAAAATACAAAGTGATCGACAGAAAAGTAGGCATGAACATCCTGGGCGGTGTTAGTACCGGCTTCCTGGTGGGTAATGCCGCATCGCTGTATATTGAAGGGGTGAATTATTCCTCTATACGCACCAGTAACGTCAGTACGCTGAATTACTCGGGGGCCATAGGTCTGGGACTGGATTACGAAATTCTTCCCGGACTGATGTTTAATGTGGAACCTACTTTCAAATATTACCTGAACACCTTCAGCGAGAAAAACCTGATCGGATCACATCCTTATTCCGTGGCCGTTTTTTCAGGAGTCCGCTTCAGATTCTAATATTAGCGGACAGTGAATTCTGATGTTTTTTCAGTAATTTTGTGGGTTTGATCTCCGGATTCCCGGCGACTCATATTTTTGGTATTTACCGGCCGTATCCGGAAAAGGCTGAGAACATGAAGAATAATATTATGATGATAAAGAGCGATCGGAATCCGACAGAAAACAGACGCTGGACCCCCTCGTGGGGATCATGGCTGGTGGTGGGTGTCATTGTTATGGGTATCGCAGGAATCAATGCATATACCGGACATGCGGAGGAGGATATTGACGGTTCCCCTCCGTATTATGGTGTATCGGCCGTCGAACTGCCCGATACCCTGTATTTTGCAGGAGAACGTATGCCGCTTGAGCAATTCGACACCCGGGAAAGCCTTGACAGGGAATTACTGGTGAACACCTATTTCCATTCACAGACCCTGCTCCTGATCAAACGTTCGGGAAGGTATTTCCCTGTGATAGAACCCATCCTGCGGAAATACGGGGTGCCCGATGATTTCAAGTATCTGGCCATTGCCGAGAGCGGGCTGTCCAATGCCGTTTCACCGGCCGGTGCGGTGGGATTCTGGCAGTTTCTGGCAGGTACGGCCCGGGAATATGGCCTGGAGGTAAACGATGAAGTGGACGAACGCTATCACCTCGAAAAATCAACGGAGGCCGCCTGCCGGTATTTCATCGATTCATACGATGTGTACGGCAACTGGACCATGGTGGCCGCATCGTATAACAACGGAAGAAGGGGGCTTGACCAGCAGGTGGTTATACAGAAACAACATTCGTATTACGATTTGTTACTGAATGAAGAAACCGCCCGGTATATTTTCCGGCTGGCAGCCCTCAAAGTAATTATGGTATCACCGGAAGAATACGGATTTTATTTTCAGGAATCGGATCTGTACCCCGTAATCCCTGCCTACGAAGAAGTGGTCAACACACCGGTGGAAGATTTCGCCGATTTTGCCAACAGCCGCGGTACCAATTACAAGATACTGAAGTATTTCAATCCCTGGTTGCGCAAACCATATCTGTCCAACCGGGCGGGGAAGGCTTACCGTATCAGGTTGCCCGAACGGGGAGCACGTATCGTCGGAAAAACTGACCGGGTAGCAGAACCCGGTATCACGGGTTGATCATACAGGTTCAAGCGGAATCAACGGATGGATGAGATCAGGGTATACGGAGCGCGCGAACACAATCTCAAGAATATTGATGTGGTCATCCCCAGGAACACCCTCACGGTGATGACCGGGCTCAGCGGAAGCGGGAAGTCATCACTGGCATTCGATACCATTTACGCCGAAGGCCAGCGCCGGTTCATGGAAACCCTGTCGGCTTACGCACGCCAGTTCCTGGGCGGAATGGAACGCCCCGATGTAGACCACATATCGGGCCTCAGCCCGGTAATATCCATCGAGCAAAAAACCACCGGGAAAAACCCCCGCTCCACCGTCGGGACCATTACCGAAATATACGATTTTCTGCGTTTGCTTTTTGCCCGGGCCGGAACGGCCTATTCGTGGGTGACGGGCGAACGCATGGTGAAATATACCGACGAACAGATTGTTGATCTGATCCTGAACAGGTACAACGAGCGTTATATCCTGATGCTGGCCCCACTGGTACAGGGGCGTAAGGGCCATTACCGGGAACTGTTCGAAACGGTCAGAAGAAAAGGATTCCTTTCCGTACGTGTTGACGGGGAAATACAGGAGATTGGAAGGGGAATGAAACTCGACCGGTACAAAACCCACCATATTGAACTGGTAATCGACAAGCTGAAGGTTGGCGGCACGGAAGAAAAACGCATACGGGAATCACTCGCCCTGTGCATGCAGCAGGGAAAGGGGATTACCATGATCCTGGATCCCGGCGGGGGAAAGCCCGCTTATTACAGCCGGCAGTTGATGTGCCCGGTTTCCGGAATATCATACAACGAACCCGCCCCGCACACCTTCTCATTCAATTCTCCCCAGGGTGCCTGTCCACGGTGTAACGGACTTGGAGAGATCAGCGTGGTTGACAGAAAAAAGATCTTCCCCGATCCGGGTCTCAGTATCCGCCAGGGTGGGATAGAACCCCTGGGTAAATATCATAACAGCCTGGTATTCTGGCAACTTGAGTCTATTCTGCACAAATTCGGACAGGATCTGGATACCCCCGTCGGACAGATTACCGAAGAGGCCCTGGAGATCATTCTGAACGGGTCAGACGAGACCTTTCCCCTGAAAAATACCCCGCTCGGCGCGGGAACAACCTACCACCTGAGCTTTGACGGGATCATGGAAATCCTGAACGGACACGGGAACGGAGAGGGCAACGGAAGGCCTTCCAGGCGGGAACAGCAATACATCCGGAAAAAGACCTGCCCCGTTTGCGAAGGAACACGCCTGAAAAAGGAAGCCCTCTATTTCAGAATCCTGGATAAGAACATTGCCGAGCTGGCCTCCATGGACCTGCGGCAACTGTACAACTGGATGAACGGCCTGGAAAGTCTTCTGGAAGAAAGGCAGCGGCTCATTGCCACAGAAATACTCAAAGAAATCAGAAACCGCCTGAAATTCCTGATGAATGTGGGCCTTGATTACCTGTCGCTGAACCGCAGTGCAAAAAGTCTTTCCGGAGGGGAAAGCCAGCGCATCAGGCTGGCCACCCAGATCGGATCGCAACTGGTCAATGTGCTCTATATTCTTGATGAACCCAGTATCGGACTGCATCAGCGCGACAACCGGCGGCTGATCTCGGCCCTGCAGGAACTGAGGGATATGGGCAATACCGTTATTGTGGTTGAACACGACAGGGAAATGATTGTTTCTGCCGACCATATTGTCGATCTGGGTCCGTTTGCCGGAAGACACGGAGGCGAGGTGGTAGGTCAGGGTCCTCCGGGACAGATAATGAAGCTGGATTCACTTACGGCCAGTTACCTGAACCACCGCAAAGACATCCCCCTGCCTGAAAAAAGAAGGCCGGGAAACGGAAAATCCCTTCGGCTGAAAGGGGCCCGGGGCAATAACCTGAAGAATATCGATGTGGATTTCCCGCTGGGAAAACTGATTCTGGTAACCGGCGTATCGGGAAGCGGGAAATCTTCTCTGATCAATATGACCCTGCATCCCATTCTTAGCAGGAAACTGCACCGCTCGCTTGCCGAACCTCTGGATTACGATGGCGTGGAAGGGGTGAAGAACATTGACAAGGTAATTGAAGTGAACCAGAGCCCCCTGGGGAAAACCCCCCGGTCGAACCCGGCAACCTATACAGGAGTGTTTTCCGATATAAGGAAATTGTTCGAACAGACTACCGAAGCCAGATTGCGGGGATACAAAGCAGGAAGGTTTTCCTTTAATGTGAGGGGAGGACGATGCGAAAGCTGCCAGGGAGCCGGTGTAAAGACCATTGAAATGAATTTCCTGCCCGATGTATACGTGACATGTCCGGAATGTAACGGCAAACGATATAACAGGGAAACCCTCGAAATCAGGTACAAGGGTAAATCCATCAGCGATGTGCTGGAAATGACCATCAACCAGGCCGTGGAATTTTTCGAAAATATCCCGTCTATCTATCAGAAAATGAATACCCTCAGGGAAGTGGGACTGGGATATGTACGACTGGGTCAGCCTTCCACCACCCTGTCGGGAGGAGAATCGCAGCGCGTGAAACTGGCCGCCGAACTTTCCAGAAGGGATACGGGAAGGACTCTCTATATTCTTGATGAACCAACCACCGGGCTTCATTTCGAGGATGTGCGTGTGCTGCTGGTGGTACTTGACAGGCTGGTGGATAAAGGGAATACGGTGATTGTGATAGAACACAACATGGATGTGATCAAAAAGGCCGACCATATTATCGACCTGGGTCCGGAAGGAGGAGAGAAAGGCGGATGGGTTGTGGCTACAGGTACTCCCGAGGAAGTAAGCAGCTGCCGGCAAAGCCATACCGGCAGATTTCTGGCAAAAGAATTGAAAAGGCCCCGGCCTGACGCGGTGTAAAATGCGGCAAACACCCGATTATTATTGGAAGCCGTTTGCCGGAGTGAAAAAAACCATTATTTTGCAGAACGCAAACAGACCGGTTATATCATAAAAAAACATTGTTATGTCCGCTTCAGAAGACGACAAGATCAGGGAAGCTTTTCAGGAAAAAACCTGGAATGAAATACAAACTTCCGATTCGTGGAGAATTTTCAAGATCATTTCGGAGTTTGTGGAAGGGTTCGAAAAGCTGGCCCGGATTGGTCCCTGTGTAGCCATTTTCGGATCCGCCAGGACAACCCCCGACAATAAATATTTCAAGCTGGCCGAAGAAATCGCCTATAACCTCACCAGGTACGGGTATGGGGTCATTACCGGCGGGGGGCCGGGGATCATGGAAGCGGCCAATATGGGAGCAACCCGGGGAAAAGGGAGATCGGTAGGGATCAACATTGCCCTTCCTTTTGAGCAGGCTGCCAACCTGTTCATCGACAGCGATAAACTCATCACCTTTGACCATTTCTTCGTTAGAAAGGTGATGTTCATGAAGTATGCTCAGGGATTTATTGTACTTCCCGGAGGGTTCGGAACCTTCGACGAGCTGTTCGAAGCCATTACCCTGATACAAACACAGAAAATCGGAAAATTTCCCATAATTCTCGTCGGAAGCGGGTACTGGGAAGGACTTGTCAGCTGGATCAAAGATGTGATGCTGGAACGGGAACATAATATCAGTGAGGAAGACCTGGACCTGTTCAGTGTGGTGGATACCGCCGAAGAAGCCGTGGAACTGATTAATTCCTTCTACTCCAGATACCTGCTTTCCCCCAATTTCTGATCCTGAAGCGGATAAATATCAACAATTGTTGATAAGTTCTGTTAATAAAATTTTAATTATTTCTTAATATTGTTGCCAGAATCCATACATGCGCCATGTTTATATTGAGGATCAGTGCAATGACCCTGGCCATCCGGCTGATGGTGGCCGGTGTCTCAGCCCAGCCCGTGACTCTGGAGTTCCGGATGCCGGATGAAATACCCGCCGGCCGTGAAACGGAAGTGGAATTGATTGTGAACAAGGGAAGCCTGGAAGGTTTTGCCCGGTTCCAGCAAACTTTCCCGGCCGGCATCATGGTTGTTCCCGTGGAAAGTGCCTATGCCGATTTCGCATACGATGCCGGGAAACTGAATCTGATATGGCTCAAATTACCCTCTGATCCTGTTGTGAGGGTTGTATACCGGCTGAAACCCGATCCGAAAGTAAAAGGCACCTTTAAGCTGGGCGGGAAATTCTCCTATCTGATTGAGAATAACAGGAATGATCTGGAGATTGAAAACCGGACCGTCAGGATTTTACCTGCCCCGGGCACCGATCCTTCCGCACTTGTGGATATTGCCGATTATACACCCGCTGCAGGGCAGAAGACGGTGACCGGCTCGCCGGAAGCGTCAGTTTCTGCTGCACAGGACAGTTACGAAATCAATGCCTACCGGCAGAAGCCTGTCCCCGATGCTTCGGGAAAAGGATATGTGGTGAAGGTGTTGCTGGAAAAAGGCTCGTGGAACCGGTCGGGGATTCTGGAGGAAGATATCCTGAACCAGTTTGAAGCCAGACCCCTGGAAACACTGGGGGCGCGGTTTACCTTTGAATCGGGAAGGGCCAGGTTCGTATGGCTCCGTATGCCGGCCGATCCCTACCTGGTGGTAAGCTATGAACTGGTGCCCCGTGTGGCAGGCCAGAACCCCGCACCTTCTGTTCAGGGCAAGTTTTCCCTGGTGGAAGGGAACGATGCCCGCCAGGTTATGGTTTCCCAGCGCTCCTTCGAACTGAATTCCACATCGCAGCGGGATCTGGCTGCTGTGGCAGCCGGATTGCGGCTGGATACCGGTAGTACGGAATCTTTGCCCGTGGTGCGCAAAACCGGCGAAACCGTTCATGAAACAGACCGGCCAGTGCAGAAAACCCCCGCTCCTGCTGGAATTGTTTTCAGGGTACAGGTGGGTGCCTACAGCCGGCCGGTGAATGTCAATACCTTCTTCAAAAGCATGAATCTCCAGGATGACGTGCAAATGGACCGGCATGCCGGATTGTACAAGTATACGGTGGGAAATTTCTCCAGCTACCGCGAAGCACGTGGTGCACGCGACCGTATCGCACGGTCTTCTCTGGTGGATGAGCCTTTTGTCTGCGCTTTCCGCGACGGGAGAAGAATTCCCGTGGATGAAGCGCTCCGGCTGACCAACCAGGAATGGTTCAAGTAAGCGCCTTGAGTACAAAATACCATATTGTTCTGCTGATTATTCTGACGGCATGGCCGTTCGGCGGCCGGAATGTCTCTGCACAGGAATTGTTGGACAGCCTCATGGTGCAGGAATTTCCGGTGGAAAATCCCCTGTCACGGCCCGCCATCGGAATAGGTACGGGCACTTTCAGTTTTTTCGGAGATGTGAACAGCAATACCCGCTTTCTGACCGGTGGCAAACCGGGCCTGAGCATACACCTGTCCTCCTTTCTCGATGAAAAACAACGTTACCGCCTGAATTTCGTGTATACCAGCGGAAAGCTGACAGCAAACCAGATGTATTCGGGCGACAACCTGAATTTCAAAACCGATATTACCAGTTTCGGGGCGTCCCTGCAGTACGATTTCGGACATATTATTTCACGCAACATTCCTTTTAAACCCTTCGTGGGGGGCGGTGTGGAGACTTTTCAGTTCAACCCGAAAGGCGATTTGTTCGATGCGGAAGGGAACCCATATAGGTGGCCGGATAATGATGCGCTGTTCCATCCCGGTGAGCTACAGCAGAGGGATTTTATATATGAGACCAATTTAAGGAATCCCGACTGGAGCACCATGGATAACTACTCGAAATACAGCTTTGCCGTTCCCCTGGAAGTGGGTTTCAGGCTGAGCCTTGCCCCCCGGGTATCCATCAGAATGGCCTGCTCCTGGCATATCACCCTGACCGATAATATCGACAACTATAATTCCATACGTTCCGAACCGGCAGGCAACCGGATGACCGATATATTCCGGTATACTTCTCTGTCAATACACCTCGATCCCTTTTCCGAGCCCAGGGTGATCCGGTTTATTAACCTTTACGAAGATGTAGAGGCCGATCCCCTGTATCTGGAGGATGAAGACGGGGACATGGTGCTGGATTTCTATGACGAATGCCTGGATACACCGGAAGGCGTTGCTGTGGATTCCCTGGGCTGCCCGCTCGACAGCGATAACGACGGGGTACCCGACTACCTGGACGAGGAACCCGGAACGCCTGAAGGTTTCCCTGTGAACCGGAAAGGAATAGCCCTTTCAGAGGAAGAATTGCTCACACCCTGGATGCTGGAAGAAGCCGCCCCGAGAAATATGCTCGATTACTATCTTCCCGGTGAACGTCAGTATACCGGAACCTACCGGTCTGCCCTCCCCGGCATACCGGAAACATTCAGGGAATTTGATACTGACCGCGACGGATACATTTCATTTGAGGAGTTGCTGCGTGCTATTGACAGTTATTTCGACTACAAAACCACCCTGGATACACAGGGAGTGTACGATCTGATCAATTTCTTCTTTGCCCAGTAATTATCGCCGGAGTAACCGGTTCATTTCCTTTCGGGTATCCTTTTCCTTCAGGGCTTCCCTCCGGTCGTATTGTTTTTTCCCACGGGCCAGGGCTATTTCAAGCTTTGCCAGTCCCCGCTCGTTGGTGAACAAACGAGTGGGGACGATGGTCAGCCCCTTTTCCGTGCTTCCCTTCTCCAGCCTGAGAAGTTCGCGGCGGTTGAGAAGAAGTTTCCGGTCGCGTTTGGGTTCGTGGTTGTTGATGTTGCCCATTTCGTATTCGGAGATATGCATACCCTTAACATATAGCTCGTGATCACGGAAAGTACAGTATGCTTCGTTCAGGCTCACTTTTCCGGTTCTGATCGACTTGATCTCCGTTCCCAGCAACTGAATGCCCGCCACGTACTTCTCTATGAACTCGTAAAGGAACGAGGCTTTCCTGTTCTTTATATTGACATGGTTTTTCATTACGTAACAAAATTAGAAAATACCCCCGGATATTATGGCATAACAGCAGATTTTCACAGCAGGAGGGAGGGGACCAGCCAGTAAAACAATATCAGCGAAAGGCATGTGAGCAGCAGGATCATAACAAAGAAAGGAAACCGCTTTCCGGCCGGAACCCCGCACATGTAGGGGATACCGGTCCAGAGAAGATATGCGGAATACAGGCCGAAAACCATCATCCACGAAAAAGTCCAGTGCAGGGAAGAAAAAGCATTGGCCAGGTACAGGGGAGTGAAGGCATAGCTGAACCAAACGATATGATGGCCGGGTTTGGCGGTTCCCCCGAAAAAATCGCCCAGCAGGTAGGAGAGCATGAAAAGGCTGAAAACCAGCAACAGGGGAGTGAAAAATGAAAACAGCACCGTGGCTGTTACATCGGCAATTCCCGCATAGGTGCCTATACCCGTGCCGAACATAACCTGGCCGAACAGGCTGGTGGCGGCAATCAGCAAAGAAAAGGGGAGCAGGTATCCCTTCAGTACCTCAATGGATTTTCCGGTTTCAGCCTGAATGCTTTCCCATGTTTCGCCGGGACGGGACATGATGGCTATGGCCCGTTCATAAATTTCCTCTATCTTCATCCTCCGGAGGGCAATGAATTCGTGTTGCGAAAATAAGGAAATTAAGCGGGAATCAGAAAAAATGAAGAAACAGGAGAATTACCAAACACTGGTCATAACGGGTCCAACGGCCTGCGGGAAAACAGCCCTGGCTGCGCGGGTAGCCCGTGAACTCGACGGGGAGGTGATCAGCGCCGATTCCAGACAGGTGTACAGGGGAATGAACCTGGGAACGGGAAAGGATTACGATGATTATGTGGTTGACGGGGTGCAGGTGCCATACCACCTGATCGATATCGTGGAAGCCGGCGATACCTATGATGTATTCAGCTACCAGCAGGATTTTTTCAGGGTTTACAGGGAATTGAAGGACAGGGAAAAATTTCCTGTGGTGTGCGGTGGAACCGGGCTGTATCTGGAAGCGGTGCTCAGGGGATACCGGCTTGTCAGGGTTCCGGTGGATCATTCGTTCCGCCAGAGCCTGGAGGGAAAATCCATGGAAGAGCTTGCCCGCCTGCTGGCCGGCTATAAAACCCTGCACAATAAAACCGATACCGATACCAGGAAAAGGCTGGTACGAGCCCTGGAGATTGCCCGTTATCAGGCCCGGTATCCTGAACAGGACAACGACCTGCCCGACCTGAGTCCCCTGGTTGTGGGTGTGCAAATCGACCGGGAAACCCGGAGGCAAAGGATAACCCTAAGGCTCAGGCAGCGTCTGGAAGCAGGTATGATCGATGAGGTGAAAGACCTTCTGGAAAAGGGGGTTTCGGAGGAACGGCTGATGTATTACGGACTGGAATACAAGTATATTGCCCTGTATCTGACCGGCCGGCTGGAGTATGATGAGATGTTCTCAGGACTGGAGACGGCCATTCACCGGTTTGCCAAGCGTCAGATGACCTGGTTCCGGGGAATGCAGCGAAGGGGGATCCCCATTCGCTGGGTGGATTTCCATCTTCCCGAAGAAGAAAAGACAGCCGTTATCCTGGAGTGGCTGGAGGAATGAATGTGAATAGACAACTAGGCAGGTTCAAGAATTTAGTGCAACGGGTATTGATGAAACAAAGAACATT
>JBNGDI010000016.1:0-71048 GCA_049975425.1 Bacteroidales bacterium
TTAGATTTAGTGGTTAAAAGGTGGACATAAAATTAAAAGATATTTTTACAAATTACAAAATGCATATACCATTTTATGCATATATACTGGACATCCTGACCTGCCCTTTTTTCATGCCATAAATTTTTTACACACCCGGCCGGCTCTATTTTTTCAACTGACTATCAAATTTTTATATATCCTAACCCCGGTATGTTCACGGCCTGAACATGTCCATTTTCCGGACATTTCAGAAGCATAAAAAATATCACATAATGTCCCGTCAAAAAAAATATTCAGGCAACGGATTTTCTAACGACTCCTTATCTGGCGTCAAATTTTCCATTTCGGTTTCTGAAACATTCCACCGCCATGTCTTATTTATTGCTGAGGCCTCTGATCAAAAACCTTGCAGCGCCATTGCAGAACAGCATACAAAATATTATAATTATAGTAATCAGGTATCAATTAAGCTGGTTGGGACTTCCATAATAGCTGAAATGAACGAAGAGTAAAGAAGGAAGCGCATCCTGTCTGTAATTCCTCCATTACTTTTTCCTGTGCACAGCTATCCGGTTGCCAGCCTCCGCCCAGGCAGACCCGACTTTTGGGATGTCCTGCATTTTGGTCGGGGGGTATAATTCCCTGCCCCGGTTTGTACTTTCTCAATCCACTTTCAATACCAGTCCCTTGAGGTATTCACCCTCGGGGTGGTACAGGCTCACCGGATGGTCGGGGGGCTGGGCTGTTTGATATAATATCCGTGCATGCCGGCCGGTCGTGGCCGCCGCCACAAACACACTTCTCCGGAACTGTTCCCGGCTCACAACCTGGGAGCAGGAGAAAGTAAACAGGATTCCTCCGCTTTTCAGTTTTCCGAGGGCGGCCTGGTTCAGGCGGCGATAGCCCTGCAGTGCATTCCTGATTGCCTCTCCGTGTTTTGCATAGGCAGGGGGATCGAGAACAATGAGATCGTAGGTGTGTGGGGTATTTTTCAGAAAATCCATGGCATCGGCCACAAAAGCCTCATGTTGTCCAGGAAATTCTGAATTCATCCTCAGATTTTCCCTTGTCAGGTCGATGGCTGACCGGGAACTGTCAACGGTATGCACAATATGCGCGCCTCCGCGCAGGGCATAGACCGAGAAGCTTCCCGAATACCCGAACAGGTTCAGCACCTTTCTCCCGGCAGCCAGTTTTTCCAGCAGCTTCCGGTTTTCCCGCTGGTCGATATAAAACCCGGTTTTTTGCCCATGTTCCCAGTCGGCAAGAAATGACAGGCCCGATTCCAGAAACGGTCCTTCTTCTTTTTCACCGTACAGGTAGCCATCGCGATGACCCTTTCTCATCCTGCCGGGCAGTGTCTGCAGGCTTTTATTGTAAACCGCTTTCAGTCCCTTCCCCATGATCTCCCTCAGTGCGCGTACAATTTCATCTGCCGATCGCATCATTCCCGCCGTATGAGCCTGTATTACGGCCGTTTTACCGTACATGTCCACAATGAGGCCGGGCAAACCGTCGCCTTCTCCGTGAACCAGCCTGTACATGCTTGTATGATTGCTTCCTGCCAGGCCCAGTTCACTGCGGAGGGCCAGTGCATTCTCCAGCTTTTCCTTCCAGAAACTGTCGCCGATTTGTTCCCTCTTAAAGGATAACATTCTGACGGCAATGCTCCCGGGCTGATAATGGCCTGTTCCCATAAAACGCTTCATGTGGTCGGATACATCAACCAGGTCGCCTTCGGCAACATCGCCTTCGATGGCCTGTATGGCACCGGAAAAAACCCAGGGATGCCGGCGCATCAAGGAGGCTTCTTTCCCTATTTTCAGAATGATCCCCGGTCGTTTCATTCTTATTCCGATTGACCGGTTAAACGGTGGTACATGGCCAGGCATACCCAGGCATCGGTAGCGGCGTACAGTTGCTGGGCAGGGGTGAGTTTTTCGCCTTCCCAGTTTGTAAGCTGCTGTGCCTTGGACACCCGGATACCCAGAATGATGGCGGCCAGTTTTCTTAAACCGCGGTCTTCAATCCCATATTGTCCCGCTATATGCTGCAGATCGAGAAAAGCGCCGGGCTCAAATTCCTGCAAACCGTTCAACTTGCCCAGATCATCATGAACAGCCACTCCAACTTTCAGGATGGAAGGGCGGGCCAGGATCTTTTTCAGCGAAGGAGGCAAACCGAGCCTGTTCAGCCGGAACAGGAATGCATCATGCTCGGCAGCCAGTTGCAGCAGACTAACGGAAAAATATTGTCCTTTCCGGAAACTGGGCCTGGATTCGGTGTCGAAACCCAGTATTTTCTGTTGTGACAGGAATTCAACAGCTTTTTTCAGGGTAGAGTGACTGTCGATCAAATGTATGTTGCCCTGAAAGGAGCCCTGGGGCATAGCTTCTATCTCCTGCCGGCTTATTTTATTTTTATAGGTCATCACTTCGGCCGGGGCGTATTCCTTCCGCTGGAGGATTTTTATAATAACTCATCATTCTGATCCTTTCCGTAATCGCGCATTCTGCGGGAAATAATCCAGTTGTCTGTATCCGGCTGATCATCTCCCGGCACATTCTCTTCTGGTGACTCTTCATCCAGGTTTTCAGTTTTAAATTCCAGATTGTGCAAAGTCCTGAGAAGATTCACCGCTTTCTGTCCCCAGTAATCGATAAAATGTTCCTGACATTCGACCAGGGCATCGTTCATGATATCGGGTGTACCCATATGATACAGGGAGACAAAATCTTTGATATCCTGGTAAATATCGGCCAGATCTTCGGCTATGCTGCAAATTACCGGGGTTTCGCTTTCCCTCATCCGCTCATCAAATACTTCCAGGTACTCATTAAAGCGTCCGAGCACCTGCAAAACGGAATCGCTCACTGCATTCCATTCCTCTTCCCTCACGAACTTTTCCAGGGGCTCGTCAAGCACCGTCTCAAAAGGCGGAAGCAGGGAGAAATCGTGATAAAGCCTGAGGAGAGAAAGCCGGGCAGTCCGTACCCACTCACTTCTTGAAGAAGCGCCCCGTGTATTTTCGAGGAGGGTGCAAAAATCGCCTGCACTCCTGACAAAGGCGATCACTCCCCCTGAAAAAACCGGATGTGTTTCAGGATGTTCCATACACCAGCATTTAGCTGCAAAGATAGTGGCTTTTCGTCAAAACAGAAATTCAACCCTGCCAGGTGAGCCGCTGATGCCTGTCATAGGCCAGAAGTTCCTGGTCGAGAAGCCAGCGGACCACGCGGAGTATCTTCTCTTCGTCCCCTTTGATTTTTTCCAGAAGTTCAGCGGGGCTCAGCGGACCGTCGGACAGGGCTTCCCGGATAGTTTCACGGAGGGTTTCCCGTTCTTCCCTGTCGATTTCAGGATCGTCCTTTTCCATGCATATATCACAATGCCCGCAGGGCCGGGTTAATTTTTCACCGAAATATTCCAGCAGGAAGCGGCTGCGGCAGGTATCGGTCTGTTGCACGTAGGCAATCATACGTTGCAGCCGTTCTATATACCGCTCTTTTCTGAAATTCAGTTTCTCGGGTGAAATATAGAGAGATCTGGTTTCGAGCCTTTCTTCCGTAAAGATCAGCAGGGGGGACCGGCGTTTGGGAATATACTGAATGATTCCCAGTTCCCTGAGGCGTATGAGATAACGGGTAACGGTATCAGGAGGGAGATTGCTTTTGCGTGCCAGAAAATCTTCATGAATGGCAACATATTCCGAAAAAACACCCGAGTAGCTGCGCAGCAGCAGTTTTATAAACCCGTCGAAACGGGCGTTGGCCACCTGGAACCGGTACAGGTCGTCCCGGTTCACCAGAAAATGGATTCGGGAAGGATTGCTGATCTCCTCGGTAAGTTCAACATAGCCTTCTCTCTCGAGCACTTTCAGGGCATTGAATGTGAGGGTCAGGTTCAGGTTAAACCGTTCACAAAATTCGGAGATAAAAAAGTCATACGGCATGCCTTTTGCCCCTCCAACGGGTATCTGCAGATAATTGCCCAGCAGCTCGTATATTCGTTTAATCTCGGCAATGGGCGGGAAATTCAGATCCACCCTTTTCTCCAGTCCTTTAATATCCTGCGGATGATACAGTAAAACGGCATAAGCCCGCCGGCCATCCCTGCCGGCCCTGCCCGCTTCCTGGAAATAGGATTCGATGGATTCCGGCACATCGTAATGCACCACCACCCTCACATCCTCCTTATCAATACCCATACCGAAGGCATTGGTTGCCACCATATAGTCGGTTTTCCCTTCCATCCACTCCTTCTGCCGGGCATGGCGTGTTTCGGGCCGGAGACCGGCATGATAATAATCCACACTCACTTTCTGCTGTTTCAGCCAGTCGGACACATCCCTGGCTTTCCGCCGGCTTCTCACGTACACAATGCCTGATCCCTTGGTTTTGCTGATAATCCTCAAAAGGTAGCCAAGCTTGTCATCGGCCTGCCTGACCAGATAAATCAGATTTTTCCTTTCAAAGCTTACGCGCAGCACATTCTTTTCCCTGAAAAGCAGCTTTTCCTGAATATCCTGCACCACCTCCCCGGTGGCGGTTGCAGTAAGAGCCAGAACAGGCACGCCGGGCAGAAATTTCCTCAATTCGGCCACCTTCAGGTAGGAAGGGCGAAAATCATAGCCCCACTGGGAGATACAATGGGCTTCGTCAACGGCCAGGAGGTTTACTTTCAGTTTATCGACCCTTGATAGGAATAGTTCCGTTCCCAGCCGTTCGGGCGAGACATACAACAATTTATAATCTCCATATATGCAGTTGTCCAGTCCCTTGATAATTTCTTCGCGGGTAAGGCCGGAATGAATAGCCATGGCTTTGATACCCAGATTTTTGAGTCTGGCCACCTGATCCGTCATCAGAGCAATAAGGGGAGTCACAACCAGGCACAGTCCATCGCGAGCCAGGGCCGGCACCTGGTAGGTAAGCGACTTGCCTCCCCCGGTAGGCATCAGTCCCAGGGTATCATGTCCGTTCACCACCGATTTGATGATCTCATCCTGCAGCGGCCGGAAGGACGAATAACCCCAGTATTTGGTCAGTATTTGCTGATACAGGTTCAATCCAGATGATTTTTTATTTAATACGCTGCCTTTATGTTCAATAGCCCCTCAGCTCGTGTTAAAAAAATCCCCCGCCTTCGCCCCGGTCCGTTTATTTTTTGTAATTTGGCGCCAGCATTTTCGGGAAAATAAATTTACAAAAATATAGACAATGTCGTCAACCAACGGTCAAATCGTTTATGAAGGACTCACATTCGACGATGTTCTTCTTGTACCGGCCTATTCCAAAGTACTTCCCAGGGAGGTCAGCCTGGCCACCCGGTTTTCCAGGAATATACCGCTGAATGCCCCGGTAGTATCGGCGGCAATGGACACCGTAACCGAGGCCGAAATGGCCATTGCCATTGCCCGTGAGGGGGGGATCGGGGTGATCCATAAGAATATGAGTATTGAAGAGCAGGCGAGGCAGGTTAAAAAAGTAAAACGGGCAGAGAACGTGATGATTACCGATCCCATTACCATCAACCGCGATGCAACGGTAGGCGATGCACTGGCCCTGATGAATGAATTCCGGATAGGAGGCATTCCCGTGGTGGAAAAAGGAGGACATCTGGTGGGGATTGTCACCAACCGCGACCTGCGGTTTGAAAAAAACCTTACCCGCCCGGTAAGCGAGGTTATGACCCATGAAAAACTGATCACCACCACCCATCCCACCGATCTGAGCAAGGCAGCCGATATTCTCCAGGAATATAAAATCGAAAAGTTGCCCATTGTAGATGAGCAGTACCACCTGATCGGGCTGATCACCTACAAGGACATTACCAAAACCAAGGACCGGCCCAGTGCGGCCAAGGATGAAAAAGGGCGCCTTCGTGTGGCGGCTGCCGTGGGAGTGGCGCACGACACCATGCTGCGGGTGGAAGCCCTGGTAGATGCCCAGGTGGATGCCATTGCCGTGGATACGGCTCATGCGCATACCGAAACGGTCATATCACTGATCAAAAGGATCAAAAAAGCCTTCCCTCACACCGATCTGGTTGCCGGAAACATCGGTACGGCCGAGGCAGCAAAGGCACTGGCCGATGCGGGAGCCGATGCGGTAAAAGCGGGGATCGGACCGGGATCGATATGTACCACCAGGGTGGTAGCCGGAGTGGGGGTTCCCCAGCTTACAGCCATTCTCAATGCCGCCGGTGTGCTGAAAAAAAGAAACATCCCCCTGATAGCCGACGGCGGCATCAGGTATTCGGGCGATATTGTGAAAGCCCTGGCGGCCGGTGCCCAGACGGTCATGATCGGCTCCCTGTTCGCCGGTGTGGAAGAAAGTCCGGGTGAAACCATTATCTATGAAGGAAGAAAATTCAAGTCCTACCGCGGGATGGGATCCATTGAGGCCATGCAAAGGGGATCGAAAGACCGTTATTACCAGGACATGGAAGACGATATAGCCAAATTCGTACCTGAAGGTATAGTGGCCCGTGTTCCCTACAAGGGGACTCTTTCCGAGGTGATCTACCAGATGATGGGCGGATTGCGGGCCGGCATGGGATATTGCGGCACGAAAAACCTGGAAGAGCTGACCGGGGCACGTTTTGTCAGGATAACCAATGCAGGCGTCATTGAAAGTCATCCCCATGACGTGACCATTACCCGTGAAGCGCCCAATTACAGCCGCTGACCAGGTTAAAATATCCCGGGAGTTTTTCCGTTTAATCATAACCCGGAACAGTTTCCTTTGCTGAACAAAACCGGATGCATCATGAACAAAATAACGCATTTTTTCTGCCTGTTGACCCTGGCACTGCTGATCCCGGCAGCCCATGCCCCCGCCCAGGGTACTGAAGAAGTACTGCTCACCGTGAACAACCGCCCGGTTACCCTGGGGGAATTCGAGCGCATTTACCGCAAAAACAATCCGGATGCTCCTGCCGACCGGGAAAGCATAGAGAATTACCTGGAACTGTTTATCCGGTTCAAGCTGAAAGTGACGGAAGCTATGGAGCAGGGGTTGGATACCACCCGTTCGTTCAGGAAGGAACTGAATACATACCGTAACCAGCTGGCAAAACCCTATCTCACAGACACGGAGTACAACCGGCATCTGATGAGGGAAGCATGGGAAAGGATGCAGACCGATATACGAGCAAGCCATATCCTGATCAGCCTGGATGAGTGGGCCGCTCCGGAAGATACCATGGCTGCATGGGAAAAAGCCGTCAATATCAGAAAGAGGATCCTGGCCGGTGAACCCTTTGAGCAGGTGGCCCGGGGAACCTCCGACGACCCCTCGGTAAGATATAACGGAGGCGATCTGGGCTATTTTACGGCTTTTTCGATGATTTACCCTTTTGAAACGGCAGCCTATCAAATGGAAGTGGGTGAAGTGAGCATGCCCGTGCGCACAAGGTACGGATACCATATTATAAAAGTAACCGACAAACGCCCGGCTGCCGGACAGATCAAGGTTGCCCACATTATGGTGGCCGCTCCGGAAAAAGCTGCGGAAAAGATACAGCAGCAGGCAAAGGAAAAGGTTGATTTGATCATGGAAAAACTCGGGCAGGGAGAATCGTTCGACAACCTGGCCGTGGAATATTCCGACGATCATGCTTCGGCCGCACGGGGAGGAGAACTTCCCTGGTTTGGAGTAGGCCGAATGACCCGCCCTTTTGAAGAAGCCGCCTTTGCCCTGAAGAAAAACGGGGATATTTCAGATCCTGTACGCACCGAATACGGATGGCACATAATAAAAAGACTCGACCACCGGCCGGTGGGAAGTTACGAATCGATGCTGAAGGATCTGGAAGAAAGAGTAACCCGGGGTGACCGCCTGATGAAAAGCCAGGCCGTATTTGCGGAAAAGCTGAAGGAAGAATACGGTTTTACCGAATTTACTGAACATCTGGAACCTCTGATGGAAATAAGCGGTGACAGCTTTTTTCATGATACCGGCAACCAGGAAGAAGTCGCACGCATGAAGGCTATCCTGTTCCGTTTTAACGGAAGATCATACACCGTGGCAGATTTTGCAGGATACCTGCAGAACCTCGCTTTCCATCCTGAACAAATGGATGTCCGGTCTTTTATCAGAAAATATTACCATCAGTTTGTATACGAAAAGATACTGGAATATGAAAACAGCCGGCTGGAAGAAAAGTATCCGCAGTTCAGGCATCTTATGCAGGAATACCACGACGGGATCCTGCTTTTTGAAATAACCGACCGGGAAGTATGGTCCAGAGCGGTGCGCGACTCGGCCGGTCTGGCTGAATACTTCCGGAAGAACCGCAGCGATTATATGTGGCCTGAGAGACTGGATGCCAGTGTATTCAGGGCAGATCAACAGGTAAACCGGTCCAGGCTTGAAAGATTCCTCACCCGCCGCACCCGCCGGGAAGTCACCCTTGACTATCTGAACAGAAAACTCCGGCTTAATCCTGCAGACAGCCTTCTTACGGTGGAGCAGGTGGTCTGCCTGCCGGAAAACACTCCCTGGCAGGGTCCGGTGCGGGCTGAACCCGGCGCGTACCAGGCCAGAATAAACGGAGAACAGGTCTGGGTCAGGATCAACCGCATCCTTCCCCCGGAACCAAAAAAACTGGATGATGTAAAAGGCCAGGTAACGGCCGATTACCAGGAATACCTGGAAGAACAATGGATAAAAGAACTGAAGAAAAAATACCAGGTTACCGTCAACCGGGATCTTCTGGAAAAAATGTTCAGATAATCATGAAAAAAGCCCTCATCGCCTTTCTGTCTGTCATTCTGACTGCCGTATCGTGCGTCAACTACGAACATACCAACGGGGAACAACCCGTGGCAAGGGTCCATAACACATACCTTTACCCTTCCGATCTTACAGGCATATTGCCTCAGAAATATACCCGGACCGACAGCATACGCATCGTGGAAGACTACATAAGGAAATGGGTCAAAACCCAGCTCATACTCAACAAGGCGGAAACCAACCTCACACAGACCGACCTGGAGGAGATCCGGCGGCAGCTGGAACATACCAGGGCTTCCCTAACCATATACAAATATGAGCAGGAAATGATGCGGCAGAAAATGGATACAACTGTCACTGCCGAAGAAATCAGGCTATACTATGGTGATCATTCCGAAAATTTTATTCTCGACCGGAGTATTGTAAAGGCCACCTACATCAAAATTCCCGACGGAGCCCCCAACCTGGAAAAGGTAAGAACCTGGTACCGGTCGGAGAAAGAAGAAGACCAGAATTCCCTTGAAAGCTATTGTTATCAGTATGCCAGCAAGTTTGATCATTTCGATGACGACTGGATTGCTTTCGGAGAAATTCTGAACCAGCTTCCGGGAGAGGTGAGGAACGAAGAATCATTCCTGCGGTACAATACATCCATTGAAATGCGTGATTCATCCCATCATTACTTTGTTGCCATCAGAGATTACCAGCTGGCAGGTTCGGAAGCCCCCGTGGAATTTGTTGACGAACGCATCAGGAACATCATTCTGAACAAAAGAAAAGTAACATTCATCAGAGAACTGGAAAACTCTGTATATAACGAAGGACTTACAAAAAACAAATTTGAGATTTTCACACCATGAACATGAAAACCCTTTTGCGCCCCTGTTTTTTGAAATCATTGATATTGCTGGTATTCCCTGCCGGATTATCCGCCCAGGAAATCATGGTCGATCAAATAGTGGGAGTGGTAGGCGACAATATTATCCTGCAATCGGACATTGAGAACCAGTACTATCAAATGCAGGCCCAGGGATATAACGGAAATGCACGGCAAATGAAATGTGAGATTTTCGAAGACCTCCTGGTGCAGAGGCTTTTCCTGAACCAGGCCATGATTGACAGTATCGAGGTCACCCCGGCCGAGGTGGAAAATGAACTCAACCGGCGTCTTCAGATTTATATCAACCAGATCGGCTCACAGGAACGCCTGGAAGAATATTACAATAAATCCCTTCTGGAGATCAAGGAAACCTTCCGGGAAGTGATCCGCGATCAGCTGCTGACACAGAGAATGCAGGCTGAACTTTCAAATGATATCAACGTGGTCCCTTCGGAAGTGAGGAATTACTATAAACAGTTGCCGGCCGACAGCATACCGGAAATTCCTGAACAATATGAAATAAGACAGATCGTAAAAAAACCCAGGATCAGTGAGGAAGCCATTTTTGAGGTAAAAGAAAGGCTGCTGGAACTGAGGGAACGGATCGTCCAGGGCGAAAGCTTTTCCACTCTGGCCATCCTGTATTCGGAAGATCCGGGTACCGCCATGAAGGGCGGAGAGCTTGGATTCACCAGCCGGGGGTCACTGGTCAAGGAATTTGCTGATGTGGCTTTCAGTTTGAAGCAAAACCAGGTATCCCAGATTGTGGAAACCGAATTCGGATACCATATCATCCAGCTCATCGAACGGAGGGGGGAGCAGGTGAATGTAAGGCATATATTATTGAAGCCCAGAGCCTCTGAAGAAGCAAGCCGGAATGCTGTTGCCGCTCTTGACAGCCTGGCATCGAGGATCCGCATGGATTCCATCCCGTTTGAAGCGGCAGCCCGGTTTTTCTCCGACGATGAAGATACCCGGCTGAGCGGAGGCATTTTGGTGAATCAGTCAACCGGAACCACCCGTTTTACCCTGGAAGAATTCGATCGTCCCACCCGGCAGATCATACAAAACCTGAAACCGGGAGAAGTATCCGATCCATTTGAAGCCACCGACAAAACCGGAAGGAAAATATACAAGATCATCCAGATAACCCGCATTATCCCTGCCCACCGGGCCAACCTTGACCTGGACTATTCCCTCATCCAGAATATGGCCCTGTCAGACAAGAAAAGCCGTCTTCTGAACCAGTGGGTAAGGGATCGTATTGCCGAAACATATATCAGGATTGATCCGTCTTTCCGTGACTGTGATTTCACCATCAAGGGATGGATCAGAGAAAGTCAGTGATTATACCTGCCCCCGAACCGGCCCGGCTTCCTTGCAGAGCCGGACTATTCAGCTTCTGCCTGAAGCCTTTCGTCAGGACAATCCCGGCATGGCTGTTGCTGGTCGTTGGCCCGCTGCAGGCTCAGGAAAAAACACGCATTGATATCCTGTACTCGGAAACCCTTCAGTTCGACAGGCGCATGGGAGAAAATTTCAAGCGGCTGGTGGGCAATGTGAGGCTCCGGCACGAAGAGGCGATCATGTTCTGCGATTCGGCCCACCTCTATGACCGGGACAACGAGGTACGTGCCTTCGGAAACATTCATGTCAACCAGGGCGACACCCTGCAACTGTACGGCGACAAGCTGACCTACCGGGGAGATTCGCGGGTGGCACAGGTAAGAGATAATGTGGTGCTGCGCGACAGGGAATCGGTACTGAAAACCGACCATCTGGATTTCAACCTGGAAACCAGTATAGGATACTATTTTAACGGGGGGCGCCTGGAAAACGAAGAAAACGTGCTTACCAGCAAGCAGGGTTATTATTACGCCCATGATGAAATATTCTATTACAGAGACAGTGTGGTTATGGTCAATCCCGATTACACCATCCACTGCGACACCCTGAAGTACGATACCCGTTATGCCACGGCATATTTCCTGAGCCCCACCATCATTCGCGGGGAAGATCTTTATATCTACTGTGAAAACGGATGGTACAACCTGGAACTGGAGCTCTCACAATTCAGCCAGAATGCCTTTATCAGTACCAGCGAGCAGACCATCCGGGGAGATAGTCTGTTCTACGACCGCGGAAACGGATTCGGAAAAGCCATAGGCAATATTGAGATCAACGACACCACAGAAAATATCATACTCAGGGGACATTATGCGGAATACTTTGAAGAACCCGAAAGTTCCCTGGTTACCGATTCCGCCCTGTTTATCCAGTTCTCGGAAACCGACACCCTGTACCTGCATGCCGATACCCTGACCTCGGAAACCGACAGCCTGGAGAACAGGCTGCTAAGAGCTTTCTATAATATACGAATGTACAGAACCGATTTTCAGGCTGTTTGCGATTCCCTGGCATATTCTTTTTCCGACTCGGTAATAAGGATGTATCACCAACCCATCATCTGGTCGGATGAAAATCAACTTACCGGTGATTCCATACAGATCAAGACCCGTAACAGGAAACTCGACCGCATGGAGTTGTTCCGTTCTTCCTTCATCATTTCACAGGAAGATTCCATCCGGTTCAACCAGATCAAGGGCAAGGATATGACCGGATTTTTCAGGGAAGGGCAGCTGTATCTCATCAGGGTGACCGGTAACGGCGAATCCATATATTATGCCAGGGATGAAACCGGCATGATAGGCGTGAACAAGGCAGTTTGCAGCAATATAGAAATCTGGGTGGAAGAAGGGAAGGTGCGGAAAATACGCTTTCTTAACTCGCCCGAGGGTACATTTACCCCACCCTTCCGGGTCAGGCCGGAAGAAATGATACTGAAAGGATTCCGGTGGGCCGGAAAACTCCGGCCTGTTGATAGAAACGACCTGTTCAGGAGAAACAGATAAAAACGGGGGCCTCATACCCCCGCCAAAAGGAACTAATATTCGTCTTCGTTAAAAAAGAAATCATCCTTGCTGGGATAATCGGGCCAGATATCCTCGATGCTTTCATAGATATCTCCCTCATCCTCTATTTCCTGAAGATTCTCTATCACCTCCAGGGGGGCTCCCGACCGGATAGCATAATCAATCAGTTCGTCTTTCGTGGCCGGCCAGGGAGCATCTTCCAGCTTTGATGCCAGTTCTAGGGTCCAATACATATACCAGGATCAATTAGTTTTACATAGTTCTTAACCGGTCGCGTTAAAAGCCTGCAAATATATAAATAAAAAATTCTTAATTACAAGGCCGGAGACCATGGAATTTCATCCGCACCCAGTTCGGAAGATAATTTCCTGGATAATACGAATAAATAATCGGATAACCGGTTCAGATAGGACATCACCCGGTCAGGATGTTTTATGCCGGCATTCAGCCGCCACGCATTTCGTTCGGCCCTCCGGCACACGTTCCTGGTAATATGGATATACGATACCACCGGATGTCCTCCGGGAAGTATGAAAGAAGATAGAGAAGGAAGGGTTTCTTCCATGGCATCGATCCGTTCTTCCAGAAAAGCTATATCACCCGCTTCAATATGTGGGATCGGCCGCCCGCAATCATCACAGTCGGCAGCCAGGATGGAAGCACAGATCATGAGCCGGTCCTGTACCTGCAGCAGGTCCTTTTTGTGGTTTTCACTGATATTCTGATCCCTGATCAGTCCCAGCCATGATATCAGTTCATCGATGGTTCCGTATGCTTCAATCCGTTCATGATGTTTGGGCACACGTTTTCCGCCGATGAGGGAAGTCATCCCCTCATCACCGGTTCTGGTATAAATTTTCATTTCCTGAGATTTTATGCCTTCACCTTTTTCATACGCTCATTGGCCTGGTCCGATTCAATGTAACCATCCATCAGGCGGATGATGCGGTCGGCGTGCCGGGCAATATCCTCTTCGTGGGTTACCACAATCACCGTGTTCCCCAGGGCATGGATCTCGTCGAAAAGATTCATGATATCCACCGAGGTCTTTGAATCCAGGTTTCCGGTGGGCTCATCTGCCAGAATAATGGATGGATGATTCACCAGTGCCCTGGCCACGGCAACCCTCTGACGCTGGCCCCCCGACAGTTCATTGGGCCGGTGGCTGATCCGGTCGCCAAGACCCACACTCTCCATCACCTCAAGAGCCCTCTTTTCACGCTCGGCACGCGACAAACCGGCATATACCAGCGGAAGCGTGACATTTTCCAGTGCAGTATAACGCGGAAGGAGGTTAAATGTTTGAAAAACGAAACCTATTTCCCGGTTTCTGATCTCAGCCAGTCGGTTGTCATCCATCTTGCTCACGTCTTTCCCGTTCAGGAAATAGGACCCCGACGTAGGGGTATCAAGGCATCCCAGAATGTTCATCAGGGTGGATTTTCCGCTTCCGGAAGGGCCCATGATGGCCACATATTCGTTCTTCTTAATTTCCAGAGTGATCGATTGCAGCGCCTTCACCACAATGGTCCCGATATGATAGTCTTTTACCAGATCATTCAGATGGATCAGTTTTTCCATTTTTCAGTGTATTTTGAGTGTACGAAAATAATCGAAACATACGTAATAAAAAAACAGGAAACATAGGATCAGAACCTGATCCTGACATGCTGCCCCGGTAATCCCTTCCGCAGGAACACCACCCCCGCCCTGAACAGGTCAAGGCTCAGGGTAACCCTCGTATCGGCAATAATTTTCTTCCATGCACGGGTCATACCCCTGCTCCAGTATATATCATCAAAAACAAGAACGCCTTCCTCTCCGCACCGGCCTGCTATGGCATCAAAATATTTCAGGGTGGCTTCCTCCCGGTGATTTCCGTCGATAAAAGCAAAATCCACCGTACCCATCTTTTCGAGCAATTCAGGCAGCTTTTCGTCAAAATCCCCCGCCATCACCTGTACAAATCCGTAACCCGCCTTCTCCAGTTTCCTTTTCGCCAGTTCTGCAAGTTCCTTGCGCCCTTCCACGGTATAAAAAGGGATCTCTCCCGATGCCGCCGCCAGGTAAAGGGTACTGATCCCTCCGCCAGTTCCCAGTTCAAGCAGAGAACGCGGTCTGAAATACTTCACCAGCCTGAACAACAATCTCCCCGTTTTCCGGTCCACTCCCATCCTCCTGAGCATTTTGCCGGTTCTTATTGTCGGTTGCTTCCCGTAGGAAGAACCCGCCCCGCAATCATCCGTAATCATGAGACCCGTTTCCCCCCCTGTTTTATTCCACAGGGATTCAATTTTTTTGTATTCTGTGTACTTTTTTTTGTCGTTCAGCACCCGGGTGATCAGATCGAACAGAAAAGGGGAATGAATACCATGGCCGAACCGGTGCCTGCTGAAAAACACGTATTTCAGGTAATTCCATCCATGCCAGACCCTTCGTTCAAACATACCGGCGCTTCCTGTTTTTTCCCGTGTGGGGAAAGTGATAATCCGCCCGCAAAATTACTTTTTTCCGTAAAGATATTTTTCGATATTTATTGCCGCAAACCCGACCGCATGCAAAACCTCTGCCAGAGGGATATCAAATACCTTCCGGGAGTGGGCCCGAAACGGGCCGAATGGCTGGAAAAGGAACTGAATATACGTACCTTTGCCGACCTGCTGTATTATTTCCCCTACAAATATGCCGACAGGACCCGTTTCTACAAAATTTCGGAGATCCATCCCGATTTGCCCCACGTACAGATCAGGGGCCGTTTCACCTGGTTCGGGTTTGCCGGTGACCCACGGCGCAAAAGATTCGTGGCCCGGTTCGCCGACGAAACCGGCAGTGTGGAGGTAATATGGTTCCGGGGGCTCCGCTGGATACAGAATGCCTATCAAACCGACAGGGAATATGTGCTGTTCGGCAAACCTACCGTATTCAACCGCCAGATCAACCTGGTACATCCCGAGGTGGAAGAAGCCTCGGCCTATGATAAAAGTTTGACCCGGGCCCTGCAGCCTTTTTACAGCACCACCGAAAAACTGAAAAACAACTTCATCAGTTCCAAAACCATACAGAAACTGATGAACAACCTGTTTGAACAGATAGGACCAAATATACAGGAAACCCTTCCGTCGTACCTGCTGGAAGAAACGGGCCTGATGCCCCTGCCCGAAGCGCTGCTGAATATTCATTTCCCGGAGTCTCCCCGGCTGCTCAGCCGGGCCCGCTACCGCCTGAAATTCGAAGAGCTTTTTCTCATCCAGCTCAGCCTTCTGCAGTCGCGGAAAATCAGGACCAGGAAAACCGAAGGATTTGTATTTTCCCGGGTGGGTGACTCCCTCAATGAATTCTATGAAAACCACCTTCCTTTTGAACTGACGAAAGCACAGAAAAGGGTTATCAGAGAAATCAGGAAAGATATGGGTTCGGGCAGGCAGATGAACAGGTTGCTCCAGGGAGATGTGGGAAGCGGCAAAACCCTGGTTGCCCTGATGAGCATGCTGATTGCCCGCGACAATGGTTACCAGTCGTGCCTGATGGCCCCCACCGAGATACTGGCCGCCCAGCATTACCGTACCCTGAAGAACTTCCTGGGAAACATGAATGTACAGGTCGACCTGCTGACGGGATCAACCCGGAAGAAGGACCGGGAAACCATTCAGGAGGACCTGGTTTCGGGAAAAACAGATATCCTGGTGGGAACCCATGCCCTGATAGAGGAAACCGTCCGGTTCAGCCGTCTGGGACTGGCCGTGATCGATGAACAGCACCGCTTCGGGGTGGCACAGCGCGCCAGCCTGTGGAAAAAGAACGAACGGCCGCCACATGTGCTGGTCATGACAGCCACCCCCATCCCCCGCACCCTGGCCATGACCCTGTACGGCGACCTGGACATTTCGGTAATCGACGAACTGCCCCCCGGAAGAAAGCCCGTTAAAACTCTGCATTATTATGATTCACAGCGGCTCAGAATGTTCGGGTTCCTGAAAAAGCAAATTGCCGAAGGCCGCCAGGTATATGTGGTATATCCCCTGATCAGTGAATCGGAAAAAATGGATTACAAGGACCTGGAAGACGGTTACGAAAGCATATGCAGGGCGTTTCCCCCACCCGATTATGCGGTGAGCGTGGTGCATGGCAGAATGAAGCCGGCCGAAAAGGACAAAGCCATGAATCATTTTATTGCCGGGAGAACCCACATCATGGTAGCCACCACCGTGATCGAAGTGGGAGTGGACGTGCCCAATGCCAGCGTTATGGTGATTGAAAGCGCCGAACGGTTCGGGCTTTCCCAGCTCCACCAGCTCAGAGGCCGGGTAGGTAGGGGTGCCGACCAGTCATACTGTATTATGATGACTTCGTTTGAACTGAGCCGGGAGGCAAGGATGCGCATCGAAACCATGGTAAGGACCAACGATGGTTTTGAAATTGCAGAAGCCGACCTGAAGCTCAGAGGCCCGGGCAACCTCGAAGGAACCCAGCAGAGCGGCATCCCCTTCACCCTGCGGATCGCCGACCTGGGCAAAGACGGACAGCTTCTGCAGTACGCCCGCGATACTGCGGAAAAAATACTGGCCGCAGACCCGGAACTGAACTCTCCGGAAAACAGGATGCTGCTTGAAACCCTTCGAAGGAACCAGAAGGAATATATGAACTGGAGCATGATCAGCTGAAAAACAACATATAAGCGGAACGGTAGTGAAAAACCCTTTCATCCCAATATACCGGTTGTTTTTGGCTTATTTAAAATCATAATAAATTGGATTTCCACATCCAAAACCTGACAAAAAGCAGGCAGAAAAATCTGCACCTGCTATAAATTTGTGCTTTTTAATCAGTGATCAGGAGTGTTTGCGTGATGGCTGAAATGATTGAACATACAGGTATTGTCAGGGAGATAGGCCCGGATGGGCTGAAGGTCAGGATCCTGTTCGAACCGGCCTGTTCCGCATGCCATGCCCGGGAGATCTGCGAAGCCGGCAGCTCCCGAGAAAAAGAAATCACCATCAGGGAATGGCAGGGAAATTTTCACCCGGGAGAACAGGTGCAGGTAATGATTACCGAATCGCTCGGGCTAAAAGCCCTTTTTTACAGCTATATTTTACCATTTATCCTGGTGCTGCTCTGTCTGGTGGTTCTCACAGCCGGCGGTGCCCGTGAATGGCTGGCCGGTGTACTCTCCCTGTCGGTGCTGGTGCCGTATTACCTGATCCTGTATGTGCTGAGAAAACGGATAGACCGGGTGTTCAGCTTCTCAGTATCCAGGTTAACATAAACATAATGACCACATGAACTCGATCATTCTCATTACCGTCATTACCCTGAGCGCCATCGGCACCGCTGCGGCCCTGATACTCTATTTCGTGGCAAGGAAGTTCCGGGTGCATGAAGACCCCCGGATAGACGAAGTGGAAGCCGTTTTGCCGGCCGCCAACTGTGGGGGGTGCGGATACCCGGGATGCCGGAATTTCGCCGAAGCCCTGGTCAAATCTGATTCATTCGAAGGGCTGTTCTGCCCGGTAGGCGGGAACGAAGTCATGGCAAAAGTGGCCGAAATACTGGGGCGTGAAGCCGTTACCCAGGCTCCCCTGGTAGCCGTGGTGCGCTGCAATGGTTCGCCTGAGAACCGGCCGAAAACCAGTGTGTACGATGGCCCGATGACGTGCGCCATTGCCCATGCCCTGTATACGGGCGAATCGGAATGCCCGTACGGATGCCTGGGATACGGCGATTGCGTGGAGGCCTGTACCTTCGATGCCATGTATATGGACCCGGAAACCAGCCTGCCGGTGGTCATCGATAATAAATGTACCGCCTGCGGAGCCTGTGTGGAAGCCTGCCCGCGCGATATCATTGAACTCAGAAAAAAGAACCCGAAAGACCGGAAAATATTCGTATGCTGTATCAATGAAGAGAAAGGAGCCGTTGCGCGGAAAAACTGCAAGGTGGCCTGCATCGGTTGCGGTGCCTGCGTAAAGGTTTGCCCCTTCGATGCCATCACCCTGGAGAATAACCTGGCCTACATTGATGCTGAAAAATGCCGGCTCTGCCGCAAGTGTGCCCCCGTTTGCCCCACCAATTCCATTCTCGAGATCAACTTCCCGGAAAAGAAAATGGTAGTGAAAGGGCAGGAGAAAAAAGATACAAAAGAAGGCAGCGGGAAAGAAGAAAAAGTGGCAGCATCCGGCAGTGAGCAGAAAGAAAGCGGAGAAGAAAGCAAAAAGGATATAGAATCGAATTCGTCAAATAAATAAAACAGACGCACCGTGTTAAAAACCTTTGCAAAAGGAGGGGTTCATCCGCCGGAAAACAAGCTGTCGGCCTCCCGGCCTATCGAAAGCCTGCCCCTGCCTCAAACGGTTTCCATTCCACTGTCGCAGCATATCGGCGCCCCGCCCGCTCCGCTCGTTCAGAAGAACGACCAGGTGAAAACCGGCCAGTTGATCGCCAGGGGCGAAGGGTTTGTTTCTGCCAATATCCATTCCTCTGTTACCGGAAAAGTAGTCAAGCTGGAAGAGGTGATGGATGCCGGGGGATACCGCCGGCCTGCCGTCACCATTCAGGTGGCGGAGGACGAATGGATGCCGGAAATCGATACCAGTCCCGGCCTTATAAAGGAATTTGACCTCAGCGGAGAGGAGATCATTGAAAAAGTAAAGGAAGCCGGGATCGTGGGAATGGGGGGAGCCACCTTCCCATCTCATGTGAAGATGAGCGTTCCCCGGGGTAAAAAAGCGGAACTTCTGATTATCAACGGGGTGGAATGTGAACCCTGGTTAACCTCCGACCACAGACTGATGCTGGAAAAAGGAGAAGAGCTGCTGGTGGGTATCCGCCTCATCATGAAAGCCCTGCAGGTGGAAAAAGCACTGATCGGCATTGAAAACAATAAACCCGATGCCATTGAGCACCTTTCGGGACTGTGCCTGGGGGAAAAAGGCATTTCTGTGGTCCCCCTGAAAGTGAAATATCCACAGGGCGGGGAGAAACAACTTATCAAGGCCATTACAGGAAGGGAAGTGCCCCCGGGGGGACTGCCCATAGATGTGGCGACCGTAGTACATAACGTAGGAACCGCCTATGCCGTGTACGAAGCGGTACAGAAAAACAAACCCCTGATAGAAAGGGTGGTGACCGTTACGGGTCCTTCCGTTAAAAAACCATCCAATTTCCTGGCCAGGACAGGCACCCCGGTGAGCCACCTGATTGAAGCTGCCGGTGGACTGCCCGAGGATACGGGAAAGATCGTCAGCGGAGGCCCCATGATGGGAAAAGCTCTTAACTCGATTCAGGTGCCGGTTACCAAAGGAACCTCGGGTATTCTTATCCTGCCGGAAAGTATGTCGGTCAGAAAACCGGTGCTGCCCTGCATCCGGTGCAGCCGGTGTATCTTCGTGTGTCCTATGGGGCTGGAACCATACCTGCTCATGACCCTTTCGGACAAGGGGATGACCGAAAAGATGGAAAAAGAACATGTCATGGATTGCATAGAATGCGGTTCGTGCAGTTATATATGCCCCTCGAACCGCCCCCTGCTTGATTATATCAGGCTGGGTAAAGCTCAGGTTAATCAATTGATAAGATCGAGAAAGAAATAATGGACAAACTGCTCAGAGTATCCTACTCCCCGCACATTCACGGGGAGAATTCCGTACCCAGACTCATGTGGGGAGTAATCGCCTCCCTGGTGCCTGCTTTTGTGCTTTCAGTCCTTTACTTCGGGCTCGGGGCCATTCTGGTAACCGCCACATCCGTTTTGTCATGTGTGCTCTTTGAATACCTCATTCAGCGGTTCATTATGAAGGTGCCTCCCACCGTGAACGACGGTTCGGCTGTGGTGACCGGAGTGCTGCTGGCTTTCTGTCTTCCCGCCACCATCCCCCTGTGGCTGGTGGCTCTGGGTGCCCTGGTTGCTATCGGAGTGGGGAAAATGAGTTTCGGAGGACTGGGTAGTAATCCCTTCAATCCCGCCCTGGTGGGCCGGGTTTTCCTCTTCATTTCCTTCCCCGTGCAGCTTACCAGCTGGCCGCTGCCCATGGGTTTCAAAACAAAACTGGTTGATGCGGCCACAGGAGCCACCCCCCTGGGAGTGATCAAGGAGGGTTTGCTGAACAACCAGCAGGTACCCCCCCTGATGGATGATATCCCCTCGCATATGCAATTGTTCTACGGAAATATGAACGGATCAATGGGTGAGGTAGCCGCCATTGCCCTGTTACTGGGATTTGTCTATTTAGTGGTCAAAAAAATCATTCCCCCCGTTATTCCCCTTACCATCCTGGGAACGGTTTTCGTATTCACCGGCATCCTGTGGCTGGCCAATCCCGAATCGAATGCCGATCCGCTGTTTCATTTGCTGACCGGTGGGGTGATGCTGGGAGCCATATACATGGCTACTGATTATGTTACCTCGCCCATGACCAAAAAAGGAATGGTGGTGTTTGGGGTTGGCATCGGAGTCATCACGGTACTGATACGCCGGTTCGGATCGTATCCCGAAGGAGTACAGTTCGCCATTCTGATCATGAACGCTTTCGTTCCCCTGATCAATTCCTGGTTCAAACCCAAACGATTCGGAGAGGAGGTGCAACATGGCTAAAAAGGAATCCACCCTGCTGAATATGGTAATTACCCTGCTGGTGGTTACGGCTGTAGCTTCCACCGCCCTGGGGTTCGTATACGAGTTCACCAAAGGGCCCATTGCTGCCGCCCGCGAAGCCAAAAGAATTTCAGCCATAGAACAGGTATTGCCTGAGTTCGACAATAATCCGGGATCGGAAGCAAAAGCCATAGCCATGGACGGCGACAGCGTGTACCTGTATTCCGGAAGGAAAGACGGCGAATGGGTGGGAACCGCCGTTCAGACCTTCAGCAAACAGGGATTCAGCGGATATATCTGGCTGATGGTGGGGTTTTTACCCGACGGCACCATCCATAACATTGTGGTGCTGGAACATAAGGAAACTCCCGGACTGGGGGATAAAATGGAACAGGAAAAATCGTTCGACAAAAAAACCGGTAAATCGTGGAGCTCACAGTTTATCGGAAAACACCCCGATAATTTTCAATTAAAGGTCACCAAAGACGGGGGAGATGTGGATGCCATCACAGCCTCCACCATATCATCCCGTGCATTCTGTGACGCCGTTAATCGCGCCTACCAGGCCTTTAAGGAAGGAGGTAACCAATGAACCAGTGGAAAAACTTCAGTAAAGGGTTTATCAGGGAAAATGCCGTTTTCGTGCTTTTCCTCGGGTTGTGCCCCACCCTGGGGGTGACCAGTACCGCCATCAACGGTCTGGGCATGGGGCTGGCCACTACCTTTGTCCTGTTTATGTCAAATACTGTGGTATCGCTCATCAAATCACTGATACCCAACAAGGTCAGGATCCCCACCTACATTGTGGTGATCGCTTCCTTTGTGACCATTGTTGAGCTTACCATGCAGGCATACCTGCCTACCCTGTTCGAGCAGCTGGGACTGTTCATCCCCCTGATCGTGGTCAACTGTGTGATCCTGGGACGTGCGGAAGCCTTCGCCTCAAAAAACAACCTTCTCACCTCCGCCATAGACGGACTGGGCATGGGGCTGGGTTTTGCCTTTGCCCTGACACTGCTGGGAGCGGTGCGCGAGATCCTGGGCAGCGGGTCACTGTTCGGCCTCAAATTCATTGCCGGTGACGGTATCCTGTTGTTCATCCTGCCTCCGGGCGCCTTCCTCGCCCTGGGATACCTGATTGTGATCATGAACAAGATCAAAGAAAAAACCACCTAATCCGATCCTGCCATGGAATATGTAATCATCATCATATCGGCCGTATTTGTCAACAACATCGTTCTGACCCGGTTCCTGGGTATTTGCCCCTTTATCGGCGTGTCGAGCAGGGTCAGCACCGCCCTGGGAATGAGCGGGGCCGTGGCTTTTGTCATGACCATTGCCACTCTGGTAACCTATCTGCTCCAGGTCTATATACTGAACCCTTTCGGGATCGCCTTCATGCAGACCATTACCTTTATCCTGGTCATTGCCTCCCTGGTGCAGCTCGTGGAGATTATCCTGAAAAAGGTGAGCCCGCCCCTGTACCAGGCTCTGGGGATATTTCTTCCCCTGATCACCACCAACTGCGCCATTCTGGGGGTAGCCATTCTGGCCCAGCAAAATGAATACAACCTGCTGGAAAGCGTGGTGTTCGGCATTGCCAATGCCATCGGCTTCGGACTTGCCCTGATCCTGTTCTCAGGTATCAGGGAACACCTGAGCATGGTGAATGTGCCGAAAGCGCTCCAGGGGGTGCCCATTGCTTTTATTGTAGCCGGACTGCTGGCCATGGCGTTCATGGGCTTTGCCGGAATCGTCTGAAACAAAAAACAAAAGCAGGCCGGTTCCCCGGCCTGCTTCACAATCAGCTTCTCTCCAATAACAGCACCCTTTACTCCAAACCCAGTTCTGCAAGGATCCGGCCGGCACCGTACAGGTGGCGGAGGGCAGCTGCAATACCCCCGGCATGAACACCAACGGCCCGGTTAACTTCTTCATCGTAGATAAAATTCCCCGGCAGTGACTCGATATTCCCGTCGAATACCAGTCCCACCAGTTCCCTGTTCCTGTTGATCATGGCACTGCCCGAGTTGCCCCCGATGATATCGACGGTAGAAACAAAATTCAGGGGTTCCTTCAGCAGTTCAGCCGGGGGTTCCATCCACCGTTCGGGAAGGCTCCAGGGATATTCCCCGTTGAAAGAATAATAACGGTCGTACATTCCAAAAAAATGTGTTTTGTACGGGGCTTCCGTTCCGTTGTAGGTATATCCGCTGACCCTGCCGTCGCTGATGCGCAGCGTCCCTGTGGCATCGGGAGGAAGCTTCAGCCCGAACACCCCGAACATCTCCCGGGCAATCTTATTTTCCAGGGCCCGGCGAACGTTCACATTGCCGTTCATGATGGTGCTTGATCTGACATATTCGGGAACAAGGGTCATGGCCATGCGTATAACCGGATCGTCTTTTTTCCTGATCTTTTCAGCATCCCATTTCAGGAACCGCTTCATTTTTTTCTCACTGGAGAAGAGTGTTTCTTTCAGTATCCTGTCGGCCGCCTTTTCCGGGGTATCCCCATCAAGAATGACCGCCACATAGTCGTCGTCGTCATCGGCATACCGTTTCATAAAAACCAGCAGGTTGGTGAGGTTTGTCTTTTCTTCTTCGGCAGAAAGTGATTCCGCTATTCCCGGAAGCATTTCCCTGAACTGCCTGAGTTCCGAAGTATCAGCCTCTTCATCCTCCAGCACCTCGAGATAGGCATCAACAGCATAAGCCATCAGAATGGTTCCGCTGTTCCCCGACTGCGGGCCAAGCAGCAGTACTTCCATCATTTCGGGAGATATCTTACGGTATTCCCGGTCAAGTTGCTCCCAGTAGTCATCGCCCCCGGCATCGGTTACCTGCCTGCGGATGTAGTTTTCCATCTGCCGCTTCCGGTCCATCAGCTTTTCATTGTGCAATCCGTCGATAATCCCCTGGATTGCCTTTATAGAATTGGAGATCATGAACATCTGTTCCTGCAGCATCCGGTCGCCCGATTCTTTAAATTGTTTCTCCAATTCACTGTAATTGGTTTTCATCCAGTCGAGCTGGATCTGGTAACGGTAATCGCGGTCGTATTCATACTGGGCCATGGTACGGTACCTCTCGGTACTTCCAGGGTTCCCCACCACAAAAATGGGCTCACCGTCGTGAATGCCGTCAGGGTTGAAAGCATAATAAAAACCGGAAGAGTTCACCGGTTTACCGTCTTCATATGCCCTCCACAGGGTAAAATCCAGGTTGTATCGCGGATAGGTAAAATTGTCGGGGTCGCCGCCGAAATAGGCCGCCTGCAGTTCAGGGATCATGACAAGCCGGATGTCGTCGTACCTTTTGTACCCATAAAGCGATATTTTTACTCCGCTGTAATACAGAACTGGTTCTATTTCCAGGTTTTGCCAGCCCTCCTGTTCCGACACTTCTTCCATCACGGCATAGATCGCCGAATCACGCAGGGAAATCATTTCTTCATCCGTTTCCGCACCACTGGCGGCCTGCATTACCCGGTCACTCACATCCATGATCCTGACCAGCTGCCTTACCCACAATCCCGGAGTAGGGCGTTCGTCGGCAGTATAGGCAGCGTAAAATCCATGGGCATCGAAATCTTCCCCTTCCTTCATGATCCTTTCCAGCACCATGCGCGAACAGTGGTGATTGGTCAGGATCAGCCCGTCGGGTGAGACAAAGGAGGCCGAACACCAGTTTGCAAATTGCAGGGCCGCCATACGCACATCATCCAGCCATTCCCCATCGGCCTGGAAATGATAGTTTTCACTGAACTCTTCCGCCGGAACATATTCAAAAGGCCACATCTTGCCGAAATCAGACAACTGTGGATTGTATTGAGCCTGCAGCGGCAGACTCATCCCTGTGAATAACAGAGAGATAAATAAATAAGTCAAACGTTTTTTCATGAGATTTGAATTGGATTACAACAGTTATTAAAAACAATGAGCGGCAAGGTAATGATTTTTTCATTTCCCGCAGGCGGGCTACAATATGTTTAAAGCTATCACAGCTTCAGCCTTTGATCACCGCCAGCGGCTGTAACTCGGTTCTGATCTTTACCAGATCAGCCTGTTCGTCCATCACCTGCCGGATATCCTTATAAGCATGGGGGGCTTCATCCAGGTCCCTGCGCGACCGGATGGAATGAATAATATTCCGGCTGTCCATCTCCCTTTTCACCATATCGAGATCGAGCCTCCGCATAGCTTCTTTCCGGCCCATCACCCTGCCGGCCCCATGCGAACAGCTTTCGAAGCTGTAAGAATTCCCCAGTCCTTCCACAATATAGCTTGGGTTTCCCTGTGAGCCGGGAATAATGCCGGTTTGACCCCGGCGGGCCTGGGTGGCCCCTTTCCGGTGAACCCATACCATCCCGCCGAAATGTTCCTCCTTTGAGGCAAAATTATGCGCAATATTTATGAGGGGATCATGTGAAAAGTCCCGGCCGCAGAGATCCTTCATGATCCCCAGGATGGTTTCCACCATCAGGCGCCGGCTGGCAAAGGCAAAAGCAATGCAATAGTTCATTTCCCTGATGTATTTCTGCCCTTCTTTATGGTCTTCCGGCAGGTAGGCAAGCTGCCAGCTTCCGGGAACAGGCGATTTCCATTTCTCATTCAGGGTAATGGCCAGCCGGTTATAATAGTCGGCCACCTGCTTTCCAATGTTCCGGCTGCCCGAATGAACCATGACCCATATCCTTCCGTCGCTTCCCTTCTGAAACTCTATGAAATGATTCCCTCCTCCCAGGGTTCCCAGCTGATACAGGGCATTGCGGTACTCTCTGGCCACCACGGGCATTTCTTTTTTCCAGTCGCCTTTCCCGCCCGGATCGGGCATCAGATCTTCTGGCCGTGGTTTCTCATGGTGCTTGAAACCCAGGGGAATATGCCTGCGGACGGCCGACATGACCTCCTTCAGGACGGGCGTTTCAATGTTTGTAAGGCTGGTGGCTGCAGCCGACATGCCGCATCCGATGTCCACCCCCACGGCATTGGGTACGATCACGCCGCTGGTGGCCATCACCCCGCCAATCGGCATCCCATAACCCTGGTGGCAATCAGGCATGATGGCAATATGATGAAAGGCAAACGGAAAATTCGACAGGTTCCTGATCTGATCCATGGCTCCCGGCTCCACCTCTGTTGTCCAGAGCATGACAGGGATTTTCCCGGTTTTTATCTCCTTTTTCATGAAGCATTTGTTCAGCAGTCAATAAATGTAAGACTTTTACGGCAAAAATCTTACATTTACTCCCGGTAAGCACATTATGGCCATACCCACGCATCTTCAATCTGCCTACTACCGTATTCTGGGTGTGCAGCCGGGCTGCAGCCTGTCTGATATTAAGCAGGCATACCGGGAAAAAGCCAAGGAGTTCCATCCCGATATCAATCCCGATCCGGATGCCCCCGACCGGTTCATCGAAGTGAATGAAGCCTATGAATATTTTGTCAGGAAATTCAACAGCCCCAGGCAGAAAATAGTGCGTGACGGTATCAGCACGGCTGAGATGGATGATATCCTCAGGCAATGGATGGAAAGGGAACGGGGAAAAGCCAGGGCACGGGCGGCACGATACGCCCGGCAAAGGTATGAGGATTTCCGCCGGTCACCCCTGTACCGTACTTCCAGCCTGCTTTCCATTGGTGCAAATTACCTTATCCTGGGTTTCGGGATCATGATGATCAGTGGTTCTGCCTACGGAATATATAACATTTATAGCGCCTGGAAAACCGTCACCGCAGCAGGCGTCTTTGCGGCTGTGATGACCTCACTGCTGGGTATGGTGATCATGGCTTTTTCCCTGTCGGATATCAGAAGAAGGCGGAAAGAGTTGAGAAGGATGGAGGATGAAGGATGAAAATATTGACCGGTTGTGCGAAAAAGGTTATTTTTACTGTTCAGACCTGAATGCCCGGCATGTGGCAGGTGTTTCCCGGCCGGGATGGAACAATAAAGATGACGAACATGACAGAAAAACAAATCGAGTTGCTGCGCAAACAGATGGAAAATCTGGATGCCGGTGATTTCAATCTGGAAGCATGGAAAACTTCCACCAAGCTGATGCTGGAAAGGATATTCGGTCCGGGCAATCCGAGGGCCAGGGAAATTGAAAAGATCCATTACGACCTGAGTTCCTGGGCTTTGCGCGATTCCCTGGGAGCTTCCTCCACTCTTGAAGGATGCAAACGCACCGGACGGGCCATTTTGGAAGCCTGCATCATGGAACTGGAAACCCTGGGCGACGCCGGCGAAACCGCCATCCCGAAAACCATCGATGCCGGTATCCTGACCGGGTGCCTGGAAAACCACCTGACCGTGTCGCAACTGAGACGTTTAAAGGAGATTCTGCAATCGGAGAAAGAACCGGAAGAGAAAGTCAAAGCCGTGGCTGAATTTCTTGACAACCTGGGCCCGGATAATATGACAGGGATCCTTTCCGAATTTCTTTCAGACCCGGGCGTATCCTCTCAAATCTGATGAATTGTTATGAAGAAAAAGATCATCAATCCCTTCAACAACTTTGATAATCCGTGTTATGGCTGTTCAGAACACAATGATGCCGGCCTGAAAATGGAATTCTGGGACAACGGGGAAGGCCTGGTATCCGAGTGGGCTCCCCGTCCTGAATTTCAGGGGTATGCCGGGGTGCTGCACGGCGGGATCCAGGCTACCCTGCTCGATGAAATTGCCAGCTGGACGGTGTATGTGAAGGCCGGCACTGCGGGGGTTACCTACTCTATGGATGTTCGTTACCTCAAGCCCGTATACCTCAGTCGTGGTCCGCTACATATCGTTTCCCGGCTGGAAAAACGGGAGGAAAAACTGGCGATAATCCATACCGGTTTGTACGATGCCAGGCAACAGCTGTGCACCGAGGCAAAAATACAGTACTTTCTTTTTCCTGAACACATAGCCCGGGAAAAATACTACTATCCCGGAAAGGAGGCTTTTTACGGGAAAGGTTTCAGGGAGTAACTGAGTAATGGATTAATGGATAGGGGGAGTGGTTTGACTATGACGGTCTTCCGCTTATACCACATTCCCTTTTTTCCTTTCTTATTCAATAAAAGATCATTTTTTAAACCATTGCCTGAGATGAAACGGAAAGTCTTCAAGCGTTTCGCGGATTTTTCGCGGGTTCTGCGTGAATGAATGAAATAAATGATTTTCCGATGAGTCCCGTAGGGACGACAGTATGATTTTTGGCCTGATGAACCGTTTAACCCACCCCGCAGGCCTGTTTCGTTCACCGCCCCATGGCGAATTTATGATGTTATCAGATAGACTGGCGAATTTAAGGTGGCAGGTTCAGGAATTAAGGCAACTTACTAAATGTTGCACTAAATTCTTGAACTCAAGCTACGTAGCTTTCTACGTAGTTTTCTACGTAGTTATCTACGGCGATAACTACGTAGCTAATGCTCCGGGGAAAATATTTGTGCCGGTTCGCGTGAGGTCCGGGGTATTGGCTGCAACGGCATAATTAATAAGGCATTCAGCAGGGAAAATCAGGGGCAGGGCTGGAGCCGCAAAAAGAAAGAGGCTTTGATAAGCTGTTTATTCATTTTTCCCCGGGTGCAGTCCGCATTCCCTGTTCTCGGGCTGTTCCCACCACCAGCGGCCGGCCCGCACATCCTCACCAGGCTTTACCGCCCTGGTGCAGGGCTGACAGCCTATACTTGGGAATCCCCTGTCGTGCAGGGCATTATACGGGATATCGTATTTGCCGATATAATCCCACACCTGTTTCTCCGACCAATTGTACAGGGGATTGACCTTCACCATCCCGTGTTTTTCATCCCATTCCACCGGCATGACTGATATGCGGGTTACCGCCTGTTCCCTTCGCAGGCCGGTTATCCAGGCCCGGCAGCCCTCCAGGGCGCGCAGCAGGGGCAGCGTTTTCCGGATATGGCAGCACAGCTTCCGGTTCTCCACACTGCGGTAAAACAGGTTGATGCCCCTCTCCTGCACCATCTTCTCCACTTCCCGGTAGTCGGGGAAATATACTTCGATATCCAGCCCGTATTTTTCCTGTGTTTTTTCCAGTACTTCATAGGTTTCAGGAAATAACCGGCCCGTATCAAGGGTAAATATCCGTGCATGGCGGCTGATCGAGGCCATCATGCAGGTAATCACCTGGTCTTCCGCCCCCAGACTGCTGGCAAATGTGATCTCCTTCCCGTAATGGTCCAGAAAAAAACTCAGAATGGTTTCCGGGGATTCCTTTTTGAACTCACGGTTCCAGGCATCTATCTGTTTTTTTGTTTCTTCCTTTTTCATCGTCCTCAGTATGTTTCCTATCCGGAATATTTCCCGGCAAAATGGCCGGTAATCCGGTAACCAAGGTAACAAAAATGCGGGAAATACCGGAAACAAGCAAGAACTATCCGGGCAAAGCATTATTTTTGGGTCCTGTTAAACGGTTAATGTCGATGATCATTCCCGTGGTTCCCGTCCTTTTGGCCTTCAAACTGTATTACCTGGTTATTTCCCGGCCCATGATGAAAATATGGTTGCCGGACAGTGGCGCAGGACATCCCCGGCAGGTGGCTCTGCAGCGACTGGCGGGTGTTTTCTTTTTCGGCATTCTTCCCCTGGCCTGGCTGCTGGCCGCCAGGCAATTCACCCCGCAAACTACGGGTACCGGCCCGGTTTCCTGGACACACACCCTGCCCGCAATCCTGCTGCTTTGCCCGGTCATGTACCTCACGGGATACCTCTCCGCCCACCAGGCAGGAAACCGGAAAAAATATCCGCAAATACGGGTAAATAAATGGAACGGCCAGCTGTTCCTTTTCAATGCCCTGTCGTGGGCGGCATATCTGCTGGCCTACGAATTCCTGTTCCGCGGGTATTTGCTTTTTTCCCTTTACGAAGCCGGCGGATACTGGCCTGCCGTGGGAATAAATGTAGGGATATATGCCCTGGTACACCTTCCCAAGGGATGGAAAGAAACCGCAGGGGCAATCCCTTTCGGACTGGTGATCTGCGTCCTGACCCTGCACACAGGCAATATCCTCACCGCTTTTCTGGCCCATCTCACCATGGCTCTGTCAACCGAGTATTTTGCCATCCTGGCCAATCCCGACATGCATTTTGTTTCAAAAAGAAGATTATGAAATACTTCATTACCGGCATTACGGGATTTACGGGGCAGAAACTGGCCGGGGAACTGACCGCGCGCGGACACTTACTGCGCGGACTGGTAAGAGAAAGGAGGAAAATTCCCTCCGGTTTTCAGGCCGGTGTGGAATGGGTGAAAGGCAATCTGTCGGACAGGAAGGCGCTTCAAAGGCTGGTCGAGGGATGCGATGGAGGATTCCATCTGGCTGCCAATACCAGTTTATGGTCTGCCGACCCGGATGCCCATATAAGGGACAATGTTACGGGGACGCTGAATGTACTGGAAGCAGCCCGGGAAGCGGGTGTTAAGAAAACAGTTATTGTCTCCACGGCGGGCGTATTCGGTCCCTCCCGGCACGGGGAGAAGATTACCGAAGGTTCTCCCCGCCCGGCAACATACCACACAAAATATGAAACCTCCAAGGCCCTGATGGAGCAGGAAGTCAGGAAGAAGAACGATCTGACCGGCCTGTGGGTAATGGTGCATCCCACCCGGGTATATGGTCCGGGAATTCTGAACCATGCCAACTCGGTAACCCGTATCATCGACAGCTACAGGCGGGGAAAATGGAGAATCCTTCCGGGTAACGGCCGCCCGAAAGGCAACTATGTATATATCAGTGATGTGGTGAACGGCATGATCCTGGCCATGGAAAAAGGAAAACCCGGGGAAAACTACCTGCTGGGAGGGGAAACCCTTTCTTACAGGGAATTCTTTCATATTCTGGGGCAGGAATCTGGCCGATCGAGGGTGATGATACCGGTTCCGGGAGCTCTGCTCACCCTCATGACCCGGATCATCAGTCTGCCGGCCAGTCTTACCGGCCGGACTCCCCTCATAACGCCTTCTTTTATGAAAAGGTACCTGCACCACTGGATGCCTTCCAGTGAAAAGGCTGTCCGCGACCTTGGCTACCAGATCACCCCTTTCCGTGAAGGAGTGCGGGAAACTCTGAGATGGCTGAAGGAAATGGAAAAGGAAAAAGGGCGCTAAGACCGGAATTATTCGTATTCAATAAAATTAAAATTGATATCGAGAATGGACGCATAGTATTCTCCCCGCTCCAGGATATCGTCATCGCCTTCCTCATAATACCAGTTGATCACAAGGCGGCTTCCGTTTTTTCCCACATTCAACAGCTTCTGAAGGATATCCAGAATCATCCGCGCCGAGCTGCTGTTAAAATACTCCAGTTTGATATTCACCACCGTTTCAGGCTGGGGATCCTGCAAATATCCTTCCACCCAGTTTTTTACGGGCTCAAAAAACTCCACCGCATTTTCAGTAATGGAACGTCCGGAAAAAGAAATGGCACCGGTGGGATCAAGGATAATCTCCGGGGTCCGTTTGGTAGATTCCAGTTTAAACAATTCCATAACGGAAAGTTCTGCTTAAAAATACATATTTTTTATGACTATTGTACAGAGCAATCCATTTGCCGGATTTTTACGCCGAATTTTCACATGGGGAAACGGGCCAGCGGCACCGTCTCCTGCCCTGTCCTTTCCCCTGCAAGGTATTTGTAATAAGCTGTAACACCTATCATTCCCGCATTATCGGTGGTATAAATGAATTCAGGAATATAGATATTCCAGCCATACCGTTTTGCCCTTTCCTCCAGGACATTCCGCAGGTATTTGTTGGCCGACACACCGCCGGCAATTCCAATCTCTCTGATCCCGGTCTGTTCACTGGCCTTTTCCAGCTTATCCATCAGCAACTCAACAATGGTATGCTGGATGGAAGCACTGAGGTCGGCTTTTCTTTCTTCAATGAAACGGGGATTTTTCTTAACCTCTTCACGCACCAGATAGAGGAACGAAGTTTTCAGTCCACTGAAACTAAAATCCAGTCCCTCAATGCGGGGACGGGCAAAAGAAAAGGCATGCGGATTACCTTCCGGGCTGATCCGGTCAATGACAGGCCCGCCGGGATAAGGAATTCCCAATACTTTGGCACACTTGTCAAAAGCTTCACCCGCCGCATCATCCACCGTTTGCCCGATCACTTCCATGTCCAGATGCCCCCTGGCCACCACCAGCTGGGTATGGCCACCAGACACCAGCAAACATAAAAACGGGAAATGAGGTGTTTTGACCTGCTTGCCGGGTTCTTTGGCCCAGTGTGCCAGTATATGTGCATGCAGATGGTTGACCCCTATCAGCGGGATACCGAGAGAAAGGGCCAGCCCCTTGGCAAAGGAAACCCCCACCAGAAGCGAACCCAGCAAACCCGGCCCCTGTGTAAATGCCACCGCACTGAGCTGGTTTTTTTCCACACCGGCTTCCTTCAATGCCTGATCCACCACCGGTACCACATTCTGCTGGTGAGCCCTGGAAGCCAGTTCGGGAACCACTCCGCCAAAGTTCCTGTGCACTTTCTGGTTGGCGATCAGATTCGACAGAACCATCCCGTTGCGCACCAGGGCCGCAGAAGTATCGTCACAGGAAGATTCGATGGCAAGAATGGTCACGTGCATTTCGTACCGAAGATATTCAGGTATTCAAACTTTTTTTATTTCTTTTGCGTTAGCATGTTAAAGGCCGTAAAGTTATCAAAAAAATCCTCAAAACCGGACTGATTATTCTGCTGGTGATCACCGGACTGGTGCTGGCAGGTTATGTGGTGATTCATATTCCCAGGGTACAAGCCGAGGGGGTGAAGAAGACCCTTACCTATCTCGAAAGAAAGCTGGGAAACCGCATCGGGTTTACCAGGGTACGGATCAAGCTTTTCAACCGGGTGATGATGTCGGATTTTTATCTGACCGACCTGCAGGGGGATACACTGATCAAAGCAGATATTTTTTCGGCTCATTTACAACGTTTTCATCCGCGTGACCGGGTACTTTTCATGAACCGGATCATTCTGGAAAATCCCGATATCCGTTTCCGGGTAGACACGGCGGGAGAATTCAATCTGACTTTTCTGACGGAAGCGCTGAAAAGAAAAGACCTCTCCAAACCCAAAATGAGGCTCAGGTTCGACGAAATCATTCTGAGGGAAGGCCGGTTCACCTTCCGTGACGAAAGGGTCGACCCCGGGGAAAAAGGGGTTCAATTTGCCGACCTGGAAATGAACAATCTGGATCTTTCCCTGGGCGGGTTGCGGGTTGTGCGCGACAGCGTTTCCTTCCATATCAGTCATCTTTCCTTCCTTGAAAAGTCGGGACTGCTAGTCAGGAACTGGAGTTCCGAAAACATGATCCACAAGCAATTTGCCGATATCAGATCAATCAGGTTCCAGACCGGCAGGTCTTCTGTGAGTCTGCCTTCCCTGAGACTGGACTACCCCTCCTATTCTTCCATGAAATTTTTTTCCGACAGTGTTCGGATGCAAATCGGTATTGAAACATCGAACATAGCCCTTTCTGATATTGCGCTGTTTGCACCTGCGCTGGAGGACATCGACGAAACCGTCTTGATGGAAGGAAAAATAAACGGCAGGCTGAGCGACCTGAACGGCCGGGATCTGAAAATGTTTTACGGCGGCAACACTTATTTTCAGGGGAATTTTGACCTGATCGGCCTCCCCCGGATTCACGAAACCTTCATTTTTTTCGAAGTGGAAGAGCTGGTCACTTCGGCCGTCGATATCGAGGCGCTGGAATTTCCTCGGAACAACAGAAGGATCAGGCTGCCCGACAACCTTCGCAAACTGGGCAGGATCACCTACCGCGGCAATTTCACCGGGTTCACCGATGATTTTGTTGCTTATGGAAGTCTTGATACCGAGCTTGGGGAATTATCCCTTGACCTTTCATTCAAACCCGATTCCGCAAATTATTTCAGCTATGAAGGTTCAGTCAGGACATCCGGATTCAGGCTGGGAAAATTCATTTCAGCAGAACCGACAGTGGGTGATATTGCCCTTTCGGTGAATCTGGCCGGAATCAGCCGGAGCGGCAAGGAATTCCGTGCCGAACTGGACGGGGTGGTCGATTCCCTGCTGCTAAAGGGTTACCGGTATACAAATATCGATCTGGAAGGGAAAATGACAGAAAAAATGTTTGACGGGTCGGTGGAGGTTGAAGACCCGAATGTGAAGCTGAGTTTTTTGGGATTGCTGAATTTTTCAGGAGAAACCCCGGAATTCGATTTCACCCTGAACGTTCCAAGGGCCAACCTGTACAATCTGAACATCGACAGGCAGGATACCCTGTCTGCACTCAGCATGCTGATGACAGCCAATTTCAGGGGAAACAACCTCGACAATCTTGACGGCGACATTAAGCTGTTCAACTCATCGCTGCAAAGGCACGGCCGGGAATGGAATATTTACGATTTTTCCCTGATGGCGATGAACCGACCCGATACCAGTATGATCAGGCTTCACACCGATTTCATGAATGCGGAGATCCTCGGTAAATATGAGGTGGCCTGCCTGCCCGACGCTTTTGAGTTCCTGTTACAACAGTATCTTCCTGCCATGGGAAGGAAAATAATTGACCCGGACAGCCTGGCTATGAATGATTTCACCTATCACATCACCTTCCGGAACATGGATCCCATGATGCAGGTAATGTTACCTGAGTACAGCATTTCTGAAGGGTCTACCCTCAGCGGAAGGTTTGCTCCGGCAGACACCGATTTTTCCATGACGGGAAACATTGACAAACTGGGATTCGGAAAGAACTATTTTTCCAATCTACGGATAAATACCACATCGGGCGATTCCATGTATATTGCGCGTTTACAGGCCGAACACCTGTACCTGAGCAGGAATTTCGACCTGGTAGATCTGCGTTTTTCTTCCCGTCTGCAGAATGACAGTCTCTCCATTGATATTCGCTGGGACGACCAGGCCCGGATACGGAATATGGGAGAAATGCATACCGTGGCACATTTCAGGCCTTCCCCGTCGGGGAAACTTCCCGGCCTGGATGTCCTGATCATGCCCTCACAGTTCATGGTACAGGACACCCTCTGGACCCTTTTCCCAACCCAGGTCACGATCGACTCTTCCTACACACAGGTTGAAGGGTTCCGTCTGCAGAACAAAAATCAGGTTCTGGCCATGCAGGGAGCCGTTTCCTCCGATCCTGCCGACACCCTGCACATGGACTTTCAGAACCTCAACCTGGAGCTGATCAACCTTTTCCTGAACAATGAAAAAACCGTGCTGGAAGGGATTATTCACGGGCAGGCTTCCCTGTCAAGCCTTTACCGCCAGCCGATGTTCTCCTCACAGCTCGTGATCCATAACCTGGCCATCAACCGCGAGGTCATTGGAAACACCACCCTGGCCAGTGTATGGGAACCTGAAAACAAAGCCATCAAAGCAACGGCTTATGCCATGCGGAATGACGACCGTACCATATTGCTCGACGGCCGGTATTTTCCGGAAAGCAGCGCACTCGATTTCGAAATCAAACTGGAAAAACTGAGACTTCATCTTCTGCATCCCTTCCTGTCGAAAGTTTTCAGGGATGTCAACGGAATGGCCAGCGGGAACCTTACCCTGCAGGGCACCACCCGGGAACCCCATCTGAACGGAATGATTAATATGCAGAAAGCCATCATCGAGCTGCAGTTCCTCAACACCCGTTACAGTTTCACCCATCCCCTGGTCATCAGGGACAATTCCCTGTTTTTTGAGGAGGTGCAGGTATACGATGACAGGGGCAATATGGCCACCCTGAACGGAAAGATCGTTAACGAATCTTTTCGCGACCTGATACTGGACATGACACTCTATACCCGGAATTTTCATCTTCTGAATACCGACTACAGCGATAACACCGATTTTTATGGAACCGCTTTCGCCACCGGCGTGGTAAGGATAAGCGGCCCGCCGAATGACCTGGAGATCCGGATCAATGCCCGCACGGAGGAAAATACAACGATTTACATTCCGCTCACATCCGGGGATGTAGTTCAGGAAGTGAATTACATCCGTTTTATCAACACCCTGCCCGACGCCACCCGCGAGATAGACAAAAAGGAATACGAAGTAGACCTGTCGGGGATCAGAATGAATTTCAACCTCGAGATCACTCCCGCCGCTGAAACACAACTGATCTTTGATTCGCGGATGGGTGATATCATCAGGGGCCGGGGTTACGGAAACATCAACATGGAAATAAACACCTTCGGCAGGTTCAGGATGTTCGGGGAGTATGAATTCACTGAGGGCGATTACTTGTTCACCCTGCAGAACATCATCAACAAACGCCTGGATATCAGGGAGGGAAGTAAGATCATATGGAACGGCGATCCCCTCGATGCCAATATTGATCTGGAGGCCGTATACAGCCTGCGAACTTCCCTCTATGAACTGTTCATGGAAGAAAATTTCAGAAGAAGGATCCCGGTGGAATGCCAGTTATTTCTCACCAACAGGCTGATGAACCCCAATATCCGCTTCGACATACACCTCCCCACCGCCGATGAGGAAACACGTAATTACCTGAAAAATGCGATCAACACCGAAGAAAAGCTCAGCAAGCAGTTCCTTTCCCTGCTGGTATTGAACTCATTCCTGCCCGATCCAAATATCAATCCCATGGCCTCGACCAATCCGCTGGGCAGCTACACCCTGGGAGCCGAAAGTGTGGGAATCACCACCAGCGAGCTGCTTTCGAACCAGCTCAGCCGCTGGCTTTCGCAGATCAGCAATGACCTGGATATCGGGTTTACCTACCGGCCGGGCGACGAAATCAACCGCGACCAGGTTGAACTGGCTCTGTCGACCCAGTTGCTGAACGACCGGGTTGCCATCAACGGGAATGTGGATGTGGGCGGCTACCAGTCGCCGACCAATACCAGCAACATTGTTGGCGATTTCAATGTGGAGGTAAAGCTGAACGAAAGCGGAAAACTGCGTGTGAAAGCTTTTAACAGGGCCAATGACAAGCTGATTTATGAGCAGGCTCCTTACATCCAGGGAATCGGTCTTTTTTACCGGGAAGAATTCGATTCCTTCGGACAGCTGCTGAACCGGTACCGGGACAAATTATTCCGGAAAAATGAAGAGGAAGAATAACCGGTCCGGGAAATCACAAGCCCAAATAATATTCCCCCTTCATTCTCGTTTTTTTCTTAACTTCGCAAACAAAAATACAGAGCATGCTGAATTGGTTTTTATTACAGATCCAGATGGCGGATACCGCCGCAGTGCAAACAGGTGAAGTTCAGGTTGAAACACTTTCTTACTGGGACCTCGCCTTCAAAGGGGGATGGGTAATGATCCCCATAGCCCTTCTTTCGGTTATAGCCGTGTACATATTTGTGGAAAGGTTTTTTGTAATCAGGAAAGCATCGCAGGAGGACATTACTTTCATGAACCGGATTAAGGAATATATCCATGAAGACAAAATAGAATCGGCCTTCACGCTGTGCCAGTCGACCGATACGCCCATTGCCCGGATGATCGAAAAAGGGATCAGCCGTATCGGACGGCCGCTGAACGATATCAGCGCAGCGATTGAGAATGTGGGGAAGCTGGAAATCTACAAACTGGAAAAAGGGCTTCCCACCCTGGCAACGGTGGCCGGCGGGGCTCCCATGATCGGTTTCCTGGGAACGGTAATGGGGATGATCATTGCTTTTTATGATATGTCGAATGCAGGGAACAATGTAGACGTGGGCATGCTTTCGAACGGTATCTATACCGCCCTGGTCACTACGGTAGCCGGGCTGATCGTTGGCATCGTGGCATATTTTGCCTACAACATTCTGGTAGCCAAGGTGGAAAAGGTGGTGTTCAACCTGGAAGCCCGGACCACCGAATTTATGGATATCCTCAACGAACCCGTCAAATAAGGAGAAAATGGCCATTCAAAGCAGAAACAAGATCAGCGCCGGATTCAGCATGGCCGGAATGACGGATATCATTTTCCTGCTGCTGATCTTTTTCATGATCACATCCACCCTTATCCACCCTACGGCGCTTAAGCTGCTGCTCCCGCAGAGCAATACCCAGACATCTGCCAAACCGCTGACCACCGTATCCATTACCCGTGACATTGAATATTACGTGGAAGACAGGCCGGTGGCCTTTGAAGATCTGGAACGGGTTTTGCAGGAAAGGATCGGGGATAACCGCGACATATACATTTCCCTGCATGTGGATCAGAGTGTCCCGATTGAATACGTGGTGAGGGTAATGAATATTGCCAAGGAAAACGAATACAAGCTCATTCTGGCCACCAGGCCCAAATAGGCATGCTTCATGATCTGTTCATACACCGGAGAGGACTGATCGGCACTGTTGTTTTTCACGGGGTGCTGCTGGTACTGTTTCTGATCCTGGGATTTTCACCCCCTGAGATTCCCGAGGAAGAAGGCATACTGATCAATTTCGGATCGACGGAAACCGGCAGCGGACTGATCGAACCTCCCCGGGCTTCTGCTACACCTGAGCCACAACCTTCCACACCTCCTCCCGCAGAAACCAGTCAGCCGGAGGAAGAAGTCATGACCCAGGATTTTGAGGAAACGGCTGCCGTGGAATCGGGCCGGGAAGAAACCACTCCCCCCGAAAAAACACCCGAACAGACAGCACGGGAAAAGGAAATGGAAAGGCAGCGCCGGCAGGAAGAACTGGAAAGGCAGCGCCGGCTGGAAGAACAAAGAAAAATTGAAGAGATATATGACCGGACCCGGGCTGCCCTGTCGGGGAAAAATCTGGAGTCAGCGCAGAGCACGGGTGAAGGAGAAGCCGGAGGAGAAGGGAACCAGGGCCGCACGGAAGGTTCGGTCGAAAGCACGAGCCATACAGGCCGTGGACTGGGAGATAAAGGCATTGCGTTCGATCTGGCAGGAAGAACTCCACAGTACCTTCCCAAGCCCGAATACAATTACCAGAAAGACGGGCGGGTAGTTGTTGAAGTTACTGTCGACCGGTACGGGAATGTCACCAAAGCCATTCCCGGCGTAAAAGGATCGACCACCCTTGACGATTATTTACTTGCGGTGGCAAGAAAAGCGGCCCTGGCGGCCAAATTCGATCCCAAACAGGATGCCCCCGCCTTTCAGAAAGGAACCATTACGTATTACTTTATTCTGGAATAGTTTTCAGCCGGTTACCATCCCGATTACGGGATCGAGCAAGCCCACCAGCTTGGCCGCCGACAGCAGCAAGGTTACCAGCAGAATGATCCTGACGAATCCCGCCCCGCGTTTTACCGCCATCCTTGACCCAACGAATGCACCCAGCATATTCCCTATTGCAAGGGTAAGCCCTATCCCGAACCTTACCTGATCGTTGAACAGGAACACACCCAGGGCGAAGATATTATATACCAGCACCACCAGCAGCTTGATGGGGTTAGCCCTGACCAGGTCGATACCGGCACCGAGCACCAGGGCGGCCAGGAGGAAAAAGCCCACACCGGCCTGGATAAAACCTCCATAAATACCGATGGAAAAAAACAGGGGCACCTGCAACCAGCTGGTTTTCGAACGCACAGATCCGGTCCGTACCTGCTCCTTCACCCATTTATCTGGTTTATACAGAATAATGAAGAACATCACCACCAGAAGGGCGCCGATGGTTTTTTCCATTACCTCTTCATTCAGGTTAACCGCTATCTGGGCGCCGATCAGTGATCCGACAATTGCCGGCAGGGCCAGCCTGATCCCGGTTTTCAGGTCCAGGACCTTTTGCTGACGGAAACTGCCTACCGCCACCATGTTTTGCAGGATCAGGGCAACCCGGTTGGTCCCGTTGGCCACATTGGCCGGTAGCCCCAGAAAGATCAGAAGAGGCAGGGTAAGAAGGGAACCTCCGCCGGCCAGGGTATTGATGAAACCGGCCATAAATCCTATACCGATCACTGCCAGTATCATATACCACTCCATCGGAATCCAGTCCATTATCCGTTGCTATTAAAAAAGCAGAGGTTTCCTTCTTTCAGGCACCCCTGCCATGCTGTTTTTCCCCGGAAAAAATAACAGAATGACAACAAAACGGTTTATTAATCCGCACACGGTTTTGTTTCATTCCTTCCTGAATAGTTCGGCGATGGCTATTTCCAGGTTATCCATCAGTTCATTGTCTTTGATCACGTAATCTTCTATGCCTTTTCTGGCAAGTTCGAGCACAATATTCCCGCTGTCCTGCCCCGACAGCATGATTACGGGGATATCCGGTTCTTTTTCCCTGATCTTTTCATAGATTTCCATGCCGTTCATTACCCGGGCATCGGGCTTCATGAAAAGATAATCGAGAATGATCAGATCGGGTTTTCGGTCAAGTTGACCCAGACACTCCTCCCCGTACATGAACGTTTCCAGTTCATATGCCTTGTTTTCCAGCCTTTTTCTGACCAGGTTCAGGATGAAGGGATCGTCATCCACCACAAAAATCAGCTTGTTGTCTGACATGGATTGCGATTGGATTGTGATGAGCCGTTCAAAGTTAGTAAAAATGAATCAATACGTTACGCTTCCGGGAAAGTTCATCCTGCAAACAGGGGGTATTCCGCCATCATTTCGTTAACCTCTTTCTTCACACTCCGGATCAGATCCACATCCTGATAATTCTGAATAACCCTGTCAATCAGGTCCACAATGGTCACCATATCCTTTTCTTTCAATCCCCGTGTGGTAACGGCCGGGGTTCCCAGGCGCAACCCAGATGTATGCAGGGGCGGACGGGAATCGAACGGTACCATGTTCTTGTTCACGGTAATGTCGGCCTGAACCAGGGCATCTTCCACCTGTTTACCGGTAATTTCGGGATATTTGGTTCTCAAATCGATCAGCATGGAATGGTTGTCGGTACCACCTGACACCACCTGGTAACCCCGCTCAATAAATTCAGCCGCCATTCTGCGTGCATTCTTCACAACCTGTTTCTGGTATTCCCTGAACTCGGGCCGGAGGGCTTCGCCGAAAGCCACAGCCTTGGCAGCGATCACATGTTCCAGCGGCCCTCCCTGTGTTCCGGGGAACACACCTGAATTCAGGAGGGACGACATTTTCCGCACCACGCCTTTCCGTGTGGTTTTGCCCCATGGGTTCTTAAAATCTTTTCCCACCAGAATAATCCCTCCCCTCGGGCCACGCAGGGTTTTGTGGGTGGTAGAAGTAACAATATGGGCGTATTTCAACGGGTTATCGAGCAAACCGGCTGCAATGATCCCTGCCGGATGGGCCATGTCAACCACCAGGACAGCCCCTACCTTATCGGCAATCTCCCTCATGCGGGCATAATCCCATTCGCGCGAATAGGCGGAAGCACCGCCCATAATCAATCGTGGTTTTTCCTTCAGAGCCAGTTCCTCCATCATATCGTAATCCACCGTACCGGTGTCTTTCTTTACACCGTATGCTACCGGCCGGTACAGAATACCCGACAGGTTGACCGGCGAACCATGGGACAGATGGCCGCCATGTGACAGGTCCAGACCCAGAAAAGTATCACCGGGGTTCAGGCAGGTAAGGAATACAGCTGCATTGGCCTGTGCTCCCGAATGTGGCTGGACATTCACATACTCTGCATCATACAGTTCCTTCAACCGGTCGATGGCCAGCTGCTCGGTCTGGTCAACTATTTCGCAGCCACCGTAATACCTGTGTCCGGGATATCCTTCGGCATACTTATTGGTGAGACAGGATCCCATGGCTTCCAGAACCTGGGGGCTCACAAAATTCTCCGATGCGATCAGTTCGATTCCGTTTTTCTGGCGGTTTTCTTCCTGTTTGATGAGATTGAATACCAGTTCGTCGCGTTTCATAGATATGAAATTAAGATATTATCGGGTAAAGTTAAAGATTTTGGGGAACTTCCATTCCCTTCAAAAACAGTTGTTCAGCACTATGAGATTTCCATAAGCCATTTTCTGTAAACCGAGAACATTTTCGATTTGGATATCATGCCCATGTATTTTTCTCCGTCCACTACCGGCAGATTCCATGCCCCCGTTTCATTGAATTTGTGCATTACAACCTCCATGGAATCACGCGGGGAAATGGTCTCAGGCGGCAGGATCATCAGGTCGCGCACAAACATGGTTTCATACAGATCGGGATTAAAGATAATATCCCTGATCTGGTCCATGTGCACAATGCCTTTCAGGTTCCCTTCCCCGTCCACCACGGGGAAGATGTTCCTTCTGGATTTGGAGATCACTTTTACCAGTTCCCCCAGCGAAACGTCGGGAGAAACGGTTTTCAGGTCTTTCTCAATCACTTCATCAAGCTTCATCAGGGTAAGCACGGCCTGATCCTTGTAATGGGTCAGCAGTTCCCCTCTTTCTGCCAGACGCCGCGTATAGATGGAATGCGGTTCGAAATACATGATGGTCATGTAGGAAATGGTAGAAGTAATGATCAGCGGGATGAACAATCCGTATCCCCCCGTCAGCTCTGCGATAAGGAAGATAGCAGTCAGGGGGGCATGCATAATGCCCGCCATGAGTCCGGCCATACCCACCAGGGCAAAGTTGCTCTCCGACAGATGGATCAGACCCGTCCCGTTCGCCGCCCGGGCAAACACAAATCCCAGGATCCCGCCGCTGAAGAGCGTGGGAGCAAATATCCCCCCAACTCCTCCGCTTCCGGTGGTAACCGCCATGGCCACCATTTTAAAAACCACGATCATGCTGAGAAAAAGCAGGAAAAGCCAGTACCGGTCCCTGAACGAAAAAAACAGGCTCGAGTGCAGGGTTTCCACCGCCTGTCCGCTGAGTATGGATTTCAGGGTTTCATAGCCTTCTCCGTAAAGGGGCGGAAATAGAAAGATCAGCAATCCCAGTATCATCCCGCCGGTCAGCAACCGTATCCAGGGTTTGTCCATTCTGAAAAAACGGCTTTCCACCTTCATTGTTCCCCAGGTATAGTAATAGGATACCAGACCACATACCACACCCAGCAAAATATAGAACGGGATATTGTTTAGTTCGAAAGGTTCCTGCAGGGTGTAGTTGAAGATCACATCCCTTCCCAGAAGAAAATTTGCCACGGTAGCCCCGGTAACGGAAGAGATCAACAGGGGAATAAGCGACGACATGGTAAGGTCGAGCATCAGCACTTCCAGGGCAAACACCACGGCAGCAATGGGGGCCTTGAAAATCCCTGCAATGGCGGCCGAAGCCCCGCAACCCACCAAAAGGGTCATCGTTTTGTAGTTCAGGCGGAGGATTCTTCCCAGGTTGCTTCCGATAGCAGATCCGGTCAGTACAATGGGTGCCTCCAGTCCTACCGATCCCCCGAACCCCACGGTAAGGGTACTGGCCACCATGGATGAATAGGTATTATGCGGGGCCAGGTAGCTGTTTCTCCGGCTTATAGCATAAAGAATGCGGCTGATACCGTGCCCGATCTTATCCCTTACAAAGCGGTTCACAAAAACCACCGTCAGAAGGATCCCGATCATGGGGTAGGCAAAATACAGCACGCTGGCACTCTCGATGGAAAGCCAGTTGGTAAGAAGCACACTGGTGTAATGTACCGTATTTTTCAGCAGGATGGCAGCCAACCCTCCCAGCACCCCGATCACCAGGCTCAGGATGAACACAAACTGACGGTGTGGTATATGCTTCAGCCGCCAGACCAGAAACCTGTGGAGAATACGCTCGGCCATCATAACGCAGCAAAAGTAGTATTTTACCGTTAACCGGAAAACTGTATCATGGAAGAAAAACAGGGAAGGGGCTCAGTCATCGGAAAAATCCCTGATGAGTTGCCGGTACCGGCTGAACACATTGGCCCGGGATACAAACCCTACATACTTCCCGTTGTCGATCACAGGAAGATTGTAATGTTGAGTTGTTTCGAACTTATGAGCTACCTCCTCCATCGATTCTTCAGGATGCACAATGGGTGTGGGCATGAACATGAGGTCGCGCACATAGGTATTGTCATACAGTTCTGGGTTGAACACAATGTGCCGGATATCGTTCACAAAAACGATCCCCATCAGGTTATTTTCCTCATCCACCACCGGAAAAATGTTCCTCTGTGATCGTGAGATGACCTGCACCAGTTCTCCCAGCGTGGCATCGGGGTGAATGGTGTTGAAATTGGTTTCTATCAGGTGGGCAACCTGCATCAGGCTGAGCGCCGCCTTGTCCTTATCGTGCGTCATCAGCTCACCTCTCCGGGCAAGCTGTAAGGTATACACCGAATTGGTCTCGAAAATCCTGACAGTGGCAAACGATATTGTCGCAACGATCATCAGGGGAATAAACAGCTCATACCCTCCTGTTACTTCGGCAATAAGGAATATGGCGGTAAGCGGTGCGTGAATGATCCCGCTCAGCATCCCAGCCATTCCCACCAGGGCAAAATTACTTTCCGACACCTGGGCATTGAACAGGTTCAGGATTTTGGCAAAAAACAACCCCGAATTGGCCCCGAGGAACAGGGTAGGTGCAAAGATCCCTCCTACCCCTCCGGCAGAAAAAGTAAGTGAAGTAGCCGCAGCCTTAAAGAGGATTATAACCAGGAACCCGATAATAACGGCCGGCAGGCTGTCGTGAAACGAACGATAGAAAGTATTGTCGAACAGGTGGCTATAGTCGCCATTCAGGCTGTTGTTGATGGCCTCGTACCCTTCCCCGTAAAGGGAAGGAACCAGGAAAATCAATATTCCGAGACCCAGCCCCCCGAACAATAACCTTTTCATCCAGCTGTTAATCATTTCAAAGCGACTGGTTATCAGCATGTACATACGCGTAAAATACACCGACACCAGTCCGGCAAATATTCCCATAATGATAAACCAGGGAACGTCGTTCACCATGAACTTTTCATGTATATCGAAAGGATACAGCACATTCTGTCCCAGAAAAGCATAGGAGGTAAGTACGGCTGTTACGCTGGAAATCAGCAAAGGGATCAGGGATGCCATGGTAAGATCGAGCATGATCACCTCCAGAGAAAATACTATGGCTGCAATGGGGGCCTTGAAAATAGAAGCCATGGCGGCAGTAGAGGCACATCCCAGCAGCAGGATGATCTGCCTGTAATTCAGGCGGAACAACCTTCCCAGATTGGATCCTATGGCGGCTCCGGTTGCAACCGTAGGACCCTCCAAACCCACCGATCCTCCGAAACCTACCGTAAGCACACTTGACACGATAGATGAAAACATGTTGTGCCTTTTGATGATCCCGTTATTTCTGGAAATCGAATACAATACAGTGGGAATGCCATGCCCCACGGTATCTCTGAGCAGGTACCTCACAAACAGGACCGTAAGAAATATCCCGGCAAGGGGAAAAAGAAAATAAAAATAATTCTGCATATCGCTGGGGAAATGGGAGATCAGCAATTGCTGAATCCACCGGACCATACTTTTGATGATCACCGCAGCAAGCCCCCCTGCAAAACCAACCACCACACTAAGTATCAATATAAACTGGCGGTCGGTAATCCTCCTCAACCGCCACTTGTAGATCCGGGCCCACAGAGATTTGATATCCATGACAAAACAAAAATAATACAATCTTCTATTAACCATAGGAATAGTAGAAGAGATTTATTCTGCATTTTGAAAGCATGAAATATTCGGTAACTTTGTCTTTCACCTGCAGGCAGAACCTCCGTCACAAAGAAGCCGGGAAGAAACTGCCTGCTTCCGGAAACAATATGATCCGCTTTGAAAAAACCACATTGAGCAATGGGCTGCGGGTGCTGGTGCACCATGATCCAGCTTCGCCCCTGGCAGCCGTGAATATTCTGTACGACGTGGGTTCGAGGGACGAAGATCCCGAAAGGACCGGATTTGCCCATTTGTTTGAGCATCTTATGTTCGGTGGATCGGTAAACATCCCTTCCTATGATACTCCCCTGCAAAAAGTAGGAGGAGAAAACAATGCTTTTACCAATACCGACATTACCAACTACTACCTCACCCTTCCCTCGAACAATCTGGATACAGGCCTGTGGCTTGAATCGGACCGGATGATGGCACTGAATTTCACCGAAAAAAACCTGCAGGTGCAGCGGCAGGTAGTTATTGAAGAATTCAAACAGAGGTATCTGAACCAGCCATACGGAGATGCCATCCTGCTATTGAGACCACTGGCCTATCAGGTGCATCCGTACCGGTGGCCCACCATCGGCCGGGAGATCCGTCACATTCAGGAAGCGGAACTGGAAGAAGTCAAGGAATTCTTTTATTCACACTATGCCCCGAACAACGCCATTTTGGTAATGGCCGGAAATGTCACGCCCGACAGGGGTTTTGAGAGGGCAGCATTCTGGTTCGGAGACATCGAACGCAGGAAAATCCAACCCAGGAATCTGGCTGCCGAACCTCCGCAGGAAAAACACCGTCAGCTGACGGTGCACCGGCCCGTTCCATTTGATGCCCTGTATCTGACCTTTCATATGCCTGAAAGATCACATGAAGATTACCACGCCTGCGACCTGATATCCGATATTCTTTCAAACGGGAAATCATCCCGGTTATACCGCTCCCTGGTGATGGAAAAAAAACTTTTCAGTGACATCAATGCCTATATCACGGGAGAAAGGGATCCCGGACTGTTCATGATAACCGGTAAACTTACCGAAGGCGTTCCTGTAGAAAAGGGGGAAACAGCCATACATAACGAACTGGAAAAACTAAGAGAAGAAACGGTCCCTGCCCGTGAACTTGCGAAAGTGAAAAACAAGGTGGAAGCCAACTGGCTTTATGGGGAAACAGACATCCTGAACAGGGCCATGAACCTGGCCCTGTTCGAATGGCTGGGAGATGCGGAAATGATCAACAGCGAAACGGAAAAATACCGCCAGGTGACGGCTGAGCAGATCAAACTGGTTGCCAGAAACCTTTTCCGGATGGAAAACCTTTCCACCCTGTATTACCTCAGGCAGAAAGAACCCCTGAATCACGAGACCAGCACATGATCGACAGAAAAAAACCTCCTGCATACGGGATCATCGACAAGATCCGTTTTCCCCTGCACGAACAGGAAATTCTCGGCAACGGACTTCCCATGCATAGCATTCAGGGCGGTGTACACGATATTGTCCGGCTGGATTACTCTTTCCCCGCCGGGACCCGGCATGCCACATCACCCCTCACTGCTCTGGCAGCCAACCAGTTGCTTCAGGAAGGCACCAGAAAATACCATGCACGGGAATTAGCCGAAAAACTGGACTATTACGGAGCCGTCTGCAAGCCATGGATCACTTCCGATACAGCAGGTATTACTGTTTTCACCCTGAGCAAACACCTGATACCGGTAACCGGTCTGGTCCATTCCATGATCACCGAACCCCAGTTCCCTGAAGAAGAACTTCTCGTTTTTCTACAGAAAAAAAAACAACAGTTTCTGGTGGAAATGGAACGGGTTTCCTACCGGGCCAGGAACCGTTTCATGGAAGTGCTGTTCGGTGAAAACCACCCGTACGGAAGAACCCTCAGGGAAGATGATTTCCAACTGATCAACCGGGAGGTGCTCATGCATTTCTGGGAAAAAACCTACTCCTCATCCCGGTCATGGGTGCTGGTTTCAGGGAAACCGGGCCCTTCCCGCCTGAAGGATCTGAAGAAAAAACTGGCCGCTATTCCGTTGCGTACGGAGAAAGATCCTCTCCCTTCTTTCCCCGATATCGAATCATGCCCGGGCAAAAGGCATGTGATCCCTATGCCCCGGCATATGCAGTCGGCCCTGCGTTTCGGCCGCCTGACCTTTACCCGCGACCACCACGACTTTCCGGCCATGCTGGTTCTCAACACCATTCTGGGCGGGTATTTCGGATCAAGGCTGATGCGGAATATCCGGGAAGACAAAGGATATACCTACGGCATAGGATCTTTTATTCTGCCCCTGCACAATGCAGGGTACTTTACCATCGTTTCTGAAGTGGGGTCCGAATATACCGCAAACGCCATTGCAGAAATTTACCGTGAAATGGAAATCCTGCAGCGTGAACCCGTGAGAGATGATGAACTGGACCTTGTACGTAATTACATGATGGGAGACCTGCTTCGCGAACTCGACGGACCCTTCTCCACGGCAGAAACATACCGTAATGTGGTAGACGCCGGAATGGATATGTCACATGTGCTGCATATTATGGAAACGATCAAACAAATCACCCCCGGTGAGATAAGGGAACTGGCACAAAAATACCTGAGCCCGGAAGACATGAAGGAAGTAATTGCAGGCCGGGCTGATGATTAACACACCCAACATGAACATCCCGAAACCAACCCTGCTCTGTGTCCTGTTCTTTCTGCCGGCCGTGCTGCCCGTCTGCGCTCAGTTCAGTGATACCATCCCGCAAATAGATTCTCTCAGTGTGGTGGATACAGCCGGGATGGAAAAACCCTTTATGGTATGGAACCGACTTCCCGGCGCAGAAGGATACATTGTTTTTCATTGGGAACTGCAGAATAATAACTGGATATGGCATGGTATCGACACCACCTATTCGGAAACAGATACCAGCTACCTGGACCTTGCCGGTTTGCCGGGATCGCAGTCTGAAAATTACCGCATCGGAGAACTGAACAGTGATTACGAGGGCGATTTTTCCGGTGCATTCGGTATAATCCATACCACCATTCATGCTGCAGCCGAATTCGATTCCTGCGAAGGGGCTATCGCCCTGGAATGGAACAAATACAGAGGCTGGCAGGAAGAAATAATCGAATACCGCATTTTTACCTCAGAGAATGGCGGACCGTTTGTTTATTCTGCCAGCCAGATGCCGGACGATACTACCTGGCTGTTCACCGGGGCCATCGCCTACTCGGAATATTGCTTCCTAATCAGGGCCGTGTCGGAAGAAGGGCGAACCTCCACATCCAATACGGTATGCGTAACAGCCGACATGCCAAGGCCTCCCGCTTACATCAATGCCGACCAGGCCACCGTGAAAAACAATGAAACCATCCTGATATCCTTTCATATTGACCCCCAGGCCGAAACCGAAGAGTACAGGCTGCTGCGACGGCCTGCCGGACAGGCAAATTACGACACCCTGCATGTTTTTTCGGGCGGAAATCCCGGGTACGTGGAATACACCGATGAGGAGGCAGACCTGGACATGCTTTGGGAATACTGTCTGGCTGCTGTAAATGAATGCGGTAAAACGGTATGCCTTTCCAATGTTGCCACGAATATCAGCCTGCACAGCAATGCCATTGATTTTTTGGTTCATCTCGTGTGGAATGCCTACCGGGAATGGAATGGAGGGGTTGACAGATACGTCATCTTCCGCTCCATCGGCAACGGGCCCTTTCTGGAAATTGGTACTACAAACAGACTGAATAACACATTTACCGACGATATTTCCGGATTCCGAACCCAGGCGGTGCCCGGGCTGTTCTGTTACCGGATAACAGCCATCGAATCTGCCGGCAATCCATACGGTATTAACGGGGAAAGCCGTTCCAACATTTCCTGCATCGAAATGGAAACAGATATCCGGTTTCCTTCGGCCATCGTTCCCAACAGCGATATTCCCGTAAACAGGGTCTTCAAACCCGTATACACCTTTTTCCCCCGCGAATACTATCTGGTGATCTATAACCGCTGGAACAACAAAGTGTTTGAAACCACCAATCCTTCAGAAGGCTGGGACGGCAATCCCGGCGGTGGAGCCACTCCTCAGGAAGGGATCTACATTTATTACTGCAAAATCAAAAATATGAACGGAGATGTGGTGGAAAAAACCGGAAAAGTAGCCGTACTTTTCAGAAAATAGTTCCTCCGCCCATACAATCGGTTCCCGGGTTCAGCAGATATGCAAATTAGTTGTACCTTTGTGTTTTCGGGCATAAAACCAGTTAATCGTGCGGGAATGACAGTTGTGACAAAAACAGAAAAGGAGAAAATTTTCGCCGCTTTTGAGTCGGTGCTGGACCGGTGTGCCCGTTGCAAGAAGGAAGAAGACAGGCAAAAGATCAGGAAGGCCTTTCAGATAGCCTTTGATGCCCACAAGGACAACCGGCGGAAATCGGGAGAACCTTATATATACCATCCCATTGCGGTGGCCGATATTGTGGTAAACGAAATGGGGCTGGGAATTACTTCTTTCATTTCTGCCCTCCTGCACGATGTAGTGGAAGATACCGATTACAGCCTGGAAGATATCCGTACCCGGTTTGGCGAGAAAATAGCATCCATTATCGACGGATTAACCAAGATATCGGGAGTATTTGATTCCCGGTCATCCCTGCAGGCTGAAAACTTCAGAAAGATGCTGCTCACCCTGTCGGAAGATGTCAGGGTCATTCTCATCAAGCTTGCCGACCGGCTGCACAATATGCGCACCCTCGATGCCCTGCCGCCCAACAAGCAGGTTAAAGTTGCCGGGGAAACCATTTATCTGTATGCCCCGCTGGCTCACCGTCTGGGATTGTATGCCATCAAAACCGAGCTGGAGGACCTGAGCCTGAAATACAGGCATCCGCTGGTATATCAGGAACTGTTAAACAAAATCAGGGACAACGAAAAGAAGCGGTTGCTGGAGATCAACCGGTTTTCCCTTCCCATCATTGAAAAACTTACCCAGGCAAAAATAGATTTCGAGATCAGCGGCCGGCCCAAATCCATTTACTCCATCTGGCACAAGATGCAGACGAAGAACGTGCCTTTCGAAGAAGTATACGACCTGATGGCCATTCGCATTGTATTCGAACCCAGGCCACGTATTCCCGAAAAAACACAGTGCTGGAACATCTACTCCCTCATCACCGATATTTACAAGCCCAAGCCCGACCGCATACGCGACTGGGTATCAACCCCCAAGGCGAACGGCTACGAAGCCCTGCATGCCACGGTGATGGGGCCGAACGGAAAATGGGTGGAAGTACAGATCCGTTCACGAAGAATGGATGAAATAGCGGAACTGGGGTTTGCAGCACACTGGAAATACAAGGATCAGAAAAATGCATCGGAAGGGGAGCTCGATAAATGGATCAGAAGAATCAGGGAAATGCTGGAAAACCCCGAGCACAATGCCCTGGAGTTCCTCGACGAATTCAAGATGAACCTGTTCTCCTCGGAGATCATGGTATTCACTCCCAAAGGCCATCTCCGCACCCTTCCGAAAAATGCAACAGCACTGGATTATGCCTACGATATCCATACCGATATCGGAAACTCGGCCATCGGGGCCAAGGTCAACCACAAACTGGTACCTCTGAATTATATCCTTTCGAGCGGCGACCAGGTAGAGATCATCACTTCCGAAAAGCAGAAATCGCAGGAGCAATGGCTTGACTATGTGGTAACGGCCAAAGCCAAGGCAGCTATTAAGAACGCCTTCAAGGAAGAGCGAAGAAAACGCATTGAGAACGGGAAACAATTACTGGAAAGCAAGCTGAAGGAACTCGGCATGCGCCCCACTTCACGCATTCTGCAGAAACTCTTCTCAGAATATAAGGTTACCGGCAAGGACGAGCTGTATGCCCGCATAGGCGGGGAACCCATTCCCCTGGAGGAACTGAAGAAGGTTCTGAAAAAGAAAAGAAAAAGCAAACTGACCCGCTACTGGACCCTCCGTTTCGGCAGGGCATCCAACGAAAAAACCATTCCCCCCGAAACCGACGACCTGAAACAGCAGGAAGATGAAGAATTCGATTTTAAAGCCCCCTTCGTGTTGCAGGAAAATCCCGATCCGGATAAGATCTCGCACAAAATAGCCCGCTGCTGCAATCCCATACCCGGAGACGACGTAATAGGATACAAGAGCCCCAACGATAATGTCATCATTATCCATAAAACCAACTGCCCTACCGCCACCAAACTCATAGCCAGCCAGGCCGACAGGATTGTTTCAGCCAGGTGGGAAACCCACAAGGTGCTCTCATACCTGGCCCGGATTTCCGTCAAAGGCATCGACCGCATCGGCATGGTGAATGAAATTACTACCGTGATATCCAAGGAACTGGACGTGAACATGCGGTCGCTCAATTTTGATGTTCAGGATGAAATATTCGAAGGTACCATCGACGTATATGTACACAACACACAGGACCTGAACAACCTGATCATGAACCTTATCAAGATCAAAGGGGTTGATACCGTACAGCGGGTAAACATCAGTGAGGACTGATTCACCTAAAATTATTCGGAATTGTTTTTCAGGATTCCAAAAAATCTGTAATTTAGAACACTATTTTAATTTGGACTAAGTTATGGGTTGTGTGGAAACAAAGGAAACAGTAAAACAGATATTTACGGAATACCTGGAAAAGAAAGGCCACAGGAAAACTCCTGAACGGTACGCCATACTGGATGAAATATACTCGAGGGACGGGCATTTCGATATTGAATCGCTGTATATTTTCATGAAGAATAAGAATTACCGCGTCAGCCGGGCAACCCTGTACAATACCATTGAATTGCTGCTTGATTGCAACCTTGTGATCAAACACCAGTTCGGCAAGAATATTGCCCAGTTCGAGAAGGCATACCGGTGCATGCAGCATGATCACCTGATCGATCTCGATTCAGGGCAGGTACTGGAATTCTGCGACCCCCGCATCCAGGAGATCATAAAAACAGCATGCGAACTGCACAATTTCGAGCCCTCGCACCATTCTCTCTACATCTATGGCCGCATGAAGAAGCCGAAGAAAAAGGACTGACTCCGTTCCGATGCAAATCACCTGCATACATTTCTTTCCGGCGCATTTTTTTCCTCCCGATTCTTGATTCTTTTTCATACCTTAGCGTGGTTTTTTTTCAGAAAATACTTATTCCGGATGAAAGTTGACGTATTACTGGGCCTTCAGTGGGGAGATGAGGGAAAGGGAAAGATCGTGGATTACCTCACTCCCGGGTATGACATCATTGCCCGATTCCAGGGAGGACCCAATGCCGGCCATACCCTCGAGATTAAAGAAATTCAGCATATCCTGCACACCATCCCGTCGGGGATATTTCATCCCGGCAGGATCAACCTGATAGGCAACGGGGTGGTGATCGATCCCATTGTACTGCACCGGGAGATCCGTTCGGTGGAAAAACTGGGAGTAGATCTGAAATCCACACTGCTCATCTCGAAAAAAGCCCACCTGATCCTTCCCACCCACCGTATTCTCGATGCCGCGTCGGAAGCACAGAAGGGAGACACCAAAATCGGGTCCACTCTGAAAGGCATTGGTCCCACCTACATGGACAAGACGGGAAGAAACGGCCTGAGAGTAGGCGATATCCTCCTTCCCGGATTCAGGGAAAAATACCATTTCCTGGTGAAAAAACACCGCGAGCTTCTAAAACTGTACGATTTCAGTTATAAATTGAAAGAATACGAAGAAGGCTGGTTTGAAGGCATCGAGGCCATCCGGTCATTTCATCCCATCGATACGGAACATTATATCAACCAGGCCCTGAAAGAAAAACGGTCGGTTCTGGCCGAAGGAGCCCAGGGAACCCTGCTGGATATTGATTTCGGCTCCTACCCCTATGTCACCTCCTCCAACACCATCTGCGCCGGCGCATGCATAGGACTGGGCATTGCTCCCAACCGAATCGGTGAAGTAACGGGCATTTTCAAAGCCTACTGTACCCGGGTTGGCAGCGGTCCGTTCCCCACCGAACTTGACAACTCCACGGGAGAGATGCTCAGGGAAGCAGGTCATGAATTCGGCTCTACCACAGGACGGCCCAGGAGATGCGGCTGGCTGGACCTTGTGGCTCTGAAGTATTCCATCATGCTGAACGGGGTAACCCGCCTGATCATGACCAAAGCCGATGTGCTAAACCGTTTCGCTACGATCAGGGTGTGCACCGCATACCGGCACAACGGGAAAGAAACCTTCTCACTGCCCTTCGACCTGAGTGACAACGTACAACCCGTATACCGGGAATTTAAAGGGTGGATGACCGATACTTCCGGCTATACTTCCTTCAGCGAATTGCCACGGGAAATGAGTGAATATGTCCGTTTTATAGAGGAAGAAACCGGTGTACCGGTAAAAATGATCTCTGTGGGTCCGGAACGCGACCAGACCATTTACCGGTGAACCTCCTGGCCGGCCGGAATTGAAAAAAGTAAGTATTTTTTCCCTGTGAGCTTCATGTAAGGCATCAATAGTGGGTGTTTCTTCATGCAATGTCCCTGTTTTTTTGTATATTGTGGATGATCAGAAAAACAATTTCCGGCCAATGAAAAAAATTGACCTTACCCGTTATGCCCTTGAACGGTTCCGTGAAAAAGAAAAAGAGCAGGAACCCGGACCCGTGGTAACCATCTCACGCCAGTACGGCTGTCCCTCCAAGCCGGTTGCCGAAGCCCTTACACGGTCGATTAACAATTATGTGGATGCGAAAGGAAAAGGGAAGTCGTGGTCATGGATCAGCAAGGAGTTGCTTGAAGAAACAGCCAAAGAGCTGCAAATGCACCCTTCCAAGATTGAACATGTTTTCAATTACGAGGAACGAAACCTGTTCGACGAAATCCTTGCGGCACATAGCAGTAAATATTATGCCAGCGACCGGAAAATCAGAAAAACCATCGAACAGGTCATTCATTCCATAGCACACGAGGGAAATGTGGTGATTGTGGGAAGAGCCGGAGCAGCCATCACGCGCGATATCCAGCAATCATTGCACATCAGGTTGATTGCACCCCTCAAATGGCGGGTAAACCGGATCATGGGCAGATTTCACCTGACCGAGGAAGAAGCCCTCAAACGGGTTGAAGATATAGACAGGAAAAGGAAACAGTTTATGGAATATTTTTACGGCAAGGAATGTAATGACAGCCTTTTCGACATGATCTTCAATTCCAGCACTCTGTCACAGGACATGATCGTGGAATCCATCCTCACCATGATGATCATGAAGCAGCTTGTCTGATCCTATTCATCCACATACACCCAGGCATCCCGCCCTTCATAGCGAAATTCCATAACCTTTTTCCAGGCATCGCGGGGATTGTCGTATCGCAGGGCAGAGACCAGATGAAAATCATTTGGTGAATATAAGCGCACAACTTCGTACCCTTCACTGTCAACCACCATTTCATAACTATCGGCATTACCGGGTACCTTGAAGCTTCCCAGCACCACATGGTACTTATAGCGGGCACGCATCTCCTCTTCATACTCCCTTACCCGCTGCAGCGAATCCAGACGGGCCTGTTCAGCCTTACGTTTTTCTTCAACAATTCTCAGTGAATCGGCAATGCGTATGCTGTCGCGGCGTGCCTGTTCCGCTTGTTCGGCGGACGCCTTCCTTTTGCCGAACCATCCCTTTTTCTCGATGAATTTGCAGCTACCGAGAGAGAGAAGAATGGCCAGGGTCAGAAGCAAGGAAATCCTGTTCGCTTTCATAATGCTGTTTACAAATTGGTTATCAGATACAAAAGTAGAATTAACTACCGAATTATCAAACAGAAATTTTATTAACCCGAAACAGGAATCCGGTGCATTTTCCATGACGCCACAGAAAAACCTTCATATTTTTTCCTAAATTAGCCCGTCAGATACCAAAAAACCGTATTATGAGAACGATTCCGTATTTCTTTGAAGAAAACGTGGCCAGGTTTGCCGGCAACCCCTATATGTGGGAAAAAAAGACCGACAGGTTCGAAGCCGAAACCTACAGGCAAATACACGAACGGGTGGTCCGTTTTGCCTGTGGCCTGCTCAGTATGGGAATCAATCACGGCGACCGCCTGGCCCTGCTCTCGGAGGGAAGAAACGACTGGATCGTTTGTGAACTGGGCATTCTCTATACGGGAGCCATCAACGTACCCCTGTCTACACTCCTGTCTGATGCCGAAATCAAATTCAGGATTGTCCACAGCGGTTCACGCTTCCTGATCGTTTCCGGAACCCAGTATCCGAAACTGGAAACCATTCGAAAAGAACTGCCCGAACTGGAGAAGATTATCTGCCTGGATGAAAAAGAATACTATCCACCCGATGAGATCCCCTTTTCTGAGGTCATGAACAGAGGAAAAGAATACCTGCAGAAAAACAGGGAAACATTTGAAAAAAGATGGAAATCCGTGCAGGAAGACGATTTTGCCAATATCAGCTATACCTCGGGAACCACGGCCGAACCCAAGGGCATTATTCTTTCACACAAAAATTATTATGCCAATGTGCAGCAGGCTTATTCACTGATGAGTATCGAACCCGACTGGAAGATCTTTCTGTTCATACCCTGGGATCACTCATTCGCCCACTCTGCCGGTTTATATTGCTTCATGGGAAAAGGCGCCAGCATCGGTTCACTCCAGATAGGAAAAACCTCAGTGGAAACCCTGAAAAACATCCCCCTGAATATCAGGGAATTCAAACCAGATATGATGTTCAGTGTACCCGCCTTTTCCAAAAACCTGAAAAAAAACATTGAAAGCGCCATCCGGCAGAAAGGGCCCCTTGTGCAGAAGCTCTTCAACCACGCCCTGAAGATCAGTTACTCCTACAACAAAGAAGGTTTCAACAAGGGCGGGGGTTTGCAATTCCTAAAAATTCCGCTGATGAAACTGTACGACCTGATCCTGTTCAAAAAGATCAGGGAACAGCTGGGCGGAAACATGAAATTCTTCATTGGCGGGGGAGCCCTGCTCGATATTGAATTGCAGCGTTTCTTCTATGCCATCGGCATTCCCATTTACCAGGGATACGGCCTGTCGGAAGCCACTCCCATCATATCCATCAACACGCCCCACCGCCACAAGCTGGGCTCATCAGGTATGCCCGTCAAAATGATGGAGATCCGCATTCTGGACGAGGACGGAAAAGAACTGCCGGTGGGAGAGAAAGGAGAGATCGTGATCAAAGGCGACAATGTGATGATGGGATACTGGAGAAACGAGAAAGCCACCCGCGAAACCATCCGAAACGGATGGCTGCATACCGGCGATATGGGATACCTCGACTCCGACGGATTCCTGTATGTTCTGGGCCGCTTTAAAAGCCTGCTCATTTCCGACGACGGAGAAAAATACAGTCCGGAAAGCATTGAAGAGGCTATGGTATTCCAGTCGCGGTACATATTGCAATGCATGCTGTATAACAACCAGAATCCCTATACCGTGATGTTCCTGGTTCCCGACAGGGAAGAAGTAAAAAAATACCTCCAGGATAAAGACCTGGATATAAAAACAGAAGAAGGGAAAGAAGCCGCTCTGAAACTCCTGCAACAGGAAGTAAATGCCTACCGCAAAGGAGGGAAATACGAAACAATGTTCCCCCAGCGCTGGTTGCCGGCTTCCATCGGGATACTCGACGAAGAACTGACCGTACAGAATAAAATGCTGAACAGCATGCAGAAAATGGTGAGGCGGAAAGTAGTGGAGAAATACCAGGATTTGCTCGATTATCTGTATACCCCCGAATCGAAGAATATAATCAACGAAAAAAACAAGAAAGCCATAACCAGACTGTTGAGCTGATACTTAACCCACGCTGCACGGTAATTCAACCGTATGCCCGAAAAAAAAGGCCTTTCTGCCAGTGTAAAATGAGCACCCGATCCATAGAACGGAAACATATCACACGAAAATCAAGGTCCATTCGCCTTGCCAGAAAAATCCACCGGGTTTCGGCCATTACCCTGTTCTTTTTTATGTTTGTGATTGCCGCGACAGGGATCATTCTGGGATGGAAAAAACACAGCGGCAATCTGATACAACCCATTTCGCATACCGGCACCACCACCGATCTGCATCAATGCCTTCCCATAGACAGCCTTACCAAGCGGGCATACCACTTCTTGCATGACTCCGTTGCCCCTGATCTGTCCATTGAGCTGGACCGGATTGACCTGCGTCCTGAAAAGGGAATGGTCAAGTTTATTTTCGCCCGGCATTACCATGAAGTACAGCTGGATATGGCAACCGGAGAATTGCTGAACCTGGGCTTTCGTACCTCCGACCTGGTGGAAAACATCCACGATGCCTCCCTGCTGGATCGCTTGCTGAATACAGGAAACGGACAGATCAAACTGGTTTACAATACCCTGATGGGCCTGGCCCTGATCACCTTTGCGGTAACCGGAATCTGGCTGTGGTACGGTCCCCGGGGAATCAAAAAAACGGCCAGGAAAAACAAACGGCCGAAACGATCGGGTACCCGTACAGGCGGCTAGTCTCGAATCGTGCCGCTATACTTTTCCGTGCCAAAACCTACCGTAATATAAATCAAGGAACATGATCTCGCCTTTGTTTAATCAATTGCTCTTTCCCTTTCTGGCCGCCATGTTTCTGGCAATCAATATGGGTGGCAGTGGAACCGGGCCCTCCTTTTCGGCAGCATACGGCTCCGGGATCATCCGCAGGGGGCTGATTCCGGGAGTGTTTGGAATCATGGTTTTCCTGGGAGCCATTATTGCAGGTAAAGGCACGGCCACCACCATGGGGAAAGAACTGCTCGATCCGGAAAAGATGACTTTTGGTGTGGTAACCATTATTCTGCTTTCGGTGTCGGTAGCCCTGCTTGTGGCCAATCTGGCCGGAATTCCTCAATCGACCAGCCAGGCCACCGTACTCTCCGTTACCGCGGCAGCCTTGTACTTCAGTGAACTGAACTCCCGCAAGCTCCTGCTGGAAATCATTCCCGCCTGGTTCATCCTGCCTGTCATTTCCTTCGGGATCTGTTACCTTATTGGGAATTACATCTACAAGCCCATCCGGAAAAGGGGATATACGCTTTCGCGGAAGGTGAATGAGAACCCTATTCTCAAAATCTTCATCCTCCTCATGTCCATGTACGTGGCATTTTCCATCGGGGCGAACAATGTGGCCAATGCAGCAGGACCAATTGCCAGCATGACCCTCAACGAACTCGACATTCAGCCCGATCAGAATTTTGTGTTGATCATGATCCTGTGTACCCTGATTGTAGCCCCCAGCTTCGGGATCGGGAGTTCCCTTTTCGGGAAAAGGATCGTGGCACGAACAGGAAAGGAAATTGTGATGTTCGGCAGAATTGAAGCCGTGATCATCTCTTTTGTTTCAGGAACCCTTCTGCTTCTGGCTTCCGTTACCAAAGGCATCCCCACTTCTCTGGTACAACTCAACGTGGGGGCCATCCTTGGGATCGGTGTGGCCAAGCTGGGTGCCAGGAATATTTTCAGAAAAACCGAAGTCAACCAGTTTTTTGCCATGTGGATCATTGCCCCGGCCATTGCTTTTCTTCTTTCCCTGGGAATGATCTGGCTGTCGGACAAATTGGGATGGTTCGGGATGTGATTAATAAAGCCCCTTTCTGAAGACAATCCGGCCGGCGCAATCAGGAGAATATAAACTTCAGGCGGATATTAAAAGAACAGCCGGGTGATCCTGTCCGCTACCTCCCGGGGATCGGGATTGATATCAAAAACCTCGCTGGGTTTGAGGTAGAATAATTGCTTCTCCCGCATGAATTTTCCCTCTCCCCCGCCTGTTATATTAAGCATAACGGAAGAATTCCTTTTTACCAGGCCGTCTTTCACCGCTTTCATCAGGGTTGCCACAGCCACACCTGCCGCAGGATGCAGGTCGATGCCCTCGGTTTCCTCAAACAATTTACCGGCAGCCAGAGCCTCCTCGTTGGTAGCAGCCATCACATCACCTCCCGCATCCATCATGGCATCATACAACCCTCCGGCCATGTGATAGTTGGGACGGCGGTTCGACAGCACCTTGGCAATGATGGCATCAGCCTGGCTGCGTGCTTCCTCATCGTCCATGGGAAGCATGACCTTCGATTCGGCTTTCCAGCTATGCAGAATGGGTACAAAAGGATAATTCTGGGATACAATAAGTTTCATTTTCCCCTTTCCAAAGCGTCCGTCCTCCAGTAAGCGCAGATTGGCCTCCCAGGCAGCGATAGCTCCCGTACCGCTCCCAATGGCCTGAAAGTAAAATTCAGGGATACGTCCCATGGTGGTTACGGCCGAAAGCACGGTGGTACCCATTCCATCACGCCGGGCCACATTTTTGGCTCCCCCCTCGGGAATAAAACCGGGAACTTTTGAAGCAATGGCCGACAGGTGGATGGAATCAAAGTAGTCGCTCCCCGAACGGCTCACGGCCAGCTTCACGGAATCATTCAGCGGCCGGTCGAACCACAGGCAATCAATATAATCTTCCGGTACGAAAAGCAGCAGGGGAATGTGGTTATCCGAACATACCCGGGCAAACGAACGGGCCGTGTTGCCGGCCGACGCCACCACCAGGACCTTCTCTGAACCGGGATCCATCCTGCCGCAAACGGAATACGCTTCGGTTTCCTTGAATGAGCAGGTCATCATCATCGCTCCCCTTTCAGGCCAGTAACCACTGAAGGTGATCCAGAGATCATTCAATCCCAGCTTGCGGGCAAGTCCTTCACTTTTATACGTGACCGGGGCGGAAGATCCCTCCAGTATTCGTTTTATCGGTAACCAGTCGGCATACCGGTAAAACCCCATTTCTTCCGGTCCCGGTTCCAGCTGTTTCTTCTCATAAAGGGCACGGATCAGTGTGGGTTCTTTCTCTCCCGGAGCTTCAAGTGTCCAGCCTTCATCGTCGAAAATCTTACCGGAAGCCACCGATTGCAATCTGTACAGGGTAGGTGTGAATGTTTCTGTCATAATATCCGGGGATTGTGTGGCAAAAATAATGATTTCTGCGGGCTGACAAAACGCGGTTTTCTTTTCTCCGGAAATATAGTAAATTGACCTTCAAAAGTCCGGCCATGAAAAATATCCTGTTACTTCTTTTTTTTCTTACAGTCACTCAGGCAATTTACGGGCAGGCGGCTCTCAGCCCCCGCATTGCCGGTTACGACATCCGCGTTGAGCTTGATACGGAAAAGCATGTTCTGACAGGAACTGTCTTGCTGAACTGGACGAATCCATCGGCCGACACCGTGGGTGAACTCCGGTTCCATCTCTACATGAACGCATTCAAAAATTCCCGGTCAACCTTTATGAAAGAATCCGGCTCACGCTTCAGGGGTACCAATGCGAAAAAAGAGGATCCGGAAGCATGGGGATGGATCGATATCACACGTTTGAGCCTGCACGGCGGCACCGATCTCACCTCTTCTATCCGGTATATCCAACCCGACGACGGGAATCCTTTCGACCAGACCGTGATCAGCGTGCCGCTCCCCGAACCGGTGTTGCCCGGAAAAAAACTCAGGGCAGAAATCGATTTTACCACCAAACTCCCGAAAATCCTGGCCCGTACAGGGTACAGCGGCGAATTTTACCTGGTGGCACAATGGTTTCCCAAACTGGGGGTGTATGAACCGGCCGGCATGCGGGGCAACGAAAAAGGCAGGTGGAACTGCCACCAGTTTCATGCAAATTCCGAGTTCTACGCCGATTTTGGGGTATACCGGGTCAGTATTACCCTGCCTTCTGAGTACAGGGTGGGTGCTACCGGAGTAAGGATCGATTCGATGATGAACGCCGACAGCAACCAGGTACTGACTTTTCTGGCCGAAGATGTTGTGGATTTTGCCTGGACGGCTTCACCCCGTTTTGAAGTGTTCACCGACCGGTGGAACAATGTTTCCGTGCACCTGATGATACAGCCCGAAAATGCAGGCCAGGCGCGACGCTACCTGCACGCCTTGAAATCGGCCATGGATTATTTCGCCGAAACACTGGAGCCATACCCCTATCCTTCTATTACGCTGGTTGATCCTCCCCTTCACGGATTACAGGCAGGCGGCATGGAATACCCCATGTTCATCACAGCAGGTACTGTGGCAGGAATGCCCGAAAGGGTCAGGCTCCCTGAATCATTAACCATCCATGAATTCGGACACAATTATTTCATGGGGATACTGGCCACCCATGAAGGAGAAGAGGCCTGGATGGACGAGGGAATGAACAGCTATTTCGAATCGAAGATCATGGACCATGTGTACGGAGAACAACACAGCGTGTATGATTTTCCCCGGTTCCATGCAGGAAGCGCTGAGAATCAGCGACTGAAATACACCGGAATGAGCAATCCCCGGATCGCTCCCCCTGCCCGGTTCTCCTGGGAATTCCCCCACGGCGGATACGGTCCCCTTTCATACAACAAAGCGGCCACCATGCTTTTCACCCTGGAAAATCTGGTTGGTCAGCCCACCATGCAGGAGATCATGAAAACCTATTACCGGCAATGGAAATTCAAACATCCGGGCGGGCAGGATTTCATTCACGAGGTCAATGAGGTGGTAAGGAAAAACCACGGCACCCGGTTTGGAGAGAATATGAACTGGTTTTTCGACCAGGTATTGTTCGGATCGGGGATATGCGATTATAAGCTGGCTTCCGTTCATGTGAGCCGTATTCAGCCTCCTGCAGGAATAGAAGAAGTGGGTGGAAACAAGGTGACCTACCGGAATATAGAATACTCGGAGGAATTGTATGAAAACCGGGTGATCATTCACCGGCTGGGAGATGTGGTCATGCCCCTTGAGGTAAAAATAGATTTCGACGACGGCTCATCGGTAACGGAAACCTGGGACGGAAAAGCGGAAACCTGGGAATACAGGGACGAAGGATCCCGGAAAGTTGTGCGGGCAGTGCTTGACCCGGAAAACAAAATCCTTCTCGACCTGAACCGGCAGAACAACAGCTACACCCTGCAACCGCGGCAGGGAACCATCAGGAACTGGGCTGTGAACTTTCTGTTCATACTCCAGCACCTGTTTCATATAATGGCCATTTTCCTGGCATAACCTTAACCAGATCCAGCCATGAACATTATAAAAATTTATCTCCGCGGAGCAAGCTTCAGCATTCGCAGCTGGCAGCTTGTTACACTGCTCTACCTGGTCCATACCCTGCTCAGCCTGGTGCTGGCCCTGCCTTTCTATTCCGCTATGAAGGATACTATCGGACCATCCATGGCTCTGGAAAATTTTCGTGAAAGCTTTCATTACACGGCATGGACAGAATTTATACGCGATTTTTCTCAGAAAATGCAGGTCTTTGCCGGAATTACCGGGTATGCTCTTTTGTTTTCCCTGTTTGTTCAGGTTTTTCTGAAGGGAGGAATCCTGGCAATGATCCGTGAAGATTATGCACGGTTCACCCTAAAACGGTTTGCCGAAGCATGCGGATTATGGTTCATGCGGTTCCTGCAGGTCAGTCTCATTGTTTTGCTATTGCATCTTGTTCTGGCTTTTCTGATATGGTTGCCGGCATCCCTGATACTGCAACACCGGTTCACCCATGCACTCACCGGCTACTCATTGATCCGTACGGTCCTTATCACTCTGACCCTGCACTTTGTACTCGGCTCACTGGTTTTTCTCTTCGGAGAATATACCAGATACATTCTTTTCGTTTCAGGGACAAAAGGAGTGTTCCGCGCTTTCAGGAAAGCCGTGGTGCTGGTCCTGAAAAAGATATACCTCGTTTATCCGCTCTTCCTGCTGCTTCTGGTAAACGGCATACTTCTTTCTCTGGTCTGGTTTTCCCTTCAAAAAATTGCAGGTTTCGGAACCGGTCTTACCCTGCTCATTCTGGTCCTTTTGCAGCAGGCGGTTTTCTGGCTCAGGAATATGCTGCGCCTGTGGCTCACTGCCAGCCAGTTTTATATGTACAGTAAATTCCCTACCCCATTGATAACCTGAAACATGCCGATTGACGAATAGCCGGCAATAAAAAAAATAACTAACTTTGGGTTATGCGCAAGGGCCTGATCATAACCCTGGGATGGTTATTCAGTATTTTGTCGGGACCGGATGTGCTGAAAGCACAGCTCGGCAATCCGTTTATTGCCCAGCCCAAGCTGCCGCCCGAGATAACCCCGGAAAACTTCAGCATTATTCAGGACCCTGACGGGGTAATGCTTTTCGCCAACCGGCAGGGAACACTTTCCTATAATGGTATTGAATGGAAGTACCTGGATCTGCCTGTCGTACCCTCCGTTTTGTATCTGGAACCTGAAAACCGGCAGGTATATCTCGGATCGGCCAACAGTTACGGACGTCTTGTCAGAACGGGAAACCAGCCGTACCGGTATGAAGAGCTGTCAGGCGATTTTTCGGAAATAGGCCATATCGCGGAAATCCAGTCAAATACCACCCATATTTATTTCATGAGTTCCGAAACCCTTTCGGAAATCAGCCTGGAACAACCCCGACACAAGAAAATATGGAGGGCCGCCCCGGGGCAGGTTTTCGACGGGCTGCTGGTTCACTCAAACGGCTTCCTGCTCCACATCAGGCACAAGGGTTTCTTCCATACCCGGTCCGACAGCCTCGTCCGTTTTCCTGACGAATACGGGTTCGATTCCACCTCCCCTGCAGCAGTATTTCCATCCGGCAATAACGAATGGACCCTGTGTACCCGGGAAAATCAGATATACTTCTTTGACGGGGAAAATTTCAGGCTGTTTAAGCCCGAAGACCAGGATTATCTCAGCAGCAATATCATCTCATGCGGCCTCGCCCTGCCCGGCAAACAGATGGTTATAGGCACCTATACCGGGGGGTGTATGATCATTGACCGGCATACCGGGGAAACGAACTATCTGTTCAATTACCGCAACGGTCTTCCGGAGGACGAGATCCTGGCCATGGGTACCGACAGAAACCAGGGTTTATGGCTGGCACAGGAAGTGGGACTGAGCAGGGTTGATTTTTCCTTTCCTGTGAGGAATTTCAATATATATCCCGGTCTGGAAGGAAACCTGCATACAAGCCTGCATACGGGTAAGGATTTGTATGTCGGAACATCGGAAGGAGTATTTTACCTGAACGAGATCAGGGAATATAAAGAGGTGGAGGTATGGGTCAGGGCGGAAGACAGGCAGCCACAGCAGGCGCCGGTAGCAGAGGAACCCGCAGAGAAAGATACTGTCAGAAAAGATGAGGCTGCCGGTGAACATGAACCCGTTTCAGAAACAAAGGAAAAAAAAGGTTTCTTCCGTTGGCTGTTCGGGAAAAAAGACAAGAAGGAGGAAGAAAAGGAAGAAAAAAAAGAAAGCGAATCTGAGGAAAAAGCACAGGGGGAATCCAGCGAAGAAACCATCGAACCCGTGGCTGTAGAACCCACCCCGGCACCACCCCGGTATGTCAGGCGAAAGATCAGCACCCTGGAATCCGTCAGGTACGAATTTACCCGGGTAACCGGATTGCATGCAAAGTGCCGCCAGCTGATACAAACAGGAAACAGGCTACTGGCAGCAACCAATATCGGTGTTTTTGAAATTATCGACCATGCAGCAAGTTCTGTTATTGAGGACATGAATATCCGTTATATAACTCCTTCTTGCCGTGAAAATGTTTTTTATGCAGCGGGTTCGGCCGGCATTCTCGTGCTGAGCCGCGAGCCGGATGGGTGGAAGAAAGAACTGTGGACCGCCGGCCTCGGGGAAACCACTTCCATCCTGGAGGAAGATGCACAAACCCTGTGGGCAGGAGAAACCAACCGGGTGTTCCGTATCATGGTGAACAAACGGCTTCAGCCTGTCGAAATATCGGAATATACCCTTCCTATGGTCCGCCCCTACCGGGTCATGGTCAGGGCCATAAGTCACGAGCCCTTCTTCTTTGCAGGCACATCCATATTTACCTATAACCGGGAAGCAGATGCTTTGGAACCCGCCATCGGTAAATTTCCCGAATTCACTTCTGCCCCTCAGCTGATATGCAACCATAACCGCATCACCTGGCTACGATCGGAACATAACTGGGAAGTATTGAATGCGCCCGAAACCATCGATGCCCGGCTGATACGATACCTCAGACTGTTCGGCAACATCCGCGACATTTCCCTGTCTCCTGCAGGCGAGCTGTGGGTTATTGACGGCGACAACCGTCTCAGTAAAATCCTTCCGGTTGCAGATACCGCGGCCGAAACCCCCTTTCATGTTTATTTTACAGGCCTTTCACATGCCAACGGATATCAGGAGATAGCAACCTGGCAGGAAATCGGATATGACCAGTTCCCGATCGATATCCATATCACGGCTCCCTATTTTGTCAAGCCCGAAAATACCGCCTACCAGTACCGCATGGATCCCTTTATGAAAGACTGGTCAAAATGGAGCTCTCAATACAGTACCATCACTTTTCATAACCTGCCGCCGGGAGAATACACCCTGTATGTGAGGGCCAGAAATATCCTGGGGAACACTTCCAACATCCGGTCTGCACAGTTTGTGATACACCCTCCCTTTTACCGCACAACCTGGTTCATCATGCTGATGGCGCTGGGCGCCCTCTTACTGGTGGGACTGATCCTCTGGTTATGGACCCGGAAACTTCAGCATGACAAAAGCGTGCTGGAACAGAAAGTGGCTGAGCGAACCCTCGAGATCACCAGGCAAAAAGAAGAGATCGAGTCACAACGTGACGAACTGGAGCGGCAGCGCGACCAGATAGCCAATCAGAAAAAGGAAATCACCGACAGCATTCTGTACGCCAGCCGTATCCAGACTGCCATACTTCCTCCGCATGAATCTATCACCCGTTTCTTCAGGGATTATTTTATAATCTATATACCACGGGACATCGTAAGCGGAGATTTTTACTGGTTCAGGGAGCAGAACGGAAAAATACTGGTGGCTGCGGCCGACTGTACCGGGCACGGTGTACCCGGAGCGTTCATGAGCATGCTGGGATTGACGGCCCTGAATGATATTGCCGTAAATACCCGCATACGGAATGCCGGGCAGGTTCTGGACAACCTGAGAAACCGGGTGATCACTGCCCTGCACCAGACCGGGCGGGAAGGAGAAGCAAAGGACGGGATGGACATATCCCTGTGCGTAATCGATCCGAAGAACAAAAAAATTCAGTTTGCCGGGGCGTTCAATCCTCTCCTCCTGTTCAGGAACCAGGAACTGATTGAGATCCCGGGCGACAAAATGCCTATCGGAATATACGATCGATACCTGAAACCTTTTACCAATCATGTACTGGATTATTATCCCGGAGATACGATCTATCTGTTCTCAGACGGATTTATTGACCAGTTCGGTGGAAAAAAGGAAAAGAAATTCAAATCCTACAGGTTCCGGAATCTCCTGGCATCGATACAGGGCCGGCCGCTGAACAGGCAGATGGAACTGATGGAAGAAGCCTTCCTCACATGGAAAGGCACCCTGGACCAGCTGGATGATATTCTGGTCATCGGGATCAGACTGTGATCACATTTCCGCGTGTTCGGTCCTGCGGATAATCTCTTCCTGAAGGTCTGGTCCCAGATTATTGAAGTAATCGCTGTATCCCGCCACACGAACAATCAGGTCCCTGTATTTTTCAGGATGCTTCCGGGCATCCCAAAGGGTATCGGCATCAACCACATTAAACTGGATATGGTGCCCGTCCATACGGAAATAGCTTCTGATAAGGCTCCCCAGTTTCCGGATGGCTTCTTCTCCATTGAAAAAGGATGGAGAAAATTTCTGATTCAGCAGGGTGCCGCCCGTTCGGAGGTGATCGATTTTTGAAACGGAACGGATCACCGCAGTGGGGCCTTCTTTGTCGGCTCCCTGTACAGGCGAAATCCCTTCGGAAAGAGGTTCCCGGGCAGGCCGGCCGTCGGGCATGGCACCCGTTACACTGCCGAAATATACATGACAGGTGGTGGGTAAGAGGTTCACGCGGAAAGTGCCTCCCCTGGAAGTAGGCCTGCCGTCCACCGTTTCATAAAATGCATTGAACACCCTTACGGCAAGCTGATCGGCAGTGTCGTCATCATTTCCATATTTCGGGGTATGATACACCAGCCTGTAGCGGAGGTCTTCCGAACCTTTGAAATTATTCTTCAGGGCAGCCAGCAGCTCATCCCATTCCATATCTTTCTCGTCGAACAGGTGGTATTTCAGCGAAGCGAAATTATCGGTCAAACTGCCCAGACCCACGCCCTGAATATACGAAATGTTATACCTTGCCCCCCCGGCATTGTAATCCTTCCCGTTGCTGATACAGTCGTCTATCAGAAGCGAAAGAAAGGGAACCGGCATGTGGGTGGCATTGATCTTCTCAATAATGTTATTGCCTCTGATCTTGATGTCAATGAAGTATTCCAGCTGTTTCCTCCAGGCGTCAAACAGGTCGTCAAATCTTTTAAAATCACGCGGATCACCGGTGGCCGGCCCGGTCTGTTTCCCTGTACGCGGGTCTCTTCCATTGTACAGTACCAGTTCCAGCAGTTTGGTCAGGTTAAAATACCCGGTAAGAATATACGCCTCGGTTCCGAAAGCCCCGCTTTCCACACATCCGCTTGCTCCTCCCCTGCGTGCATCGGTAATGTCTTTACCCTGCCGCACCAGTTCAGCCACAATGGCATCGGTATTGAACACCGAGGGTTGCCCGAAACCCGTTTTGATGATTTTCAGTGCCCGGTGCAGGAAACGATCGGGATTTTTCCGGCTCAGCTGTACCATGGAAGAAGGCTGCAGTATGCGCATCTCCTCAATCACATCCATGATCAGATAGCTTAGCTCATTCACGGCATCGGAACCGTCGGGCCGCACCCCTCCCAGGTTGATAAGGGCAAAATCGGTGTAAGTATTGCTTTCCTGAGCGGTAACCCCCACTTTTGGAGGAGCAGGATGATTATGAAACTTCACCCAGAAACACTGCAGCAGCTCGGTGGCCTTTTCCCGGGTGAGGGTTCCTTCGGCCATCTCCCTGCTGTAGAAGGGGAACAGGTGCTGATCGAGCCGGCCGGGATTGAAGGAATCCCAGGGATTTAGCTCGGTGATCACCCCCACATGCACGTACCAGTAATACTGCAGGGCTTCGTGAAATGTTCGGGGAGCGTGGGCCGGCACGTGCCGGCTTATGGCGGCCATATGCTCCAGTTCCTTTTTCCTTGCCGGATTTTTTTCCTCTGCAGCCAGTTTTTCAAGCATGGCAGCATGTCTGCCGGCAAATTCGATCAGGGCATGGGCGGCAATTTCCATGGCTTTCAGCTCCTCATTCTTTTCATAGGCTCCGGGATCAATGAAATAATCAAGCCGGGCTCTGGTTTCCCTTATCTCCCCAATCAGGTCAAGCATTCCCAGGGAATATATCTTGTCGCCCAGGACTGTGTGCCCCGGAGCCCGCTGCTCCTGAAACTCCGTAAAAATACCCGCTTCATAAGCCAGGTGCCATTCGGGCGACATGGCCTGCATGATCCGGTCGCGATTGGTTTTTCCCTTCCAGAAAGGAATGATCTCTTCCCTGTAAATTCTCATGGTCTCTTCATCTACCTTAAATGAAACCTTTTCGCGGTTATGCAGGGTATCGAGGTCCTCCAGCGAATGAAGGGTGATCTCTGGATAAGTGGGAGTGGCGGCAGGAGCCGGTCCTCTTTCACCTACAATCAGTTCTCCGTTGTTGATACAGATATCCTTGTTTTCAAGAATATACCGTAAGCATAGGGCGCGCTGAACGGGAACGGATTTCCCAACGGCCTCTCCGCTTTTGTAAAAACGGGTTACCAGCATGGCTCTCTCCGGAGAAATCCGGGGAACAGCCTGCAGGCTTTGGTCACGTAATTTTTTCACCCTTTCTGTCATCATGATTTCCTGATGGTTAATGGTTCTTTCGTATAATGCTTTTTTAAAAACTACCGGCCGGCAGGAGTCACTCTTATCCTCCCACCTCCACCGGCACGCTGGTATGGTTTTCAAGCCGTTTCCTGATGTTTTCCATGGTTTTTTCATCAGGTACCCGGATATCTTCGGCTACATATTCTCCCCTGAAAGTTTTATGTTTCCGTGCTGCCAGATTATGGTATGGCAGCAGATCCACTCCCTGAACAGCGCTTCCTGCTTCGGTAAGCAGTGCTTCCAGTGCTTTCAGGTCTTCCTCCCTGTCATTGACCCCCGGGATGAGCGGCACACGAAGCCTGATGTTTGCACGCATTTTGACCAGCCACCAGAAATTTTCAAGGATCAACCGTTGGCTCTTACCCGTATACCGGCGGTGCCGTTCGTTATCAAGAGACTTGATGTCGTATAGAAACAGATCAATATACGGAAAGACACGCTGCAGAGCGTCGTTTCCGGCATATCCAGACGTATCAAGACAGGTATGAAATCCTTCACCCACACATGCCCGGGCCAGTTCCTCCAGAAACCCGGGCTGCATAAGCGGTTCTCCTCCCGAAAAGGTTACCCCTCCTTCCGATTCATTCATAAAAACCGCATCTTTTCTGATCCTCTCCATCACCTGTTCCACCGTCATCCATTCCCCTACCTTTTCTTCCTCCCGGTATATCCTGCCATCCAGCTTCCGGGTGTTTACCGTTTTTTCCACCTGTTTGCGATAACTTTCGGGATTATGGCACCAGGCGCACCTCAGGGGGCATCCTTTAAAAAACACCGTGGTTCGGATTCCGGGACCGTCGTGCACGGCAAAACGTTTGATATCGAACAGGAGACCTCTGGACATGAGGGGTTACGGGTTACGGGTTAAGGGTTACGGGTTACGGGTTAAGGGTTACGGGTTTCTTATTACCGAAAATAAATGAACTGAATGGATCGTTCATCATAACAATGCAATGAATATGTAACAGGGAAGATGAAAACAATTCCGGGCATGCGGTCAGGGACGACAGAGGGCTATCTTATCCAGCACTCGTAGAGACCCCGGTTGGAGAAGCTTTTATACCGTTTGGACACAATGGGAAAGTGCATGCCCGTTAATTTTATTCAAAATTACATGATTTTCACAAAAAATAAAAGTTTTATTTTTCAAGCCGGAACCTGAATGAGAGGCAGGAGTGAAAATGCAAATGAGCTCAGCCGCAATGACCTGTCAGATATTGACTGATTGGAAACCCGCTTATTCCAACGACTCCAAAAACCATCGTGTACATCTTGTTCAGTAAGCCGGAAAGTTGCTGAACCGGGAGGAATAAATAACGGCCGGAAGCGCTTTCTTTGCCGTTCCCTGCAGGCCTTAGTGGCAATGATTACCTGTGGATAAAACAGGCAAAAAACTACGTAGAATACTACGTAGACAACTACGTAGTTATCTGGCTTTGTTATGATATAATC
>JBNGDI010000017.1:0-69791 GCA_049975425.1 Bacteroidales bacterium
CAGAAGCCGGCTCAATCCTTGCACATGATCGTAGTGTGTATGAGTTAGCACGATGTGCCTGATTTGTTCCAGGCGGATCCCTTTTTCGGGAAGCTTTTTTTCAAGGAACTGTACCTTGTGCACTTTCCCCGGGTCCACCAGCAGGGCTTCGCCGGAGGAAACGATCAGGTAGGAATTGCAGGAACCTTCCCTGAAAATATGCAGGGTATGGTCTGTTTCGGTTATCTGCATAATGTTGTTCTCTAACCAAAGTTAAAAAATTAAATGGGATACCGGAAATGCCCGGATTTGGAGCATTTCTTTCCCGCTCTGCGGTAACACGAATATCAAGCGGAAGGAGCCGGGGAGGTCAGTATTCCGAGGCCAGGGCCTCGATTCTGGAGATAAGATCAGCCGGACAGGTGAATTTTTCAATGAAGGAGGGAATCTCTTCCTCGTGTTCCCGGGCAAAAAGGCCGGTTACAAAGATTTTTTTTCCGGGGAAGGTGGCATGCAGCTTTTCAAGGTAATTTTTGATGGAGAAATCGGGCAAGGCAGTGGTGAAAGAGGTGATCAGTCCGTAAAAATCCCTTATGCTGATCACTTCTTCCAGGTCGGAGAAGGGTACAGACTGTCCCAGATAAATCACATGGTGCCCGTGTTTTTTCAGAATATAGTGGAAGAACAGCAATCCCATTTCGTGCAGTTCTCCTTCGGGAAGGAACAGGAGAAAACGCCGGGCACCCGGTTTGCGGGGCGAATCCTGGCTGTCGATAGCCACCAGCAGCTTCTGCCGGATCAGGTTGGAAGCAAAGTGTTCCTGGGCCGGACTGACGGTTCCCACCTGCCATAGGATACCGATACGGAGGAAGAAGGGATAGATTACTTTGAGCACTGTTTTTTCAAAACCCAGTTGCATAATCACCCTGGAAAGGGTTTTTTCGAAGCGATCATCGTCGAATTCGACCACGGAAACAATGAGTTGCTCAATCTGGCTTTCGTGGTCGCTGGTTGTACGGGCAATATGCATCACCTGTTCGGAAATCTGGTCATCGTTCATTTCGGCAATATGTGAGATCTTCATTCCGTGCCGGTTCAGGATGGAAACGTTCAGGATCCTTTTCAGATCATCGTCGCAGTAGTAGCGGATATTGGTTCCGGTTCGGCGGGGCTTTACAATGCTGTACCGTTTTTCCCACATCCGGATGGTATGGGCTTTGATTCCTGAAAGTTTTTCCAGATCCCTTATCGAATAAAAAGCCATGTAGATAAATGATATTATATCCTATATAACCCTTTTTTTACGAAATTGTTTATCTTACAGTCCATTCCATTTCCCTCTTTTGCACCGCTCCATGGAACAACTTCCCGCAATAAATATATTCTGGTTCAGGCGTGACCTTCGCCTGTTCGATAATCACGGTTTGTTCCTTGCCCTGAAGGAGGCCGGGAATATCCTGCCCCTTTTCATTTTCGATACGAATATACTGAAACGGCTCGACAATCACCGCGATGCCCGTGTGGAATTCATTCACCGGGAAGTGGAGCAAATGAAAAACGAGCTGGAATGCAGGGGGTCGACCCTGCTGGTGCGCTACGGGGATCCGGAGGTAATATTTCGCGAATTGCTCGGTACGTACCGGATAAGAGCCCTTTTTTTCAACCGTGATTACGAACCTTATGCCCGGAAACGTGATGAAAGAATCAGCTTATTTCTGAAAGGGAAGGGAGTGCAGGTGAGGACGTTTAAAGACCAGGTGATTTTTGAACCCGGAGAAATCCTGAAAACGGATGGGAAGCCCTATGTGGTGTATACCCCTTATATGAAGAAATGGGTGGAACGCCTGGCGGAGACAGGAACCGGAAATTATCCTTCCGAAAAGTACCTGAAAAGTCTTGCCTTCCATAGGCCGTCGCGGATGCCTTCCCTTCGTGAAATGGGGTTCAAGGCAGTTAGCGGCGATTTTCCTTCCCGTGAACCCGGCGAATCATTGATCAGGCAGTATCATTTATACAGGGATTATCCTGCCATGGAGGGCACCAGTCGCCTAAGCATCCATTTCAGGTTCGGTACGGTGAGCATCAGGCAGTGGGTGGAACGGGCTGCAGCCTGGAACGGGAAGTTTCTGGAAGAACTGATCTGGAGAGAATTCTACAAGATGATTCTGTGGCATTTCCCCGGGGTGGTGGATCATGCTTTCCGTCAGGAATACGATATGATTCCCTGGCGGAATGATGAAAGGGAATTTGATGCCTGGTGCCGGGGGGCTACCGGTTATCCGCTGGTGGATGCGGGAATGCGCCAGCTTCTGGCCACGGGTTATATGCACAACCGGGTTAGAATGATCACGGCCGGTTTTCTTGCAAAACTTTTGCTGATCGACTGGAGGTGGGGGGAAGCCTGGTTTGCCGGTCATTTGCTGGATTATGAGCTTTCGTCGAATAACGGAGGGTGGCAATGGGCGGCCGGGAGTGGTTGCGATGCTGCCCCCTGGTTCAGGATATTCAACCCGTTTCTGCAACAGAAGAAATTTGACCCCGGGAATGAGTATGTAAAAAAATGGATCCCAGAAATCGGCACAGAAATCTACCCCGGGCCACTTGTCGATTATCGGGAAGCACGGGAAAGAGCTGTTCAGACATACCGGCAGACCCTGTCGGAGAGGAAGGGTTAGATACAGAACCGGTTTATCAGGAAAAACCTTCTTTCAGCAACCTTTCCAGGTCTTCCGGGGTATCTACCGGCCTGTTCAGGAAACGGGTGAGTCCCACCCGGATGCTGTATCCGTTTTCCAGCCAGCGGAGCTGTTCCAGCGATTCGGCCAGTTCAAGGGGAGACGGACTGAGTTTGCTGATCTCCCTGAGGACGCCGGCTTCGAAAGCATACATTCCCACGTGCAGGAGAAACATATGTTTTTTCGGCCAATTTTGGCGTGACTGGTTGCATACGTAGGGTATGGGTGAACGGCTGAAGTACATGGCCAGATGCTGTGGGTTAATCACCACCTTGGGCAGGTTGCGGTCGGAAATTTCTTCCATATTATCGGCTTTTCGGGCAAGGGTGGCTATCTGTGTTCCCTCCTGTATAAAACAATCGAGAATTTCCCTTATCTGACCCGGCTGAATGAAAGGCTCATCGCCCTGGATATTTACCACGGTTTCGAAACGTTCGCTGGTTTGTTTTTCAATCAGTTCCAGTGCCTCTGCACACCGGTCGGTGCCGCTCGGGTGGGAAGCGGATGTCTGGCATACCCTTCCGCCGAATTTTTCCACTTCTCCGGCAATCCGTTCATCATCGGTAGCTACCCATAGCCGGTCGAGCACTTCTGCTGCCTGTTCATATACCCTTCTGATCATGGTCTTGCCCCGGATCATGGCCAGGGGTTTGCCCGGGAAACGGGTGGATGCATACCGGGCGGGGATGATCCCCAGTACATTTTTCTGCAGGTGTTTCATGACAACTTTTCTTTCTGCAAGATAGAAATAAATCATCAGCAGACACAGTTCCCCGGACTGAAAAACTGCAGGATTTTTCAGGAGAAGCCGTAATAGATATGCGGGGACTTCCGAGCTTGATTGAAAAGTGTTACCTTTGCAATGTCAAAATGACATGATTTTATTAACCAGGGAATCCATTCATGGATCTGCAGAAAGTCAAGCAAAGGTTCGGTATTATCGGTAATTACATCGGTCTGAACCGGGCCATGGAACATGCCATTATGGTGGCTCCTACCGACCTGTCGGTTCTCATCACGGGGGAGAGCGGTACCGGGAAAGAGTTTTTCCCCAAAATCATCCACCAGTACAGTGCCCGGAAACACGGCCCTTATATTGCCGTGAACTGCGGAGCTATTCCGGAGGGAACTATCGATTCCGAACTGTTCGGACATGAAAAGGGGTCGTTCACCGGAGCTACCGATACACGGAAGGGATATTTCGATGTTGCCAACGGGGGAACCATCTTTCTGGATGAGGTGGCCGACCTTCCTCTGTTTACCCAGGTGAGGCTTCTGAGGGTGCTGGAAACGGGTGAATTTCTGAAGGTGGGATCGTCTAAGGTGGAAAAAACCAATGTGCGGGTGATTGCAGCCACCAATGTAGATATTCCCAAAGCCATTATGGAAGGTAAATTCAGGGAAGATCTGTATTACCGGTTGAATACGGTGCCCATCCATATTCCTTCGCTTCGCGACAGGGGGGATGATATTTTACTGCTTTTCAGGAAATTTGCCAGTGATTTTGCCGAAAAGTACCGCATGCCTCCCATCACCCTCACTGACGAGGCACGCAATATCTTACTGACATACAACTGGCCGGGGAACATCCGCCAGCTGAAAAATATCACCGAACAAATGTCGGTTATTGAACAGGACCGGCTGATCGATGCCGACAAGCTCAAACGCTACCTGCCCGATTACCAGGGAGAAAAATTACCGGCCCTGGTACACCATACCATCGACCAGAAAACCTTTAACTCGGAACGGGAGATCCTGTACAAGATACTGTTTGATCTGAAGAACGACATGAACGACATGAAAAAGCTGGTGCTGGATCTGATGCAGAAAGGAGGTGACAGGGAAAGAATCAGCGAGCAGAATGCCCGGTATATCCAGCGTTTGTATGATGAGGTGGAGCCGGAGGAAGAAACTCCGGTTCCTTCGCCTGTGGAATACCGCCGCGGCGTGCAGGATCCTATTGAAGATACCGAAGAAATTGTGGAAGAATCCCTGTCGCTGGCCGACAAGGAAAAGGAACTGATCAGTAAAGCCCTGGAAAAGCACCAGGGGAAAAGAAAACATGCTGCAAAGGAACTGGGGATTTCGGAACGGACCCTTTACCGGAAGATCAAGGAATACGATATACATTGAAATACGTATCTTTGTTTAAAGAGGCTTTACCCTTTGAGTAAACATTTCAGCATATGGATCATGGCACTGGCCGGGATTGTTTCCGGCAACGGGTGCACTGTGAAATATTCCTTTACAGGAGCCACCATTGCACCTGAGGTGAAATCCATTTCCGTGCAGTATTTTCCGAACCGGGCGGCCACCGTTCTGCCCAATCTGGCCCAGGATTTTACCGATGCCCTGATGGATCGCTGCAAGGCACAGACCAGCCTTACTTTTACCAACGATATGGGCGATGTGAATTTCGAAGGCGAGATCACCGATTATAAAATTGAACCGGTGGCTATTACCGGCAATGAAATGGCTGCCATGAACAGGCTGAGCATATCGGTGAGGGTAAAATTCACCAACCTGGTGGAACCCGAATGGGATTTTGAAACCACTTTTACCCGGTATGCGGAGTATGAAAGCACCATGGATCCCACCCAGGCGCAGGACGAATATACCCCACGGATCATTGATCAGCTCACGGAAGATATATTTAACAGGGCATTTGTTAACTGGTAATTGCTTTATGAACAGGGACCAATTTCTGAAATACGTACGCAGGCCCGGGGACCTCAACCAGGAGTCACTGAACGATATTCAGGAACTACTGTCGGAGTTTCCCTATTTTCAGACAGGTCACCTGTTGTTTCTGAAAAATCTGCACAATGTAAAAAGTATCCGTTTTGAAAACCAGCTGAAAGTTTCATCGGTTTTCGCCCATGACCGGAGCGTATTGTATACTTTGCTGCATGCACCCTGGGGCAAAGTGATCCCCGTAAGACCTGTCGGGGAGGAGCCTGTGGCGGAAGAAACACCAGGGCCCCTGGTTCATCCGGCCGACATACCGGAAAAGGAAATGACGGGAGAAAAAGATGAGAAAGATCAGGAAGGACTGCAGGAAGAAGAACAGAGGGAAGAAGCAGAAATAAAGGCGGAAGCAGATTCCGGAACACCTGTTCCTGCCGGTGCGGAGGCTACAGCTGCAGAAGGAGAACCTGTAAAAGATGAAAAGGGACCCGGAAGTGTGGCCGACCGCATCATGAAACAGGTGGAAGAAGCCAGGAAAAGAAGGGAAAATGGTATTCATAACGGGGAAGAAGGAGAACCGGAGGAGCGATCCGGACCGCTTAGTGAAGAAGAACGGCAGGGGGAAAGGGATCTGTTTGTTCTCACCGATGAAGCGGCTGAGGCTTCTGGCTGTGAAAAACCGGAAGAAACCACCGGCCTCAGTCCGGCTACGGGGGAAATTCTGGAGATTGATGAACGTGAGGAAGAGACCCGGGCGGGTGAACCGGAAATAAAAGAAAAAGAAGAAAAAAGAACAGCTTCCTCCCTTAAGCAGGAGCCACAGGATTCAACCTCAACTGAAAAAAAAACTCAAAACAAAAACGGGCCGGAAACAAGCGTAAAAAGTAGCAGTCATTCCTTTTCCCAATGGCTCGATATGTTGTCAGGCGAACCGGCCGATTCCTCCTCCGGGCAAGAAGAGAAGAAAGAACAAAGCGAACCCCCCGTCAGGCACCAGCATGATCTGATTGACCGGTTCCTGGAAAAAAACCCGAGGATTGTACCCAGGGATGAGAAAGCAGACGAAGCAGAGGATATTTCCAGGGACAGTGTGGAGGAAAGCGAGGGATTGTTCACCGATACCCTGGCACAGATCTATGTGCGTCAGGGATACTATTCAAAGGCCATTTTTGCCTATGAAAAATTAAGTTTGAAATATCCGGAAAAAAGTAGTTATTTTGCCTCGCAAATTCAAAAGATTCAGGAGCTCATCAAGCAAAAAACCAAATAATTATGTATACACTGATTTCCGTACTGATCGTGATTGTCTGTGTTCTGCTGATCATGATCGTTCTGGTACAGAATTCCAAAGGTGGCGGTCTGGCATCGAATTTCCAGGCTTCCAACCAGGTGATGGGAGTAAGAAAAACAGCCGACTTTCTTGAGAAATCCACCTGGACGCTGGCTGTAGCCCTGCTGGTTTTCAGTCTGCTGGCCAGTATGACCATCCCCAGGAACCAGGAAGGCATGAATGAATCGCGCATTCAGCAACAGATAGAGAATACCGTGGATCCTGGAGGAATTCCGAATTTTCCCACAACGGTTCCAGAAAGTCAGCCGGCCCAGGAAGCGCCGCCCGAAGAATAAAACAACATTATCCACGAATTCGGTACGTGTCAGTCTGTCATTTTGGCTGACACGTTTTTTTTTGTTCCACCCGCGCACAAAAATGATGTAAACAACAGAATATCAATCAATAATATAAAGATCTCCTGTTTCCTTCCGGAAAAATGGCTGGTGGTGCCGGGTCAATTCTGCCTACATTACAGCCAGCGATCCACGCTTTTCCCTTTGGCACAGAATATGAAGAAAGCAACACGAATTTGTACCATGTTTAACCTAAAAAAACGAATTGTGATATGGCAGACCTTAAGATCAAACCATTGGCCGACCGGGTGGTAATCGAACCCCAGGAGGCTGAGACCAAAACAGCCAGTGGGATTTATATCCCTGATTCCGCCAAGGAGAAACCACAGCGCGGGAAAATTCTTGCTGTCGGACCCGGAAACAAGGATGAAAAAATGGAAGTAAAGGCGGGGGATATGGTTCTTTACGGCAAGTATTCCGGAACCGAGATCAATATCGACGGGAAAGACCTGCTTATCATGCGTCAGTCGGATATTCTGGCCATTATCTGAGCAAACAAATTATCATAATGTATAATCAAAAAAAAAGAACGTAAGATGGCAAAAGAAATCAAATTTAACATAGAGGCCCGTGACCGCCTGAAAAGCGGGGTTGACCAGCTGGCAGAGGCCGTAAAGGTGACCCTGGGGCCCAAAGGAAGGAATGTAATCATTGAAAAGAAATTCGGTGCTCCCCAGGTCTCCAAAGACGGGGTGACCGTAGCCAAGGAAATTGAACTGGAAGACAAGTTCGAGAACATGGGGGCTCAGATGGTGAAAGAAGTGGCTTCCAAAACCGCCGATGATGCCGGCGACGGAACCACCACGGCTACCCTGCTGGCCCAGTCAATGGTTGACGTGGGTATTAAGAACGTTACGGCAGGTGCCAATCCTATGGACCTGAAGCGCGGTATTGACAAGGCGGTGGCTAAAGTGGTGTCACGCCTGCGTGAAATGTCGCATACCATTGGCGACGACACGGAAAAGATCGAACAGGTGGCCACCATATCGGCCAACAACGACAGCTCAATAGGGAAGCTCATTTCCGAGGCCATGACCAAGGTGAAAAAAGAGGGCGTGATCACGGTTGAAGAGGCCAAAGGCACCGAAACCACAGTGGAAGTGGTAGAAGGAATGCAATTCGACCGCGGTTATATTTCTCCCTATTTCATTACCGATACCGAGAAAATGGAAGCTGTGCTGGAAGATCCCTACATTCTGTTGCACGACAAGAAGATCTCGACCATGAAGGATCTGCTTCCCATTCTGGAATCGGTATCGCAGGCCGGCCGTCCTTTGCTGATCATTGCCGAGGATGTTGACGGGGAAGCCCTGGCTACCCTGGTGGTGAACAAGCTGAGGGGCGCCCTCAAGATTGCCGCCGTAAAAGCTCCGGGCTTCGGCGACCGCCGGAAGGAAATGCTGGAGGATATTGCCGTGCTGACCGGCGGAACGGTGATATCGGAAGAAAAAGGACTGCGGCTTGAAAATACCACCATGGATATGCTGGGTAATGCCGAGAAAGTGACCGTTGACAAGGAGAATACTACTATAGTAAACGGTGCCGGCGAGCCCGACCTGATCAAAGCCCGTGTGGGCCAGATCAAAAAGCAGATTGAAGCCACCACCTCCGATTACGACAAGGAGAAATTGCAGGAGCGTCTGGCCAAGCTGGCCGGTGGAGTGGCTGTGCTGTATGTGGGAGCCGCTTCGGAAGTGGAAATGAAGGAAAGAAAAGACCGGGTAGATGATGCCTTGAGCGCAACAAGGGCTGCCGTTGAAGAAGGGATCATTCCCGGTGGGGGTGTGGCTTACCTGCGTGCCATTCCCGATCTGGACCAGATCGAAACCGAGAATGAGGACGAGCGGACCGGTGTGGAGATCGTGAAACGTGCCCTGGAGGAACCCATCCGCCAGATTGCCGAAAATGCCGGAGTAGACGGTTCCATTGTGGTGATGAAAGTGAAAGAAGGAAAGGATGATTTCGGCTACAATGCCCGCACCGATACTTATGAATCTCTTTACAAAAGCGGTGTGATCGATCCTACCAAGGTGGCAAGGATTGCCCTGGAGAATGCCGCTTCCATTGCCGGCATGCTCCTCACCACCGAGTGTGCGCTAGTAGAGGAAGAAGAAGAAAAGCCGATGCCCGGCGGAGCCCCCGGTATGGGAGGCATGGGAGGCGGAATGATGTAAAATACCATCATACTCCATAAAAAAGAAAGCTGTCCGTGAGGGCAGCTTTCTTTGTATGGTGGGAAATGAATATCTTTGCTCCACAAAATAATACGCACAAGCCGCGGGTATGGAGAACATCAGGAACTTTTGCATTATTGCACATATTGATCACGGGAAGAGTACGCTGGCCGACAGGATGCTTATGATGACCCACACCCTGACCGAGCGGGAATTCAAGGACCAGGTGCTGGATAATATGGACCTGGAACGGGAAAGGGGGATCACCATTAAAAGCCATGCCGTGCAAATGTATTATGATTATGATGGGACCCCGTATACGCTGAACCTGATCGATACCCCGGGGCATGTGGATTTTTCCTACGAAGTATCGCGGTCTATTGCCGCCTGCGAGGGGGCCCTGCTGGTGATCGATGCCACCCAGGGGATACAGGCACAGACCATTTCCAACCTTTACCAGGCCATTGATCATAACCTGGAGATCATTCCCGTGCTCAATAAGATGGATATGGAAAATGCCATGCCCGAAGAAGTAAAGGATCAGATTGTGGATCTGCTGGGTTGTGAACGGGAGGAGATCATTGAAGTTTCGGCCAAAACCGGGTATGGTGTGGAGGAGATCATGAGGCGCATCGTGGAAAAGATTCCCCCTCCCCAGGGGGATCCTGACGCTCCCCTTCAGGCCCTGATTTTCGATTCGGTATTCAATTCATACAGGGGTATTTATGCATATTTTAAGATCATAAACGGAACCATCCGTACCGGCGACCTGGTGAAATTCGTGAATACTGGCAAAGAGTATCATGCCGACGAGATCGGGGTGCTCAGGCTGAGGCTGGATCCCCGTAAGGAACTGAGTGCAGGGAATGTGGGATACATTATCTCGGGTATCAAAACCTCCCGGGAAGTGAAAGTGGGCGATACCATTACCCATGTGGAAAGGCCCTGCACCAAAGCCATATCGGGATTCAAGGAGGTAAAACCCATGGTGTTTGCCGGGGTGTATCCTGTTGATGCCGATGAATATGAGGAGCTTAGGGCTTCGATGGAGAAGCTGCAGCTGAACGATGCTTCCCTCAGCTTTGAACCGGAATCGTCCGTTGCACTGGGTTTCGGGTTCCGGTGCGGGTTCCTTGGACTATTGCATATGGAAATTGTGCAGGAAAGGCTCGACCGGGAGTTCGACATGAATGTGATCACAACGGTACCCAATGTTTCCTACCGGGTCTACACCACCCGCGGTGAGGTGATCGAAGTGCACAACCCCTCTGGCCTGCCGGAACCCAATTACATCGAGACCATCGAAGAGCCGTATATTTCCGCACAGATCATTTCCAAGTCGGAATACCTGGGGAACATCATGACCCTGTGCATTGAGAAAAGAGGGACACTGAAAAACCAGGTGTACCTTACCAGCGATCGGGTGGAGGTGACGTTTGAGATGCCTCTTTCAGAGATCGTGTTTGATTTTTACGACAAACTGAAGAGCATATCGCGGGGGTATGCTTCCTTCGATTATTATACCTCGGGATACAGGAAAGCCGATCTGGTGAGGCTGGATATTCTGTTGAACAGGGAAATTGTGGATGCCCTTTCCACGCTGATCCACCGTGACAATGCCTATGATTTCGGCCGCCGGATGTGTGTGAAACTGAAGGAACTGATTCCCCGGCAGCAGTTTGATATTGCTATACAGGCGGCTATCGGAGCAAAGATCATTGCCAGGGAAACGGTAAAGGCTTTAAGGAAAGACGTGACGGCCAAATGCTACGGCGGCGACATTACCCGCAAAAGAAAATTGCTGGAAAAACAGAAAAAAGGAAAGAAAAGAATGCGCCAGGTGGGCAATGTAGAGGTTCCCCAGCAGGCATTCCTTGCCGTATTGAAAATGGATTAATAGATCCTTCGCTGCACACAGATGTATTTCTCATTTGCTTTTTCGTCGCCGTCCCAGTCCAGCTTTCCGTCCAATCTGGCTTCACCCGGTTTCAGTTCTATACGATAAGAAAAACTTGCCCATTCGGGGTGGGTCTGGTCCATGAACAGGGAATCTCCCGTAAGTTCCCAGTGCCCTTTTCTGGTCTTTACCACCGAATCGTGTAGATTTTTTATCTCAATGACATAGGTGTGGTCATCTTTGAATATGAGACGAGCCGGGCGGGTCTGCATTTTCTTTTCCCAGTTTTCCCTGTCTACCTGCATTATCCGGTTCTGGTCTTCTTTTGCTGCGTCGTCTAATTCAACCTGCAGCTCCACCTGTTCCCACTCTCCGATCAGGTTCGATTCGGAAGAAAAGGTAAGGGCATGGTGATGTGTTTCATCGGATTTACTTCCGCATGAAGGCAGAAAAAGTGAAAAAATGCAGCAAATAACAGCCATTTTATTGATTGCCAATGTTTTCATAGCCACAACATTTAATAATCCGCCATATACAACACACAGGATGACAAACGGTTCATAACCGGTGAATCCCTGTATTCTGAACGAAGTATCCGGGCGGGTTATTGTATGATCTCAAATTCGCAGGTTTTTCCCAGATACTTAATATCGTAAATCTCAATCCACCATCTGTTTTTTCGTTCTGTTCACCAGCCTGGTTTTCCTCATAACCCCTCTTTATTTTACAGATCATCAGAATAATAAGCCGGCGCTTTATCGCGAAGGTTGTACTGCGATGACATAACTTCCCCGTAGGCTCCGGTGGAACGGATGGCTATCAGATCACCCCGGCGGGTGTGGGGAAGGAGAACGGCTTTTCCGAAGGTATCGGATGATTCACATACAGGACCCACCACATGGTATTTTTCCTGTGCCCCGTTTGAAGTGAGGTTTTCTATTTTATGAAACGACTGATACAGGGCGGGTCGCAGTAATTCGGTCATTCCCGCGTCGAGGATGACAAACCGGGTATTCACGCCGTTCTTCACATAGAGTACCCGGCTTATCAGGTTACCCGACTGGGCTACCAGGGCCCTGCCCAGCTCAAAATGCAGGCTTTGTTTGGGGCGGAGATGCAGGAATTCTTTGAAAAGACAAAAAAAGGCTTCAAAATCGGGAACATGCTGACGGTCGGGATTTTGGTAATCCACTCCCCATCCTCCGCCCATATTGATCATATCAACTATGATCTTATGATCATAAAACCATTCCTGGAATTCGTTTACCCGCAGACACAACCCTTTGAATATTTCCAGGTCGGTGATCTGTGACCCGATGTGGAAATGAAGACCCTTCAGTTCGAGATTGCTGAGAATGTGCAACCGGGTTACCACCTCCTCCAGTTCCCATGCATTGATGCCGAATTTGTTTTCTTCCAGGCCTGTAGTGATATAATGATGAGTGTGTGCATCCACATTGGGATTGATGCGGATGGCCACGGGGGCCTTTTTCCCGTAACGGCCTGCCAGGGCATTGATTACCTCCAGTTCAGGAATGGATTCGCAGTTGAAGCAGCCTATGTTATGTTCCAGGGCGGTTATGATTTCCGTATCCGATTTGCCCACCCCGGCAAAAAAGATGTTCCGGGCAGAGAAACCGGATTCTGCCGCCTTTTTTATCTCGTTTCCGCTCACACAATCGGCTCCGTAACCCAACCGGCTCATTGTCCGGAGTATTTTATCGTTCGAATTGGCTTTCAGCGCATAGTGAATATTATACCCCAGCCTTCCGGCCTGTTTGTTTGCCTCTTCCAGGGTGGCCTTCAGACGTTCCATATCGTAATAGAAGAATGGAGTGGGTAAACTGCTGAATTTATCCAGAGGGAATGTCATACCTTGTTTCATTGGAATAATTGGTCATTCAGGCTTTGAAGAGCCTTCACCTTATGGGTGGAAGCGATCAGCAGTGAAATGTTGTGGTTGCTTCCACCATAGGAGATCATTCTGATGGGTATGTCCCTGAGCGCCCGGAATACCCGGAAGGCCATTCCCCGGTTGCTGGCTATCAGATCACCCACCACACAGATGATCACCTGGTTTTGATCCACTTCCACGGTTCCGTATTTTTTCAGTTCTTTGACAATCTTTTCAAGAAATTCCGTCTGGTCGATAGTCAGTGATATTCCCACCTCCGAGGTAGAGATCATATCGATGGGTGTACGGTAACTTTCAAAGATCTCGAATACCTTTCTCAGGAAACCGTATGCCAGCAGCATGCGGGTTGATTTGATGCGTATGGCGGTGATGCTGTCTTTAGCTGCGATAGCTGTAATGCGTCCGTTTCCGGCTGTTCTTTCGCTGATGAGGGTTCCCTGTGATGCGGGATTCAGTGTGTTTTTCAGGCGGACAGGGATATTGAATTTTCGTGCCGGCTGAATGCTCGTGGGGTGCAGGATTTTGGCACCGAAATAGGCCAGCTCAGCCGCTTCCTCGAAGGAAAGTTGTTCAACCGGACGTGTATTTTTTACATACCTGGGGTCGTTGTTGTGCATCCCATCCACATCAGTCCAAATTTGGATTTCCTCTGCTTTTACAGCAGCACCGATCAGGGATGCCGTATAATCGCTGCCACCTCTTTTCAGGTTGTCAATATCGCCGAATGCATTCCGGCATATATATCCCTGGGTAATGAACAGCCGGTTCCCGGGGTATTTTTCCAGTTCCCGCTGCAGGTTTTCCCGGATATAAAATTCATCCGGTTCGTGGTCTTTGTCAATCCTCATAAAGTGAAGGGCGGGCAGCAAAACGGCCGGTATGCCTTTTTCTTCCAGATACATATGGAACAGAGCTGTGGAAATAAGCTCGCCCTGTGCCAGGATTACTTTTTCTTCGAACATGGTAAACAGATCGCGGGTAAACGACCGGATGTATTCGAAATGGGAACGGATCAGTTCCTTTCCTTTTTGCCTGTATGAGGGGGTCGAAAACAATTCACCGGCAACCTGAAGATAATTTTCTTCCAGCCGGTTTATCTTGTCTCCTGCCTGTATGTGGTCTTTGTTGTAGAGGCAGGAAGCGATCCCCACCAGCCTGTCGGTGGTACCTGCCATGGCCGAAAGCACCACGATCAGGTGTTCACCGGCGGGGATCAGTTCGGCTACCTTCTTCATACGGTCGGCAGAACCCACAGAGGTACCGCCGAATTTCAGTACTTTCATCCGGATGCAGTTTGGAGGCGAAGTTAGTGAATCTTGCCGGAATATGTTATAAAGCAGGAAATGGATTTCAGGCGGAATCTTCTTCCGGCTGTTTGTCGAGGATCAGTTTGTAGCCTTTTCCGTGTATATTCAGGATTTCGATGGACGGATCTTCGCGGAGGTATTTCCTCAGTTTGGTGATATATACATCCATACTCCTGGCGTTGAAGTAGTTATCGTCTTCCCAGATGGTACGCAGGGCAAAATTTCGTTCCAGGATCTGGTTCTGGTTATTGCACAGGAGCTTCAGCAGTTCCGATTCCTTGGTAGTGAGTTTCCTAACCTGGTCTCCGTGCTGAAGGGTTTGTTTGTTGGCGTCGAAAGTGAACCGGCCGAGCCGGAAGATGTTTTTACCACCGGCAGCCTGCCCCCCCCGGGTTCTTCTGAGTACGGCTTCTATGCGGTACAGTAATTCTTCCATGCTGAACGGCTTGGTGATGTAATCGTCACCGCCGATGGAGAAACCTTCGATCACATCTTCTTTCAGTGATTTGGCCGTAAGGAAGATAATGGGGATATTGCTGTTAATCCGGCGGATTTCGCGGGCCAGTTCGAAACCGTCTTTTACCGGCATCATCACATCGAGGATGCAGATATCGAAGTGTTCCCTGACAAAACCCCTGAAGGCTTTTTCTCCGTCAGGGTAAAGAACCGTATCATATCCTTTGGCCATGAGGTAATCCCTGAGAAGGGTGCCCAGGTTCATATCGTCTTCGGCCAGCAGGAGCCTGGTAGGTTCATCAGGCATGGCGTTGGTTTGATTCAGGGATAAAGATAATAAATTTTGAACCTTTTCCCTGTTGACTTTCCACCCTTATGGACGCTCCGTGTTCTTCCACAATCTTCTTCACGTAACTCAGTCCCAGGCCAAATCCTTTCACGTTATGGATATTTCCCGTTGGGACCCGGTAGAATTTATCGAAGATCTTGCGTTGATGTTCACGGGTCATGCCTATTCCGTTATCTTCTACCGAAATTTCAAGACCCTTTCCCCGGTTCCGGGTGCGGATGGTGATAACCGGCCGGTCTTTGGAATATTTCAGGGCATTGTCCACCAGATTGGAAAGCACGTTGATGGTATGCACCTCGTCAAGGTGAGCCTCGGGGTATTGGGCTTCATCTTTCAGAATGATATCTCCCTGCCTGTTTCTAATCTGGAGCTCGAAATTCTTGATGACCGTTTCAATGAGACGATGTACATCCACCTTTTTCTTTTTCAGTTTTACACGTCCCCTGTCAAAAATGGCTGTTTGAAGCACTTTTTCCACCTGAAGTCCGAGGCGTCGTGTTTCTTCGTGGATGATGCCCGATATCTGGCCGATGTTTTTCCCGGGGCCCTGAAATCCGGGGTCGGACAGCATCTGGGCAGCCAGTGAGATGGTAGAAATGGGGGTTTTCAGCTCATGGGTCATATTGTTTACAAAATCGTTCCGTATTTCAGACAGTTTTTTCTGCCTGAAAATAACCAGCAGGGTAATGGCAAACAGCAGAACGGTAGTGAGTATGAGTATAATACTGGTAATGCGCATAAAACCGAGAGAGCGATAAATGAACCCTTTTTCACCCGGGAAATACAGGCTGACGAATGCCGGAATGCTCGGGATATCGTTGGGGAAAAGGGCCTGCTGGAACACCCCCGAGCGGGTTTCCTCGCTGTATGCAGGTGTATGGTACAGTACCCTGTTATCGGGTTTTTTTACGGCCATTTCGTATTCCAGGTCGATGCCTCTATCCTGCAGGCGCGAGGCAATCATCCGGTTAAGAACATCCAGGTTAATTCTTTTTTCCACGGGAGGCAGCTCACGTGTCATTCTGTCCATGATATTTCGCAGAAAGACTGACTTCCGGGTAATGCGGCTTGAGACCATTGTTTTGATTTCCCCTTCTTGCATAACAGAGCTTGTCCCGCTTTCCATATAGCTTTCCCCCACAATTACCTCCCATGAAAAGGAATCACGAATTTCTAGTGGCGGGGATCTGAAACCCCTGTTCTGTGAGGAATAGGGGGCAGGCTGTCTTCGGGGGGGGGCAGATTGTTTTTCATACTGGAGGGCATCGAAATGCCAGGGAACGGTATCGCTTTCCATAGGCATGGCTTCATCCATAATATGATATACGGCTTCCTGCCTTTCCACCTCCCTGGCCACTTCATTCAGGGTATGGTATACTATCTGCCGGAACTGTTGTTCCTTTACCTGCATGGCGTTGTTGATCCAGTAAGCCTGCACCAGGATAAGTCCGGTCATTACCAGGGCCATGACCCCGGCCAGAAACCATATCCATTGTCTTTTCATACCTGAACAAAGATAAGTGCTGAATGGGTTCCTGATCAAGGCTTTAACAATCTTTAACAAACCTTATCAAAACTTAACCAAAGGTTGATATACATTTGTGGTGCAGAAGGAAAGCATTCTTTTTTTTCTGAACAGGAAGAGAAAGAATGCCATCCGAATTTCGGAGTTTAGGTTAGAGTTAGGTTAGGGAAAAAGAGGCCGTGACCGCCCGGTTACGGCCTCTTTTTTAGAACAGCAACTTGTTTTTTGATCTGAGGCTGCCCGGATTTACGGGGATAAAAGCCCTGACGGCCGGCATGGATTTTATGGCGGAAATGAGGCCGGCAGATGGCGTGTTTTTATCGTCGGAATGAATGCTCAGAAAGAAATCAACGTTTTTCAGTTCCTCCAGAAGGTATCCGTTTTCCCCACGATTCCCTATCAGGCGATAGGTAATATGGGTTTTTTCATCGACAAAGGTGTAATGGGCAAATTCCTGAGTAAGCGATTCTCCGGGGTGTTCAATTTTCAGGTTCTCCGTTCTTTTCAGGTCCCATTCCATAGTCCGGTTGATCAGCCATGCCAGCCGGTAGTCGCGTTCATCGCTTACCAGCCCGAAAAGGAGAAAATCGTACTCGGGTTTGAAATCAAGTTTATGGGTTCGTTTTTTCACGATGGGTTTACCGTTTTCCCAAAGATACAAAGGACCGGAGAAAGTAAAAACAGGTCGTCACACTGGTTTTTCAGATACCGATATGGCTCAGGGCACGGGAGGCGGCTTGCTGTTCCGATTCCTTTTTGGAGTAACCCCTGCCGGTTCCGATAGTTTCGTTATTTAGCAGGACCCGGGTTGTGAATACGAGTTCATGGTTTTCGTCAGCGAACGAATCTACTTCAAAATCAATAGAAGCTCTGTTTTTTTGTGCCCATTCCACCAGACGGCTTTTGAAATCCCGGTTATCTTCCTCTAAGCGGGGCAGGTCGAGGTAATTTTTCAGGATTCTGTTGAGAATGAATTTCCGGGTTTTTTTATATCCTTTATCGAGGTAAACTGCGCCTACCAGTGCTTCGAAACTATTTCCCCACAGGTGCTTTACCTTACGGTTTGCTTCGGTATGGGAAATCAGAAATTCTTCGAGACCCACCTCGCGTGCCAGCTGGTTCAGAGTTTCCCTTCTGACGATCAGTGACCTGAGTCTGGAAAGGAATCCTTCGTCACCGGCGGGATAATGACGGAAGAGGTAGTCGGAAACCACGGCATCCAGAACGGCATCGCCCAGGAACTCAAGTCTTTCGTTGTTAAAGGGTTCTCCGTGGGGGCCTGTGATGGATACGGAGCGATGGATAAAAGCGCGTTCATAGTACGATGATTTTCCGGGGGGAAACCCCAGGATTTTTTTCAAGCGGCGACGCAGCTTTTTGGTAGATGGATGAAGGGTATGAGGGGATTTACTGAGCTGGCCCACTGTTTAACCGGAATATTTCTTAAAGATTACGGAAGCATTATGCCCGCCAAACCCAAAGGTGTTGCTCAATGCGGCTCTCACTTCTCTTTTCTGGGCTTTGTTGGGGGTAAAGTTTAGACGGTTGTCGATTTCCGGATCCAGTTGCCTGAGGTTAATGGTAGGAGGCACCATATCGTTTACGCAGGAAAGAATAGCGGCAATGGCCTCGACCGCCCCGGCGGCTCCCAGCAGGTGTCCTGTCATGGATTTGGTAGAACTGAGATTGAGGCGGTAGGCATATTCGCCGAAAAGTTTTACAATGGCTTTTACTTCGGCAATATCACCCAGCGGCGTAGCAGTTCCGTGCAGGTTGATGTAGTCGATTTCTTCGGGATTCATCCCTGCATCTTCCAGGGTGCGTTTCATTACCAGATAGGCGCCGTCTCCTTCGGGATGGGGGGCAGTGAGGTGGTAGGCATCGGCAGACATGCCGGTTCCCACCAGTTCTGCATAGATATGTGCACCCCGGCTCAGGGCATGTTCCAGGTCTTCCAGAATGAGGGCTCCGGCTCCCTCTCCCATGACGAATCCGTCGCGGGATGCATCAAAGGGGCGGGAAGCGGTTTTATATTCCTCATTGTTTGTGGAGATAGCCTGCATGGCGTTGAATCCTCCCACTCCGGCCGGATTGATGGATGCTTCCGATCCTCCGGTGATGAAAACACAGGCCTTTCCCAGGCGGATGTAATGAAAGGCATCGATGATGGCGTTGGTGGACGTGGCGCACGCACTGACCACTCCGAAGTTGGGGCCGCGGAAACCGTATTTCATGGAAATATGTCCGGCAGCAATATCGGAGATCATTTTGGGAATGAAAAAAGGGTTGAAACGGGGAGTGTACCCCCCGTTTACAAACCCGGTAATCTCCTCCAGGAACGTGTCTATTCCACCAATTCCGGAACCATAAATTACCCCCACCCTGTCTTTATCGATTTTTTCAAGGTCAAGTCCGGAATCTTTCATGGCTTCGTCAACAGCATACAGGGCGTATTGCGAATACTGGTCGAGCTTCCGTAATTCTTTCCTTTCAAAACAGGCGTGGGGGTCGAAGTTTTTTACTTCGCAGGCAAATCTGGTTTTAAATTTTTGGGCATCAAAACGAGTAATCAAGTCGCAGCCACTTACTCCCTGTATCAGGTTGTTCCAGTATTCCTGAACAGTATTTCCCAGTGGGGTAAGGGCTCCCAATCCGGTAACAACAACCCGTTTTAATTCCATAAAGAACCAGAATTTACTTTGCGTTTTCTTCGATGTACTTGATGGCTTCACCCACTGTGCTGATGGTTTCGGCCTGATCATCCGGAATTCCGATATTGAATTCCTTTTCAAATTCCATGATCAGTTCCACAGTGTCAAGAGAATCGGCTCCCAGGTCATTGGTGAAGCTGGCTTCCGGAGTTACTTCATTTTCATCAACACCCAATTTGTCTACGATGATCGCTTTCACTCTTGATGCAATATCAGACATAACCTTAAGATTTAGTTAATAATAAAATGATCTAAAATCACGTGCAAAGAAATGCAAAACAAAATAAATCCCCAACAAAAATAATTTTTTTTCCACATTTTGAACAGTTTTCGGTCATTTTTTCCTTTCCTTCCATTATTTTTGAAACGGCCGTATAATCTATATTTCCGACAAAATGGAATACATTGCCGTGTTTGCCTCGGGAACGGGGACCAATGCAGAAAACCTGATAATGTATTTCAGGACCCATCCACATTGCCGGGTGAAACTGGTATTATGCAACAAGCCCGGAGCCGGGGTGCTTGACCGGGCCGCCCGGCTGGGTGTAAAAAGCGTGGTTATTACACGGCAAGATCTTTATGAAACCGGACGTGCACTGAATCTGCTGAAGGAACACCGGGTTGATTTTATTGTTCTGGCCGGATTTCTGTGGCTGATTCCACAGCCTGTCCTGGAGGCTTACCCGGGAAGAATAGTCAATATTCATCCGGCACTGTTACCTGCCTACGGAGGGAAAGGGATGTACGGCCGGCGGGTGCACGAAGCCGTGATAAAAAACGGGGACAAAAAGTCGGGGGTGACAGTGCATCTGGTCAATGAAGAATATGATGCCGGTAATATTTTGTTTCAGGAAGAATGTGATGTGCTGCCCGGCGATACCCCCGATACCCTGGCTGAGAGAGTTCATCAGCTTGAATATGAGCACTATCCCCGAGTTGTGGAAGAATGGATTAGCAAACAGAAAGCATGAGCGGTCAGGGTAGTTCGATCGTTTGTAACAGGTGTACCAGAAATTTGCGTTTTTTTCTGAATAATTCCATGTTTTCTTCTCTGACCGGTTCCACGGGTGGAGCTTCCACTTTCAGCGGGTCTACCGGGCTCCCGTTTCTGTAAAACCTGAAATCAAGATGCGGGCCGGTGGAAAGTCCCGTACTTCCCACATAACCAATAATATCTCCCTGTCTTACCTTCACCCCTGGCCGGATTCCCGGGCCGAAACCCGACAGATGCATATAGGCTGTGGAATACACACTATTGTGCCTTATCTTCACAATTCGGCCGGCCTGACCCTGCCAGGCGGCGGAAGTTACGACACCGTCGCCCACGGCCAGCACCGGGGTGCCAACAGGAGCGGCGTAATCTACTCCCAGATGGGGTCGCCGGTATTTCAGAATGGGATGCATCCGGCTGTATGAAAACCGCGAACTGATCCGGGAAAACCGCAGGGGGGCCTTCAGGAATGCTTTCCGGAGGCTGTTTCCGAACTGGTCAAAGTATCCCAGGGTGCTGTCCTGAACCAGGGGAATGGCATAGACATCCTGTCCCATATGATGAAAGAGGGCTCCCATAATTTGTGTGATTCCCATGGAAAGGGTATCCACGAAGCTTTCTTGATACACAACCCGGAAATGGTCTCCTTTCTGCAATCCGAAAAAATCTACCGTCCAGGCATAAATCTCTGAAAGTTCAAAAGCCAGGGCGGGATGAATACCCTGTTCCTGCAGAGTGTTCCACAGGGATGTTTCGATAATTCCTGTGGCAACGCGGGTTTTGCTTATAACGGGTTTGGATGCCTTATAAACCCTGACCGGGGAGTGCAGGTCGAAAACCACCTGTTCAGAAAGATCATGTTCGTATACCAGTACGCGTAGAACAGGGAGAGTATCTCCTTCCAGAAATGCTGTGTACCTGTTTCCCGACCGGATTTTACGTATGTCGAATATTTCTTTGCTAGCCCTGACCAGGGAATCGATAACAGGGTATTCTACCCCGAAATCTTCCAGCAGGGAGGCAAGGAACTGATTTTTTTTGATCCGGCCGCTCAATTCGGTATAGTTACCTTCGGGGATCAGTCCGTTTCCGTTTTTCTGTGCGGCATGGTGTGTTACTGAATAACCGGTTAAGGATTCCGGTTCTGCCTCTTGTTCCTGCATACAGCCGGAAAAGTTTATGAGTGCCGTTATAAAAAAACAAAGTACAAAGACCGGAAAGCCGGTAAATCCCCTTCTATTCCCCGTTACGATCCTTCCCGCAGTATTTTGGAACATGCCGTGCTCAGAGATTTTCATTTCAAACCACCACGTTAATGATACGTTTGGGCACCACAATGATTTTTCTGGGTTTTTTCCCGTTGAGCCACCTGGCCGAGCGTTCATCATTCAGTACCGCTTCCCTGATCCGGTCTTCATTCATATCGACCGGGAGCTCGAGTTTGAACCTGAGTTTTCCGTTAAATGAAACAGGATATTCGAAACGGTCTTCTTTCAGATATTCCTCGTTAAAGGATGGGAACTCCGCATCGACAACAGAAGGGGGATATCCGAGCCGTTCCCAGAGCTCTTCGGCCACATGGGGTGCGAAAGGGGAAAGGACTCTTACAAAGGCGGAGGCGGTATCCCGGCTCACTTTCCCTTTTTTTATGCAGGCGTTGGTGAAGATCATCATCTGTGAAACGGCCGTATTGAAGCGAAGTCCTTCAATATCGTTTTCCACCTTCCGGATGGTTTGATGCAGTACTTTCAGTATATTTTCGTCCTTTTCTTCCCCGTTGTAGAGATTTTCAGGAGAAGAAAAGAAGCGGTACACCCTGTTCAAAAAATGATATACCCCCTTGATGCCGTTTTCTGACCAGGGCTTGGCAGCATCGAGTGGTCCCATGAACATTTCATACAGGCGCATGGAATCGGCCCCGTAATTCTTTATTACATCATCGGGATTAACCACGTTTTTCAGTGATTTTGACATTTTGGCCACAATCTGTTTCAGTTCCTCACCGGTTTCGGTATGGAAGAAACGCCCGTCTTTTTCTTCCACCAGGTTGGAAGGCACCTTGGCCCCGCTGGCCGTTTCATAGGCATATGCCAGGATCATTCCCTGGTTAAAAAGTTTCCGGAAAGGTTCGTCGGTGGATACGATGCCCAGGTCGTACAACACTTTGTGCCAGAACCTGGCATACAACAGGTGCAGCACGGAATGTTCGGCTCCTCCGATATACAGATCGACAGGCATCCAGTAGGCTTCTTTTCCGGGATCGAAGATTCTCTCGTGGTTATGTGGATCGATATACCGCAAGTAATACCAGCAGGAACCTGCCCACTGGGGCATGGTATTGGTTTCGCGCCTTCCTTTTCTGCCGTCTTTTCCGGTTACTTCAAGCCAATCCCCCGCATTGGCCAGAGGTGATTCCCCGTGTTCTCCGGGCTGGTAGTTTTCCAGTTCGGGAAGAACCAGGGGCAGCTCCGATTCGTCAATCAGGCTTATTTCTCCGTCTTCCCAGTGTATTACCGGGAAGGGTTCGCCCCAGTATCGCTGCCTGCTGAATAACCAGTCGCGGAGCTTGTAATTCACAGCCCTCCGGCCGTATTGTTTCTGTTCCAGCCAGCGAATGGTGGTTTCAATGCCCTGGTCTTTGTTCAGCCCGTTAATATCGAGTCCGGACCGGGGATCTGCTGAGTGGATATAACTGCCATCTTCTGTCCAGCATGCTTTTCCTTTCAGGAGCTGTTCTCTTGTTTCAGGATTGGCTCCTATGGGGTCCATGATACAACGGACGGGAAGGTTGAATTTTCGGGCAAATTCAAAATCGCGTGTATCATGTGCGGGGACGGCCATAATGGCTCCTGTGCCGTAACCCATCAATACGTAGTCGGCAATCCATATCGGGATTTTTTCCCCGTTCACGGGATTTATGGCATAGCTGCCGGTAAATACGCCTGTTTTTTCTCTGGCCAGATCGGTGCGGTCGAGGTCGGATTTTTTGGAAGCTTCCTCCAGGTAAGCCCGGAAGGTTTCCTTTTGTTCGGGAACCGTCAGCGGATCTGCCAGTGGATGTTCCGGTGAAAGGACCATATAGGTGGCTCCAAAGAGGGTATCGGGGCGGGTGGTAAAAACCCTGATTTTGTGTTCGTGTTTTTCCACCGGGAAGTCCACTTCGGCACCGGTCGATTTCCCTATCCAGTTGCGTTGCATATCTTTTACTCCTTCCGGCCAGTCGAGGGAGTTCAGCCCTTCAAGCAGCCGTTCAGCGTACTGGGATATGCGCAGCATCCATTGCTTAAGTACCCTGCGTGTTACGATATGCCCGCATTTTTCATGGGTTCCGTCGTTCAGTACCTCTTCATTTGCGCATACAATGTGGCAATGGCTGCACCACCACACCTGGGCATCGGCGTAATATGCCAGCCGGCGACCATTTTGATATTCCCGGACGGCTTTTTTACCGGCAGCTGCTATTTCTGCGGGTATCGGGAGTTCGTCAATGGGCCTGCCCTTTTGCCTTTGATCGTCAAACCAGGTATTGTACAGTTTCATAAAAATCCACTGGGTCCATTTATAGTATGCCGGGTCGGTAGTATTAATTTCCCTGTTCCAGTCATATCCCAGTCCCAGGGCTTTGATCTGATTCCGGAAGGTGTCGCAGTTACGACGGGTAGTGACGTAGGGGTGGGTCCCGGTTTGAATGGCATACTGTTCGGCAGGCAGACCAAAAGCATCCCAGCCCATGGGATGCAGCACATTATATCCTTTCATGCGTTTATATCTGGCCACGATATCGGTGGCTGTATATCCTTCGGGATGACCCACATGCAATCCAGCCCCTGAAGGATAGGGGAACATATCCAGCACATAATACTTGGGCAGGGCAGGATCGGCTTCCACCTGCCAGGTTTTGTCTCTTTCCCAGTAATCCTGCCATTTATTTTCAATCTCTCTGAAATTATAATCCATTCCTGCTATGATTTGATGGGTGGGGGCCCCTGTTAAAAGGACAAAAATATTAAAATATTGGAGATGTATCTAAATAAATGACCTGTGAATGATTTGTATTCATGCGTGTTTTCAGAAAAAATGGAATTTTCTTTTTAAGAACATAAATTATCCTTTGTATATTTGCGCTGTTTCAGGTCCCGTAGTTCAATGGATAGAACGTCAGATTCCGGTTCTGAAAGTTGGGGGTTCGAGTCCCTCCGGGATCACCACCAGGCACCTGCAACAACGGGTGCATTTTTGTTTCATGTAACCAATCAAGCAAAAGGAACGTATAATACAGATAATTGCAGATTAAGGCAATGCTTGCCATGAAAAAGAGGAACAATTTTTGATGCTTTTATGCAAAATGTATACCATGAAGAAACGATTGTTTTCTTCAGTATGTTGTATGTTATTGATATCCTGTGTATATGCGGGGGGGAAGGCAGGTTGGGGAAAATGGATTACCACCGGAACATGGGACATAAGCCATTTTCAGGAACCGCAGGCGCCTGAGAAACCGGATAAAAAGTTCCGTGTTTATCCCAATCCGGTGCAGGATGAGATGAAGATTGCCTACGACCTGAAGAAGGAAACCCCAGTGATGATGGAAATACGGGATATTACAGGGAAAAAGGTCATGGATGAGAACCTGGAAAGGTTGAAGGGGGAATCGGAGCTGACGGTTAATCTTTCCGGATTGAGAAAGGGGATTTATTTCATAAAATTTTATTCCACCGAGCCACTTCTTTATGAAATAGTCAAGATTCAGAAGTTATAATAAATAATCCGGGGTAATAAAAAAAAAGGGGGATGCGCGCATCCCCCTTTTTTATCCGGTAAATGTTTACCGGATACTTTCAGTTTTCCTTGCGGAATAGTTGATTTTCAATGCGCTGGCACGTCTCAGCGCCTGTTTTACATCGGTGACGATTCCCATCCGGGTATCTTCATCGATTTTCAGAGAAACGGTCATTTTGGTCTGATCCGCCTCACTCAACTGGTCGCGTTCCTGGGCAATAAATTCTTCAATATCCCTTACCTGCTTGAACTGGTCGTTCAGCTGGATCCTGGGCTCAGTTCCGTAAAGATCCTGGTAGGTTTTGTGTGGCACACCGATGTAGATATAACTAACCAGTGATTTATTTTCCAGCTTTTTTACCTCTGTGGCATCCGGAGGTTTAATGGACACTTTCAGTGTCACTTCCCGCATAACAGTGGTAACCATGAAAAAGAAAAGAAGCATAAAGACAATGTCGGGAAGTGAAGCGGTATTGATTGCGCCTACTTCTTTTTTCTTTTTATTTCCGAATTTTGCCATTTTACTGCCCTCCAACATTTTTTGGTTCGGCCTCTGAAATGTTCAAAGGATAGATGGTTCTGATCGCTTCCTGCTGATCTTCCGGCAGATCGTCAAATTTTTCCCCGAAATTCTGCATTGCCAGTTCATCCCGCAGCTCATTGTATGCTGCCACCAGCTCGTTTTGGACCTGCAGGTAGGTCTTATAGGATGTCCCCCGGTCGTTCTGGACAGAAATCACTCCTTTATTACAGACCTCTACTGTACCGAAATAAGGAACTTCCTGTACGGTTTTTTCGGGAAGAGCCGGGTCATTGTTCGGATTGGCAATGAATTCCTTGGCTCTTTCCCGAAGCTGTGTAATATCGAAAGGTTCGAGTTCCACCAGGAGTTCATTGTCTTTATTGATCATGACGAGAAAGACGTTCCTTTCCCTGATCCGGTCCTGGTTCTGCATATCCTCTTCCCTGGGCATGGGAGGGAGCCTCCGCATGATTCCCGAATCGGTATCGAGGGTAGTGGTTACCAGGAAGAAAATCAGAAGCAGAAAGGCAATATCTGCCATCGGTGCTGCATTGATCTCTTGTAATTTTTTCTTGCTTCCGGGCATAATATATACATATTGTATTGTTTCAAATGGTTCATGCCGTGCATGAACAGAGCTGTACTATTTAAAGTACTTGGCAATTTCCGAATAGACTATAGATAATATAGCCAGTCCCATTAAAATGTAGAGGGTATACAATCCGGTATCGGTCCATTTCAGGGTGATGGGATCTCTGAAAACCCCGGTAGCAGTCCGTATAACCTCTTCGGTTGCCAGGTTATAGGCGAGGAAAACGACAGCTGCCGCACCCGCCAGAACCAACAGAAACCTCTTGAGGGTTTTCCAGCTTGAGAACACATTCACCAGAGATATCAGGATGGTTACTCCTGCACAGAATACAAGCAAAAGTTCGGCATACCTGATAAATGTGTTGGTGATAACGGGTTCTTCCATGGCAGTCCCTTCAGTTCCGGGAACAACATCTCCCAGATAAAAAATACCTGCGAGAACAACTGCTGCTGCCATCAAGAGGATGAGAAATATATTTATCAGTCTGATAATAAGCTTAGACGACATGATTATTTATTTTTTTAAGTTGTATTTCACCAACAGGTCAATGAGGGAGATGGAGGAATCTTCCATGTCCACTACCATGCTGTCAATTTTTGACAGGATATAGTTGTAAAAAATCTGCAGTATTACCGCCACGATCAAGCCGGATGCAGTGGTAATCAGTGCGACTCCGATACCACCTGCTACCAGACTTGCGTTCACGTCTCCTGCAATACGGATGGCATCGAAGGCCTGGATCATTCCGATTACCGTTCCCATAAACCCGAGCATGGGGGCGATTGCGATGAACAGGGAGATCCAGGAGAGGTTTTTCTCAAGAAGACCCATCTGCACACTACCGTATGATACCACCGATTTTTCTGCCACTTCAATTCCTTCATTTGCTCTGTCCAGCCCCTGGTAAAATATACTGGCGATCGGGCCGCGGGTATTGCGGCATACTTCTTTGGCAGCTTCGATTCCGCCGCTTTCAAGAGCTTCTTCCACTTTCTTCAACAGTTTTTCGGTGTTGGTGGTGGCGAAGTTCAGATATAGGATCCGTTCGATGGCCAAAGCCAGACCGAGAATCAGTGCGAGGAGAACGGATGCCATAAATCCGGCGCCTCCTTCAATAAATTTCTGCTTGATAGCTTTATGCAGGCCCTGGCCTTCCGTGGCAACTTCTTCTACCTCTTCCATTTCTGTGGCAGCAGCCTCTTCCATTTGTGATGTGTCAGCAGCCTGTTCCATCTGTGCTGTGTCAGCAGGCTGATCCTGAGCCACTGCAATTTTAGATGCCCCAATGGTCAGCATCCCGAAAACGGCAATCAATGTGAATAACTTTTTCATGGTTTGAACAGTCTTTAAATTAAACGTTGCTGTAGTTTTCAAATGTATAACTAAATTATTGAATTTCTATGTATCCGATGGCGGAGAGGAAGGGATTCGAACCCTTGGTACTGTTCCACACAGTACACACGCTTTCCAGGCGTGCACCTTCGGCCACTCGGTCACCTCTCCTCAAAGTGCAAAGAACCCTTCGAATTTCAGCGCCACAAAATACGAAAAAAAATAAAAAAAACACACATTAGTCGGTGATTTCTCCACGGAGTGACTTATTTAAATATATTTTAATTTCTTCATTTGTAAGTTTCTGGCCGAGCAGGAACATGAGTTTGGTCAGAGCGGCTTCCGGTGTGATATCTTTGCCTCCGATAACACCTGCTTCCTTCAGTTTCCGGCCCGTTTCGTATCTGTCCATTTCCACCGATCCGGCCGGGCACTGGGTAACGTTCAACACGATCATTCCCCTTTCGATGGCCTGTTGGAGTGGTTCAACAAACCACTTGTCCGTCGGAGCATTCCCGGTTCCATAGGTTTCCATTACCAGCGCCCGCAGGTGACTCCGGTTAAGCACGGCATGCATCCATTCGCGGCTCATACCCGGGAAAATTTTGAGGATTCCTACCCGGGTATCCAGTTGGGTATATACACGCAAAGGCTGATACCGGACTGGATAGCGGATCAGGCCGTAGTGATACCTGATATGAACACCGGCTTCTGCCAGGGGTGGATAATTGTATGACCGGAAAGCGTTGAAATGTTCGGCATTATGTTTCCGGGTACGATTCCCCCGCAGCAGGGTGTTTTCAAAGTATATGCACACTTCGGGTACCATTGGTTCGTTTTCATGACTGGCAGCAGCAATTTCCACGGCCGTGATCAGGTTTTCCTTTCCGTCGGTACGCAGGGTTCCGACAGGAAGCTGCGACCCGGTGAAAATGACCGGTTTATGAAGATTTTCAAGCATAAAACTGAGGGCCGAGGCCGAGTAGGCCATGGTATCCGTACCATGAAGTATCACGAAACCGTCGTATTTCTCGTAATGATTTTCAATGAGATTGGCAAGCCGGATCCAGAAAGACGGGTCGATATTGGATGAATCGATCACCGGATCGAAACTCAGCGCCGAAAGAGAACAGCCGAACTGCTGTAGTTCAGGAACCTGCCGTGCAATCTGGTTGAAATCCACAGGCGACAGGGTCCCGGTGAAGGGGTCATGAGCCATTCCGATGGTTCCTCCGGTATAGATGATCAGTATGGATTTTTTCTTCCTGGTCATTCCTGTTTTTTGAAAAACAGCTTTCTGGCGTTGCGGGTAGTGACCTCTGCTACTTCCTCCTGGTTTATATCCTTGATTTCAGCCACTGCCTCCCCAATGAGAGGGATATAGGAACTTTCGTTTCTTTTTCCCCGGTAGGGCACGGGAGCCAGGTAAGGAGCATCGGTTTCCAGCACCAGGTGTTCCAGGGGAACCTGTTTTACCACCTGCTGCAACCCCGGGTTCCGGAATGTGATCACCCCTCCGATGCCAAGGAAAAAGCCCATATCAATGGCCTTGCGGGCATGGTGCACATTGCCTGAAAAGCAGTGAAAAATGCCTGTCAAACCTGGCTTCCACACTCTTTCAATAACTTCAAACACCTCGGGAAATGCATTCCGGATGTGGATCACTGCCGGAAGTGACAATTCCATCGCCCATTGTAATTGCCTGGTAAAAGTCTCAACTTGTTCTTTCCGGTAGGTTTTGTCATGGTAAAGGTCGATCCCGATTTCTCCTACGGCGCAGAAAGATCCTTCGACCAGATTGTTCCTTAATTCTTCCAGTTGTGTTTCAAACCTGTTGTCTACCGATCCGGGGTGAAGCCCCAACATGGGATGGCATATCTTTGGATACTCATTGGCCATAGACATTACAGATGGAATTGATCCGGCATCGATATTGGGAAGAAACAGATTTCGGACTCCGGCATCCAGAGCCCGCCGGATAACGGCTTCCCGGTCGGCTTCAAATTCCGGAAGATAAAGATGCGTATGGGTGTCGGTCCATTCCATGAACAAGGGCAAACGAGCATGCAAACATATGAAAAAGACCTTAACTGGTCAAGGAAGAGCCGGTGCAAGTGGAAGAAATCAGGGCAAAAAAAAAGGCTGTTGGATACTCAACAGCCTTTTTGAAGGAAATATGCAGGATTGAAGGTCAGACAACCCCCTGGGCAAGCATGGCATCGGCCACCTTGACAAAACCACCAATATTGGCTCCTTTTACGTAATTTATATAGCCGTCTTTTTCTTTTCCGAACTTAACACACGTTTTATGGATATTGATCATGATCTGATGCAATCTTTTATCCACCTCTTCCCGGTTCCATGGCAGACGCATAGAATTCTGGGTCATTTCCAATCCTGACGTGGCTACTCCACCGGCATTGGCGGCTTTTCCGGGGCCATACAGAATCTGTTTTTCCAGGAATATTTCTACGGCTTCGAGGGTTGAAGGCATATTGGCTCCTTCGGAAACCACAAAACAACCATTTTCCAAAAGCGTTCGGGCATCCTCGCCGTTCAGTTCATTCTGTGTGGCACACGGCAGGGCTACTTCGCATTTGACCCGCCAGGGCCTTTTTCCTTCATAATATTCCACTCCGTATTTTTCGGCATATTCCCTGATGCGTCCGCGCTTGATATTTTTCAGTTCCTTAACGTAATTCAGTTTTTCCGCATCAATGCCGCTGGGATCATAGATGAAGCCGGAGGAATCGGACAGGGTGACCACCTTTCCTCCCATTTCGATGACTTTTTCGGTGGCATACTGTGCTACATTGCCCGAGCCGGATATAGCCACGGTTTTTCCTTTGATGCTTTCGCCCCTGGTTTTGAGCATTTCTTCTGCAAAATACACCGTTCCATAACCGGTGGCTTCGGGGCGGATCAAACTGCCTCCGTATTCAATCCCTTTTCCTGTAAGTACGCCGGTGAATTCATTGGCCAGGCGTTTGTACTGCCCGAATAAAAATCCGATTTCCCTTCCGCCTACTCCGATATCACCGGCAGGTACATCAGTGTTGGGGCCAATGTGTCTGAACAGTTCTGTCATGAGGCTCTGGCAGAAACGCATGACTTCGTTGTCGGATTTTCCCTTGGGGTCGAAATCGGATCCTCCTTTTCCCCCGCCCATGGGGAGGGTTGTAAGGCTGTTTTTGAAAACCTGCTCAAAAGCCAGGAATTTCAGAATACCAAGGTTCACGGTGGGATGGAAGCGCATGCCTCCCTTGTATGGCCCGATGGCTGAATTCATCTCGATGCGGTATCCCCTGTTGATCTGTACTTCGCCTTTGTCGTCCAGCCAGGGGATACGGAAGATAATGACGCGTTCGGGTTCGGCAATACGTTCCAGAATTTTTGCATGCTTGTACCTGGGGTTTTCTTCAATGAACGGGATCAGCGATTCAGCTACTTCCTGCACAGCCTGGTGAAATTCTGTTTCTCCGGGATTTTTGGCCTTGAGCATGGCCATGAATTTTTCAACTCTTGGATCCATAGGAAAGAAGGTTTTTGGGGTTTTGGAATGACATTTTTTATTGATGATGAAGGAAGCAAATATAAATTTTTTCGCAAACGAAAAATACGTTATAGAACAGGTTGGCGTGGAAATCAGTTTTCTGGGGATTTCAGCGATTGAGTCTGTAAAGTTTTCCTGGAAGGCAGCGTACCAGACCTGAAAATTCCAGATTCAGAAGCAGGCTTGATGCCTTGCTCACCGGCATTCCGGCTGCTCTGGATATTTCATCTATGGTAAGGGACTGATCCCGCAGTAGTTCGGCCAGGTTTTTTTCTTCTTCGTTCAGATCGGCAAACAGGCTGGTTTGTACCGGACGGGAAGCAAGATTTTCATCCCATCCCATCAGGTATTCAATATCTTCCACTTTTTCCAGCAGGGCGGCCTGATTGGTTTTGATCAGCCGGTTACACCCGCGCGACATGTTGTCTGTAACCCTTCCGGGAACGGCAAACACATCGCGGTGGTAACCGGCAGCAATTTCGGCAGTAATGAGTGCCCCTCCCTTTTCGTCGGATTCGATCACAATGGTGGCATCACTCAGCCCGGCAATGATCCGGTTCCTTTTGACAAAATAAGGTGGTTCGGGCTTTTCATAACTGAGGAACTCGGTGATCAGTCCTCCATGAGCCACGATTTCCCTGGCGGTTCGGGCATGAGACGCCGGGTACATGAATTCAAACCCATGTGCCAGCACTGCTACCGTGGGGAAACCCGAATTCAGTGCAGCCCGGTGGGAGGTGATGTCGATCCCAAAGGCCAGGCCACTGACGATAAGCACCTCGTGGTTTTTTTCCCTGAGCTGGGCTATCAGTTTTTCGCAGAAGGCTTTGCCTTCGTGTGTGGCTCTGCGTGTGCCTACCATGCTCAGTACTTTGGATTGATTCAGATCGGCTTCTCCCTTCATGAAAAAAAGGACCGGAGCATCGGGGCAGTCTTTCAGGCGGGAGGGGTAATTGCTATCGAGGTAGAAAAAAACCCTGATACCGTTTTTAATTGTGTATTCCTCTTCCAGGGCGGCCAGGTCAAGAAGGGCGGGATTGGCAATATTCCCTGCCAGGGTTTTTCCCACTCCGGGTATTTTTACAAGGGAGTGTTTTTTTTCATAAAAGACACCTTCCAGGCTACCTGCATAGGCCACAAGTTTTTTTGCTAGGATATTCCCTACTCCGGGGATCAGGCTGAGTGCAATTTTGTATGTCAGGGATGAGTAGGACATAACTACCCGTCAGCAGCGCTTTTAAGCAAAAATAAAAATATGAACCGAATAAAAGCATTGGTTCAGAAATTTTTATTACCCTGACAGTATAAAGTAATGCTGAAGCTGATGAACCCGGTTTTTTCCGCCGTATGGTGAAAAAATGGGGCAGCCCTGTGGAGGGCAGCCCCCGTATGATTCATTGGTCAATAAATTATACCAGGCCCTGGTCAAGCATGGCATTGGCTACCTTGAGGAAGCCGGCCACATTGGCACCTTTAACGTAGTCTATATATCCTTCGGGAGTGGTTCCGTATTTTACGCAGGCTTCATGAATTTTTTTCATGATCTGGTGCAGTTTAGCATCCACTTCTTCCGCCGTCCAGTTCAGCTTCATGGCATTCTGTGTCATTTCCAGTCCGGAAGTGGCCACACCTCCTGCATTGGCTGCTTTACCAGGGGCAAACAGTATTTTATTTTTCTGGATGATTTCAATGGCTTCCGGGGTGCAGGGCATGTTGGCCCCTTCTGTCAGGCAGAGGCAACCGTTCTTCACCAGGTTTTCAGCGTCTTCCTTATTCAGCTCGTTTTCCGTTGCACAGGGCAGAGCCACGTCGCATTTTACCTCCCAGGGATGCTTGCCCTGATGAAATTCGGCCTCCGGGAATTCGTAGGAATAGGGTTTAACAATGTCTTCGTTTGAAGCACGGAGGTCGAGCATGAAATCAATTTTTTTTCCGCTCACGCCCTGAGGATCATAGATATAACCGTCAGGGCCGGAAAGTGTTACCACTTTGCCACCCAGTTCGTTCACTTTTCTTACGGCTCCCCATGCCACGTTTCCGAAACCGGAAACAGCCACCGTTTTCCCTTTCAGGGTTTCACCTATGGTTGCCAGCATTTCCTGGGCAAAATATACCACACCGAAACCGGTTGCCTCGGGCCTGATCAAACTGCCCCCCCAGTTGATTCCTTTACCGGTGAGAACACCGGTGTTTTCCCGCGCCAGTTTCCGGTACATTCCGTACAGGTAACCGATCTCCCTGCCGCCAACGCCGATGTCACCGGCAGGCACATCGGTTTCGGGTCCGATCAGTTTCCAGAGTTCCAGCATAAACGACTGGCAGAATCTCATGATTTCAGAAGGAGATTTTCCTTTAGGGTTGAAATCCGATCCTCCCTTTCCTCCGCCCATCGGAAGGGTGGTGAGTGCGTTTTTAAAGATTTGCTCGAATCCCAGAAATTTCAGGATGCTCAGATTTACACTGGGGTGAAAGCGCAAACCTCCCTTGTAAGGCCCGATGGCATTGTTAAATTGGACACGGTATCCCAGGTTGACATGGATGTTTCCCTGGTCATCGGCCCAGGGAACTTTAAAGGTCAGTATCCGGTCAGGTTCAATCATTCTTTCAATAATACTGGCCGACTCAAACTGAGGGTTTTCGTTGTATACCTCTTCAATGGATTCAAGAACTTCGCGAACAGCCTGCAGATACTCCTTTTCACCGGGATGTTTCTTTTCAAGCTCATTCATCAATTTATCAACGTTCATTTCTGATGCTTTTAAGTGGTTAACCTATAACAAGTTGTCAGCTAGAATAAAATTTCTGAAACAAATTTCTCATTCCCTGACAATTAAACCTATGATTTTACTCATGGTTTTATTCTTCTTCACCCTTAAAGTTAACAACTTACAGAATATTAGGATAATACAAAAATACTTACAAAAGATGTTATATAACCTGTTATCCGGCGGGAGGCATTCTATTTTCCTTATTTAACATACCTGTCAAGGCTCTCAATCAAAGCCTTTCTTTGTTTTCCGGAAAGGGCCGCCAGGCTGACCGGAGGAAACCGTCCAGTTCCTTTTTTCATATTCAGGTACAGGATGATTTGGGGTTTCAACCAGAAGAAGGTTCTCCGGATCTCATATTTCTGAAAATCCTTTTTCGGAATTTCTATCGAGTGATGTTTTTGAGAATAGATCTTGATGGAATAATAACGGAGGATAATTTTCGGACCTTCGTCGTTATATATAATATAATTCAGATCAAGGCCGAAATGATACATAATGAACAACACATAAATGACAAGCAGTCCTATTCCTATTTCATTCCGGCTGAGCCCCATAAGAGGAGCGGGAATGAGTGAGCTGGCATAGAGCAGGGCAAACAGGGCAATGAAAAAAATGGTTACTATCAGTTGTCTGAGTTTGATTGAAATGACATTCCTGCTGTTGTTTATGATCATGGCATTTTGTTTTTCAGCTTTCTTCGTTGTCTTTCCCGGGCGATCAGGTCCAGTTCCCTGTTGCTCTGTCCGGCCACCGAGGTGTTTTCTTCGGCCCTTCTCAGGAGGTATGGAATGACGTGTTTCACAGGCCCGTAAGGAACGTACTTGGCCACCAGGTATCCGCGGTGCGCCAGATTGAAACTGATATGATCGCTCATGCCCAATAACTGGGAGAACCATACCCTTTCATCGTTAGGAGGAATGCCGTGTGTTTTCATCAGTTCTGCCAGATATGCCGAGCTGGTTTCATTATGGGTGCCGTTGAAAATAGAAATCCGGTCGATATGTTCCACAGAGAATTTGAGTGCGGCATTATAATCCCGGTCAGTACTTTCCTTATCGGGATGAATGGGAGAGGGATATCCCATTTTATGAGCTCTCTCTCGCTCTTTCTCCATATATGCCCCCCTGACAAACTTGGCTCCAAGGAAGTATGATCCTTCCCTGGCTTTTCGGTAGCTCTCCTTCAGAAAATCGAGCCGGTCGATGCGGTACATCTGAAAAGTATTGAAAACAATGGCTTTTTCCCGGTTATGTTTTTTCATCATTTCTTCCGCCACTTCATCGACCAGGTGCTGGTAATGACTTTCTTCAGCATCGATCAGGACAGGAATATCGTGAAGGAAGGCTTCCCGGCAAAGCAGGCCGATCCTCTGGCGGAAACGGTTTGCCTCCAGGGTTTCGTTCTGCGTCAGGGAATGTTTGCTTCCGGCTGCTTCCAGCAACCGGGAGGTAGTAAAAGCGGTGGGTTTGAATACGGCAAAGGGTATGTTGGGGCTGGTTGCAGCGAAACGAATGGAACGCAGGGTTTCATTCAGAGCCTGTGTAATGCCGGCTTCCGACTCACTTCCTTCCACTGAATAATCCAGGATGGATTTCACCCGGTGAGCAGCCATTTTTTCCACTACCGGTAAGGATCGTTCCAGGGTTTCTCCACCGCAGAAATGTTTGTAAACGGTGGGTTTCAGTATCCATTCCACGGGAATATGCCACCTTGCTGCCAGAGATACCAGGCGGGTACCCGTTTTTACCAGCCAGGGGTGAGAAATGGTTTTGAAAAGCCAGTATGCTCTATGCAAATCTCTGTCTGATTTGCTGATAAAAGCGATTCGGGTATCTTCAAAATGCATAGAGGCTGATCTTCAAAAGGAATACCGGCATAAAGATAACGGATTTTCCTTATCCCAGGGAGTCATTGGGATTAGTCAAGACAGGCATCAGGAATGAAAGGAGCCGAAAGATTTATTTGCCGGAATCCGGGATTTCCTCCTGCATCAGTTGATTGTAATAAAATACAACTTCTCCCAGATCCACATCGTTCCGGATATCCAGTCCGCTGGCTTCCAGAAAAGACTCGATTTCATTTTTTTTCTCTTCCAGGACATTCAGCAGACTGCGTTTTTGTTTCCTGACCGGGATCAGGTTCTGACCGTCCTTGGTGATGTAGTAATCTTCTGTGATCCGGAAATAATTCCGGTAATTGACCTCACCGAAATTGGATACTGGCATTTTTTCTGATTTGATCTCGGCATATCTTTTGACCAGCAGCCTGGCATACCCGTCGGCCAGCACCTTGAAATAGCCTTCCACCGGCTTTCCCTTGAGGGAATATTTATTGTAAATAAACCGGTGATTACCGAAAAACACATATTCCAGATCCCGTGGATTGGCAAAGGTCAGGATTTTTCCCTCGTCTTTGAATTCAATCTGATCGGTGTGCATGTTGTACCGGAAGCCGATGTTTTCGAAGATCCTTCCGTTTTTCATCACTACGGTTCCAGGCTTGAATTCGTTTTCCAGAAAGGGAGACCCTTCAATTTCATCATAGTACACAGGATTGATTTCTGTTCCGCGGCTGAGCAGGTTGTCAAACTGAACATTGGATGACCTGGGGGTAACAATCTGGGCCATGACCGACGGCACCTGCACCAGGAATACTAAGCAGGCCAGAATAACTGTGATACATGTTTTTTTCCTGTTCATAATTCCATGTTTTAATGCATGTATATCAAATATACGAAAAAAGCCGTTACCATTTTTTTGTTATAAAACAGGATTGTGGTTAACGTACCACAAAACAGGGATGATGGAGATTCACTTTCTTCTGGCATTGAAAAACTTTTTCAGTACCTGCCGTGATTCTGTTTCCAGAATTCCGGAAGAAACAAGGGTCTTCGGGTGCAATACCCGGGAAGAAAAACGGGTGTATCCTTTTTTAGGGTCAGAGGTCCCGTATACAATTCTCTGAATCTGTGCCCATCCCAGGGCTGCTGCACACATGCTGCAGGGTTCCAGGGTGACATAAATGGAGCAATCGGTGAGATATTTCCCACCCAGGTATTCTGCTGCTGCCGTAATGGCCTGCATTTCGGCATGAGCGGTTACATCGCCCAGGGTCTCGGTCAGGTTATGTGCCCGGGCCACGATGCGGTTTTTACAGGTGATGACGGCTCCCACAGGTATTTCATCTTTTTCCAGGGCTTTCAGGGCTTCTTTCAGGGCTTCTTTCATAAAGAACTCATCGGAAAAAAAATCGGGCAGGGATTCGTTGATCGGTTCGTCCATGAATAACAAAAAAAACTTAGTATTTTCGCAAGATAATAAAAACTACACGTATGTACCGTACCCACACTTGTGGCGATTTGCGAAAAAGTGATGCCGGCCGGCAGGTAGTGCTCAGCGGCTGGGTGCAACGATCCAGGGATCTTGGGGGAATGACGTTTGTGGACCTGCGTGACCGATACGGCATTACACAGCTGGTATTCAATATGGAAACCGATCCGGGGTTGTGTGAAAAAGCCAGGAAACTCGGCCGGGAATTTGTCATCAGGGTCAGGGGCCGGGTGACGGAGAGAAGCAGTAAGAATCCACGTCTTCTAACCGGCGATATCGAAATATTTGTCGAGGATATGGAGGTGCTGAATGTTTCTCTGGTACCTCCCTTTACAATTGAAGAGAATACAGATGGGGGGGACGATCTCCGTATGAAGTATCGCTACCTGGATATCAGGCGTCCTCCGGTGAAAGACCATCTGATCCTGCGGCACCGCATGGCACAGGAGGTGAGAAAATATCTCGACGGACAGGGGTTTATCGAAATTGAAACACCGGTGCTGATCAAGTCTACACCCGAAGGTGCCCGCGACTTTGTGGTTCCCTCGCGTATGAACCGGGGGGAATTCTATGCCCTGCCCCAGTCGCCGCAAACCTTCAAGCAATTGCTCATGGTGGCGGGAATGGATAAATACTTTCAGATTGTGAAATGCTTTCGTGACGAGGATTTGCGAGCTGACAGACAACCCGAATTTACTCAGATCGATTGCGAGATGTCGTTCGTTGAACGCGACGATGTGCTGAATACATTTGAAGGTCTGGCCGGACATTTATTTCAAAAGATACTGGGGATTCAGGTGCCGGCACCGTTTCCTCGCCTGTCGTACCAGGAAAGTATGGAAAAATTCGGTACAGACAAACCCGACCTGAGGTTCGGAATGGAAATACACGATTTGTCGGCGGTGGCCCGGGGAAAAGGTTTTCAGGTAATCGACGGGGCGGAATATTCCGGAGGGATCTGTGCTTCCGGGGCAGCAGGATATTCGCGAAAACAACTGGATGAACTTACCTCATTTGTCAAACGTCCCCAGATAGGGGGCAGGGGCTTGATATGGGTGAAATTTGAAACGGACGGAAATATCCGTTCATCGGTGGATAAATTTTATACTGCTGAAGACCTCCGGAAATGGGGTGAATGCTGTGGCGCCCGTGCAGGTGATCTGTTACTGGTCATGTCCGGAGCAACACATGCTACCCGCTATGCCCTGGGTGAGCTCCGGCTGGAAATGGGGGACAGGTTGTCGATAAAAGATAAAAATCGTTTTAAGCCTCTTTGGGTGGTTGATTTTCCTTTGCTGGAATGGGATGAAGAAACCGGGCGGTTTTACGCTATGCATCATCCTTTTACTTCACCCCGGATGGAAGATATCGATTTGTTTGAATCGGATCCGGCAAAAGTCAGAGCCAATGCCTATGACCTGGTGATTAACGGGGTGGAGATCGGGGGAGGATCCATAAGGATCCATGACGAAAGCATACAGAAAACTATGTTTAAAAACCTGGGTTTCAGTGAAGAAGAGGCACGGGAACAATTCGGGTTTCTGATGCAGGCTTTTCGGTACGGGGCTCCTCCTCACGGAGGAATTGCCTTCGGTTTCGATCGCTGGGTGGCGCTGTTCGGAGGAAGCGAATCTATTCGCGACTTCATTGCATTTCCTAAAAACACCGCCGGGAGAGATGTGATGATCAACACTCCTTCCCCGCTTCCCGAGGAACAGCTGAAGGAATTGGGCATCCGGATCATTAAATAATTAACATTCCTTTGTGAAAAATTTAATGCAGACTTTACTGTTTTTCAGTTTCATTCTATTACTTTCAGCCCGAAATTCATATTGAACCAGAGATGCTAAAAATTGTGCGGACGGAAGAGGGATTTCATGTGGCCTTCCAGAAAATAAGGCGGTTGAATACCGTTATATCTGCCATCATTGAAAAACAACTCATACAATTGCTGGAAACTCCCGGTACCACTTTGATCCTTAGTCTCGAAGGGATCCGGTTTATTGACAGTTCCGGCTTTGATACCCTCCTGAAACTGGACCAGGCTGCAAGGGCTCATGATGGTTGTTTTGTAATGGACCGGATAGCTCCTGAGGTGGCTGAACTGCTTCACCTGGTTGGTTTACAAAATCATTTTAAGATGGCCGGACGGCCGGTGCGGGAAGAAACCCATTGAATTTTCTGCAGGGAATCTGTTCCAGGTGAAAGTTATTGCACTGGCTTTTTTAGGGAAGACAAAATCATTGTTAAATTTCCCGGTTTTTTCATATTGATTATTTTTTCTAATTTTGGTTATATGCAACCCTTTTCCGAACTGTTGTATCATTCAAACCGAAAACTATGAAAAAAACATTGCTTGCTTTGATATGCGTGATTTTAATGTTGCCCTGGAACGGACAAAAAGCCTACGGCCAGGAAGAAATTAATTATAAGTTTACCCTCAAAACCAATCCGCTTGCCGCTTTTGCCGGGCCCATATGGGCGGCCTGGATAGTGCCTGTGACAGGTGAGTACAAGGTGTTGTTTGAAGCCAAAACTTTTAAGAAACAATCGCTCCAGGTCGGCGCTTCTTATCTGGGGCCAAGTATGTTTGTCAGTGCCCTGAAAAGTGAATTGGGCGATTCTGCCGATGTAGAGGTGGGGGTTAACGGGTTCCGTGGCCAGCTCTGGTATAAATTTTTTCTTACACGTGATTCCGACGGTCCTTCCGGTTTTTATGCCAGCCCACACTTTTCCTTTGCCAGTGCCCGTATCGAGAACAAGGATGAGCCCGATGACTATGTGAATGCTGCCAAGCTGAACATACACGGTGTGCTGGGTTACCAGCTGATCACCCGGGGGGGGTTTGTGCTGGATATTTTTACCGGTCTGGGATTTCGTGACATGACCTGGGATTATGCTCAGGAAGGTTCTACCGATCTGGATTTTGGTGAAGGGCAAGGAAGGGTTAATGTTACATTTGGACTGAGTTTTGGATATGCGTTTTAAATGGCGTAACTGTTTATAAAAAGAAAGTAGACCAAAGGCTTCCTGTTTGCGGAAGCTTTTTTTATTGATTCCCCTCCCTTGGGTATAGGTTCTGTGGGTTACTTTACCTCACCTTCTTTTATCAGTTCATCCCAGAACTCGATGGCTCGACGGGTGTGGGGAATCACAATGGTACCTCCCACCAGGTTGGCAACAGCAAATATTTCGAATATTTCTTCTGTGCTCACGCCTTGCCGGTAACACTGTTCGAGGTGGTATTTAACACAGTCGTCACATCTCAGGACCATGGAACTGACTAGTCCAAGCATTTCCTTTGTTCTGGCCGGAAGGGCTCCGTCAAGGTACGTATTGGTATCGAGATTGAAAATTCTTTTGATTACTTTGTTTTCGCCCGAGAGCAGGCGCTCGTTCATTTTCCTGCGGTATTCCCTGTAATTGTTCAGTTTTTCGCTCATAAATCTGTTTTTAATAATGAAGCAATTTACAAAATAGGCACGATAATGAAACAAAAAACCCGGCTCCTGTGTTCCCGAAATACGGCAAATTCCGATGCATTTTTTTACATTTGCGGTTAGAAAAAGAGACATACCTATGTCAGGTCACAACAAATGGTCAACTATCAAGAGGAAGAAAGGGGCTGCTGATGCCAGGCGCTCAAAAATCTTTTCCCGTATAGCCAAGGAAATTACCATTGCCGTAAAAGAGGGAGGAAGTGCCGATCCGGAATTTAATCCCAGGTTGAGGCTTGCCGTTCAGAATGCAAAGGGGGCCAATATGCCCAAGGATAACATTGAGCGGGCCATTAACAAGGGACAATCCGACACCGGTGGTTTGCAGGAGGTTACTTACGAAGGGTATGCCCCCGGAGGTGTGGGAATATTTGTTGAGTGCATGACCGATAATACCAACCGGACGGTCGGGAATATTCGCTCAATTTTCAACAAGCGGGGAGGCAACCTGGGGACCAACGGATCCCTGAGTTTCTTGTTCGAACGGAAAGGTGTTTTTGCCATTCCAAAAGAAGGTCTGGATGGAGAAGAATTTGCCCTGGAGGTGATTGATGCAGGAGCAGAGGATTTTCAGGAAGAGGAAGATTATTTTGTGATATATACTGCCATGGAAGATTTCGGTAAAGTACAGAAGAAGCTGGAAGAAATGGGCGTAGTACCTGAAAATGCGGAATTGCGTCGTATACCGAACACCCTGAAAAAGCTTGATCCGGAAGAAGCCATGAAGGTGCTTCGGATGATCGATGATTTCGAGGAGGACGATGATGTGCAGAATGTTTACCACAACCTGGAATTAACTGAAGAGATCCTGCAGAAGTGGGATAACAGCTGATGTAATTCTCCGGATCATTTTCTCTGTGATGATTTTCATATTGCCGGCCGGCCTGTGACTCTTTCTGTACGGCCAATTTGCAGCGCAGATAATTTTTCTATTTTTACCGAAAAAGACATGATCATGAAAGGTAAATATATTCTGGCCCTGGATCAGGGTACCACCAGTTCACGGGCCGTTCTTTTTGACAGGGAAGGCGGCCTGGCAGGTATGGCACAGCGGGAGTTCCCGCAATATTATCCCCGGCCGGGATGGGTGGAACAGGATCCACTGGATATCCTGAACAGCCAGCTGGAAGCTGTCAGAGGATTAATAACCCATACAGGAATTGACCGTACCCAGATAGAAGCCATCGGTATTACCAATCAAAGAGAAACGGCCGTTGTGTGGGAAAAAGAAACCGGACTCCCGGTATATCCCGCGCTGGTATGGCAGGATAAACGTACATCGGCCTTCATGAACCAGTTCCGTAGAAATGAAATAGAAAGGTCTTTTCAGGAAAAAACAGGTTTGGTAGCCGATACGTATTTTTCGGCCTCCAAAGTATACTGGATTCTCGATCATAATCCGCAGCTGCGTGAAAAAGCCAACACGGGAAAACTCCTGTTTGGCACGGTAGATTCCTGGCTTATCTGGAATCTTACAGGAAGAAAGGTTCATGCAACCGATCTTACGAATGCCTCGCGCACACTTTTGTTCAATATTAACACCCTGGATTGGGATGACGATATGATGGAACTTTTCGGTGTTCCCGGGGTGATGATGCCCGAAGTAAAACCTTCAGCCGGAAAATATGGAAGGGTGTCGGCTGATTTCCCCTTTTTGCAGGGAATTCCCGTAACCGGAGTGGCCGGAGATCAGCAGGCTGCCCTTCTTGGCCAGGGATGCCTGGACCCTGGCATGGTGAAGAATACTTATGGTACAGGATGTTTTCTTCTGATGAATACGGGAACCCGCCCGGTTTTTTCCCGGTCCGGACTACTGACCACCATAGCCTGGGGTATTGGCAATCAGGTATACTACGCCATGGAAGGGAGTATTTTTATTGCCGGAGCGGCCATCCAGTGGCTGAGGGATTCCCTGGGTATCATTGCAGCGGCTTCTGAATCGGATCCCATATCCAGGGAAGCCGGAGAAACGGGAGACCTTTTTGTGGTTCCCGCCTTTTCGGGCCTTGGGGCTCCTTACTGGGATATGAACGCCCGGGGCGGGATACTTGGAATATCCCACTCTACCGACAGAAAAAAGATCGTGCGTGCTACCCTGGAATCCCTGGCCTATCAAACCCGTGATGTTATACTGGCCATGGAAAATGATTCGGATGTTCCTGTATTGCAGCTGAAAGTGGATGGGGGAGCTTCAGCCAATAATTTCCTTATGCAGTTCCAGGCCGATATCCTGGGTAAGGAAGTGCACCGGCCTGAAAACATCGAAGCCACTGCCATGGGAGCCGCCATACTGGCCGGGCTGGGGAGCGGTTTCTGGAATATGAATGAGATCAGACAATTTCATTCAGCCGTTACCGTTTTTACCCCTGAAATGCCTTCTTCCGAAAGAGAGAAAAAATATTGCAAGTGGATGAAGGCGGTAGAAAGGGTAAGGGCGTGGGCCGAGGAGGAAGAATCATGAAAGGATTGAACAAAATAACTGGCGGGATCATGATCTGCCTGCTGGCAGGATCTCTGAGCAGTTGCAGGGTTGACGAAGTGGAAGTGTCGGGTTTCAGGGGTATCCGCCTGCATCGTTTCTCTAACCGGCAACTGGGAGTGGAAGTGCTGATGCAGGTAAAAAACCCAAACCGCCTGGCTTTCCGGATTACCGGCATTGACCTTGATGTGACATTGAATGACCGTTATCTGGGTAAGATCACCAATGCAGAAAAAATACGTATTCCGGGAGTATCCGACCAGGAACATTCCCTGCACCTGAATATTGAAATGGATAGCTGGATATCAGGCCTTACCACCTTCATCAATATGCTGGGCAAAAGAACCGCTGTTCTGGAAATGGACGGATACATCAGGGTGAAATCGTCCATTCTGGGCAAGACTATCCGGATCAGTGAAATTACCGAGGTGGAGGTGGTTCCGTAAGGATTCTCACAGGGAAAGGGGGAAAATGAAAAAATTGCTATATTTGGTTGGGAATCAATAAAAAATCAGACATGAAAAGAATACTTGTCCCCGTCGATTTTTCCAGGGACTCCATGAACGCCCTGGATGCTGCCATTTCGGTTGCCAACAAAATAGAAAGCAATATCCGGTTTATCCATGTGAGAAAAAACAAAGATTATGACGAGCCGTTTGTTATTGAGGGAAAAGATCAGGATTACGGCCAGACCGTGGAAGAATTCTGCGTGCGAATTGTGAGGGAGTACGGAAAGAAGCTCAAAAAGGGCAACATGGATTTTGTAATCAGGCACGGTAAAATATACAAGGGAATCATCGACCAGGCCAGGCTCGACAAATCCGGACTGATCATGATGGGAACACATGGTGTTTCGGGGTTTGAAGAATTCTGGCTGGGAAGTAATGCCTACAGGGTGGTTTCAAAGGCTCCCTGTCCGGTTATTACCGTGCGTCACGGGTTCAAAAAGAAAAAATTCGGGAAGATACTGCTTCCCATAGATTCGAAAAGAGATACCAGGCAAAAAATACCGTTCACCACTGAACTGGCCAGACTCCTGAATGCCGAATTACATGTTGTAGATTTCCGAACTACCGACCGTACGGATATTAAAACCCGTTTGAAGAAATATGCCGATCAGGCTTACGATTATGCTACCGGGCATGGTGTGAGGGCAATACGGAGCAGTAAAAAAGGTGGGGATATCCCGGAAACCATTATTTCCTACGCCGTACACGAGGAAATTGACCTGATATCCATTGTGACCTTCGAGAGAGGAACCCCTGCCAATATGGCACTCAGCACAAATGCCCAGCTGATGGTAAACCATTCACCCATTCCCATTCTGTCGATTCATCCTTCAACGAGAAAGTAATGCTGAAAAGGATCAGTTGTATCATTTTGTTATTATTTCCCCTGGTGGCAGAAGCGCAGAACGTTGAAGCCAGGGGGCGAGATACTGCAGGGAATGACCGGAATATGAACGGAACAATTGTGCCGGGTGAGCTCAGGATCTTTCAGGACAAACGAATCGACGATCTGATCCACCGGCATGTTCAGCTCAATGCGGAACGTGGCGGACTGGACGGTTACCGCATTCAGATCTATTTTGGTTCGGGAGCCATGGGGAGGGAAGAAGCCAACGAACATCATGCCAGAGCCCTCTCGTATTTTCCCGAGCTAAAAGTCCATTTGATCTATCAGTATTCCTATTATAAAGTGCGAATCGGTGATTTCCGGACACGGGAAGAAGCGTTCAGCTGGCACCGGAAAGTGAAACGCAGGTTTCCCAGTGCCTATATCGTCCCCGATATTATTGAATTTCCCAGGATCGATCTCTGACCCGCTACCCTGTCCTGTAAAAAAATGTTCATAAGTCGTCGGCATACCTCCCCGCACATGCCGGCCATTTGTTGTATTTTAGGCTGTCATTAATTGAGAATACATTATGGGGGGTATTTTTGGCACGGTATCACATGCCGATTGTGTAACCGATCTTTTTTATGGAACCGATTATCATTCCCACCTGGGAACCAAACGGGCGGGAATGTGTGTTTATGATCGGGGAGAATTTATTCGAAGCATCCACAGTATTGAAGATTCCTATTTCCGTACCAAGTTTGAACCGGATCTTCCTAAATTCAGGGGCAATATGGGTATTGGTGTTATCAGCGATACTGACAACCAGCCCATTCTGATTCATTCCCACCTGGGCCGGTATGCGGTGGTAACCGTGGGAAAAATCCTGAACATGGACGAACTTGAAAAACGGATGCTGAAACAACACAGGCATTTTTCGGAAACCACCCAGGCCGGCACCAATCCTTCGGAAATGGTGGCCATGCTGATGGATGAGGAGAAAAACTTTGCAGATGGCATCGAAAATGTGAGGGAACGGATCAGAGGGTCGTGTACGTTCATGGTACTGACCCCTGAGGGAATTTATGCCGCCCGCGACAGGCTTGGGCGAACCCCGCTGGCCATTGGAAGGAAGAATGGGAGCTGGGCCGTGGCTTCAGAAACTTCCGCTTTCCCTACACTGGGGTATGAACTGGAATACCAGCTGGGTCCCAATGAACTGGTTTTTATATCCCCCGAAGAATATAAAAGGGTGATCCCCCCAGGTTCAAGAATGCAGGTATGCGCATTTCTCTGGGTTTATTACGGATATCCGGCCGCAGAATACGAAGGGGTGGGGGTTGAACCCACCAGGTACCGTTGCGGAGCGGAACTAGCCAGAAAAGATGACACGGAAGCCGACCTGGTATCGGGAATACCCGATTCGGGAGTGGGTCATGCCATTGGGTATGCCATGGAAAAGAGAATCCCTTATATGAGGCCTTATGTGAAATATACTCCCACATGGCCCCGTAGTTTCATGCCTTCACGCCAGGAAACACGCGAACTGGTGGCCAGGATGAAGCTGATTCCTGTGCGTGAGGTGATTGAAGGAAAAAGGATTGTATTCTGCGACGATTCCATTGTACGCGGTACGCAATTGCTCGATACCATCAGGGTATTGAACCATTATGGTGCGAAGGAAACCCACATGCGGGTGGCCTGCCCTCCCCTGGTATATGCCTGTGATTTTCTGAACTTCTCGGCCAGCAAATCGGTTGCCGAACTGGCCAGCAGAAAAGCCATGCTAAAACTGGAAGGAAGGGCAGACGGAGACGCCAGGGAATATGCCACAGCCGGTACAGCAAAATATCAGGCCATGGTGGAAGAAATCAGAAAGCGGATCGGATTGACAACCCTTGTTTATCAGAATATTGACGATCTGGTAATGGCTATTGGTCTTCCAAAGGAAAAAATATGCACCCATTGTTTCGACGGCTCCAGTTTTGACCGCTGAAAAATTGCTGCGGTAAAGAACCGGTAAAGAACCGGTAAAGAACCCGGAAGAATGTTTTCAGCCCTGCCGGCAGTGATTCATTAATTTCCGTATTTTTGCTCTGCGAAAAGAACATTCCGGATGAGCGATGCAGTAAAACATGAATGCGGTATTGTTCTGTTCAGGTTGAGAAAACCCCTGGAATATTACCGGTTTAAGTACGGTTCCTGGCAATATGGACTGCGAAAGGTGTATCTGTTGATGGAAAAACAGCATAACCGCGGCCAGGACGGAGCCGGACTGGTGAATGTGAAAATCGACCAGGAACCCGGGAAACAGTACATATTCCGTCAACGATCGAACAAATCTAATCCAATATATCTGATATTCAAAAAGATATACGATAATATCGAGGGTCTGATCTCCCGTGCAAATCCGTCGGTTGCCGAAGATCCGGGATGGGCCAGGGAAAATCTTCCTTTTGCGGGCGAATTATTTCTGGGGCATTTGAGGTACGGAACGTTTGGCCTGAATAGCATCGATGCCGTTCATCCGGTTCTGCGCCTGAATAACTGGCGTTCCAGGAATCTTGCTTTGGCCGGGAATTTTAATCTGACAAATGTGGACGAATTGTTCAGGATACTGATCGGTACGGGACAGCATCCCAGGGAATATTCCGATACGGTGACCATTCTTGAAAATATCGGTTATTACCTGGATGAGGAGAACCAGGATATGTACCACCGCTACCTGGATCAGGGCGTACCCCGTGAGCAGATATCTTCCCTGATTGAAGAAAATATTGATCTTTCGGCTGTGTTGAGGCAGGCCAGCAAAAGATGGGACGGCGGCTATGCCATCGGCGGAATTGTGGGACACGGTGATGCCTTTGTTTTCCGTGATCCATGGGGGATACGGCCGGTTTATTACTATCATGACGAAGAAGTGGTGGTAGCTACCTCTGAAAGGCCGGTTATTCAAACGGTGTTGAATGTCAGATCGGAGGATGTATATGAATTGACACCGGGTTCAGCACTTATAGTCAGGAAAACCGGCCGGGTGGAAACGGTTTCCATTCGGGATACCGGCATCAAACGTTCCTGTTCGTTTGAAAGAATATATTTTTCGCGGGGAGGAGATGCCGATATTTACCGGGAAAGAAAAAAACTGGGCGAACTGCTTACTTCACCGGTGCTGAAAGTAATTGATCATGACCTGCAGCATACGGTATTTTCATACATTCCCAATACCTCCGAATCTGCTTTTTACGGCCTGATTAAAGGCCTGCAGGAATACCTGCTGCAATGGCAGCAACGGCAGATCATGATGCTGGGGGCGAACCCCGATGAAGATCAGTTGAAAAATATACTGGCTTTCCGCCCGCGAATTGAAAAGGTTGCTATCAAGGATGTGAAACTCCGCACGTTTATTGCCCAGGAAAAGGGCAGGAATGACCTGGTGGAGCACGTGTATGATATTACCTACGGAACAGTGGAAGAAGAAAGAGATACCCTGGTGATCATGGATGATTCAATTGTGAGGGGCACGACCCTGAAAAGAAGCATCCTGAAAATACTTGACCGGCTGAGGCCCAAAAAAATCGTGGTGGTTTCCTCTTCACCCCAGATAAGATATCCCGATTGCTACGGGATTGATATGTCAAGGCTGGATCAGTTCATTGCTTTCCAGGCAGCTATTGCCCTGCTCAGGGAAAGGGGAATGGAAGCGGTGATTAACGAGGTTTACCTGAAATGTAAGGAACAGGAAGCTTTTCCAAAGGAAAAGATCGTTAATCATGTTAAAAAAATATATGATCCTTTTACCCCCGAGGAAATATCCCGAAAAATAGCAGAACTGCTAAGAGATGAATCCATCAGGGCCGAAGTGGTGATTGTATACCAGACCATCGAAAATCTGCACGAAGCCTGTCCGGGTCATACGGGTGACTGGTATTTTACGGGGGATTATCCTACGCCCGGGGGCAATAAAGTGGTCAGCACTGCCTTTATTCATTACATGGAAGGGAAACAGCAGCGTGCCTACTGATCGTCTTCTCTTACTCTCTCGTCTTTGTCCAGGTCGAATGTGGAAATATGTCTTTCCACCTTGGATGGATAAATATCGGGAATGGTTACCATCATAGCGGTTTCCTCCACATTCCCGAATGATTTGTTCACTGCTGTGCCGAATACCCTGAGCGAGTCGGAGAGATTGATGTAGGCATTGAACAGGGGCGGTATATTTTCACCCAGCGCCCTGACCTTCTGTGAAAGGATTTTGTAATTGTCCCTGAAGGTTTCTCCGGAAAAAAATTCACTTACCTCTTTCTCATCTACCTCAATACGAACCGGTTTAATGGGGGTAATGAGTTTGTCGGGATCGGGGAAATGTTCATTCAGAAAATGCAGGATCATGTTCCGGGCCTTTCTGTTGAAGTGGGGGTACATGGTAACTTTCCCGAAAAAATATTTTACATGGGGGTTCATGACCACCAGGGCCCCCAGGCCATCCCACAGGTTGTCAAGGGCATAGAGGCTTTTTCTTGATCTGGCGGTTGACTGATAATCGGGCTGGACAAAGGACCGTCCCAGTTCAATGGTCAGGGGCAGGTATTCCCTGATAAACTGATCTGAAAAACGAAACATTTCCGAGGTAGCAAGCATTTCGGGTATCATTTCCTTTCCATCCGGCCCCTGCCCGAGAATGAAACGATACCCCCCCAGGATCTCCCGGGCGTCGGGATCCCACACAATCAACTGCTGGTAAGGATACTCGGAAGTGTCAAATTCATCAATGTCTATTTCCTTTCCCGTACCTCCACCGGCAGCACGGAAAGAAATTTCACGCAACCTGCCGATCTCGCGCATGATCATAGGAGAGTTCACATAATTGACGATATACAGCTCATTTCCACCGTTGTTCGTCTTCCTGACGAACTTTTCATAGGTGAGCTCCTCCAGGATCCTCTTCCTTGATACAGGTGCAATAATTTTCTTCATACGGGAGACAGAAATCAAATACTAAATTAATAAATTAATAAATCTGCAGAAAATTATTTCAGGTGGGGGAAAAGCATATTGGGACTCTGTTCCAGGTTGTAAACATGGTATTTGAGCAGCTCTGCCCATTCAGCAGGAGAATGTCGCTTGTCAAAGGTGTCAAACGGAATGGGTTGACCTATGGTAAGCGTAATTTTCTTGTTTTTTTCCACCTGCTTGAACATTTCATCAGGCAGGTATACCATTTCAATATTTGACCGGATCCCCAATATCACCCGCAAATTGGCCAGCCTGTAGAAAAAATTGGAATTTCTTCCGCTGAAATGCATCGGAACTATATCCCGCTGATATTGCCTGGCTTTTACAATAAAATTTTTTTTCCATTCCAGGTCCCTGATAATCCCTTTTCGTTTTCTGGAACATAAACCAGCCGGGAAATAAAGTATCTGGGCATCGGAAGAATAAGCTTTCTCGATTTTCCGCGCATATTCCAGTGACTGGCGACCGTGTTTGTTTACGGGGATGAAAACCGGTTCCAGGTTACTAATATTCATCAGCAGGTCGTTTACAATGAACAGGACCTTCTCGTGATATTTCCCTATTTCATGGATAAAGACCAGTCCGTCAAGCCCCCCCAGGGGGTGATTTGATGCAAAGATGTAACGGCCTTCCCGGGGAATGTTATCTCTGCCAACCACCTCATATTCAATTTTCAGGTCTTCCAGTGCAGCTGCTATAAATTCCTTCCCACTGAGATGACCCCGCCGCCTGAGAAAATCGTTGAGCTCGTCCTGATGCACAATCCGTTTCAGATACCGCGGGATAAAACGGGGCAGCAATGCATATAATCGCGGATTTCTGCTTTTCAGAACATTCTCAACATCAATAAGTTGTATTTCTTTTTCCGCAGTATGTGCCATGTTTTTCAGAGATTCTTCATTCCAGTTGTCAAAAATAAGAAAAAACAGGCTGAAACAGCAGATCCGGTGATATCTGTGAAAAAAATTCCCCTTTGCTGAATCACTTCCGGGGTTTTTTCGTAAAACTTTTCAACAAAAGTGGTAAAAAATGGGAGAAAGTGGGTGAATGTGGGAATTTTTCTTTAATTTAGCCCTATTAAATGATCTGTGATGGCAACCTTTATTGGAGATTTTACATGTAAGGTTGATGCTAAAGGCAGGGTTATGCTGCCTTCTACTTTCAAAAGGCAACTGCCTGCTGAAGCCCAGGATACGTTTGTGGTAAAAAAAGATATTTTTGAACAATGTCTGGTGCTGTATCCCCTGCATGAATGGGAGCGGCAGAACCAGATCATCAGGGAGCGTATCAATCCCTACCGGAAGGACCACAACCGTTTCCTCCGAAATTTCTACCGGGGTGCGGCTGAACTGGTGCTGGACGGGAGTAACCGGATACTGATTCCCAGGCGCCTTTTGGCAGAGGCGGGTATTTACAAAGAGGTAGTGCTGGCCGGTCAGGATTCACGTATTGAGATATGGCCGGCTGAAAGTTATGGCGGAATAGAGGAATCTGAGGATGAATTCGCCTCCCTGGCCGAAAAGATCATGGGAGGAAGAACCAGTGAACAGGATGCATAATGGATTATCATATACCGGTTCTTTTACAGGAGAGTATCGATGGCTTGCAGCTGAAACCTGAAGGAGTGTATGTGGATGCCACCTTCGGAGGGGGAGGGCATTCGCGGGAAATCCTGAAGAATCTGAAAACCGGTCGTTTGATTGCTTTTGACCAGGATCCGGCATCAAAAGCAGATCATATCCATGACGAGCGGTTTTTGTTTGTAAGGCATAATTTCAGGTATCTGAAGAATTTTCTTCGCTGGTTCGGCTTTGAGCAGGTTGACGGGGTGCTGGCCGATCTGGGAGTATCCTCCCATCAGCTCGACAGCCCGGGAAGGGGATTTTCATACCGTGAAGATACGGAACTGGATATGAGGATGAATACGTATGCCCTGGAATCTGCGGCCGATGTTCTGAACAACCGACCGGAAGATGAGCTGAAAAGGATATTCCGTAATTACGGAGAGCTTCCCCGGGCTGCGGAACTGGCGACAAAAATCGTTGCTTTCCGCGCAGTGCATCCACTGGCAACTGTGGGGCATCTGCTGGAAGCCATTGAGGGATTGATGCCGGCTGAAAGGCAGGCCAAATACCTTTCCCGGTTGTTTCAGGCCATTCGCATAGAGGTAAACCAGGAACTGGAATGCCTGAAAGAAATGCTGGAACAGTGTGCAGAGGTCATTCGCCCCGGGGGAAGGCTGGTAGTTATCACTTACCATTCCCTGGAAGACCGGATGGTGAAAAATTTTATCCGGTCGGGGAATATCCGGGGGATAATAGAAAAGGACCTGTACGGTCATTATGCCTGTCCGTTCCGTGCCATTAACCGAAGGGTGATTATACCCGACCGGGACGAGATACGAAGGAATAAAAGGGCACGAAGCGCCAAACTGAGAATTGCAGAACGTGTGGATGAATAATATGCCATGAGCCAGGAAAAGAAGAACATAGAATTTATTGGTGTAAAAGAACCTTCACGGGGAGGTAAACGGAGTGGGGTCAGGGAATTCCTTGATGGTACCCTGCTTACCCGCGAATCGGTGGTTAGGCAGCTGCCGTTTATTCTGTTCCTGACCTTCCTGCTTGTGGTGTATATAGGGAATCGCTATCATGCCGAACGCCTGGTAAGGCAGATCGATCGTCTGGAAAGAGTGGTGAAGGAGCTGAGGGCCGAGGCTATTTCCGTGGCTTCTGAATACAACCGGCTGAACAAACCTTCAGAAGTGTTCAGGCTGATAAATGAAAAGGGACTGGGGCTGAAAGAATCGATGGAACCTCCGGTTAAACTTAATAGTACAGAAAGAAAGAAATAAGAACTGCTTTGCGAAGTATGTCTATCAAAAAGGATATCATCTGGCGGATCGGAATGCTTTACCTGGGGGTATTCCTTGTGGGAATTACCATTCTGGGAAAGGCTTTTTATATCCATCTGGTGGAAGGACAGGAATACAAAACAAAAGCCGGGAGACAGAGTCTAAAAGATATTACCATTCTTCCAAACAGGGGTGATATTTACGCTGCCGACGGCCGGATACTGGCCAGTTCGGTACCTTATTATGAAATCAGAATGGACATGCGCAGTACGGCGCTCAGCACTCAGGTTTTCCTCAGTCAGGTCGATTCACTGGCCATCAGGCTGTCGGCCCTTTTCCGTGATCGTACAGCCCGGCAGTACAAAAATGACCTGATGCAGGCCTGGGAGCGGGGTGACCGGTATTACCTTGTACGCAGGGGGGTGAGTTATGCCGAACTGAAAAAACTGAAAACTTTTCCCATATGGCGTCTTGGCAGGTATGAGGGAGGGTTTATTTATGTTCAGGATAATCTGCGCATGAAACCTCACCAGCACCTGGCTTCACGTACTATCGGATACCTTACAAAAGGGCCTACGGGAAATGTGGTAGGCATTGAGGGAGCCTACGATCAGTATCTGAGCGGTGTGACCGGGGTCAGACTAATGCAGAGGTTGGCGGGGGATGTCTGGATGCCGGTAAACGACGGCAATGAGGTAGAACCGCGCGATGGAATGGATGTGATCACCACCATCGATATCACCCTTCAGGATGTGGCCCATAATGCTCTGTTGCAGCAGCTCATCCGGCACGATGCGCATCATGGCACGGCCATCCTTATGGAAGTATCTACAGGGGCTATCAAGGCCATGGTCAACCTTGAAAAAGACTCCGACGGAACGTACCGGGAACTCTATAACTATGCCATCGGGGAAAGTACCGAGCCGGGATCGACCTTCAAACTACCCGTATTGATGGCAGCCCTGGAAGACGGGGTGATAGATTTGAATGATTCCATCGATACCGGCGAAGGAGAATACCAGATTTATGACAAAACCATCCGTGATACCCGCAGGGAAGGCTTCGGGAAAATTTCTGTTCGTGAAGTGTTTGAAGTATCATCCAACGTGGGAATGGCAAAAATCATTTATGAGAACTACCGAGACCACCCCCATGATCTGATCGACAGGCTGATCAGCATGAACCTTAACAAAAAGCTGGGTGTGGAGATCAAGGGAGAAGGAACCCCCATGCTCAGTTATCCCGGTGATGAATACTGGTCGGGGATTTCACTGGCCATGATCTCTCACGGATATGAGGTGATGCTAACACCCCTGCAGATGCTGACCTTTTACAATGCCGTGGCCAACAACGGCAAAATGGTAAAACCCAAATTCGTGGAAGAACTGAGGTACAGAGGGCAGAAAGTTCGTTCCTTCGGCACCGAGGTCCTTAATCAATCCATCTGTTCTTCATCAACGATCGAAAAAGCCAGAACTATGCTGGAAGGAGTGGTGGAAAACGGGACGGCTGTCAATCTGAAGAATCCGTATTACCGGATTGCCGGGAAAACGGGAACGGCCCAGATTGCCAATAAAAATGTTGGGTACCGGCAGGAATCGAAGGTCAGCTATCAGGCTTCTTTCGTGGGATATTTTCCTGCCGATCATCCGAAATATTCCTGTATGGTGGTGGTAAACAGTCCCTCTAATTCGGTGTATTATGGCAATCTGGTGGCGGGTCCCGTTTTCCGGGAAATTGCCGATAAGGTCTATGCCACCAGCCTCGATATGCTTCCCACGGTTGACCGGCTGGCTGCCAGAGGTGAAGGCGGCGTGCCCTATTCTAAAAACGGCAGCTGTTCCCATCTGGTGAAAGTGCTGGAAACCCTGGATATGGATTACAGGCAAACAGATCCCCGGGCTCCCTGGATTATTCCGGCGGGCAAAGATTCTGTGGTGAATATTTATCCACTGGAGGTGACCGGCCACCTGGTGCCGAACGTGGTGGAAATGGGGTTGCAGGATGCCTTGTACCTGCTTGAAAAACAAGGCTTAAAGGTAAGGGTCAAAGGCAGGGGGAAAATCAGGAATCAATCCATCCCTCCTGGTACCCCGGTGAAGCCGGGACAGGAGATATTACTGGAAATGAGTTTTGTATAACGTAATGGCGGTAAATGAAAAACCTTGGGGATATTATACAGGCAGTGGAAGTGATCCGGCAGAAAGGGCCAGATAATCCTGTGCTGACAGGTATCTGCCAGGATTCGCGTGAAGTGGTTGAGGGATCCCTGTTTGTTGCCGTCAGGGGAACCCGTGTTGACGGTCACCAGTTCATTTCCCGGGCTGTGCAGCAGGGAGCACGCGCTGTGGTATGTGAAAAACTGCCCGGGGAAATTCATGCCGGAGTGAGTTACCTGAAAGTGAAAAACAGTGCTGTAGCCCTGGGATTGCTGGCTTCCGCCTGGCACGATCATCCTTCGTCACGGCTCCGGCTGGTGGGGGTTACCGGCACCAATGGGAAAACCACCATTGCCACCCTGTTGTATAACCTGTTTATACGCCTGGGATATCCGGCCGGACTGGTTTCCACCATTGAATACCGCGTTCTTGAGAAATCGCTTCCTGCAAGGTATACTACCCCCGATGCACTGATACTCAATGCCCTGCTGGCTGAAATGGTGGGTGCGGGAGCAGAATATGTTTTTATGGAAGTGAGTTCGCACGCCGCCGCCCAGCACAGGATCAGTGGTATTACCTTCTCAGGAGGCATATTTACCAACATTACCCGTGACCATCTGGATTATCATGGGGATTTTGATGAATATATCCGGGCCAAGAAATCGTTCTTCGAACGGTTGCCTGCCGGGGCTTTTGCCCTGGTGAATGCCGATGAGAAGCACAGTCGGGTTATGGTGCAGAATACCGATGCCCTGGTCAGAACTTTCGGGCTGAACAGGCTGGCTGATTACCGGGGAAAGATCGTGGAAACCAGTCTCGAGGGCATGATGCTCAGGATCGATGGATACGAATTGTGGACTCCGATGATCGGGCACTTTAATGCTTCCAACCTGCTGGCAGTTTACGGGGCTGCTCTGGAAATGCAACAGAATAGCGAGGAAGTGGTCAGAACCATGAGCGAACTCAGGCCGGTCAGGGGAAGGTTCGAAACCCTCCGTGGAAAAGACGGGAAGATGGCTGTGGTGGATTATGCCCATACTCCCGATGCTCTTGAAAATGTGCTGAAAACCCTCAGCCGCTTCAGGGATAAAACCCACCGGATCTTGACAGTAGTGGGTGCCGGCGGTGACCGCGACAGAGGGAAACGGCCCATGATGGCAAAAATCGCTGCAGATTACAGCGACCGGGTGATACTGACTTCCGATAATCCCAGGACAGAAGATCCCGAGGTAATTCTCGACGATATGGAAAAAGGACTGGATGAGACAGAAAAAAAACGGACTGTGCGCATCACCGACAGGAAAGAAGCTATCCGGGCCGCCCTGATGATGGCTGCAAAAGGTGATATCGTCATGGTGGCAGGAAAGGGGCACGAAACCTATCAGGAAATTGCAGGAATGAGATATCCCTTCAATGACAGGGAGGTGATCAGAGAATTCATGAAATCATAACCGGTATGTTCTATTACCTGTTCGAATATCTTGAAAAACTAAATGTGCCGGGAGCCGGAGTCTACCAGTACATTTCCTTCCGTTCGGCCATGGCCGTGATCACCTCGCTGATCATTTCCCTGCTTTTCGGGAAAAGGATCATTTGTTTCCTGCAGCGGAAACAAATCGGGGAAACCATTCGTGACCTGGGCCTGGAGGGGCAGTATGCCAAACAGGGAACTCCCAGCATGGGCGGATTGATCATTCTGGCTTCGATCATCATACCCACCCTGTTGTTCGGTGATCTAAGCAATGTATATGTGATCCTGATGCTGGTTACCACTTTCTGGATGGGACTGGTTGGATTCGCAGATGATTATATCAAAATATTCAGACACAATAAAAAAGGACTGGCAGCGAAGTTTAAAATCCTTGGCCAGGTGGTACTTGGATTGATCGTGGGAATTACCATGTATACCTCTGACCAGGTAGTGGTGCGTGAAAGGCTCCCGGTGAGCGAAACGCCGCCACAAACCCTGGAAGAAAGCCACCGCCGGATGGATGAGCGGGACCGGACACTGCAGACAAGGGATATCAAGTCGACCATTACCACCATCCCGTTTGTCAAAAACAATGAGTTCGATTACGCCTGGTTGGTGGGTTTTCTGGGTAAGCATAAACAGCAATGGGCCTGGGTAGTTTTTGTAGTGATGGTGATCCTGATCGTTACCGCTGTATCGAACGGGGCCAATATGACCGACGGACTGGATGGCCTGGCGACAGGCACTTCGGCCATAATGGGAACTACCCTGGGTGTGCTTGCCTACCTTTCGGGGAATATCATATATGCCGATTACCTCAATATCATGTACATTCCCTATACCGGGGAACTGGTGATTTTTATGAGCGCTTTCATTGGTGCCGCTATAGGGTTCCTATGGTACAATTCTTATCCGGCACAGGTATTTATGGGCGATACGGGAAGTCTGGCCCTGGGGGGTATCATTGCCGTGTTTGCCATTGTGATCAGGAAAGAATTGCTCATACCCATTCTCTGCGGAATATTCCTGATGGAAAACCTGTCGGTGGTAATCCAGGTGTGGTACTTTAAATATACCCGAAGGAAATACGGGGCAGGACGCCGGGTATTCAAAATGGCGCCCCTGCATCATCATTACCAGATGAAAGGTTATCCCGAACCCAAAATTGTGACCCGTTTCTGGATTGTGGGGATTTTGCTGGCCGTCATAACCATTGTTACACTGAAGATCAGATAATAAGAAAAAACATGCCTGAAAAGATCGCCATACTGGGTGCAGGAGAAAGCGGAACGGGAACAGCCGTGTTGGCCTCCATGAAGGGGTACAGGGTATGGGTGTCCGATCAGGGGACCTTACGTGATCGATACAGAAAAATTCTGATTGAAAATGATATTCCCTTTGAAGAAGGAAAACATACATCCGGGAAAATCCTTGATGCCGACCTGGTTATGAAAAGCCCGGGGATTCCCGATTCGGCTGAATTGGTGCAAAAAATCAGGGCCGAAGGGATACCGGTGGTCTCCGAGATTGAATTTGCGGCCCGTTTTACGGATGCTACCCTGATCGGGATTACCGGAAGCAACGGGAAAACCACCACAACCTGCCTTACCTGGCATATTCTGAACAAAGCGGGCTTGAATGTGGCCCTGGCAGGGAATGTGGGTCGTAGCTTTGCAGGGCTGGTGGCAGGGAAGGCCTTTGATTACTATGTTATTGAACTGAGCAGTTTCCAGCTGGACGATACATCTCATTTCCGACCACACCTGGCTGTGATCATGAATATTACCCCCGACCATCTCGACCGGTACGGCTATAACATGCAGCACTATGTTGATTCGAAATTCCGGATTATCAGGAACCAGACCTCTTCCGATCATCTTATATATTGCCGGGACGATGCGGTGATAAGAAGGGAGCTTGAAACCAGAAAACCGCACATGCAGATGCATCCTTTTTCCATCAGGGAAAGGCTGGAAAACGGTGCCTGGCTGGAAGAGGATATTCTCCGAATAAGTAACCTAAATCAATCATTTGATATGACCATACACGATCTTGCATTAATGGGACATCACAATGTGTATAATTCGATGGCGGCGGGTATTGCCGCCCAGATACTGAACATCAGGAAAGAAACAATCCGTGAAAGCCTTTCCGATTTTCAGGGCGTTGAACACAGGCTTGAAAAGGTGATCAGCGTGCACGGCATTGAATTCATCAACGATTCGAAAGCCACCAATGTGAATTCCACCTGGTATGCTCTGGAAAGCATATCCACGCCTGTGGTGTGGATAGCCGGAGGGGTGGATAAGGGGAATGACTATGCACCGCTGAAAGACCTGGTGAAAGAAAAGGTCAGGGCTATAGTATGCCTGGGAAAGGATAACTCAAGTATACACCGGGCTTTTGAAGGCCTTGTTCCTACCATAGTGGATACCTCGTCGATGCAGGAAGCAGTTCAGGCGGCCTATTACCTGGCCCACAAGGAGGAAACTGTTCTGCTGTCTCCGGCCTGTGCCAGTTTTGACCTGTTTGAAAACTATGAGGACCGTGGACGGCAGTTTAAACAGGCTGTAAGGAATCTGTAAAAATAACCGGGCTATGAGTGAGGGAATCAGGAAATATTTTCAGGGTGACCGGGTGATATGGGCAGTTATTATTGTTCTGTCCATCTTCTCCTTGCTGGCCGTGTACAGTTCCACCGGAACCCTTGCCTACCGGAAAATGGGCGGCAATACCCTGTATTTCCTGATCAGGCATGGCCTGATCCTGGGAATTGGCATACTTATCATATTCGTCACACATATGATTCCCTATAAATACTATTTCAGGTTGTCTCAGTTGTTTCTTTATCTGGTGGTTCCCCTTCTGTTCCTGACCCTGCTGATCGGGACCAGCCTGAACCAGGCTGCCCGGTGGCTGACCCTTCCCGGGCTGGGGATCACCATCCAGACATCCGATTTTGCCAAGCTGGCTCTTATTATGTATACGGCCAGAATGCTTTCCCTCAAGCAGGACAGGATAAAAAGTTACAGAGAAGCCTTTATACCGCTTATTGTACCAGTTGTGCTGGTGTGCATGCTGATCTTGCCTGCAAACCTTTCCACCTCGCTTATCCTGTTTGCCACATGCATGGTGCTGATGTTTATCGGCAGGGTCAGGATCCGTCATCTTCTGGCATTTGCCGGTATCGGTGTGCTGGCTATTGGGTTGTTCATTACTACCACCATGCTGCTCGACAAGGAGGGCAGGGTCGGTACCTGGAGGCACCGTGTGGAACAGTTTATCCGGCCCGGTGGCGAAGAAGGGTACCAGGTGGAACAGGCAAAAATTGCCATCGCTACCGGAGGATTGTTCGGAGTGAAACCCGGCAAAAGTGTTCAGAGGAACTTCCTTCCCCATCCTTACTCCGATTTTATTTATGCCATCATTATTGAAGAATACGGCCTGATTTTCGGGGGAATCCCCATTATGCTGGCATACCTTATTTTACTATTCAGGGCAGGAGTAATTGTGAGAAAGGCTAACCGGACCTTCCCTGCTTTTCTGGCTATTGGCCTGACACTGAGCATTGTTATACAGGCTGTGGTGAATATGGGGGTGGCGGTTAATCTGTTTCCTGTTACCGGACAGAACCTGCCCATGGTCAGTATGGGTGGCTCCTCACTTTTGTTTACCGGAGTTTCCCTGGGCATTATTCTCAGTGTGAGCCGGGGAGTGGAGAAGGAATTGGAGGAAATGGAAAAAACAGAAGATTCAACAGAATCAGATGAACAGGAAGCCTAAAATATTGATTAGCGGTGGAGGAACAGGGGGCCATGTGTTCCCGGCTATATCCATTGCCCATGCCCTGAAGCAGGTGGCTCCCGGCGCGGAGATCCTGTTTGTGGGAGCTGAGGGTAGGATGGAAATGGATAAAGTGCCGGCGGCTGGTTACCGTATTGTGGGTCTTCCGGTTAGAGGCTTTCACAGAAAAGAGGTATGGAAAAATGTCAATACCCTTGTGAAGCTGGCCAGGAGCCTGAGCAGGGCCGATTACGTGCTCAGGGAGTTTGCTCCTGATGTGGTGGTGGGTGTGGGGGGATATGCAAGCGGCCCTGTTTTGAGAAGGGCGCAGGCCAGAGGGATTCCTACCCTGATCCAGGAACAGAATTCCTATGCCGGGCTGACCAATAAATGGCTGGCTTCCCGGGCACATAAAATATGTGTTGCCTGGGAGGGGATGGAAAAATATTTTCCGGCTGACAGGATTCTGATAACCGGCAATCCTGTGCGCCAGGATATTATTGATATGGAAGGGAAAAGAGAAGAAGGCCTTTCGGTATTCGGCTTCAGGGCGAGCAGCCCGGTGGTATTGGTCCTGGGAGGAAGCCAGGGGGCCGGAACAATCAACCGGGCCTTGCTGGCAGGTTATCGTTCCCTGCTGGATGCGGGATATCAGCTGCTCTGGCAGACGGGGAGCCTGTATCTTGATACCGTACGCGAAGAAACCGGAATAGAATTGCCGGCTGGATTGGTGATTACCGATTTCATTGCCCGGATGGATCTGGCTTATGCCGTGGCCGGATTGATCGTTTCCCGGGCCGGGGCGGGAACCCTTTCGGAACTTTGCCTGGCTGGCAAACCGGTAATTCTGGTTCCTTCACCCAACGTGGCCGGTGATCATCAGACACACAACGCCATGGCCCTGGTAAGCAGAAAAGCAGCCAGAATGATCCCCGACACCGAAGCGGAAAAAACCCTGATCAAATCATGCCTGGGCCTGTTGGCCGACAGGGTGGCACGTGAGGAACTGGCTGTGAACATAAAGGAAATGGCCCGGCCTGAAGCGGCCAGGCAGATTGCCGAAGAAGTATTGAAACTGGTCAAAACGGAGAAAGAGTGATCGACCTGAACCACATAAAACGGATATATTTCCTTGGTGCAGGAGGTATCGGGATGAGCGCCCTGGCACGTTACATGCACCACATTGGAAAAGAAGTGGCAGGTTACGACAGAACCTGTACTCCATTAACCATGGAACTTACCGGGGAAGGCATTCCGGTACATTATTCCGATGATCCGGCCCTGATCCCGCAGTCATTCAGGGATAAGGAAAACACACTGGTGGTGTACACCCCTGCCCTGCCAGGCACACATACCGAACTGAACTATTTCAAAAAGGCCGGATTCTGCCTTATGAAAAGAGCCGAACTGCTGGGGGAAGTCAGCAAAGGAAGACCTTCCGTGGCTGTGGCCGGGACCCACGGGAAAACCTCGGTGTCAACCCTTTTGGCCCACCTGTTATCCAAAACGGAAAATGGTTGCACGGCTTTCCTGGGCGGGATATCAAAAAATTACGGCAACAACCTGATAATGACCGGACAGAACCCCTGGTTCGTGCTTGAAGCCGATGAGTTCGACCGCTCCTTTCTGCGCCTCTACCCTGCCCATGCTGTGGTTACCTCTATGGATGCCGACCATCTTGATATCTATGGGGACTACAGGCATATGCAACAGGCTTTTAATGAATTTGTATCCCACCTTCCACCCGGGGGAATCCTGTTGATGAAAAATGGATTGCCTGTGGATTATCCCGAAGGGATCAGAAAATATACATACAGCGTAAAAGAAGATGCCGATTTTACACCGGAAAACCGGCAGTATAAAAAAGGAAAGTGGAGTTTCGACCTGAAAACACCCGGAGGCCGGATCCCTCGTCTGATGTCCGGGAGTCCGGGGAAGGCCGGCCTGGGAAATGCCGTGGCCTCGGCGGCTATGGCCTGGCTGCTGGGTGCAGGAATGGATGAGTTGAAAAGTGGTCTGGAGTCTTTCGAGGGGGTGAAAAGAAGATTCGACTTTCATATACGTACCGCTGATGTGGTGTATATGGATGATTACGCACATCACCCCGAAGAGCTGAAAGCCTGCATCGAAGCGGTAAGGGAATCATTTCCGGGCAGAAAAATAACAGGTATTTTCCAGCCGCACCTGTACACCCGTACACGCGACTTTGCAACGGATTTTGCCCGAAGTCTGGATTTGCTGGACACCTGCATCCTGTTAGATATATATCCGGCAAGGGAAGAGCCTTTGCCAGGCATCACAGCCGATACTATCAGGCAGTACATGCGAACCCCCGGGGCAGTAATTCGTTGCAGAAAAGAAGACATTATCCCTGCCCTGGAGCCGCTCGACCTCGAGGTGTTGCTTACACTGGGGGCCGGAGATATTGACACCCTGGTAACGGAAATAAAAAAGTGGTTGCAGAAACGGTTTGAACTGTTATGATGCAAAGGATCTGGAAAAAAATACGGTACTGGATATTCTGGCTGGGCCTCCTGGCATACTCCCTGCTGGTGATGTCTGCCGTATCGGCCTATGAAAGGAAAATCCCCTGCCAGGTATTGCGGGTTATTGTGAAAGACAGTGTTGAGCTACGCTTTGTGGAACGCAGGGAGGTCGGTAAAAAGTTGCTGAACGAACAAACCGGTCTGCTTGGTGCTTCTCTCAGCCTGATCAATACCCATGAAATTGAAAAAGGAGTGGAAATGCATCCTTTTGTCAGAAAGGCAGAAGCCTATACCACTTCCGAGGGAGTGCTCAGGGTTGAGATTACCCAGCGTAAACCGGTACTTCGTCTGATTTATCCTTCCCAGAGGAGTATGTATCTTGACCGGGAAGGTTTCCTGGTGCCCTGCGCAGATATAAAACCTGCCCATACACTGGTCTGCAACGGTCATCTGCCCGACCCCGGTACGGTCCGTTCGGCCACTCAGATTGATTCGCTGAAGAACGCTTCCTGGTACCGCCAGTTGTATGATATGGCTTTGTTCATCGCCGAAAATGAATTCTGGAGCGCCCAGTTTGAACAGGTGTATGTCAGGCCTGACCTGGAAGTGGAACTTGTACCGCGGGTCGGGGCCCACATGATTATGCTGGGATCACTGGAAAACTACCGCGGCAAGCTGCACAAACTGATGGTGCTTTACAGGGAAGGCCTCAGCCGTGTGGGCTGGAATCAATATGAATGGATCAATTTGAATTATAAAGATCAGGTAATCTGCACAAAAAAATAATATTATGAGCAACAGAAAAAACGACTATGTAGCCGCCATTGACATTGGCACGACAAAAATTGTTGCCATTGTCGGGAGGAAAAACGAACAGGGGAAACTCGATGTGCTGGGTATGGCCAAAACACCCTCGAAAGGAGTAAAAAGGGGAGTGGTCCTCAATATCGAGGAAACCGTACATGCCATCCGTACGGTGGTGGAAGAAGCCCAGGCCAAATCGGGCGTCAAATTCGGGAATGTTTTTGTGGGAATTGCCGGACAGCACATCCGCAGTGTACGCAACCGGGGATATATCAACCGTGATCCCGACCAGGAAGAGATCAGCCGCGAGGATATCATAGCCCTGATTGATGACATGCGGAAAATCCATGTGGATGTGGGTGAGGAGATTATCCATGTACTTCCCCAGGATTTCATTGTGGATAATGAAACCGGAGTGAAAAATCCTGTGGGGATGTCGGGCCACAGGCTGGAAGGAAATTTTCATATTGTGATCGGACAAACCGCTTCCGCCAGGAATATTGAGAAGTGCGTGCGAAAGGTGGGCCTGAATATTCACCAACTGGTTCTGGAGCCTCTGGCCTCTGCCGAGGCGGTATTGACCGATGACGAGAAAGAAGCCGGTGTGGCTCTGGTGGATATCGGAGGTGGAACGACCGATATCGCCGTGTATTATGACAATGTGATCAGGCATACGGCCGTAATCCCCTTTGGTGGAAATGTAGTGACAAACGATATCAAGGAGGGCTGTTCCATCCTGTTGCGTCAGGCAGAATCCCTGAAAATGCAGTTCGGATCGGCCCTGGGCGATATTGCCCAGGATGACAAGGTTGTCACCATCCCGGGGATTAGCGGCAGGGAACCCAAGGAGATCTCCTTTAAAAGCCTGGCATATATTATCCAGTCGAGAATGGAAGAGATCATCGATGCCGTAACCTTTGAAATTGAAAGTTCGGGTTATCTTGATAAGCTGGCTGCGGGAATGGTGCTTACCGGTGGCGGCGCCCTGCTGAGACATCTGTCTCAGCTGGTGAAGTTCCGTACCGGCCTGGATGTCAGAGTGGGGCTTCCCAACGAACAACTGGCAGGCGATGCCGACCAGGAGGTCAACCAGCCAATGTATTCAACCAGTGTGGGACTGGTGCTGAAAGGGTATGAAATCCTGGAACAGCAACAACAAAGGAGCCGGATGACAGACGAAGAAACCGAAGAGCAGGAAGCCGGAGAGGAAACTCCCGTCAGGAAAGGATTGATAGAAACCCTGAAGAGCGCCTTTACCGATATGTTCGAGGAAAAAGGCGCCAGCATGTAACCAACCAGGAATGTATTGAAGAGAAACCCCCGAAAAAATGAATAACCATGGCCGAAGAATTAATGAATTTTGATCTTCCCCACAACAAGGCTTCCATCATCAAAGTGATAGGCGTTGGAGGTGGAGGAAACAACGCGGTGAACCATATGTACCGTCAGGGGATCAAGGATGTGGATTTTGTGGTATGTAATACCGATGCACAGGCTCTGCTGAACAGTCCGGTCCCTGTAAAAATCCAGATCGGTGAATCCCTTACCGAAGGAAGAGGGGCAGGCAACAAACCCGAAATAGGACGCCAGGCCGCCCTGGAAAATATTGACGACGTGATGGAAGCCCTCGGATCGAATACCCGTATGGTTTTCGTTACTGCCGGTATGGGCGGAGGAACCGGTACCGGTGCAGCCCCGGTCATTGCCAAAGCTACCCGGGAAGCCGGGATCCTTACGGTGGCTATTGTGACCATCCCGTTCAGGTTTGAGGGGCATACGCGTATCCAACAGGCCATTGAAGGGATCAATGAACTGCGTCCCCACGTGGATTCTCTCCTGGTGATCAACAATGAAAAGCTGCGTGAAATTTATGGCGATCTGAAGCTTTCCCAGGCTTTTGCCCGGGCCGACGATGTGCTTGCCAGAGCAGCCCGGGGGATTGCCGAGATCATTACCGTGCATGGCTATATCAACGTCGATTTTGCCGATGTGGAAACAGTTATGACCAACAGCGGCGTGGCTATTATGGGGTCGGGGATAGCTTCAGGCCAGGACCGCGCCATGAAATCCATTCAGGAAGCTGTCAGCTCTCCCCTGCTGAACAACAACGATATTACTGGCGCCAGGAACGTGCTTCTGAATATTACATCGGGCGAAGATGAGATCAGTATGGACGAGGTAGGTGAGATTACCGATTACGTAACCGCCAGCATTGACAAACAGGCCCAGGTGATCTGGGGAACCTGCATTGACCCGTCGCTTGGTGATGCCGTGCAGATAACCATTATTGCCACAGGTTTCGAGGCAAACAGCATCCCCGAACTGTATGTCAGAAAGAAACCTACCGATGTTGTTATTCTGGAAGAGAAAAAGAACCTGGCCCCCGGCGATGAAACGGTTTTTACTATACGTGACAGAAAAAAAGGAGAACGTCCGGAGAATATGCAGCGGTTTACCCAGCGGAGTATCGAATTCAAATATCCCGCCGCAGGCCGGAAAGAAAACAATGTACGTGTGGTGGATGATGAAGAAGAGATACCCGGAGAAGTCAGAAAATCAGCGGAAAGGATCAAAAAGCTAAAACAATCCCAGTCCCTGCTGAACGATAAGAACAATCCGGCCGGCATGCAGGAAAATATCGACGAGCTGGAAAATGAACCTGCGTATATCAGGAAAAAAATACAGCTGGAAAAGCGCGAATCATCGGAGAGCGCCAAAGTATCACGATATTCTCTTTCTGAAGATGAAAAGGAAGAGATCAGGCTGAACCCCAACAATTCCTACTTGCACGACAATGTGGATTGAATGGGGCAGGATAAAGGACAACAGGGGGGTTGTTCTTTTTTGCCGGTAATCCGGCAATGCTGAAAAAAAGAGGGGTGGTTGCCCCTCTTTTTTGATGTTTTGCTCTGAGGGGGGTACCCCCCAGGATTAATCCCATGTATTAAAAGTATTTGTAACGGTTGTCTTTCACGCCTGTAATCTCTTTCAGGGCTTCAAACACCTCATAGGAGGCTCTGGACCGGTAACTCTGCATCAGCTGGTTCTTGTTGGCGGCCAGATTGATGCCCGAAGCATCCACCACATTCTTCACCTCCAGAACGTACACTCCGTTGTTCCCGGTAACCGGACCGGATATATCTCCTTCTTCCGTTTCAATGGCTGTGGCAATAACAGCCGGTTCAATGCCACCTCCGGGTATGGAAAAAGAGGCGAACGTAATTCCGGTGGCTTCCTTTACCGCTGTTCCCATCCTGCCGGCCAGATCAGTAATATTCTGTGATCCTTCCAGTGCTTTCTGCATCCTTTCTGTAATGATCAGTGCCTTTTTTTGTTTCCTTACGTTAAATTCAATTTCACTGCGTACATCTTCCAGGGGAGTGAATCCTTCCTTCCGCACTCTGGTTACAAATCCCACTACGAACTGGTCGTCCAGTTCAAACACAGCCTGATTGTTCACATCCAGAATTATTTTTCCCTCATCGGTCTGGAATGCTGCACGGATCAGAGGCCTGGCATTTTCCAGTCCGGCTATGTTTTTGTCGTTCTTCCGGATATCGCTCGCGACCCTTTTGGTAACGTTTTCATCTTCCACCGCACGGTTGAATTTTTCATAGGTATTATGGTTCGCGGCAAACCGGCTGGCTTCGGTGTATACGTTCTGGTAGGTGGTTGAACTGGGTTCGAGGTTCCTGGCCAGAACGGCCACTTTTACCTTTTTAACCCGCGGTCCGTGTTCCTGTATTTCAATCAGGTGTATTCCGTACTGTGTTTCAACAATGGTCAGATCTCCCGGCCTGCCGTTGAAACAGGCATCGCTGAACTCCTGTATCATGGTTCCTTCCGTGAACCAGCCCAGGTTGCCCCCCAGCATGGCTGATCCCTGATCGGCTGAGTACTCTTCGGCCAGACTGGCAAAATCGGCCCCGTTTTCGATCAGTGTTTTCAGGCTGTCAGCCAGTTCCCTGGCTTCGGCCATGGCTGCCTCATAAGGTAAAGACCTGTCGGGTTCAATGAGAATATGCCGCGCCTTGACCGAATCAGGCAGGTAGTTGATTTCCATCAGCCTGGCCAGTTTGTAGGCTTCGTCTTCGAAATAGGGGCCATACACATCGCCCGGTTCAGCCAAGAACATGAAATCGTTAATGCTGGAAGGTAATTCTCCGTTCTTGTAATTGCGGCCGGTGTATTGCTCATCGCTGTTCAGACTGATGAACTGTTCCACTTCCTCCACTGACTCGAATTCGGGCTTTATCTCTTCAATCCATTTTTCCACTGCACGCACATCACTGTTCGAGGGCTTGACATCGAACACCACATATTCAATATCACGGATGGCTTCCTGACGGTAATTGTGCCGGTGTTTTTCGTAATAGTTCTTTACATCGGCAGCGGTAACGTTCACCAGACTGTCAGGTACGGAAGTGAACGACTCGGTTACGTAGTCGAAATCCACCATTTTGCTGCGCCGCTGAATTTCCATTTCGGCCAGTTTACCCGGCACATAAAGACCTTTGCTGATAAGGTTGGTGTATTTTGTATATTTTCTTTCTTCCGTCAGCTCATTTTCAAGGAAAAGCCAGTATGCTTTCTGGTTAGGGTCCATATCCATGTTCCTCAGGAAACTGAACAACGCCTGCCGGTTGAACAATCCTGTCTGGGGATCGGTAAAAAGCTGCTGGATCATGGGATGTGGCTGGGCTCCCTGGATCAGCTCGAACAGTTCATCAGGGGTTACATCAATGCCCAGCTTTTCATATTCCTTTTCCAGGATCTCTTCCCGGACCAGCCGCTGCCAGGTCTGCTCCCTGATGCTTTCCAGGGTGGCTTCATCCATATTGGTATTCCCGGTGATCTGATAAATGCGCATCAGATCGTCGATCTTCTTCTGATAATCCTGATAAGAGATGGAATGCCTGCCTATCTTCCCGATTTCCAGATCTCCCGAGCGGCCAATGCTTCCGCCGGAAGTGAAAAGGTCCTGAAGAATGAATCCGAACAGGGCCAGCCCGATGACCACCGCCAGCAGAATACCTGCCCTGTTTCTCAGTTTTTCTAATACAGCCATGGAACGTACTACTATTTAACAGGTTCAAAATTTTCAGGGTACGAATATACACAATTTAATTTGTTCTGCATTTTCTGCCCTGAAGAAAAACAGGTTGGGGAACATTATTGGTCATGAAGGATCAATTTGACCAGTTCCAGGCGGGTGCGGCTTACTTTCAGTATCTTGAATTCGTAACGGTCGATGCGGATGGTTTCGTTCAACGACGGGATATCTTCGTAATGATACAGTACGAAACCGGCAATGGTATCATAATCGTCTGTTTCCGGAATACCCAGGTGATACTTCTCATTCAGGTAATCAATCTCAAGCCTTCCGGAAAATATGTATTCCCGGTCGTTGATCCGTTTCTCTACCAGGCGGATGAAGTCGTGTTCATCCTCTATTTCTCCGAATATTTCTTCCAGGATATCTTCCACGGTAACCAGTCCCGATATCCCGCCAAATTCATCCACCACCACGGCAATACTTTTCTTTTCTTTCATTAGCCCGGCCAGCAGCTTGTTGGCCGGCATGGATTCCGGAACAATGCTGATGGGGGTGATCTTCGAGCGGATGGTTTTTGGATTTCTGAACAGGTCCTTTACATTGACATACCCCGTAATATTATCGATGGTTTCCCTGTAAACCAGGATTTTCGACAGACCCGTCTCATTGAATATCTGCTGAAGTTCCCGGGTCCCTGTTTTTTCTTCCACGGCAATGATCTCGGGGCGAGGGATCATGCAATCACGCACCCTTACTTCCGCAAAATCGAGAACATTCCGAAGAATCTTGAAATCGTGGTTGGCCTGTTCCTCTCCTTCCGGCGACAACTGACTTTCCTTCACCAGGTAGCTGAGTTCGGGCCGGCCAAAAGTCAGCTGCTGCTGCCTGAGCTGAAAATCTGAATGAAACACGTATTTTGAGAGAAACTTGCCCAGTATTATAAACAGAAGCGTAACAGGATAGAACAGAATAAAGATCAGCCAGGTGGGGAGCGCAAACACCTGCATGGCAATATTGGGCCGTGCCCGGAAAAAAAGAATTGGGAGCAGTTCTCCTGCCAGTAGATAGAGAACTGTGGATAGAATGATCAAAACGAGCAAGACCAGAATGCCTGATTCAATGTGTTCCCCGAGGGGAGTTCCGAGCCATGCCACCATAAAAATACCGTATACCGCCAGAGCAATGAATTTCCCGATCAGCAGGGTGATCATGAAATAGGTGGATCGGTTGTACAGTCCTGACATGAACCGGGCATAAAAACGACGCTGTTTTCTGGCCAGGGTAATTCTCAGCATGCCGGCCGACTGATAGGCCATTTCCATGCCCGAGAAAAATGCCGAAAACAGCAATGTAAAAAGAATAATGAGTGAAGCATTCATGGCCTGTTATCACCGTTTTCCCTGTTGCGTCGCATGTTGCGTCTCAAGAGGAACATCAGCAGGGCGATCAGAGCAAATATAAAGAATATGAAGGAGTTTTTCAGTCCGTGATTCATGGAACTGATTGGCTTTGTTATGATATAATCGGCAATTTTTTGTATATTTGGGAAAAATGCTGTT
>JBNGDI010000018.1:0-65883 GCA_049975425.1 Bacteroidales bacterium
ATACGGCATCTGCCGGCCATCATTGCCAGGACAGTCAAAACCACCGGTATTGTCATGCTGCTGATTGCAACATCCATGGGACTTTCCTGGGTTATGTCGTTTGAAAATATCCCCCAGACAGTCAGCAACGGATTACTTTCGGTTTCTTCCAGTCCTTTGGTGATCCTGCTGCTGATCAACTTTATTTTGCTGTTCGTGGGCATTTTTATGGACATGACCCCGGCCGTGCTGATTTTTACACCCATTTTCCTGCCCGTGGTAACATCACAACTGGGACTGGACCCCATCCATTTCGGCATTATTATGATCCTGAACCTGAATATCGGGCTCTGCACTCCTCCCGTGGGGGCGGTAATGTTCATCGGCTGCAGTGTGGCCCATTTGAGGATACAGGATGTGGTAAAGCCCATGATCCCCTTCTTTGCGGCTATGATCGCCATTCTTTTGATCATAACCTATATTCCCTCAATCACCATGTTTGTTCCCCGATTATTCGGATTTTAGATGAAACAGGTCAGAATCAAAGATATTGCCCGGGAAGCCGGTGTTTCCATAGGAACCGTTGACAGGGTGCTGCATAACCGGGGCGAAGTGGCCGAAAGCACCCGGAAGAAAGTGCTGCATATTGCCCGTGAAATGCAATACCGGCCGAACATTGTTGCCCAGGCCCTCAAGGCAAAAAAAACACACCGTCTGGCCGTGCTGCTGCCAAATGGTAGCGGCGACAATGTATTCTGGCTTCTGCATCCGCAGGGTATTGAAAAAGCAGTGAAGGAACTGCAGCCCTTTCTGATAGATGTGCGTTATTTTCTTTATGAACTGACCCGGGAGAATGAATTCCCCGTAAGAACGCAGGAGATCATCCGGTTTCATCCCAACGGAGTGATCCTGGCCCCGGTTTTTAAAAAGGAATCAAGAAAATTCTGCCGGGAACTTGACAGCAGGGGAATTCCCTATGTTTTTATCGATACTTATATCGATGAAACCCGTTGCCTGGCTTTCATTGGAGAAGACGCCTACCAGGCTGGGCGTGTGGCAGCAGGCCTGATCGATTACGGATTGATCCCTTCACGCGATATTCTGATTGTAAATATTGCCAGAAACCTGGAAGATACAGAGAACCTGAATTTGCGCAATCGTGGATTCCTTCACTACTTTGCAGATACCGGCACGTCGCCCCGCAGTATTTATACTCTGGAAATAGCCTCTACCGGTTTGCCGGAAGTGGAAAAAAGCATGGATTCAGCTCTGGCAACCCATCCCCACATAGGAGCTATTCTGGTATCGGGAGCAAAAACCCATGTGATTGCCCGGTATCTGGAAATAAAAGAACGAAGGGATATGATCCTGGTGGGCTATGAAGTAACGGGAAAAAACCTTTCATTTCTGAAGAAAGGCATCATCCGGTTCCTGATCGGACAGAAACCGGTTGAACAGGCCGCCAGGGCCGTCAAGATCCTGTTCGATTACCTGACCATGCATCAGATCCCTGCCCGCCAGGAATACCAGCCCGTGGAAATCATCCACAAAGAAAACGCCGGAAACCTGAACTCCGAAAAATAATGCATTTTTTGTTTTAAAATTTATTTGTATTTTGGTTAAGTATTTAGTTAGTATATTCTAACTAAATGCGCTAAATATCCCGCCCGAAATGGAACACCTGGATCAGGCGATCACGTATCTGTCAGATCTTCTGGAATCGGTGCTGGAAGAAACCATTACACAGGCCGATTTTAAAGACCTTACCCGGCCTCAGCTGCGTTTCATGCGGATCATGATCCGACTTCATAATCCAACGGTCTCCGTTCTGGCCCGGGAATTGAAAATTACCAAACCCACCGTTACCGTGCTGGTTGATAAGCTGGTTAAAAAAGGATATGTTAAAAAAGTGCCTTCTGAAAAAGACCGGAGAGTGGTTTATCTGGTTATTGACCGAAAAGGGAAAAAAATCGAAAAACTCCGAAGAGTGGCTCATAAAAAAATGGCACGAGAGATCAGTTCGGGATTAAATGAAACGGAAACGGCCATATTAACCGAATTATTAAGAAAAATAGTTAAAAAATGATGCATGCAACCTGCCTTTTCGTTTCAGACCTTATTTTATGTAAATCAGAGGTCCGGGCTGAATATTTAGTTAGAGAATGCTACCGGATTGGAGACAGGGTCTTTCCACCAACCCGGTATGTTCTATCACACCCTGATAAACCGGAGGAATAATCCATGGATAAAAACAAAAAACCGTTCAATGCAAATATCCGGCTGAGCCTTCCCAACCTGCTGAGCTTTTACCGCATGCTGGCATTCCCCGTTATTCTGTATTTCATTATTTCCGGAAAGGAAAAATGGTTTGCCATTTTACTGGTTATCAATCTGCTGACCGATGTGCTCGACGGATTGATTGCCCGTGCTTTTCACTGCGCCACTGAATTCGGTGCCTGGCTGGATTCCACCGCCGATGACCTGACATATCTGCTGGCTTTTACCGGAATTTTCGTATTCAAATGGGAGGATTTCCAGCCTCATGCAATTAGTTTTCTGATCTTTATCGGCTTCCTGGTATCAACCATTCTTTTTTCGCTGTTCAGATTTAAAAAAATACCCAGATTTCATCTGTATTCCACCCGCATCAGCGGATATATCCAGGGGATTTTCTTCATCTGCCTGTTCACCATCGGATTTATCAAACCGTTTTACTACTTTATGATTATATGGGGAATCCTGGCAGCGGTTGAACACATCGTCATTCAACTGATCATCCCCGCAATGCGATCGAATGTAAAAGGCCTTTACTGGGTATTGAAGGAAAACAACCACAGAAAAAATACTGGATCATGATCTTTCATTCACCTTTCGAGTGCTCCTATCTCTGGTTGCCCCTGATTGGTTTTCTCGTTGGGTTATTCGGAACCATGATCGGAGGAGGGGGAGGGTTTTTCTTCCTCCCCGTTCTCACCCTGCTGTTCCACGTGCCAGCACACACTGCAGTGGCCACATCGCTTGCCGCTACCCTTCCCATCTGCCTTGTTGGAACGGCAGGCCATTATCGAAACGGCAACCTGTACCCCAAAATCGGGCTGGTGTTTGCTCTGGCTGGTTTATTGGGTGCTCTGACCGGTGCCGGCACAACTAAATTCCTTACATCCGGGCAGTTGAAAACAGGATTTGGAATATATTCCATACTGATCGCTCTCCATCTATGGATCAGTTATAGGAATAACCTCAATTTGAAAACAACCGAAGCCCGGGGAAACGATTATTTAGACCTGAAAAATATATCGAAAGGCACATTGTTCGGATTTCTGGCCGGATTCATTACCGGCACATTCGGCACCAGCGGTACGGCACCTGTACTGGCCGGATTATTTTCCATCCATATCCCAGTGAAATGGGCAATAGGAACCTCACTCATGATCGTTTTAGTAAATACCCTTTTTGCTCTGGGAGCGCATTTTCTGGTGGGAGAAATCGACCTGACCATGGTCTATTTTCTTACAGCCGGAGCCCTTATCGGGGCATTTTCCGGGCCAAAAATCCTGTCAGGCATCCATCTTAACCGAATGGAAGAATCCATCAGAAAATGGTACGCCCTGGCCATAATCGTTTTTGGAATTCTGATGATCCTGAGTTAAATAAAGTCAATGGATAAAAACCCGAACATAATCCTGACCATCTACTTCATCATCCTGTCCTATTTCATGCTGGGAGGCATCGGGTTTTATTTCATCAACCGGAGAAAAGAACGGGAAGTAGCCAGAAACAACCAGAGAAAACTGATCTCTTATTTTATTATTATCCATATTCTTTTTTTCTCCATCGTAATCTATCCGCCGGTATTCAGATGTATTACAGCCCTGATTATCGCTGCCGGGTTATTTGAACTGTTCAAACTGTACAAACAATCAAGTTATCAGGGAACCCGTTTCTTTCTGTTTTCTATGATTCTTTTTGCAGTTTTAGCAACGGGTTTTTATTTTTTCAGCGGTTTACAAAGAAACACCATGCTTTTCTCGTTTCTGACCATTTCTGTATTCGACAGTTTCAGCCAGATAACGGGTCAACTGGCCGGAAAAAAGAAACTGGTGCCCAACATCAGCCCGAACAAAACACGTGAAGGACTGATCGGTGGAATGGCAATAGCCATGCTCACCGCATACCTGATCAAAGGGCTCGTTGACGGGCCACTGCCTTCAGTATTGGTTCTGGCAGCAGGTACCGTATTATTCGCTTTTATCGGAGATATCTTTACTTCCTATTACAAAAGACATTACCAGGTAAAGGATTTCAGCCGCCTGATCCCGGGGCACGGAGGATTTCTTGACCGTTTCGACAGCCTGATAGCCGGTGGATTCTGGACTGCTCTGTTCGTTTACCTGGGCGGCATTTGAATTTAAAACAAAGTATGAACTTTCAAACACTCTGATATGGGAAACCAACTGGCATTAATGATCATTTTCATGACAGGCATAATTTGCCTCCTCGTATTTAACGAAATGGTTTACCGGCGACTTGGCCTGAAGGGAGAGATAACCCGGAAATTTGCCCATTTTACGGCGACATTGTCAACCATTGTATTACCATATCTTTTTGAAGACCACTGGTATGTACTGGCCATGGCTGTGTTTTTCTTTATCATTCTGTTCATCAGCCGGAACGGGACACAACTCAAATCAATTCACGATATCGAAAGAAAATCAGTGGGAAGCTATGTATTGCCGGCAGCTATCTACCTCACTTTCCTTCTTTCCAATCTTTTAGAAAACAAATTCCTGTTTATTCTGCCCATGCTGATCCTGGCCATCTGTGATCCCATGGCAGGTATTCTGGGCTTAAACCTGAAAAAAAACAACTATCATATCAGGATAAACGGAATCAGGCTGGAAAAGACCATTCTGGGGACCCTGTCTTTTCTGGTTTCCTCATTTCTAATCAGTATTTTAGCCCTGTACTTTCACCGGCTGACCATCGATTTCAAAACATTCTGGCTGGCTTTACTGATAGGTGTTTCAAGCACACTGGCCGAGTTGCTCAGCACAAAGGGCTTTGACAACCTGTTGATCCCGTTAAGCATTATCCTGATCCTGATCGTCTTTCTGTAAATGTTGAAAAAATTCTGATCTCATGAAACCTGTTCGCTTTCGGGGAGAAAACATACTGAACATACCCAATGCCATCAGTTTTTACCGCCTGATGGCTTTCCCGCTGATTCTTTTCCTGGCACTTACCGGACGCGAAACCTGGTTTGTGGTCTTTTTATGCATCAGCCTGGTAAGCGACATTCTTGACGGGAACATCGCCCGTATTTTTAAGCTGCAAACCCGTTTTGGGGCTGCCCTGGATAACCTGGCCGACCTGTTTACCTACACAATGGCTCTGCTCGGGATATTCCTTTTCAAATGGAATGAGATCAGGCCCCATGCCTGGGCCCTGTACGTTTTTCTTGGAATATTTGCCATAAGCTATATCATTGCCTTCTGCCGTTTCAGGAAAATACCCGGCCTGCATCTGTACGGAGCCGTAACGGCAGGCTATATTCAGGGCCTTTTCTTTTTCGTCCTGTTTGTATGGGGGTTTTTCCCGGGTTTGTACTACCTTGCCGTTGGTTTCGGCATTATGGCCTATCTGGAAAAAATACTGGTACTGCTGTATACAGATGCTATCCGTCCCGGAATAAAAGGCCTGTACTGGTTACTCAAAAAACAACAAAGCAGGTAAAAGCCTGTTTCCGGGTTTTTGCCTGCTTTGTCATCCTCTATTTCAGGATAAAAGAAGCATCCTGCTATTGAGAAATACTCAGGGTTGCAAAACGGCTGAGGGTAGGTTTGCTTTCCGAAACAGCTGTAAGAATCACTTCGGCTGGTTCGTCAGCATCCTTCCCCCGGGTAATATAAACCGGGATTTCCACTTCTTCCCCGGTACCGGCAACCACCAGTTCATTCAGAATAACTGCATCCCAGCCTTCTCCATTGACACTGACCGACAACCGGTAAATATCATGATTCAGATGTGTATTCACATCCCCCGTCGGATGGATGTCTGAAAATCCGGCAGCAGGCTGGTCGTTGTTTTTCAGGATAAAAACGGTTTCCGTCACTCTCCCGGCAGGCCGGCTCTTTTCGGGTGCACGAACGAAAAAATCACGTTTTCTGGCAGCAGTATCATCAAGGGAGCGTATCCCTACAGTGTATGAAAGGATATCGTCCTCATTCCGGTGTATATCGATAATATAGAAATGCAACCGGTTTGGTTCATCCGTATATTCGAATTTACTTCCCGAATTCAGTCCGGCGTGGAACAGGGCATCGTTCAGCTGCCTGTAATCGGCAATGGTGCGCATCACGGGAGTTCCGTCTGGTTTTACATAATCCGCCATATCGATATCTTCGGGATGGGCATCGATCACCCAGTTGAACAGGTTAAAGGAATTGGGTCCTCCACTCCTGCCCTCCCTGTCTTTGTTCATGGCCAGCAATACCCCATTGTCGGGACAGAATGAATCATACCCTATCCGTTGTACTACTTCCATCGAATAAAAATCATAGGCAGGAATTCCCGGTGACAGCGGATCAACCGCCGGATCAGTCGGAGGTGTCCGGTCATGCGGCTCTTCCCCGTCCAGCCGTACAATCACACCTGCCCAGGATCCTTCCGGAGGTTCCACGGCCCTGGCAGTGATATTGGCAACCACCAGGCCGGTTTCTGCCAGCCCGTTCCTGCTGATGGTCAACACATCATTTTCCGAAATAAAACCGATCTCCATCCTGTTCCGCAGCATCAATCCGGCCGGCATGGCAGCCCCGGCCACAGGCGGCACCACCCAGCGCATGTGAGGTCCGCCGGGGCCATTGAAGCAGCCCCGGTCCATCATGTCCCACGGTCCTGATCCTGCTCTTCGGTATGGTTCCACGTAGGGATTGTTGTTATTGTCGCCGATCCGGAATGCATGGTGTCCGAGCTCGTGGGTAATGGTTCCGGAATTCTCCCCCTGCCTGATGGACGACAGGCCCCACTGCATCTGGGCAGCTTTCCATGATGTCCATTCCACATACCGGGTAGCAGCCCACCGGGGCTTTTCAGGATTCGGATTGCCCCATTCCGGAGTAATGTCCTCGCGGGTATTGAACTTCATTTCTCCGAATTCCTGCCATACTCCTGTTTCATCGTAACCGGCGTAGATCCGCAGCACGGCATCATAATTCTGTTTAACATCCCCCGCATCGGCCCTCCACAGGGAATCCACATCTCTTTCCATTCGGTAATGCACCACACTTCCGTCGGGAGTGAAAGAGTTCTGGCCCCATTCGCTCAGTCCGTATTTCCATAATTCGCGTGGCATGCGATAAGGGCCGTAAGGTTCCAGTAGAGTAATCCCGAACTTTCCCCTGGATTGTTCCATCCAGTATCCGTTAATGGTCTGACCGTGGTTCACCTCGCCGGGTTTCAGGAAAAAATCGGTGTAAAACTGCGGTATTTCTTCCCTGTTTACCGGATCGATCTGCGGATTGCCGAAAAGGTCGGAACCCTCTGGCAGGGTCATGACAAAAGGCTGATCGGGAAAATCAACCGCCACCAGTGCCATTCTGAATTCCCGTTCAGGCACCAGCGAGGGATCGGCCCAGTTTTTTCCGGGAATAGGCGTATAATCATCCCAGGTCATATCATCCTGGTCCTGTACCCTCTGAGGATCAATAGGCCCGGGCACTTCGGTTGCTTCCCGGCATCCTGCCGCAATCAGCAGGATGACCGGGAACATTCCGAAAATTACCTGTTTTGTTGTATACATAATAAGTCTAGTTCTTTACATGAGATCCGGTGCAGAGCCTTTCCACCGAAAATCAACATTAAAAATCTCAGTTTCACTTCCTGATGCTTCTCACACCGAACACCGGACCTACAATATTATCGTCCGCCTTAAATTTCACCCTGATCTTTGTTTTTCCGGAAGTCAGCTCTTCCGGAATATCATACTGTTTGTGAATGTACATATTACCCAAAGCCGGAGTGATATCTTCCGTTGCCAGTTTCTCATCATTCACCAGTATATCGAATATCCTGTCGCGTCGGTATCCCCCTCCCCAGTATTCCACCACCAGGGCATTGGGCGCCTCTGGATCCACTTCCAGGTCGAAGGCAAACCAGCCGCGGGTAGCGATCCGGGCGGGGCGGTCACGGAACCGCTCGGGCCGTGTACGTTCGCCTTCAAAATGATGATCTCTTTCCGGCTGCATCTCGCCAGGCTGGAAATAATCAATGGTGGCTTCCTCCAGTTGTTTGATCCGCTCCAGTTCGGCTTCGTAGGCTTCTTTTTCTTTCTCCCATGCTTCCGTACTATACAGATCCCAGTAGATCGAATACCTGCGGTCATGTGTCTGGTAAAAGGGTTTCATTTTCACATCCCTGGGATAACCCAGGTCTCTGGTCATGAACGTATTTACCTCTCCTTCCAAAGGTTCCATCCATTCGGCCGGATTGCGGTGATCGGATACGAACACCGGAACATACAGAGGTTCGTGCACCTTCGGGTCATTTGCCGGTCCGAGATCACCCGCCAGCACCACAGGCCCGTAAAACACGGCAATGCGGTTCTCGTCATCGGGCATGGTTTCCAGCCGGAGGGTAAAGGGTATTTTAACCTCCACCCGATCGCCGTCCTGCCAGGTTCTGGACACGGCCAAAAAACTTCCCGGTTCTTCCTTAACCCGAACCCTGCGTCCGTTCACTGTCATTTCCATACCTTTTTCCGCCCAGCCCGGGTATCTGATCTGCAGGGTCAGTTCCATGGGTTGTTCCAGCTCAAATTCAAGGGTTGTTCCCTGATCTTCGGGATAAGCTGTTTCCTGGCGCAGGATCAGGCCTTTTTCCTCCCAGTTGAGTTCGGCCGCAATAAACTGGCTCACAAAAAGTTCTTCGTTGTTATGATAAAAAATATGTCCGTTGTATTTGGCATGGCTTTCCATACCTGTACCAATGCAACAGGTAAAATGGAAGGGGTTCTGATACGCTTTTCTGCCACCCATATCGAGTGAAAGATTATAAACCACTTCTCCGGTTTCAGGATGCTGGTGGGCCATGATGTGGTTGAACAATGCCCGTTCATAAAAATCGGCTTTTTCCGCTTCTCCTTCCCAGGTAAACAGGTGGTCGGTGAGTTTCAGCATATTGTATACATTGCACGACTCAGTTGTATTGGGGCCAAGCCGGTCACGCAACTGACCGGCAGGTCCGAAATATTCCCGAAAACCATTCCCGCCGGTAACGTAGCTGTGGTAATGAACCACCCGGTCCCAGAAGAATTCGGCTGTTTTCCTGTCTACCTCATCACCGGTAAGCTCATACCGCCTGGCCAGGCCAATGACTTTCGGGATATTGGTGTTTCCATGCTTGCCGGGTAATACATCGATCCCGGCGGCCAGCGAATCGAGCACAAAATTGTCATGAAACAATCTCGACATTTCAAGGTACTTTTCATTACCAGTGATACCGTATATATCGGCCATTACCTCATTCATTCCACCGTATTCACACCGGAGCATATCCTGACGGGTATCATAATCCAGGTCGTCGATGATCCCGTAAATCCAGTCGGAGAATTTAACGGCAATGTCTAGTGCCTTTTCAATGCCGAGCAACTGGTAAGCATCACGCAGGCCGGCCAGCACTTTATGGTGCGTGTAAAAAGGAGCCCAGATCCCGTTCAGGTCGAATCCGGCAGAACGAATGATTCCCCTGGCTACTTCCTCTTCGAACACTTTCTTTCCCCCTTCCATGGCGCCGATATATCCGTCGCCATGGGCATTCTGCACAATTTCCAGTTCATCCACAATGTATGCTGCCCTATCCTTAAATTCCTCATTCCCGGTGGTCTGGTACATCATAGCACAGGCGGAAAGATAATGCCCCAGGCTGTGTCCGGCCAGGGTGGCGCTTTCCCATCCACCGTATATTTCAGCTTTCTGAGGCAATCCGGCCTCTCTTCGGAAACCTGCCAGCAGCCTGTCGGGTTCATAATTGAGCAGGATTTTTTCATTCAGTTCCACTCCCTTTTTGAATCTGCCTTCCAGAAGCGTAACATCTTTCAATTCAAACGGGATGGCACGAAAACCGACCACTTCCGGACCGGAGGTCTCAATACGGGGGGCTTCTGAGTTTTTACAGGAAAAAAGCGCAGTCCCTGCACATAACATCAAAAATAGTAATGTACTTTTCATAACAGGATGGTTTTTATTTATTATATTATCACTTGGTATATATATATATATGTTCTTTTCTTGCCCATTTTTCTTTTTCACAGGTTCTTACTGGCGTAATTCCACTCGGTTTATATCCTTTTGAAGAGGGATGATGTATGCACCGCGGACAGTGGAAAAACCGGTTACCGGAGCATAAGTACCCACTCCGCTGACCTCCGCCGGCTGTTCTACCCGCAATACGGCTTGAGGGGTGTGGTCCGTGCCCGGATCAAGGTATACACTGACATGCCGGTTTTTCCTGTTGAATTCCACTTTATGGAACCGTCCTGCATCCAGTGTCAGCCAAAGCCCCAGATCACCAAGGTAAATCCTGTTTCTTGCACCGGATGTAGGCTTAACGGTAATCAGATTCCCTTTTTGAGTAACTTCCCCGCTGAAAGCCAGCCAGCCGAACTCGTCATCATGCTTCACGTAGGTGGCCGTGTTCATGGAATAACCGAAAAAGCCGGGCCCGTAATCACCGTTGATCCCGTCAATCCTCAGGGTAGAAGGATAGGAATGAAAAGCGGCCGGTGCAAATCCTTCCCGGGTAATGTTGGCAATGGCACCCATGGTGCCGGCATGGCCGATTCGTAAAAGATACAGATCATCCGGGTTTTCCCGGTATTCGGAAAGCACGGGAATGGCATTCAGTCCCGAGCCGTAATGATGCAACTGGCGTTCAATCCGTGAAAGTTTACCGGCATAAACAAAATCCCAGTATCTGCGTGCGCTGCCGTTGTATCCCCAGTGCGGTACCGTGGGCATATAGGCCAGGATGGCATTCAGGGTTACGAGGGCCTTCGCATCGTATCCGAAATATTTCGACCAGGCATATACTTCCTCCTGGCCGGTGGAATCCCAGGGCATTTCGCTACCGAACGGATACGACAGGGATTCCCAAAGATCGGCCCTTTTCTTCATGACATTTTCGAGTTCTTCGGCCAGTTCCGTCATGCCTTCCCTGTGAAGGTCAAGAAGGATCATCAGGAATATGGTACCTTCCATCTGGCCGAACCGGGCATAATGACCGGCCTGTTCCACCATGGCAATGGCCGTATGGCAGGCGTTTTCCAGAAACCAGTCCCAGGATCGTTCCTCCACATACCCCTCATGATTCCTGGATAGCCGGTACATCACCCAGTGTGCGGCCGCCACGTGGGGATAATTGTATGAACGGCCGGTTGATTCCGCCTCGCGCCGGGGCCATGCCGCCCAGGTTTCGTAATTGATATCCTCACTGTATGTACCTTCGGGCATTTCATCGGGTTCATAGTAGAACAGGCTTTTCCGTACGCCGTACCTGCGGTTGCCCGTATCGTATTGAATACCTCCCCAAAGGGTTTCAAAATAAAACCTCCTCATTTTTTCCAGTTCTTTCATTTCGGGCTGCAGGAACTGTTTCATCATGGCCGCCACCCAGGAACCGGCTCCTCCCTCATCGCTGAGACCGGCAATCCAGGCCCTGCTGTCTTCCAGAACCGGTTGCATTTTTTCGTAATCATAAGTGATGACCGAAGGACTGCGGCCAAAAGGATCGCCGGGATTTTCATACCACTGTTCCTCTGTAAGGAAACGCCCCAGGTCGGCCAGCACTTCTTCTTCTGGTTTGATCACCTTATAATGTATAGTCTGCTTTAACCCATCGGCATAAGTTACCGTCAGGCGTGCACGGCCCCATTCATGACCCTTTACCTGGTATTCCTTCCATCCGTTGGGTGTAAGACCTCCTTCACGAACCGTCAGAGCACCTGCGGGTTCCGCATCAATGGAACGGATATCCCTGTCATAGTGAAGAAACAGTTTCGCATTTACGTCACCGGGTAATACATAGCCCGGGATCCCCATGGCCACTGGCCTCCGATGCCTGAGCAGGGTATTCTCAATGTCCCTGAGTGAAGGCGAGAGAACAAACTGCAAGCCGTAGCTCCTGGATTCACCGGGATTCAGTCTCACAGAAGTAGGACGGTTCCAGGGCTCCGCTTCGGACCACTCCTCTTCCGCATACGCCAGGCTGTGAACCATCCATTCGTGAAAGCCTTCGAAAGTAACTCCCCTTGGCGTGGGATCATCATTCAGGGGATTATAAGCCTCAAAAGGAGTATCGCCGTATGGCAACACCAGCAGAACCGGTCCCTCTCCATGAAGCCGGCTTACCTGAAGATAACCGGCATCCTGCCCTATATACGGATCGGCAAAAACACAGGTGGCATGAGCCTCATCCAGGTTTTTATCGTGTAACAGGTTGTTGAATATCAAAGGGATACCCAGCGACCCGATTTCCACCGGCGATTCACCGTTGTTGGTGATCTCAAAGCGAAGAACCAGATGTCCGTCATGCAGTTCCCAGAAACGATGGATCTGAACCGGCAGGTCTTCCGGTAAGGTATTCGCCAGATCGGATGCTGCGAGAACATTTCCTCCGTTCGGAAGTTCACTCACAGCTTTTCTTTCAGCAGCCGTGGAAAAATATTTCCATTCGCGGTCTTCACCCGCTCTCAGCTTCAGGGTCAGGTCTCCCAGGTGATACAGTCCGTTCCTGCTGCGTATCTCCAGCCGGTCGGAAGGGGTGTAATCAAAACCGTCCTGGTCAACAGGCATCAGGGCGGCCACCGTATGGGACGCCTTTACCAGTTTCAGCTCGAATTCGGGCGTATCAAATTCCAGCAGTCCCTGTTCCAGGCCAAGTGTCCGTGGTCTGTTTTCTATGCGCCTCCAGACCTGGGAATACAGATCAGCCGGCCATAGAATCAATACACAACCTATCAGCGCACCGAATGCACCGTTTCTTCTTTTTGTCTGTTTTCTCTTCATGGTTTTCATCATTGCCAGTTGTAACATTCATCCTGCTCCGGGAATACAAGCCCTGTATTCCGCTGTCTCAGTCAATTACTGTTCTGATTCCGTATATCGGTCCCGCCAGTCGCCTGGCCTGCGAGCGGATTTCCACCCGGATCTCGTTTTTATTCCGTGTCAGATGCAACGGAATGCCATATTCCCGGGTATAAAATCCATCACCAACCGGATCGGTAATATCTTCGGAAGCAATGCGGGTACCATCCACCACAATGTCAAAAGCACTTTCCCGGTCATATCCCCCACCCCAGTACTCGATATTCAGTGCATTCCGCCTGTCAGGCCTTACTTTTATATTGAATGCAAACCATTCATTCGGAAGGGTCACCCGGTACGTTTTGTTGCGAAAACGGTGTGCCGTGGAGCCCGGCCCTTCAAACAGGTGGCTGCGTTCATGGCTGATATTCCCGGGCTGAAAATAATCCACCGTGCGCGATTCCAGTATTTTTTGTTCCCTGACCATGGCCTGGTGCCTGGCCTCCCGTTCGTTCCACGTTTCCTCGTTTGCCAGATCCCAGTAAACAGAATACCTTCTGTCGTAAATGGCATAGAAAGGTATCAGTTGCACATCCCGGGGTTTTCCAACCTCCCTGGTAACAAAAACATTGTTCCTGTCACGGACCGGTTCCGTCCATTGTTCTGCATTCCTGCCGGCATTAACCATCAGGGGGACGTATACCAGATCCCAGGCAGCAGGATCATTTACCGGGCCCAGATCACCCGCAAGGGTCAGCGGGCCGTAGAACAGGGCTACCCTATCTTCATTGTCGGGCATGCTTTCCAGCCTCAGGGTAAATGGGATACTGACATCCACCGTGTCATCCTGTTGCCAGGTGCGGGATATTGCTACAAAGGAACCGGGGTCTGAATCCACAGGAACTTCTTCTCCGTTTACGGTTATTTCCATTCCTTTTTCTGCCCATGAGGGGTAACGTAACTTCAGAGTCAGTTCCACCGGCTCATGGCAGGCAAATACCAGCCGTGTACCCTGCTGCTCGGGATAACCGGTTTCCTGCCTTAGCACCAATCCCTTGTCAGACCAATTCAGTTCAGACGCAATATACTGACTGACATAAAGTTCAGAATCATTATGATAATAAATATTTTCTCCGTATTTGGCATGGTTCTCCATTCCGGTACCAATGCAGCAGGTAAAGGCAAACGGATCCTGAAAATATTTGAATCCGCCCATTTCCAGGCTCAGGTGATAGGTAACCCTGCCGTTTTCGGGGTGCTGTGAGGCCAGAATGTGATTGAAGAGGGCTCTTTCGTAATAATCGGCCAGTTCGGGGGAAGGATCCCACCTGAACAGATGGTCTGTTAGCTTCAGCATGTTATACACATTGCAGGTTTCTCCTGTATTGGCTCCCAGCCTGTTGTTTAACTTACCTGCCGGCCCGAAATGTTCTGCCAGGGCATTGCTGCCGGTCACATAGCTGTGATCATGAACTACCGTGTGCCAGAAAAACCTGGCAGTTTCCTTATCGGTCCGGTTTCCGGTAAGCTCATAACAACGTGCCAGTCCTATAATTTTCGGGATCTGGGTATTGGCATGTTTCCCCGGCAGCACATCGATCCCCATGGCCAGTGAATCCAGGATTCTCTTATCATGAAATACCCGCGAAAGTGTCAGATATTTCTCATCACCTGTCAGAAAATACAGTTCGGCCAGCACTTCATTCATCCCTCCGTATTCGCAAATCAGCATTTCCTGGATGGTTTCATCCGGCAGGTGCCCCACAATGGTTTCCATCCAGCCGGCAAACCGGATGGCCAGTTGCAGTGCCTTTTCGTTCTTACACAAATAATAGGCATCACGTAAACCGGCCAGCACTTTATGGTGAGTGTACCAGGGAGCCCAGATACCGTTCAGATCGAATGCCGAAGCATTGATCACTCCTTTTGCAATCTCTTCCTCGAATACTTTCTTTCCATCGGGAAATGCTCCGATATATCCGTCACCGTATGCTTCCTGGACCTGTTCCAGTTCATCCACAATGTAATTGACACGGCGGAGAAATTCCGGGTTGTCTGTCGACTGCGACATCATGGCACAGGCGGAAAGATAATGCCCCAGGCTATGACCGGCAATGGATGAGCTTTCCCACCCACCGTATCGCTCCGCTCTGGGTTCCAGGCCTGATTCTTTGCGGAATGTCGCCAGGAAGCGGTCAGGTTCATATTTCAGCAACACTTTCTCATTCAACTCATTGGCATGTTTGAACGGACCTTCAAGCAATTTCACATCTTTCAACTGAAAACGATACAGCTCAAAGGAAATGGTGCCATTTTCAAGGACCGGATCCGCCTTGTGGTCCGCCGGCCCGCATGAAGCAATAAAAACACAGAAAATAATGCACCCCAGCAATTGACGGTAATTCTTCATCGGAACTAACATTAACATTATAAATTATCAATCAACTTAATTTCTCAACTTTCCGGCATCTGCCTCACTGATGTTCACTTTCCTCCTCTGCAGGAAGGTTCCAGTCGGGTGTTTCCATACGGAGCAAATGCCGTACGAAGAAATCGCGTTTCATCCTTTCCCCGTAACTGCCTCCTGAACCGTGCCCCTGCCCGGGGAATATCATGAATTCAAAATCCTTACCCGCCTTGATCAGGGCATTGACCACCTGAAGGGTGGATGACGGATCCACATTGGTATCCATTTCCCCAACCGTGAGCAACAGTTTTCCCTGAAGCTTATGGGCATTCACTACATTGGATGATTCTTCATAATGCGGGCCAATGGGGTATCCCATCCATTGCTCGTTCCACCACATTTTATCCATGCGGTTATCGTGGCATCCCACCGAAGCTACGGCAGCTTTGTAAAAATCGGGATGGAACAGCAGGGCGCCCATGGCATTCTGTCCGCCGGCCGATCCGCCGAATATTCCTGCCCGGCTGATATCCATGTACGGATATTTTTCTGCGGCGGCTTTCATCCACAATATCCTGTCGGGGAACCCGGCATCTTTCAGGTTTTTCCAGCAGACATCATGAAAGGCTTTTGAACGGTTCGACGTACCCATTCCATCGATCTGCACAATGATGAATCCCAGTTCCGCCAGTCCCGAAAAATTGCTAAAGTAAGGCCGGAACGACTTGGGAACGTGAGCCGAATGGGGCCCGGCGTAGATGGCTTCAATTACCGGATACGAACGGGAAGGGTCAAACGTAGTGGGACGGTAGATATTCCCCCAGATATCGGTTTTTCCATCCCTTCCTTTGGCAACGAATACTTCGGGCATCTGCCATCCCTTTTCCAGCAAATCGGCAATATCGGCCTTTTCCAGTTCGAGCAGCACCTTTCCGTTATCGGCCCGGCGAAGAACCGAGCGGGGTGGCATATCGATCCGGGAATAGGTGTCCACAAAAAAGGCATGGTCTTCAGAAAATGAAGCTGAATGGTTCGCTTCTTCGGGAGTCAGTTCCTTCAACCCCGAACCATCGAAGTTCACCCGGTAATACCGCACCAGATATGGATCTTCCCCTCTGTGCCTGCCGGCACCGCGAAAAATGATATACCGCAGGCTGTCGTTCACATAATCTACCCCTCTCACCACCCATTCTCCTTTCGTGATCTGGTTTTTGATCTTTCCGGTCCGGCCGTCAAACAGGTACAAATGGTTCCAGCCATCGCGCTCCGATGCCCAGATGATTTCATTTCCGTCGTCCACATCGTGACGGTACCTTTTCCCGCTGTAATCGATAAAAGTTTTACTGCGTTCATCTATAATCACCCTGCATTCTCCACTGGTTGCATCAACCTCTACCACCTGGTATACCTGATGTCCGCGCTGGTTGAATTCAAAGGTAAAAGCCCGGCTGTCCCCGCGCCAGTCAGGATCACTTACCCGGTACTGGAATTCAAAAGGTTTGGTATCCACCGGGATATGTCGTTTTTCCTTCACATTGAACAACGACGGCTTCCTTACCTGTACCGCATCGCCCGGTTTCAGGTACTCGTTCTTGTGCAGCCTGGGCTGAAGCTGGTCGGAAGGGGACGACTCGACAAAATACACATACCGCGGAGTATGCGGACGGATTTTGTTTACGGCCAGATACTGCGAATTGGGCGACCAGCGAATATTCGAGGAATAGTATTCCCCTTCTGAACCGTCGAACGAGAGTTGATATTCGGTGTCGTCCTCCGTATTCCGGACATATACGTTGTATTCTTTGATATACGCCTTCCATAGACTGTCGGGCGATACCACCGGAGGCCTACCCTGTTCATCATCCACCGAGGCCCAGTACCCCCCGCCACGCCAACGGTCCTGCCTGACCCGGTCTCCGCGGTTCAGTTCATAGGTTTCCAGGTTCAGGGTCCACCTGACGGAATCAATCACGAAGGTTATTTCCGTGAGATCCCGGTTAAACGAAATGTTCCGGAAAGGCAGGTCATAAGGATCGTAATCCTCTCCTGTTTTTTCTTCCAGCAGTTGACAGAGCTTCCCCTGGTCAAATGCAGGTTTCTTTTCCGGTATTGTCGCATCAACCAGGAAATATTCCCTACCGTTCCTGGTTTTCGCCTGGTACCACAGTACGTTGGTGTCCCTGATCCAGGCAGACGAGATCATGGTATGGTATACCAGATTGCCGAACTCCCTGGTTGAATCGGCCTGTTTATAGTCAAGGTGTGTTAACTGACCTTTTACCAGAAATGACGGGCAAAACAGGATCAGAATAAGGAAAATTCTTTTTAATGTGCTCATATTCTTGCTGTTTTATTACTGAATATTATATTAAATGTAATAATAACACTTTTTATTTTACTATAAGTTTTCCGGTGTATTTATCAACGCCGTCCGAAACAATGACACAGTACAACCCCGGTGTTCCCAGCTCGTTTCTCCGTATCCTGACACTGCGGGTAAAGGTTGTTTCAAGAACAATCCTTCCCCCCATATCATAAACAACCATCACCGCCTCTTTTTCCATCCCTGTCTCAATAAGCACCTCATCCTTCACCGGATTGGGTGAGAATCTCAGGTTCCCCTCCGCTTCATCCACAGTTGCCACATCTGTGGCTCCTGTTACCACACTCAGCTCATTGCCGGGCTGCGACAGAATGCCGCTCCGGGTTTTGGCCTGCACTCTGAAGGTGTACCCGGTGGATTCCTGCAGGCCCTCTACTGTGAACCGGTTATCTTCTGCTGTCCCGATCACCTCAAAGGAATCGCCCGATTTTTTCATCACATAATAATCCACCTCCCCCGACAGGCATTCGGAAGCATCCCATCCCAGGATTACATAGGCAGTTCCCACCTCCTCAGCCTGCAGGTTTAACGGTTTTGAGGGCGCCGGGCCCATGGGATATGCGTATTCCGGCCACCATGGATTCACCTCGTCATTCCGCTCATGGCATATTTTCCCGTCTGGATCCGATGCACGGGTAATATCCAGGTAAGTGCCCTCTGAAATATTGTTGTAGTCTTCGGCATCCCCGCCAACCACAGCGGTACCCGACAGGTTTTTCCCGTCAAGGCAGGCCAGGTCTTTCGCCACGGCATTGCCTGAAAGAGTTGAGTTTTTTACCATGGCGCTTCCGGTAACCACCGCTTCATCCTTCAGGTTTGAATGGTAAACCATGGCGGTTTTTTCTGCCAGAGCCGTGTTTTCAATCACCGAATTCCCGGTAACCAGCACATGGTCTTTCACCACGGCAGAATTCCTCACAGTGGCGTTACCCATAACCACCGCGTACCCTTCGATTCTCGCCGTACCCTCGACCCGGGCATTTTCCAGAACCTGGGCATGGGGTCCGACCCAGGCTGTGGAACTGGCATAAGCAGTGGAAGCCACCCATCCTCCCCCGTTCGGATGGGGAGCCCCCGGATGCTCCTCCCGCCGGCTGTTGTAGCCTTCCTTATGCCCGGCCGGAAATGCTCCTGTGAAATGCACCGTATAGGGATATCGGTAATTTTTCGTATATCCAACCTCCCATTCGTAATTGTGATGAACAGGCGGGGCTCCGGTCACCACCAGATATACCATACTGTCACCGGGTTGCAGCGTAAAAAGGGTTTCGGTATCTTCTTCCGTGTATACCTCACTGTAGCGAACGCTCTGATCAACCCCCACGGCCACAAACCCGTAACGCGATCCGGCTCCTCCGGCAGGTTCGTTCGGCAGCCCGTTAAACGCCACTTCAATCTGCGAGGCGCCTTCCTCAGGATAAAGGGGGATGATGTTATATCCGTAATCGCCCGGAGCAAGGTATTGCGGCACAATGAACCAGCCTGGCTCCCCTCCCAGGGTATCGAGGATGGTATGCATTCTCCACAGATCCCATTCCGGAACCCCGGCCAGTGCCTCACGGGTCGGCTCCTGCATAAAGGTGTCCCATGTAACATTGCTCATGGCACTTTTCAGGAAATCGTCGTTCAGGTCATCCTGGGTATACCGCATGACGGAATCACGGAAGGAAGTCAGTGGATGATCGGTATTACTGTTCGCCAGGTGCCAGATATCATTCACCGCCTGGATACCGTACCGGTCGGCCACATAATCCAGAAATGCAAAGTTCTGGTAATGTCGCCGGGTGGTGCTGTAGTGCATCATTGAGGTCATGATGTACCTCGGGAAAAATCCGCTGCGGTCATTCAGGTAAACCGACTTCATCCATTCTGTATGCGATTCCCAGAAGAATCCCCCGTACGGGGCATGGATGCCGTAACCCGGCTTGTCGATCGACACCATTCCCTGGCAGGCATGCCCTGTTTCATGAACCAGAACTGCCGGTCCCCGCGTAGCCCCCGGATGGATCCATACCCCGCCCGTGGTATTGTCCACCGGGCCACCGAAAGCCCATCCTGTGAACTGGTCGGTCCAGGTTTCGTTCATCACTATCTCGAACTTGTAGCGCGAAGCATGGGATCCATCGGCATTCAGAAATTTCATGGTATCCGATACATAGGCATAAAATGCTTCGCTGTATTCCAGGATGGCCTCCGGATCGAACCACAGGTCACCGTTCAGTTCCTGATTACGCGGGTCGCCGGTGATATTGGCTCCCCAGAATATGATAAAGTTTCCGGACTGCGCCGTACGGTCCCAGCTGAAATCATTATGGGTCCTTACCGCATACTGAATATGAACTTCCTTTTCTTCCTCAGTATAGTAATACGATACCGTGTCAAAAGCCGCCCCGTCTTCCAGCCGGAAAATGAGCCGGATACCATCATCCAGGTCCACAACGGGCGGAATAGCCAGACTGACCGAAGATTCCCCGGTCCCGCCGGTGGCGGGCATTTCCAGCCCCGACAGGCTTTCCGTCACTTCCATTCCGGCCACGCGGTATGTTTCTGCGTTTGCCGGCTGATTATCAGTGATCTCAATATCGTACCGGCACACATAATCACTGATCCCGTTTCCGTACCGATCGGATGCCAGGACCCGGATGGAGGTACGTGTCCCCCGGAACATACCGGCCAGGGTTTCCGCCCTGCTTGCTCCGGCATCCACCGGCCCCGGAAGGATTTCCTGATATACCACCGCATCGTTGTAACAAGTGGCTTCCACCCTGACCTGTTTGGTGCCGCTGGCTGTCAGGGCGGGATTGCCCCCTGCAGGTATCAAAACCAGTTCCCCGGGGTTCAGTTCGTAATCCACCCCGCTTTCCAGTTCAGTTCCACCGGCCGTTACCCGGGTTACTTTTTCCCTCCAGTCGGAATCATCGTCAAACGCAATCACAATCTGATCTTCCACGCTATGATTGGTGGCGGCAGCCACCAGGGCTGGGGCGTTCAGCAGCGGCTCCGAATAACCAAAGGTATCGATCGCAACGACCCCGTCCTGGTATTTCACCTGCACTTCCACCCCATCCCCCGGATCAATACCAGGGGGCATGGCCACATCAAAGCTCACTTTCCCATCGGCACCGGTGGGTGGCAAGATCAGTCCCTCCGTGGTGGAAGTAATCACCTCTCCGTTCACCACGTACTGTTCATCATGCCCGTCCGGGGCTCCGTATTCATTAATCACATGTACATCGAGTTTGAAAACATAATCCGGCTTCACCCCTTCTGTTTCATGCAAGGCCGTTACGGTAATGGTGGAGGAAACGGCAGGCGCCAGGGGTTCCGACAGTTCCACCGAGGAATGGTACATATCCTGTTCCCCTGGTATACCATATACTTTCCATTGCAGAATGCCGGTTGCCTGCACCGTACTCATCATATAGTAACGGAGCCGGTTTGTCAGCACCGGATCGAACGTTACCACGCTGTACCGGTCTTTTTCATGCACAAATCCGCTGTGGTTGGGTACCATCTTCCATTCATCAGCCTGCATATCGTAATACTCAATACGCGAAGCATCAGGTATCTGTATCCCTCCCCCGTCGGTCCACCAGTAAATTTCCGACCGGTCGATGATGTACAGCGAATCCCAAACATACTCCACCCAGTTCCACACACCGGCATCATTCCCCGTCCAGTTACCATAGGCCCCGTGTGATTTGTCGGACGAGGAAACCGGATCGTACCCGCTGTTGATCGCTTCAAGGGTTTCCCAGTCGGAAACATGGGAAGTATTAATCTCCGTCGCCTTCAGGGCAATGTTTTCCTGTGCAGGAAGAAGACCGGTTACCGAAAGGAGGAACAGGAGGCAAATGATTCGCTGATCAAAACGCATTAAAATATTTAAATAAATGTTTAATATTATTTACCTTGTATTATATTATATATATTTAATTATTAATTTATTAAATATATAATTTAATAATATTTATATTTTGTTTAATCATTCATTTTTTCTAAGAATCAGCTGGTGTTCCCCTCCGGTTATGGGAAGGACGGCTTCCACCACCTCTTCGGCCATTCGGTTGTTTTTTCTTGTTCTGATTCTCCGGCCGTCGAGTGTCAGAGTCCACCGGTCGTTTGACCGGATGATAAGCACCGTTTCGTGCTTATCGCCGCTCCGGTTCTCCAGTGTCAACCTGATGGTTCCTTCCCCGGAGGACCAGACCACGGGGGCATCCTTCTTAAACCCGTCGCGGGTAACCTCAATCCCCGTTCTTTCCTCATCGGTCACAATCCAGAACCGGTTCCTCACCCCGTCTTTCGGAATGACGCTGAAGCGCCTTTCGGATTCGCTCAGGGTTCCTCCATAGGCGAACCATCCGAACAGAGGATCCCGCGCCAGGACGGTGGCAGCCATCCGGAAAATGGCGCCGTTCCCCAGGTCGGCTTCCCCGTCGTAAATCCAGGCGCCCCTCGGATTATCCCGGCTCTGCAGCCATATCCTGCCGTATTTCTGGGTATTGAAGGCCCAGCCGGTGGCTCCGTCGTTTTCCTTTCCGGGAAACCAGTATCCGTAATTGGATTCCGGGGTACCGGTATTCATCAGGGCAAACGAGCTGAGATAGGAGGCATAGCCCAGCTGCAGCCAGTCCCAGGGCTTCTCCGCAAAAGAAAGTGCGTAATCCAGAATACCCCAGCCGCCCATCCGGGCCATGTAACTGAGGCTGAAATCGGCACCCAGAAAATAATAAGAGGGTTCAAGCCAGCCCCTGACGGCCAGACCCGCCCACAGCTGGCGGTCCATGAACGCCCGGCAATCCTCGCGGCTCACTTCGGGATGCGAGTACCATATCTCCCGGTTTTTGTCAAACCACAGGTTCTCATCAGGTTCCATCTCCGTCAGGGTTCCGTATTTTGCCAGGGCGTAAGTCGATTCAAAAGCGGTTCGGTCGAAGGCATATTCCGAGCGGTAGGGATAGGGATCGTCGTACACAAAATATTTTACCTTTTTCTCCCATTCCCCCCGGAGCCAGTCTGCATCTTCCTGCCTGCCGTATCTTTCCAGCGCATCAATCAGCGGAAGCAACACCAGTTCGTTATAGAATCCCCACTGGTACACTTCATAATACGGAAGGATTTCATACGGGTATTTGAAGAAAGCCCTGGCTGTGTTGCAGGCCAGATCAAGATAACCTTCCGCATCCCGGAATTTCACCTTGTCGGGGTAGTACTCTGCCAGCTGGAACATGTGGTAATACAGCATGAAAATATGGGGATAATCATAAGCCCTCCATACCGGCATTTTATCCAGGTTGGCATTCCGTATTCCCGCCCTGTAGAACAAACCGTCGCGGTTCACCTTCCAGTTGGGAACTCCGAAGATACCGTAAGGATAAGGCTCTTCTTCCGGCGTACGTTGCAAACCGCCCCAGACATAATTTTCGATATAGTATTCAACCGACCGTATTTCTTCGTCCACCGGCAGGTATACGTTTTTAGCCGCCACGAAAGGAGCCTTGCAGAGGGCCGGATCGTCGGCTGCCAGCACGTATCCCCACCAGTGATCAAACCCGTCGGTGTTTTCGGGGCCTCTGAGCACCCGGTTTTTCATATCCCATACCGAATACAGGCCGTTGTACCATTTCGAAGGATCGCGGTGCTGCTGTGAACGGGTAATGAAGCGGCTGCGTTTGGCTATCAGGGTTTCCACCGGTTCGGTGGAAAAGAATTCAAGGACAGACTTCCTTTGTCCGTTGTAATGAATGGTCAGCAGGTTTTCTCCCAGGCGGTTGAACTCCACTTCATAGATATAATGATCGGGAACAGGGGATTCAAGGAACCTGAGACGGGTCTGCTCCGGAAATTCAGGGACAATGGAATCGATGCTGTTCCGCGTATGGAGGGAAAATTTGGCTTTCATTCCCTGCGGAAGGGTCATGCCGGGAATGACACGTACGTCGAACAAACCGTTTTCATAGAGAATTTCCCGCATTTCATCGTAACTATCGGCCCACTGCAATCTGAATCCGTATTCGATGGAACTTCCCTCCTCTCCTTCGGGGGCCAGTTCAATCATGGTGTTTTCCAGCCGCCAGGTTCCCTCTTCAATCCTTCCGGCCGAAAGCCCCGAGTGAATAAAGGGCATGTTGTCTTCAAAATATTCGAAGAAGGTGCCGGGGGTGGTGGTCACCACCAGGTAGGGAGGTTCGCCGTTTGCCCTGGTAAAATAGAGGAAAGAGGCATCGCCGGCAATGTGCCGGTGCATGGTGAAGCCCTGCTCGAAAATTTCAGGGGGCCCGGGATACCTTCTGGGAGAACTTACCGGAAAAGGAACGGCAAAATCACCGATGGTAATGGGATGGGGAAACTGACTTTCCACCCGGATCGTCCACTCCACCGCCTTAGCCTTCTTTTCAAAAATCCGGAAATACTTCATGGGGGTTCCCTCATTGAAGCTGCTGTATACCAGCTTGCCGGGGCTCACTTCTTCAATACGGGTGCCTCCCGAATAGATACTCAGCCAGGCTCCCGACCCTACCCGGTAGGTAATTTCGGCTTCGCCCCAGCTTCCCTGCCCAACGATATTTGCCTGATATTTATCGGAAGGGGAGGAAATACGGCTCATCCCGCTGCGGTTGAATTCAACGATCATGTGATCGTCTTCGAATACAGTCTCTATTTCCCGCCTCTGTGCTTCGGCCTGTGTTCCGGAAACCAGAAAAGCCGTCACCCACAGGAGGATGAAGTGTTGCAAACAAGCAGTTTTTCTTTTCATCATTTATCAAATTATGCGGCTTTATATTTCACAGTTACTGACCTGCCGGCACAGCGGAAAGAAGTTCCCAGTGATCTTTCCGGCAAACCGATACAAAAATGCCGTCGTCTCTGATCTTTACCCCCAGGAAAGTGCCGGGGCCATTTTCACTCTGAGGGGAACCGGCACTCCATATATTCATACCCCTCCACATATAATGATCCACAATATGATCATGCCCATGGAAGATTCCGATAATGTTTCTGTCTTTTACTGCCTCGTAAAAACGATCCCTTTCCTTTTCACTCCACCACAGCCGGCTGAAGTCGTCCCAGCCGTAATGAAAAAGCAGTATGACCGGCTGGTCGGGTTTTCGAAGGTGATGGTTCAGATCGTGACGCAGAAATTCAAGGCTCATCTGCGCCTCGCGGAACGATTCATGGAAGTAATGGCACCATTCGCAGTCCCTATCCCATTCGTTGCCGGGATAAATGCCCAGCACCACAAAATGCACACCGCTCCTGTTAAAGCTGTAATGTAATCCATTATCCGACAGCCGGCATCCACCGGCTCGTTTTTTGTTTCTTGCCCTTATACCTTCCCGCACGATCCCTTCCACATTGCCGTCATGATTCCCAAAGGTTTCGTATACAGGTATTTGCAAATCCCTGTCGCCTTTCAATCCGAACGCATGGACAAACTGGTTCCACTGTTCCTCCGTTCCTGATTCTGTGATATCACCGGTGACAAAAACGCCGAAAGGATCCAGATTGCGGCCACCCGCCCGGGGAAACGGCAGAGAAGAAGCCCGGTTCATCAGGCGGATGGCTGAATCGAGGATCATAGCCCGTTGTTCCGACCCGTTGTAATGCAGATCGGAAGCCACCAGGAAATCGCATTCAGGGGTCCGGTGGCAGGAGCAACCCATGATCACAACCAGCATCACCCCGGTATACAGCATGCCTCTTCGCCGTATCATCCTTTTTGTTGACCTGTTCTTTCTCACCTTGTCAATTCCTCAGGGTTTTTATATAACATGGCTCTTTCAATGCAATTCGTATCCGTACCGGAGAACCTTCCCTCATTTCCAGCCATCGTTCACCCGGTTTCCCTGATACCGTAATATTTCCTCCCCGGCAACTGATCGCATCGATTTCTCCAGGTAGCTTCAACAGGACTTTCCGGTCGGTTCCGGGCAGAAGCTGCAAACGGATATTCTTCCTGTCCCAGTTCATCTCACTGATCATCACATTCCCCCGCAAACGGACTCCTTTGATGGTTCCCGTTGAAAAGGCTGAAGGAAGGGCTGGAAAAAGAGAGATCAAACCGGGTTCGGAATATACCAGCATTTTTATGACCACAACCGGGTACCCACCACTCAGGTCCAGGTTAAAGATACTGCCCGGGTCATGGGTGGTCACCATATTGTTTTTCCAGTAATTTCGTGTAAGCCATCCTAGCATTTCATAGCATGCATCGGCTTCCCCCAGCATGGCGGCAGCAAATGCCATCTGAGCCAGCCCGAAAGCCATCACTCCCCCTTCATCCTGCCTGCGCACTTTCATTTTCTCTTCCAGCACCCTGAGCGCCCCTTCCTTCAGTTCCGGGTTTTGTCTGAACTCAGGATCGATCAGATCAAACAGGGCATAGAGATGCGACACATGCCGGTGACTGTGGTTTTCTGCCACTCCGGGCCACATCCATTCTCTGAGTTCCCCTTTTTCATTCAACTCATAGGGAGGCATTTTTTTCAGCATGAAACGCCATAGAGAAATTTTTTCTCTGTTCACCTTCAGTAATTCCGATGCTTCCATGGTGTTTCTCAAGAGCTGTTTTGCAATCATGACATCCATGGTGGCATTGATACACGCCTGATAGGGAATGTTGCCCGGATTATTCTCCGGGGAATAGGAAGGATTAAAAAGCAAATAACCGTCAGGCCCTTCTGTAAGGAAATCCTCATAGAAAAGCAGGGCCTTTTCCATGAAAGGGAGGGCTCTTTGCCGCAAAAATGCCGTATCGCCGGTATGCAAGAAATAATCGTAATAAAACATCGAGTACCAACCCGCACCTCCGGTCCAGAAAGTCATGGGCCAGGTAGCGTCGAAATGATTGTTCAAGCCGTGTGTGCTCATTCGTGACGGGATATGGATTCCCCGGCACCCGAACAATTGTTTGGCATTTTTCTCAAAATCCGGCAGATATATTTCCAGCAAATCGAACAACGGAATCATCAGGTCGGGCATATTGGCAGGGAGCATGGAGGAAACCGCTACAGGAACATTGCCGTTCATAGTAAAATCGGATGACCAGGGCGGTGTCAGGGTACCGCTCCAGATACCCTGGAGGTTCGGCGGATTGATTCCTGTGGATGAAATAATATTGTACCGGGCAGCATCAAATTCCAGCTCAATCAGGCGCGGATCAGGTTTTCTGCTGTCCATGCCCAGCCATTCTTCCACAGGCACCAGTTTTTCTTTGCCCTGGTACAGTTCCAGTTTCGTCCGGTTGAAGAGTTTCCCATGCACTTCCCGGTGCCTGGCCAGCAATTTCACGTAATTTGCTGTTTCACCATCCATAGTGGCCACCAGACCCGGCAGATGGGTATCTTGCGTATCATACAGGGGAACCAGGCGGGCCAGGATCAGCAATTCGCGGGTTCCTTCCACTGCGAACCCGTTTTCTTTTCCAACCAGTCTGCCACCTGTATTCCTGAGAAGCACCGCCCCTTCGTATCCGCTGATCAGACCTTCCCACTGATTCTCAAATACGGCGCGGAAGGTCAGGTGGTTTCCACCAGCATGTATTCTGCTATCACTGATTCCTGAATCCTCTATTCCCAGAATATCAGCCCACCAGGTTTTCCGGTGTCTTTCGTTCACTCCAACCGTGCAATCAAAAGCAGGACCGTTTGATACAATCCGTGTAACCACCATATTATCGGTTCGCGAGACAAAGGTGCTTCGTGAAAAAATCCCCCTGCTGTCTTTCCATTTCACTCCGGCTTCTCCGGATTGGAAATCAACGGTGCGGGCATATTCTTCCACCGAATCTTCTTCCATTCCGATGGTAATATCAAAGGCAGGAATATACGGATCGGTCCACCTCTTGCCCTTCCATCCTTCTTCATGAGAAAGGCCCACCACATATTGAGAAGCCTCCCCGTATCTGCCTTCCAGCATCAGGTTCCGTATCTGCTGCAGGTGTTTCCCCTGGGAAACCGGTTCCAGGGGCCGGTTCAGGGGCAGATACAGCAGGGCATGATTCAGGATCAGGGTATCGTGATAAGGATGACCCATCACCATGGCTCCCATGGTACCGTTGCCGGTAACCAGGGCTTCTTCCCAGTTTCCTGCCGGTTTTATGCTTAAAAATCCCCTCTGTGGAATTTTCCCGATTTCCGCATCCTTTCTATCAGCACATGCTATCAGCATGGCTGATAGTACAAACAGCCCTATGATGCGTCCTCTGTTCACCTTACCATGTTGTTGTTTTCCTGCATCATTTTATATCAAATGTGTTCGGACGGATCCACTCTTATCTGGTTCATTTTTCCCGAAGGTTTTTCCACCGGCAGGTAGATGGAAAAATATTCCCTGTGGATGTCATAAAAAGGCACCATGTCGATTTCCTGACCTGCCGGGCTTCTCACCCTGTACCACCGGCTTTTCATATCCACTGTTTCCAGTTGATCCATAAAATCAGAGGGATCGAAATGAACAGCAGGAACTTCCACCGGAGTGCCGTCATACGGACCGTACCGGTTCCGCAGGTCTTCAGGTACCGCAGCTTCATGAAACCGGGCGGCAAGTACCAGCGGTCCGACCCCGAATGCCACGTATTTATTTGTGACGGGAAGCAATGAATACCAAAGACCGGGAGTAAATACAATTTCCAGCCGGTCGCCGGGATTCCAAACCCTGTCAATCAACAGGTAGGATCCGGCCGATGGTCTGGCTTTCAGTTCTTTTTTGTTGAGGGTGGCCCTGTAATCGTTGCCCGTCCATGAAGGAATCCTGACCGCCATCTTCAGGGAGACGGGCTTCTCTGACTCAATGATCAGTTCCACCCTGCTTCCTCCGGGAAGATCGGTATTCTGAACCAGGACAAAGCCCAGGTCGGAATAATCCAGCCTGGACGGAACGAACTGGTTCACATAGAGCCTGTCACCATCCACATCATACAAGTATTCGGCGATACGCGAAAAATTCTCCATACCCGTTCCGGTACAACACCAGAACGATGAATCGGGAGTTCCCCAGGTTTTGTAATATCCGGGCGCCATGGAAACATAATACATGGACATGCCCGTTTCCCTGTTCTGGGTTGGCAGAATGCCATTGGTCAGGGCTCTTTCCATGTATTCCTGGTATCTGATATCCTTTGACCAGTCCCACAGGCAGTCGGACAATCTGATCATATTGTAGGTACAGCAACATTCATGGGCACCCGGACCCAGTTCGGTGTGCAGATGATACGGATCGGTATTCCAGTGTTCTCCGTTGCTGGTCCCTCCGGTAACATATGAACGGGCATTCACCACCTGCTGCCAGAAAAATTCGGCGATTTGCCGCAGGGTGATATCGCCGGTAATTTCATATTCCCGGGCTACACCCACCACGTTGGGAATAAATGAATTGGCATGGTAACCTTTCAGATGGTCGATACGTTCGGCCAGGGGATCGAAATAGCTGTGCTGGTAAAAAGCTCCCGCCAGGTTACGGCATATGGTATCACCTGTTTCGGCAAACACATTCCAGAAAAGCTCATTCATCCCCCCCTGCTCGGTATGGTCAAGCACTGTCTGGAAGTGTTTCTTTCCAAGCGGGCTGATCCGGCCTTGCAGGTAGCGGGCCATAGCGAGGGTGGTTCGCAGAGCTTCCTCATTGTCCAGATATACATAACAATCGAACAAACCGGACAGGATCTTATGCAGTGTGTAATAGGGAGCCCATACCTTCTGCACATTTTCCACCCTGTCGAGGTATTCTCCCGGGAAAGCACTGAGATATCCTGTTCCGTTCTTTTCCTGGCACTTCCTGAGTTCATTGACCATATACCTGCATTTTTCCAGCAAAACTGTATCATCTGCCAGAACAGCCATCCGTGCGGCTGCTGAAAGGAAATGTCCGGTGGAATGTCCTCTCAGCTCGCGCGATTCCATTTCCCATCCGCCGTATTCACGGGCCTCTGAAGGAATGCCGGCCACTTTCCGGAAATGGACCAGCAGACGGTCAGGGTCAAGATAACGCAGATACGCTCTCTCCCGTTCCATTGCTTCATACCATGGGCCTCCCGTCAGGGTGATTCTGTCAAGGGCAGGTTCGGAAAGTGTTACATATTCACCGGGTTCTTCCCCGCATCCGGCAAGGGCCGTCAGTACGAGCGTCACGAACAGCGGCAGGAAAATTCTTTTCATAAGGCAACCGGTATTCTTTTTTATCATGGTTCTTTTAGAAATTGGGTATATTCATCCTCCACGTGTTCCACAAAGACCCCCTGGAACTGACCCGGCTTCAGGCGGGCCGGCAGGGTGACCCTTACCGAATGATCCATCCCCGGTTCCAGGGAAGATATATCGGCGTAAACACCCAGGTAAGTCCTTTCCATGTATGGATACACGCCGTTATAGGCTTCCTTCAGCGGAAAGGGCCGCCCGTCGATTTCCAGCCGGTATTCGTCCATAGGGACTGGCTTTTTGATTCTTTGTGTTGTCACTTCATCACCCCGGCGCACTTCTTCTTCTGTCACCCGGTAAGGATCAGCCACATGGATATACAGCAGCAACCGGGAAGGTTCGAGCCAGGGGGCCCGTCTGTCATCATCGGTATAGCGTACGGGCCACTTTTCTTTTCTCTTTTCCAGTTGTTTGAATATTCTTTCCGGAATACGGAGTGTGGTTTCTACCCGGGTGCCGGTAAATCCCGGATCATACCTGGTAAGGCTTGCTGCTGCCGGAAAATACTCACCGGCAAACCGCAGGACAGCTTCCACCCGGTTCCCCTGCTGCAGAAACGGCCATTCGGTTCCATTCACGGTGAGTGATCCGATTTTTGTTTCTCCTGGAAGGATCACATGGATTTCCGTTTCCGAACCGGTAACACCTGTAACTTCAGTCAGGATGAGTGTATCCTTTTTCAGCACGGCATTCCCCGGCACATTGACCAGAACGGGTTTCCCTTTCTCTTCAAAGGGTTCAACCCGAAGCACCTTAGCCGAGGTTCCCGGCATATCCACACAGACCCGATCACCGAAAGCGGAAATACCCGGTGCAAGCACCACCCCTTCACGCGGGTACAGTTCCGTAATGGTAAACTTTTCTCCAGAGGTCAGGCCAATGGAGCGATTCAGGGTAAATTCAGCTTTCAGCTCCCTGTAATTGGGATTGAAAAGAAAAATAAAACCACGGTCTTCGACTATAGCGGCCGTTCCATCGCACCTTCCGGTCATGGGCTGCCCCATCACAGGCCTCACATGTTTCAGGTATTCCATGTTGATGTCGGTGAAATCAAGCCAATGATTGAAAAAGGCTTTGTCTTCCTCTGAAAATGCGTGAAACTCCTGTTCGTCCCTGGCAGGAATATAATTCACCACATGGTTGTATGGTGCGGTAGCCAGGGAAGATATCAGATTGTATTTCCAGCCCAGGTAATCCCAGTCGCGCGGACGGAACCGGTCGCGCCTCATGATCCTGTCGGCATCGTTTCGCTGGGTCTGGTGCGTAATAAAACCAGGAAGGATTTCCACGGGCGTAAAGTCCCGTGTCATTAAACGGTAAGCCACATACCGCTGCCTGGCCCCGTTTATCCGGTCTGTACTCAGGTCGGTAACGGGCATAAAGCTACCGGGTTGCTCGTCTGACATCATGGGATGCGGGTATGTGCCGGCCAGCCAGGTCCAGGTACCGAAATGATGGTACTGCTGCCGGCCGTCTATCACCAGGTGAGGGGCCCGTTTGCGCAGTTGTTCCAGTATCCTTCGGCATCCGTACCATTGCTGGTATTTGCTGGATACCTGCACATTTTTATCATCCGGATCGTTTTCATAGGCAATCCACCAGTGGTCGAAGGAATACCCTGTACAACCCGTGGCATCCGCAAAAGCCACAAGCATATCCACCAGCCAGTCCTGAAAACTCCTGAGGCCTGTATCCACCGTCAGGTAGCCTTCGGGCTTCTTCCCGTTGGATGTTCTCCATGCGGTCCATTCCGGGTTTTGCATAAAGGGAAGGGAAGGATATACATAAGCCATCAGGCCGATTCCTTTCGACCGGGCATAATCTACCACTTCCTGCACGGTAGGGGGCAGCGGATCGCCGGGATGCCATTCCCCCTTTCGGATCTTTTGTCCCATATTCCACCAAAGCAGGCTTTCCCAGCCCCAGGCATCGGTATTTTCTTCCAGCGGAGCCACTGCACTGTTGAACGGCGTGAACAATACATGCTGATTTCCCAGCTCCACGGCACGGTCAATGATCCTTTTGTATTCTTCCATGCCTTCCGGGGTGGCAATGTCTATCTGGTAATCATTCTCGCACCACCCGATATGAACCCGTACACTCTCCTGCGGATCGATCAGCAGAAATTCCCGTGCACATTGCGTCACAGCATCGATTTCTCCCTGATCGATCCGGTCACCATCCGCCACAAACTCATCGGATTTGGATACATATTCCCATTCGGGCAACAGATCAGCCCTGAAGGTATGACCTGTTAAATCGGCTGTTCCTATACATAACCGGTCGGATGCAAAAGGGCCCCGGTTCTGTTCCCAATTCATCCGGGGACGGTATCTGACCTGAACCGTTCCTTCAAGGAAAGTGTAATCAGTATAAGGGTTCTGTACAGTAAAAAAGCAGGCCGTTCCCTCGCCCGCAGCCGGGACAGGAATGTTCCTCAGAGTGAAGCCGTACCTTCGGTCGGGAAATCTTTGATAACTCAGTGAATCATCCTTTATCTCCCCTGCCAGGATTCCCATTTCATCCACCCTGTACCGGGTTTTATCGGGGGAATCCACCAGCACCTGCTTCGACACAAACCTCCAGTCATCCTGCAGTTCATATTTAACGGTAATGTTAAATTCGCCGGCTGCATATTCATAGGATACAGTGTGTTTTGATTTATGTATTTTTTTTGGAACCATCTCTCCGGAATCAAACAGCACACTGTCGATGGTGAGAAATACCTCATCCTTTTCAAACGGCAGCTCATAATTATTCTGAATGTCAAATACCGACTGAATACCCTTCTGATCAAAGGTCACTTTCAACCGGTCGTTCGTCAGTGACAGATCACCTGAAACATTACATCCCGCGAGAAATATGCACAGCAAAGGGAGTATGATTAAATTTACGGTTTGGTTCTTCATGCTATGATATTATTTTAAGTGATATTCTTATTTCCTCCTGTCCGTTCCATTCAACCAGCCGGGTAGCACCATCGGGAACGGTTTCGATCCGGAAAGTTTTCGGTGTACCGTGTTTCCTGCCCTGATCATCTTTCCCGGGCTGAATGGTAAGCGTTTCCTCTTCATTGTCCCATACCAGGCAGGTCAGAGAGTATTTGCCTTCCAGGTAATCCTGACTGATCCCGTCGTCGTTGTAAAGGGTAAAATGACCGTCGGCCCCGCGGTAAATTCTCAGGGTGGTTGGATCATTCACCGGCTGGTCTGCATATTGCCGCACCGGATCCAGGGGAATGACAGCCCCGGCCCGCACATACAGGGGCATAACCGACAGATCCACCTTTTTCTCCACCGTTTTTCCCCCTGAGATTTTTTCATTCGTCCACCAGTCGTACCAATCCCCTTCGGGCAGGTATACCCGGCGTGATACCGCCCCTTTTTCATACACGGGCGCCACAAGCATATCCCTTCCCCACAGGTACTGGTCGCCGGTAGCACAGGCTAATGTATCATCCGGATAATGCAGCCACAGGGCCCGCATCAGGGGCATGCCGGTTGCCCGGGCTTCCCAGGCCAGGGTATAATTGTAGGGCAGCAGGCGGTAGCGAAGCTGTGTGTATTTTTTCGCCACCGGCTCTATGCGGGGATTATTCATTTCCGAAACCATTGGTGGGGTACGTGTTTCCAGCGGGCCTCTTTCATTCAGCCCCCAGCCCCAGGGCAGGCGGGTCCACCACGTACGTCCGTGGGAACGGAATGAAGGACAGAAAGCTCCGAACTGGTACCAGCGGGCATACAGTTCACCGGTGAGCTCCCTGTTGGGGTAGAACCCCCCTATATCAGACCCCCAGTAAGGAGATAGGCTCAGGGAATGGTTGATACCCACGGCAATCTGTCCTTCCAGGGTTTTCCAGGCCGACTGGGTATCACCCGACCATACCCATCCTCCCCAGCGGGCCACACCCAGGTGCCCGTTCCGGTGAAGGCTCCAGGGCCTGATTCCCGGCCGGGTATACAATGGCCCCTGATAGTACATCTGGTGCCTTTTTATGCGTTCGAACAGGTCGAACCAGTCACCCTCATCGGGCCAGAAAGCATCCACTCCTGTTTCCATCAGACCCTTATGCTGTTCCCAGTATGACATGATGTGCGCGCCATCCACCGTTTCTCCCGGGGCGGGCGGAATGGTCCCGTGCAGGGTAGGCAGTTTGTCGCGGTCCCAGGGGACCATGTGCAGTACCACTCTGACATGACGCCGGTGAAGGTCGTGAATGACCTCGGCAGGATCCCGCTCAAACACTTCAGGGTTGAAGTCAAACGACGGTTGTTCGGTGTTCCAGCCCCGGGGGCAGAAACCTGTACCCAGGTATATCACGGCATCCAGTGGAATCTCCTTGTTCCTGAACGAATCGACGATAGCCATCATCTGTTGTTCATCTTCCAGCGTACGGTGCGACTGCATATAACCCAGCGCCCAGCGTGGGGGCATGACGGCCTGACCGCTGATCAGGGAAATGTTTTTCATAAAAGCCGCCGGATCACGGGCATCGAAGACAAACAGATCATACAGACCGGGCACAAAGGAATCCATGGGCGGAATGCCCTTTCCCAGGTTCTGCTGCTGGTTCTCCCGGTTCTGCCGCATGCCGCCGGCCTCAGCGGGTTCAACGGGGATAAATATCCCGCGGTCTTTCCCTGTGAGGTCAAACCGGCCCCAGGGTGTAGTGAAATAAAGGGCCCATCCCCCTGTACTGATCAGCAGGGGCACCGGATTGCGCGAGCCATAGGCATCGCTCTGCCAGCGGGGCTGCATGTTGTGAAACCGGCCCCGGCGGCCGAACTCGATGGGCAGGTTGCGCCAGTCGGTTCCCCTTTCCGGCCGCGGACCGCCTTCCCCCATTCCCAGCACAGGAGCATCATCGAGCAAAAAAGACAGGTTCCCGTTTTCCCTGAATGCAATGGTCTGAATAGTAATCCCTTCGGAATTTTTTATCACCACAGTCAGCGGATCGGGATGTACTTCCACCACCATTTTTCCTGAACGTTTTCTGACAATATCCTGCAGTTCGGAAATCTTAATGAAAGGGGATGGATAATCCCGGTTAGCCAGTACGGGCGTGAATAGGAGGTTTTCAGGGTATCCCTCAGGCTTCAGGGTAATCCGGATACCTGATTCCCCAGCCTGTCTGATTTCCAGTATTCCCTGCAGTTCCCCGGAAGGGGCAGAACCTGAAATGGCATTTCCGGCAATCAGAAGAAAAATCCAACCTATTATTTGTTTTTGAATCATTTGCGCCGCATTCAATTGTATTGCATCTCTGTTTGATATTCGCCTTCCATCACATTCTCCAGTTCTTTTCTTAATTCTGCAACCACCTCCGGCTTCTGATCATAAAGATTCACCGATTCGGAAGGATCATTTTCAAGATCATAGAGCTGGCCTTCCTCGTCCACCTCCGGGAATTGGTAAATGCCTCCTCCGTCCCTGAAAGGAATCAGCTTCCAATTCCCTTTCCTTATGGCCAGCTTGCCGGCGTACCAGGCTTTATGCACCAGGTTAGGCCTGACGGGCGATTTTTCTTCACCCAGCAAACAGGGCAAAAAGCTGAAACTGTCCTCGCCGGCATCAGAAGGTAGGTCGGCGTTCATCAAATCGGCCAGTGTAGCCAGAATATCCAGAGTACTGACCAGCTCATTACACACCGTACCTGCTTCCACCACTCCGGGCCATGTGATAATAAACGGCACACGATGGCCTCCTTCATATATGTCGAACTTATATCCTCTGAAACCGGCACTGGAATAATGGCCATAAATATGATAGTTCTCTGATCCTTCCGGTTTTTCATACGGGGAATAAACCTGCACCAGGCTGTCTTTTTCCATCCATTTCCCCGGTTCATATTTCCGGCCATAGTCATTTGCAGCAAGCTGACGGAGCGCATATTCCGGATCGCCCGGCCTGCCCCCGTTATCACTTGTAAAAATGAACAGGGTATTTTCATCCAACCCTTCCCTCTCAAGCCATTCCATCAACTGCCCCACATAATAATCCGTTTCCAGTATCTTACCCCCTTTCAGTCCCGCTTCTCCTTTGCCGATAAACGGATCATCGGGAAGGCAGGGTCGGTGGATGGCCGACATGGGATAATACAGAAAAAAGGGTTTCCCGGGATGTTCCTCCTTCTGTTTTTCCAGCCAGGTCATGGCTTTCCGGAACAGGGTTTTTTCCAGCTTCTGGCTGTCATAATCCTCCGATACCAGACCCACACCCGTTTCCGTATCAAATACAGGGAATTTCGGTTTGCCGGGAACAGTCACCACGCAGTTGTTCTCAATCAGGCAATAAGGCAGCATATTGTTCGAGGCATTGATACCGAAGTAATAATCAAAACCGTAATCATTGGGAGAAGTTGTTAACGGTTTGGAATAATCGATTTTGAGGTTTTGCCGTGCTGACCACGACCGGGGATCGATGGTATCGCCTTCCAGAGTCTGCCATCCCAGGCCCAGATGCCATTTTCCGATACAGGCGGTGGAATATCCCTGCTCCTTCAACAGGGAAGCAAGTGTCACCCTGTCTTTCTCAATCAGGGGTTCATCGAAATGAGGCAACACACCCACCTGCAAGCGGGTGCGCCAGGAATACCGGCCGGTAAGCAGGCCATATCGGGTAGGGGAACTCTGGGCAGCGCTGGCATGTGCATCGGTAAACCGCATGCCGGCTTCGGCCAGGTGGTCAATGTGGGGTGTTGTCAGCCTTGCCTGATCATTGTAACACGATACATCCCCATAGCCCAGGTCATCCACCAGGATCAGGATGATATTGGGACTCTCTTCTGCCGGATGACAGGAAGGAAAGCCTATCGATAGCGTGGCAGTGGCCCCTGCAATTCCGATTGTGCGAATTGGGTTACCACGGGCTATTTTTATTCTTTGGCTGATGGTACAGGAAGCTTTCATATATGGTCAATTTTCAGTTCTACCTCCTGAACATATTCCGAGAAATCCAGACCGGGTGTATATTCACCAACCGGCCGGGCCCATTCCGGACTCCGGCCGATAAAAATATGTGGTGCCAGTACCCTTTCGTGACCTTCCTGAAGCGGTACAGGGCCATCAGTTTTGGCAGAAGAAACAGCCTGCCCGTCCACCAGAAGAGTAAGCAGACCCTCCCTGTTCACCCTGGCTCCTATCCGTAACGCTTGTACAGGCAATTTTTCAGGAGATAGAATGATGATATCCTTTCCCCAGCGCCGGAATCCCATGGCCAGATATCCATCTTTTATGTAAATGGCATAACCATGCACTCCTGCCACATGAGCAACCATAACCGGCCCATCATCCCAGCTTCCGTTAACAGGAATAATGTCAGCCTCCATTTCAATGGATTTACCCGCCTGGCAGGGAGCCTGATCCGGAGGAATATGTTCTCCCCCTCTGTACCGGTACACATCCTTTTCAACAAAAATCACCTGGTTCATCCGGTCAATCTTGTTTTTCAACGGAGGATGAAAGGCAATCAAACGATCCGTTAATTCTTTCCGGACCGCAAGGTAGTCGGGATGATTGAACAGATTGTAAAGCTCTTCAGGATCACTGTGTCGGTCATATAATTCTCCGTCTCCGTCGGCCGGATAGATACTCAACTTCCAGTCATCTGTCACAATACTGGTTCCGCCCCTGATTTCGTTATATGCCTGTTGCTGACCCTGTTTGGATGAACCGCCAATTACAGGCACCAGATCATGGCCTTCAAGTTTTTCACGCAATTGGGAGGACATTTTTGTCCCTGTAAGTGACAAGATGGTGGGAAAAAGATCAATATGCCCGGAATAACTGTCAACGGAGGCCGGGCTGAACCGGGCAGGATTCCATATGATCATCGGAACACGAGCAGAGCGCTCGTAAAACAAGCCCTTGTGGATATTGTGATGATCTCCCAGTTCGCAACCGTGGTCGGCAGAATAGATAACGACAGTATTTTCAAGAAGATTTCGGCGCTCAAGGGTATGGAGAATGCGTCCAATCTGCTCGTCAATGAAGGTCAGTCCTCCATAATGTCCGGCTCTGATCCGGTGAATAATTTCTGCTTTTTCTTCCTCAGGTGCCTGATCAATACGGTCAGGAACTGCACGAGTATAGTTAAACCTGAGCCGGGTGTGATCCATTGGTTTTTCCTGAAGTTCACCCTGACGTAAACGTGCCGCCGGCAGTTTCATTCGTTTGTAAGGGTCAGAACACCGGGCCGGAGGGTCCCATGGATTATGGGGTCCGTTAAATGAGGCCCATAAAAACCAGGGGGAGTGGTCTCCCAGATTTTCAATGGTCTTTACAGTTTGCTCCCCCACAAAATGGTCAATGTGAAATTTCTCGGCAAAAGGCCAGTCATACACTCCGAATATGTCAGATTTCCATTGTTCCCTGAGATAGCTCCACCGGCTGAGTCCATGAGCTGATAAAAACCGGGCATAATCGTCCATGCGGTTATTGTCTGCCCGGCTGTTTCCTTTTCTTTCGGCAAATATTCGCTTATGAAAGCCCGCCATACGGTCCCATGGATGAAAATGCATTTTACCCACCCCAATCACCTGATAACCTCTCTGTGAAAGCTGCTGCATTAACAGGGGAGTACCCTCAGGCACCCATTTTCCACCATTATCCCACATGCCATGATTGTGAGGATACTGGCCCGAAATGAAAGTATAGCGTGCCGGCATACATATCGGAGCTGTGCAGTAATGATGATTGAATACAACTCCTTCCCTGTAAAGTCTTTTCAGATTGGGCATTTGCAGAAAGGAACCGGTACTGCATGGGATATCTTCCCCTGCCTGATAGTCGGTAGTTATGAACAGGATATTCGGCTTTTGTTCAGAACGAAAGGTGAACGACCAATTCAGCGTTCCCAGCACAGATGAACCAGCGACACCGGCACTACCCAATCCTGTGGTCCTTATGAATGTTCTGCGTCTCATCTTGCACCCTCATCCAGCTTATTTTCACGTATGTATTGATAAGCCGGCCATGGAAGTACTCCGGTCCTTTCAGTCCATTCATCATACATGGCTTTCAGTTCAGCCACTTTCCCGGGCATTTCATCGGAAAGATCGGTGGTTTCCGTGCGGTCGGCATGCATATCGAACAATTCCCATTCCCGGTTGTGCTGTTGCACCAGCTTCCACTTCCCGCTCAGAACCGCCCTGTTTCCCTCATGCTCCCAGAACAGTGGGCCGTCACGTTCAATCCGGTCATTTTCGAACACCGGGATAAGACTCTGGCCTTCAAAAGGGATAATATCCTGTCCGTTAAACCGCTCCGGATACTCCGCACCGGCAGCATCCAGGAAGGTCGGCATCAGGTCGATGATATGTGACGGATGGTGTCTCCATTTGTTTTTTGCATCGATCCCGGCGGGCCAGTGTGCAATCATCGGGGTGGAAATACCCCCTTCATGGGTAAAATGTTTGTAAAGCCTGAAAGGTGTGTTCGATACATTGGCCCATCCCACACCGTAACTCTGATAGGTTTCTTCAGGACCCGGCATGTAAGCGGGATCATTGCCCACATGAACAGGCTTTCCGTTGTGTGTTTCCCTGGCAATAAACATTCCCCGCCATCGGTCGGTCAGGATTTCAGCACAACCGCCGTTATCGGCCAGAAAAATGATGAGAGTATTATCCAGAATCCCGTTTTTTTCAAGGGCTTCAACAATACGTCCTATGCCTCTGTCCATTCGTTCTGTCTGGGCTGCATATACCTCCATGGCCTTTATTCTCCAGGCTTTGTTTTCCTCTTCTTCCCAGGCCGGTACCCGGGGATCCCGGGGAGTCAGCTCCGTTTCTTCATCCATCAGGCCCAGGTGTTTCATTTTCTCCAGTCGATCACGACGTATCGCATCCCAACCCCTGTCATATACTCCCGCATAATGTTCTATGTCTTCAGGCAACGCATGCAGGGGCCAGTGGGGCGCTACGTGGGCCACATACGCGAAAAACGGGGCATCGTTGCCCGAGTGAACGTGTTCATTGATAAATTCCACCATATGATCATTGATGGCATCGGTATAGTAGAAGCCATCCTCAAGAGAATCCACCGGCTCATTATCCCTGACCAGCGTGATCGGGTCATAATAACTTCCCGCCCCGATAATAGTCCCGAAAAAATGATCGAATCCCCTCTGAAGGGGCCAGTTATGTTTCGACATCCTTTCCCCGTTGCCGCTCCAGTGGCCCAAATGGCCGGTTACGTGCCACTTGCCGGTCATATAGGTAGTATAACCCGAAGTTCCGAGCGCTTCAGCCAGTGTCACGCACCGGTTGTTCAGGTCGCCACGGTACGATTCGTGCCCCCAGTCGTCGGTCATGCTTCCTATACCCGCCTGATGGGCATATAATCCTGTCAGGAGGCTTGCCCGGGTTGGACAACACCGGGCCCCATTATAAAAACGGGAGAACCTGATTCCGTTCTCAGCCAGCCGGTCAAGATTCGGGGTATGTATTTCACTTCCGTAGCATCCCAGGTCAGAAAACCCCATATCATCGGCCATGATCAGAATGATGTTGGGTGGCTCATTTTCAGGAACCGTAGAACAGGATAACAAGCCCAGCGGAACAAGGAATGAAAATCTTGCCCAACCGGCCATCCCATATATTTTGTAACCTGCGGATATTCGTTGTTTCATATCTTGTTTGTTGTCTTACGAGATTATTATCACATGCGTATCGAACCCATTCTGTTTTCCAGAGAAATATCCGCTCAGATCATTTACAGGCCGGGTTTTCTTTAATTTTCAATTTTTCCGAAAGCAGGATACAGGGAAAAAAATAACCTTCCGGTTCCGGCATTCTGGTACTGGATGTCAGGGAAGTGGAAGTATCAGGTACACAGCATGAAAATCGGGAGGAATCACATTTATTTAACTTGCCCTGATCCGGTTTCCCCATTTTCTGCTTTTCAGATTCACCGCTCCCCGTATATCCCGTTCAGGAATTGCACCAGTTTTACCACGTCATTATAACGGTCGAACCGGATATTGCTTCTCTCAATATATTCCTCCAGTGCCTCCCTGTAATCTCTGAAATTCCGCAGAAATGCCCTCTCGTTTACAAAACGTTTCCTTTTTCCATTCTTTTCCACATAGTAGGTTATATGCCGTGACATAACCAGATTTTCCGGCAGATCCATACTGTACATGGCGCCACTGCTGATCAGGGTATTGAGCGATCTGACCCGGCTGGTCTGGGAAGTGGAACCGTAACCCACTTCTTCTCCTTCCACCCTCACCGTTCCCGAAAACTGGACAAAAAGCTTAACGGGCCCGTCCACAGCCAGCTCATAGAAAGCCTTCCCGGCAGGTATGAAGACCATATTGTTCAGGTACACTGAATCGATCTCATCGATTCCCGACAGTGCCATGTACCGGCCGTTCTCCCGGAAGATCATCTCCTCCGTTATGACATTGTAATTCAGAGAAGCAGCAATTTTCTCACCGTTACTTTTCACCACCGCGCCGGTGGCAAAATCACTGAAAAGATACTGGGGAATACTGTCGGACACCCTTACCTGAGCATTCGCCCCGCTCACTGAGCACAGAACAGAAAATAAAATGAATCCGGCTTGAAAGGATAAAAATCTTCGAATAAACATACTTATATACATTTTCATCATGATATAGTTTTTAATATATAAATGATCGGTTATCCATACGAAAATTTTATTCCAGGTGGAACAACCTGCCTTCATTCCCGGATTATTAAAAAATGCACCAGGCAGGATATTTTCAACATAACAACAAAGTACCGAACGAAGATTTTATCCTTTAACAGAACAGCATGCCGGAAACAACCGCAGGGAGGTGAAGTTTACAGGAAGGACTGCCGGCAGCAGTCCTTCCTGTAAAGGGTAAATTTCACCGAAAAAGTTACCTTCTCCACTCGTTCACTCCGTCCCTGATGCGGTTCCTCCACACCAGCCGGGTATTCACGTTGGTATGGTAATCCATACCCTCATAATCGATCCGGTACTCAAGATGGTAGGTGCTGGTTTCCGGATCCCAGATGCATTCACCCGTTGGTGTGACAGAAGAAATCCGGGCCTGTTCCGGATTAACGGCAGCCATGTACCCCCACACTTTCCATTCGAGGATACCGCATGACTCCACATCATGCCGCATATGGATCCTGATCTTGTTGGTCAGCACCTCGTCAAAGGTGGTAATGTTATACATATCCGGATTCACCCCGAAGCCGCTGTGATTGGGAACAAGCTCCCACTGTTCGGTTTCGGTATTCCAGTATTCAATATAACTCTCGGTAGGAATCTGAATACCCCCTCCGTCTGTCCACCAGTATACATCCGACTGGCTGATATAGTAAAGGTCGGGCCACTCGTACTGCACCCACCTCCATTGGCCTCCGCTCCACCAGTTTCCGTATGCACCTGGTCCTTTATCCGTGGAGCTGGAAGGTTCGTAACCATCCCGTATGGCCTCGAGGCTTTCCCATGGGCTCACATAATCGGTCGACAGGGTAGCCGTCATAGCCAGGTTGATGATTTCCAGTGCTCCAACGGGTGTTTTTTCGATATAGACAGTATTATCCGGATTTACGGCATACTTCACCTCATAGTCAGAGCCGATGTAGATCATCCCGTTGGCCAGTACGGTATCGAGCATGACGGTAGACATTTTGATCACATTGTCGATTGATCCGCTGTTTACCAGTTCGCTGGCATCGGTCACCGTCTCGTAGGTACCTGTCTGGTCATAATATCCATCGTAGTAATTGATGTACTTGATAACCAGAATTTTTGTACTCTGAGTAGTGTGGAGTGAATCGGCATTAGTATCGGTCAGCCGGATTGGCAGAGCCAGGTTATAGCCGGAGGCTCTGGGATCGTTCACAAAACTGGTGGAATCAAGGGTTACAGTAACCTTCCCTACGTATTCGCCTTTGGGTATGGTAATTCTGCTTTCGTTGCTGAGGGTATAGTAATCCTCGGGCATCAGGTCGTAAGGGGTTCCATCCAGCAAAGAAGGATCGATCATATAATCCACCCACCATTCCTGGTCATTTTCCAGCAGACCTGCCAGGTAAACACCAAAATCGAGTTCCAGTCCCTCTCCAATGACCACGGTCCGGCCCAGTTGTCCCTGGGTAGTCAATCCTCCGGTGGCTGTAGAAAAAGCTACCGTCGTATAGGGATAATCATTCCTGAACTCCTCGTAACAGCCGACGGTAAAGAGGCCAACCAGAATCAAGATAATAACCGTATTTTTCATATCTCCGTTTTTTGAAATTAACATATTGAAAAACTTTTCTACCATCCGCTGTTTTGCTTCAGGTTGCTCATCAGCAGGGTCTGTGAGTATGGCAGGGGTACATACCTCATGTAATCCTGGAAAGTATGGTTTTCTACATCCACCACTTCATATTCGAAAGCAGCAGGTTCTATCTGTGCACCGTACACTTCCCATTCCCGTATGCCGCACGAAGCATTATCCCTGAAGTTCAAACGCATCCGGCTGGTCTGAATGGCCGGGGTGAATACGATCGGACAGTAATCTTCTGTAATTCCGTCAAAGTCACTCCACACTTCCACCCAGTCGCCTGCACCTTCATCCCATACCTCAAGATAGGTACTGTCGGGATACTGAACCCCGCATGTAGGGCATTCCTCCCACCAGTAAACCACGACACTGTCGACGGAATAGTTGCTGCTTGTTCCTGGAACCTTGAAGTAGGTGGGAAAATCATACTGAACATATCGCCACTGCCCGCCACTGTACCAGTTGTGGAAAGCAGGCAGGGAAGTGGTTCCGTTGTTGATGTATGACAGCCTTGACCACTGGGAAACATAATCGGCAGATGCCTCTGACACCAGGGCGATATTGGATACTTCCGGTGCCGGCGGGTTGGGATTCTGTGCAATTTCAATCCCTTCAATGGTATGATTCAGGGGTTCGTTCAGCCTTCGGATATCCCAGAACCGGTGTCCTTCAAAACAGAGCTCAATTCTTCTCTCGTTGTGCACCAGATCACGGAATGCCTCTTTCCCGGCCGCAGCCTGGTCGTCCAGGTATTGATCCTGGTATCCCGATGTATTCGGATCCGAATCAATGCCTGCCCGTTTTCTTACCCTGGCCAGCACATCCCTGGCCGAATAGCCCAGGCTGGCATCGGTGGGTCCCACCGCTTCGTTCGCAGCTTCGGCAAAGTTCAGGTAGAGTTCGGTCCGGCTCAGATACGTATAATATTTATAATCACTCGTTACATCACCTGGAGTGAGACGCACATTCCGGCTCAGCAGCTTTTTCATGTAATAGCCTGTGCGGGTTCCATCCTGTGAAAGCCCGCCGGGTGCATCGGGTCCTCCCTGGTAGGTACGGATCCAGGTTCCGTTGTAATTGTCCCCGTTGTAAAAGATAAACCGTTCAAATCTCGGATCACGGTTGGCATAGGGATTATCCGGATCATAAACGGAGCTTTCATCCACAGGATACCCGTCACCTGCCGGAAAGGCATCCACCAGGTTCTGCGACGGGTTACAGGCTCCGTCTCCGTATAACGAGGGAGGATAGTGTGTATTCTCAAGTGCGTTGGATGAATACGGAGGTTGTATCCAGATATGGTCGAAATCGTTGAAATCGTTGAAATTCCCATACGAGGACAGATCATCCAATCCGCCGGAGGCTTCAATCGCCTCATAGGCTGCCTCTGCGGCCCGTTCCCACAGATCGGTGGTAGACGGACCGTAAGCCGGACTGGCAGCATACAGATACACCCGTGCTTTCAGCGCCATAGCAGCCAGGCCCGATGCCCTCCCCCGGTTGGAGATGTTGTCGGTCTGGCTGGCACCGTTATATATCAGCGGCAGTACGGCAATGGCTGAGTCCAGGTCTTCTGCAATCTGTTCCACAACATCTTCGTAAGTATCCCTGGGAAGGTCAAGCTCATCCTCCGTAGTCAACGATTTGGTCACAATGGGGATACCCAGGGCTTCCGATTCCCCGTCAGCATACCCGCCATAGGTTTGAAGAAGTTTCCAGTGGTACCATGCCCTCAGGAAAAAGGCTTCGGCCCGGCGGTTTTTCTGCAGGGTTTTGTTCAGAACCGGGTCGGATACACTGTACAGCAGATCGCCACCCAGTTCCAGATACTTGTTGCAATAGTTGATGGAATTATACCAGTGATCCCAGCTACCGATCGGATTGTTCTCCACCGTCCAGCCTCCCAGGGCCAGCAGATTGGTCCCTGCCTGTGAAGGCGCTGCATTATCCGTATAATATTCGGAAGTGATTTCAAAATTCGGATACAGGTTCCTGTATGCCGTGGAAAGCAATCCTTCTCCGTAATCAGCAGCTTCGAGCAGTTCCTCGGTACTGAGGTGCTGAATGGGACTGGGTTCCAGATAGTCGCATGCAACTGCCACCATCAGGGTTGCCCAACATATTAAAATTATTCGCTTCATATCTTCGGTTTATTGGATTAGAAACTAAACGATACACCGGCAGTATAGGTTCTGAATACAGGGTATCCAGTAATTCCGGCATCAAGATTTTCAGGATCCACGCCGTATTCATTCAGGCCGGACAGAACCAGCAAATTGGTCCCCCGCAAAAAAACACGGGCATCGGCCATGGAAAGGCTACGCGATACATTTTTCGGCAACCGGTAGCTCAGCTCCACATTTTTGATTTTGAAATACGCTGCATTCCTCACCCAGAAAGTGGAGTTTTGCATGTTGTTGTTCGACGTGGTGGTAAGTCTCGGGAACTCATCTGTCACCGGCCACCTGTCGAGCATCAGTTCCGGATAGTTCTGGCGGGTTCCGTTGATCCTGAAATACCGGTCAGAGGTAAGGAGAACATCGCCGTTGGCCACTCCCTGTCCGGTAATGAACAGGCTCACCTGTTTATAGCTCAATTTCAGGTTCAGGCCGTAGTACAGGCGGGGACTGTGCGCTCCCGGGGTGTACACATCCTTCTCATCCACCGTTCCGTCGTTGTTTTTGTCTTCGTAACGGATATCACCCGGTTTGACTTCGCCCCAGGACTGACTCACATTCCTGGAGGTAATTTCACTCTCACTCTGGTAAAGTCCTTCCGCATTATAGATCCAGAAAAGATCCATGTCTTTTCCTGCCAGTTTTCGGTATTCCTCCAGCGAAACCAGCTCGTCAACCACCAGGTATTTCCCTCTGATGTACAGGGCATTCAAACCGGCGGAGTAGCTAAAGTCTCCTGTGCTGCCCGTGTACTGAACCATTCCGTCAAAACCCCAGCGCTTGTCTTCACCGTAATTGGTAGCCGGAAGGAATTCCGTTCCTACAATGGAAGGCAGCGAATACAAACGGTTCGATACCTTATCGTAATTGTACTCATCGAAATAATTTACTTCGAATGCCAGTGCTTTGTCAAGCAGCTGTCCCTGAATACCTGCATTGAAATACCTTCTTTTGGGAAGTACAAAGTCGGTCGATTCACTCTGCAAAATGGTGTAAATATTGGCTGCATCCGCCCAGTTTCCGGGAATACCCGACCCCCATGTTCCGGCAGAGCTCCAGAGAGTTTCGAAAAGGTAATACGGGTTATATCCCTGCAGATAAAAATCTCCTATTCCCATAATGCCAAACGAAGTATGGAGCTTGAGGTAGTCAATCAAATTGCTTCCGCTGAGAAACCCCTCGTTACTGACCACCCATGCAGCTCCCACTGTGGGATAGAGTGAGAACCGTTTCCCTTCAGGCATTCTCATGCTTCCCGTATAAGACAGATCGGCCTCCAGGGTGTATTTGTTATCAAAGTTGTAATTGGCCCGCAGGGAAAAATCCTGCAGTTTATCGGGCTGGTAATCACCACCGGTTGCCCTCCATTCATGCAATGCCATGTAATACACCGCATTCAGGAGCAGAGAATGTTTACCCGATTCCTTTTCGTAGTTCAGCGAGGTCATGGCTTCTGTCCGCCGGTCCACCGTATTGTCCCCAACACTCATATCCACATCCACTTCTTCAGGTACAACCAGAATGGCCGTATCGGCTCCTGTTCCGGTCCTTTCCAGACGGTAAAGGGCTTCCGTACCGCCTTTCGTATGCATAATGTAATTCATTACATCAAACGATGCCCGGGCATCCAGTGTCAGCCCTTCCACCACATCATTCAGGTCAATGGCCAGAGTGGCCGTGTTCTGGGCATTCAGGATTTTACCTTCGGCAAAACCGGAATGTTTCAGCTCATTGGTCACATTCGCCGGATAGTCATCGCTGATAATCAGCTTATCGCCGAAATACACCGGATGTGCATTGGCAGGATACCTGGAAAGGATATCGAACATGTTGAATACTCCCGATCCGCCTCCTTCGTTCGGGAACCGCTGATTGTTCAGCGAACCGGAAATATTGACACCCATTCTGATGAAATCGGTTAGGCGGATATCCACATTCCCAAGCAATTTGTACCTTTCATTTTTTGCCAGTTCCCCAACCGACTCAAGCCCCTGGGACGTCAGATAATTGAATGCAGAGTAATACTTCACTCCTTCATCCCCTCCTTCGAAGCTGATATTGCCTCTGGAGAATGGAGCTGTATTCCTTACGTACATATCGTAATAATCCACATCGGGATACCTCACGGGATTGCTCTGGTTACGGTAGGCATCGAGTTCATCCTGTGTATACATCGGGCTCAGCCCGTCATTCTCCCTGGCTTCGTTATACAGGGTTGCGTAATTGTAAGCATCAAGGTACTCCGGCAAAGTGGCCGGATTTCTGAAACCGTATTCCGCGGAAACCGATATTTTCCGGTTATACTGATGCCCTTTCTTCGTGGTGATCCAGATCACCGGTCCGGCGCCCGAAAGACCAAGCGCAGCCCGGCCCGAAAGGTCTTTCATCACTTCCACACTTTCAACGTCGGAGGCATTCAAACCCGTAAGGTCCCTGGGAACGCCGTCAATGTAAATGGCAGCCCCCAGGCCCCGTATGTAGGCACCCAGCGATTCCCTGCCGGGAAAATAGTCGTACTGATTAATAACCAGTCCGGGAATCCTTCCCATCAGGGCTTCCAGCAGATTATCCGCCGGAAAGGATTCCAGTTCGTCTCCGCTGATCACACTGACGGCGCCCACGGTGCGGTCGCTGCTCAATGAACCATAGGGCAGCGATACCTCATTCCGCGGATCGATGGCCCGGGTCTTGATCAGAGAGACCTCGTCAGGGATCTCCTGGCCGGGAACAACGGAATAAACCAGTAAATCATATCCCGATTCGGAAACCACAATATGGTCGGTTTCAGCGGCGGTTGCCAGAATGGAGAATTCTCCGCTGGCATCGGTCAGGACTGTGTTCTTCAGATTGAAGGATTTCACCACAACTCCCGGAAGGGGTTGTCCCGACTCATCAACCACCCGACCTGTCACAGTGGTCGTAGGTGTTTCCTGGGCATTCAGAGTCCGGAAACCCTGCATGGCAAGAAGCACCATAAAGATCAACAGATTTCTCATTATATTCATAATTCTTTGTTTTTCAGTTGTTAGCACCTTTTATTTTCAGATCAGGCTTACCAGCCGGGATTTTGTTCAAATTCTTCAAACATAAGGGCATCTTCAGTAGGAATGGGCCACCGGTAATGTTTCTGCTCGAATGTCAGCACAAACACCGGATCGGTTGTCTGGTTGATGATATACCCGGTGGGTTTGGTAACATCCTCGGTGAGGGTTATACCATAAATCGCCCTGTGTTTCATTTTGTGGGCATCTCCCCACCTTGACAGATCGAAAAACCGTTTTCCCTCCAGGTAGAGTTCCACTGCCCGTTCGTTCTTGATTCTTTCACGGAAGCTTTCCTTGCTTCCCAGATACATGGCATTCACATCCGGCATGTTCACCCGTGCCCTCACCATATTCACCGCCTCCACGGCCGACAGGTCGGCTCCGGAGATCACATGGTTCGGGCCGCCTACTTCGTTCGCGGCCTCGGCATACATCAAAAGGATTTCGGCATACCTGAAAAAGATGCTGTGTGTATACGGCGCCCGGGCACCCGACCATGAATCCACGTTCTTGCCCCAGAACTTGCGGGCCAGGTAACCTGTTTTGCTGTAATGGGGCTCACTGAGCCGATCGCGGCCACCTTCCCACAGTTCAAGGTACAGGTCGGTTTTGCTGGTCCACCTCTGCTGATTGAACAGGATGGTATGGTAAAACCGGGGATCACGGTCAACCCAGGGATCCTGGTCATCATAATTCGGATCATCTTCAATATCAAGCCCGTCGGCGGTTTCAAACATTTCCACAATGTTCTGCGACGGGCTGAAGCCCTGGATAATGCTCGGGGAGGAAAGACTGGCCACAGTAAACGGGTTGTGGGTCCCTCCGTTGTTCACCCTTGCATAGAACTCCCAGATGATCTCCTCATTATATGGAGTGTACATGAAGATGCTGTCAAAACCGCTGGGGTATTCAATTGTTTCCACCCCATCCGGTGTCAGATACCTTACTTCATCAGTCCCTTTCGATTCCACCAGCCTGTATACCCCGGTGGTCCGCGCCAGCTCAATCACATCCCAGGCGGCCTCTGCAGCAGCAGTCCATCTGGAAACATCATTCGACGGATTGTTTGTAGGACTGGCATCAAACAGCAGGGTAGATGCTTTCAGGGCCATAGCAGCTCCCTTTGTTGGGCGGCCCAGATGGGCCATATCCCATTGAAGGGGCAACAACGAGGCAGCCGTATCGCAGTCGGCTGCAATCTTCAGGGCCGTTTCATGATACGAAAGCCTGGGAAGGGCAAAATTGTCGGTTCCTTTCAGGGGCCGTGTAATATAGGGCATGCCTCCCTGCCTTCTCAGAAACTCGAAATAGTACCATGCCCGCATGAAATGAGCCTGCCCCTTCAACCGATTGATCTGTTCCTGCGTGGCATCTCCGCTTTCCTCCAGCATCGGGATATTCTGAATGGAAATGTTCGCAATCCGGATACTCTCCCAGGCATTCCACACGGCATAAAACTGCAGCGCCTGCCCGGTGTTGTATGAACGGAGCCAGTCGCCCGCCTGGGCTATCGGCATGGTTTCCCAGTCGGAAGTATTGTACCCCTCGTCACAGAGTGCGGCTATCTGCGTATAATCAAACTGATGAAGGGGGTCTACCATATCCTTGTACATTCTGTCTTCAAACTTCCTGTAATTCAGATAATCGGTAAAAACATCCTCTTCCGTCATACCCGCAGACTCCGGTACCTTGTCGAGGTATTCCTCACAACCCTGGAATATCAGGGCCATAGCTATCAAGAGATATGTAATTCTTTTCATTTTCATGTGTTTAACGGGTTAGCATTAGAAGGTCAGTCTTACCTCAAAGTTGAAACGCTTCATCATGGGATAGGCGCCAAAGTCGACCCCCATGTTGAATCCTTCCGGATCTCCGCCCAGCCAGTATGGGGTCCAGGTGAAGAGGTTAGTTCCCGTCAGGGTAAAGTTTGCGGCTTTGATCCCGATAGATTCCAGGAAACGGTTATCCTGTAACCGGTAATTCAACGACAGATTCCTCAGCCTGGTGTACCGTGCTTCCAGTATGCTGAAGCTGTTGATCTGGTAATTGTACTGTTCGGTAGCCAGTGAATGAACCGCAGGATACAGGGGATCCCGGTTATCAGGAGTCCAGTGGTCGTCATGCACCAGCAGGGCATTGTCCTTGTTCTGGGTAAATGGATAAAGATAAAACATCCCTCCCTGACGCATGGGAAACTGTGCCGAGCTGATCCCGTAAAAATCGGCCCTCAGTGAAAGATTCTTGTATCCTACTTCCAGACTGGAACTCCAGGTCACTTCGGGCACGAAAGGATGGGTGGATACCACCCGGTCCTGGCTGTTCACGGTCCCGTCACCGTTGTAATCAAGGTACCTGAAATCGCCCACAATGGGTTGGGGTCCGCTGGCCAGCGGATACATGAACAGTTCGTCAAAGTCCTGATAGAATCCGATGCACTGTATACCCATGGTGGGAGTGTACCAGGTCATCCTCTGGGCAAGTCCCACGGGTTTGCCTTCAGCCTTCAGGTTCTCGGGAACGGTTTCCGATTCGTCGTAGAACACCACCCGGCTTTCACTGGCACTGAGAATGCCGTGAAGCCGGAAGAACATCCCGTTGGAAAACATCTTGTTCACTCCCAGTTCCACTTCCAGTCCGTGGGCTTTCGTCTCACCCAGGTTCCCCTGGATGGAACTTACTCCCACCCAGGATGGAACGGAACGCCGCGATTGCAGAATACCCACACGCGACTCATTATAAAGGTCTACGTTCAGCGTGATCAGGTTCTGCCAGAATCCTGTTTCAATCCCCACGTTCCGCTTGATGGCTTCCTCCCAGGTGGCATCGGTCACCGGAATGGCTCCTTCACTGATAAACGGATAGTAGTTCATAGGGTAACCGAAACCGATGGATCCACCCGATTCGGTATACTCCGATATATATAACCAGCGGGCAATACCGGCATCACTTCCTACCATTCCCCACGACCCCCTGAGCTTCATGAAATTCACCCAGGGAAGAGCCTGCCGGAAGAAATTCTCCTCTGAAAGGACCCATCCCACCGAGAATGAGGGAAATGTCCCGAACCGCAGGCCCGGTGCAAATTTTTCCGATCCGGTATGGGCCACACTGGCTTCAAATAAATATTTCTGGTCATAATTATATGTAAGCCTTCCCACCCAGTTCTCTTCATAGGATGGGAAGCTGGAACCCGACTGGCTTTCCCGCCGGCTGAACACTCCCAGTGCCGCAATATCATGCAGTCCGAATGTCCTTTCATAATTCAGCTGGGCACTGTAATAATGGCTCCTGAATGAACCCCGGAGATATTCCGGTGCGGAAACATCCAGCTTTGGCTGAGGTTTGTCAAAATTGACATTCCCGTTGAAATCATACCGGGTCCAGCTGGTATCGGCCGGGTTCAGGTAATAACCCAGGTAATCGCTCAGGAAAAAGATCCGGCGGTACTGAACGTTGCCCGTATAGGAATACCGTGCAGAAGCCGACAGGCCTTCGGTCAGAAAGTCCAGGCGTTGTGTCAGGTGAACATCCGAGGTGATTTCATTGCTCTTGTGACGGTGAAAACCACGACCACCCGTCCACATCAGCCTGATCTGCCCCTGCTCGGGTTTGATGAAGGGCCTGATTCCCTCCTGATTGTAAGGAATGAGGGTATCAGGAAACTGCTCCAGGGCTTCCTCCGGATAATACGGCATGGTAGTAACCGATTCAAACCAGGTCTCCTGGGTATAATAGTCCTCGGGTTTATTCCATACCTTGAGGTTCCCTCCCAGGTTAATGGAAAGATCGGTGGTTTCGGTCAGGTTGAAATCCAGGTTGTTCCGGAAAGTGTACCGGTTGTGCCAGTAGTGTGCATTCTTTTTGTCATAATCATAGGGAAAAACATCACCCACATCATACACGTCGCCTTCGTTCAGGTATCCCACGGAAACGAAATACTGTACAAAATCGTTACCCCCTCTGGCATTCAGATTGTAGTTCTGGTCAACAGCCGTTTTGAAGTAGAAATCCATCCAGTCAAAATCCGGGTACAGATACGGCGAGTCCTGTGTTCTGTAATGCTCAAGAGCTTCGTCGGAAATCAGCATATCCCATTTCCCATCGTTTTTGTATGCCTCATTCCTCAGCAGAAGGGTTTCATAGGCATTCATGTATTCGGGCAGGCGTGTGGGACTTTTTACCGAGGTCAGGGAGGAAAACTCGAGCTGAACAGCTCCCTTCCTGCCCCGCTTGGTGTTTACAATGATAACACCGTTTGCACCTTTCACACCGTACACTGCCGTGGCGGAAGCATCCTTCAGAATGGAAATGGAGGCAATTTCATTCGGGTCGAGGTTGGAAAATGAGCGCTCAACCCCGTCAACCAGTATCAGAGGCCGGTTGCTTCCCATGGAGGCGCCTCCCCTGATCTGCATGGTGATGGAATTGGCTTCCTCGCCGGGCGTTGGGTCCTGCATCACCACCACCAGCCCGGGTAGCTGACCCTGCAGGGTGTTTTCCACACTCCCGCCTACCTTTACCTCAGCCAGCCGGTCGCCGCTTACCTGGGATACCGCACCCACCAGGGTCTCTTTCTTCTGCACCCCGTATCCAACCACCACTACCTCTTCCAACTCCTCTTCGGTGGGTCGCATCTCTACATTGATCTCTGTCCGGTTTCCCACGGCAATTTCCTGTGTTTCCATTCCCACAAAGGAGAACACCAGAATATCATCCGGCTCACAGGTAATGGTATAATAGCCTTCGAAATCCGTAATGGTACCCTGGGTAGTTTCCTTGATCAGAACGGTCACTCCGGGAATCGGATCACCTTCCTGGTCGGTTATTCTTCCTCTCACTTCCCTTTCCTGCGCATTGACAAAGGCCTGGCAAAAAAAGAGAAATGTGAATAACAATGTTCCAAGTATCATCCTCTTCGATAACTTTGGAACAGCCCCAGTTGGAGCATGAATGAATCTTTTCATAGACATTGAATTGTTTTTTGGAATTAAAACAGTGAAAACATATCTACTCTGTATACATTATAATTATAAACTGCGAAGGAAAAATTGTGCTGTATATGATCATACCTCCGGTATGCAGTCGCACAATTGAACATCCTATCCGGTAAAAGACAGGCAGAGAGATACAGAACAGATCTTGTGAGGTTTCCTAAAGAGGTTGTTTTTCATAGGTCAGGTTTTAGGTTAGAGTTAAGGTTTGTATTATTGGGTTTGTGCATTAAAACGCATACCCAATTTCCAGCTAAATTTTCTTGTCAGCTTACACAAATGTTTTTTATTCTTGTATAAATGTCCATACCTGTTATATAAACAGCAGACCGGTCACTTTATATGTGTAACCGTCTGACATTCAATATTTATTTAGAAAGATACACTACATCCATTATGGAACGGCCGGCTGTATTCCTTTTTTTTTCAGGATCAAGAAATAAAAAAAAAAGGGAGGATCTCTCCTCCCTTTTTTCAGAACCTAAACCCTTTAACACTTCGTTTTATTGAACCCACAACCATTATATCCCTGTGTCAAACAGGTTTCAGTATAAATGTCGCAATAATTTGTTCCGGAATATTGCAATCATGTTTTTTTTACTTGCATAAATGTGCAACAGGTCAGGAATGGAAAAAATATTCACGCGGAGACTTGCCGAAATACTCTTTAAAACGGCGCGTAAAATAGGCTGCACTGGAGAACCCGGTTTGATAGGCGGCTTCCGAAATATTGCATTTCCCCTCGGAGATCAGGCGGGCAGCTTCCCTGAGCCTGACAGAACGGATAAATTCTGTGGTTGAACAATCTGTCAGATTTTTCAGTTTCAGATGGAGCAGGGAACGGCTGATCCCCATTTCTTTAATAATAAACGATACATCAAGGGTTGATTTGTCAATGTTTTTCCTGATGATCCGGGTAAGGTCCTCTATGAATTTGCAGTCGGCATCGGAATGGGTCACCTCCGTGGGAGGCATGAGCGCATCCTTCTTTAACTGCTCGATCAGATGCCTCCGGGTGGAAAGGATATTCTGTATAATCTGTTCCAGGAGATGGGGGTAAAAGGGCTTCTCGACATAATAATCGGCTCCGGTCCGTAATCCCCGGTATCTTTCTTCCACCCCTCCCTTGGCCGTCAGAAGGATGACCGGGATATGCGAGGTTTCCAGCTGGGTTTTCAGTCTTCTGGTAAGTTCCAGACCGTCCATCCCGGGCATCATAATATCGCTGATCACCAGCTCGGGTTTGATCCTGACGGTTTGTTTGAGGCCCTCATGCCCGTCGTATGCCACATGCAGGCGGTACTTTTCATTGAAATGTTCCTGCATGAATTCGATCAGCTCCCGGTTGTCATCAATCACCAGCACAGAGGGCCTGCCTGTAGGAAGGTCGGCTCCTGCCGCTGCCGGTTTTTCATCGAAATCAGGATCCACGTCGATATATTTATCCGTGGAGGAAATGAACTGTTCGTTACCCGCGCACCTCTCCTCCTTTACATAATGATGTTCCGAAACCGGCAGGCGAACCGTGAATTCGGTTCCCACTCCCACCTTGCTGTTGACACTGATCTCTCCCCGGTGAAGGGTAACCAGACTTTTCACAAAAGCCAGCCCGATACCCGATCCCCTGAGGGATACGGGCCTGTTGTCCACCTGGAAGAACCGCTCGAAGATTTTATTCACCATGGCCGGTTCGATCCCCTGGCCGGTATCGGAAACTGTCACCAGCAGATAGTGTTCTGACTTCTTCTTCCTCGGACCCACATTGACAATCTTGAACGACAGGGTTATCTTCCCCCCTTCCCCCGTAAATTTAAAAGCATTGGAAAGCAGATTGAATAGTACCTTTTCCAGCTTCTGGTGATCAAACCAGATAAATGCCGGCTGTTCAGGCTTCTCCAGAATGAACTGAATGTTTTTCGATTCGGCAACCGGCATAAATGAATCCCTTATCTCCTCAGCAAACGCATGGATATCTCCCCGTGAAACACTCAGGTGCTCTTTTCCGTTTTCGATCTTTCTGAACTCGAGAAGCTGATTGATCAGGGTAAGTAATCTATTCACATTTCTTTCCACACCCACCAGTTTTTTCCTGAGGCCCGGACTGAGGTGATCCTGATGCATGATACTGTACAGGGGAGCCATAATCATGGTCAGCGGAGTGCGCAGCTCATGCGATACATTGGTGAAGAATTCGATCTTCATCTGGTTCATTTCTGCGGCATACTTCCGCTCCTTTCGCTCAATTTCCACCAGGGCTTTCGATTTCTGGATTCTCGTGCTGATCAGATAAATCCCGGTCAGAATGGCCCCAACTATAAGGAAATATATAAAAAAAGCCCAGTGAGTCAGCCAGAAAGGCGGTTTGATAATGATTTTGAGCACCTTTTCTGGATTTCCCCAGTCGGAAGTGGTTTTGGAAGCCATCACATGCAGATAATATTCCCCGGGCTTCAGATTGGTATAGGTGGCAAACCGCCGGTTGCCCACATAATTCCAGGAATCTTCGAAATTCTCAAGGTAATAGGCATACTGGCACCTTCCGCGATAGGCATAGTTGAAGGCTGTGTATTCTATGGTAAATACATTTTCCTTGTACCGTAACTGCACTTCCGATACCCGGTTGATCGATTTTTTCAGTGGCGAATCCTTGCCGGGCTTTACCGGCTGGTTGAACAGCTGCATGCCGGTGAATACCACCTCCAGAGCCGGATCATCGCGCCGGTTTACCGTTTCGTTAAAGGAAACCATTCCGTTATTCCCTCCGAAATAAACGGTTCCCCGGGAATCCTTGAATGAAGCCCGGTAATTGAACTGATTGAACGGAATACCTGAATTGTTGTCAAATAGCTTATATACACGTATTTCGGGATTGAATTTCACCAGTCCCCTGCCACTGCTGGCCCAGAACCAGTTGTCCACACTCTCTTCCAGACTGAATATCCAGGAAACAGGAAAACCGGAATCGCTGTTGAAGTACACCAGGGTATCGGCTTTATCATCGTAATAACACAATCCTTCATAGCTGTCGCCTATCCATACCCTGTTCCTCGAATCTTTCTTGATAAAATTGATCCCTTTGAAATGTGGTATCCGGTCAAATGCCACCAGGGTGTCGGCTTCCAGGTCATAATAATATACCATCGGCCTGGATGAAAACCATATCCGGCTTTCGGTCTTGCACATCGACTCTATCAGAATGCCGTTAAAAACCTCATCATAAAAACGCGACAGCTTCCCTGTGTTCAGATCATACACCCCCACGCCGGCGGTGGTTCCGATCAGTATGGAATCGTTGTGCCTGAGAAAACAGTATACATTGTTGGACGGTAACTCAGGATGTGTTTCCGTGTTGATGTATTCGAACCTTTCGGTGCGGATGTTCATAATATTGATACCGCCTGTATAGGTAGCAATCCACAGCCGATCGGAGGTTTCAAACAACAGGTCGTGCAGATTATTGAAACTCAAACTGTTTCTGCCGCTAATATGCCTGTATTTCCTGATCACACCGGTGGAGGCGTCCAGCATGTTCAGCCCCAGATCTTCCAGTCCGATCCATAAATTCCCGTTCACGTCTTCCTCAAAGCAGCTTACCACATTGCCCCCGAGATAATGCTGTCCGGTTCCGGCCCGCCAGGTGGTAAAAAATTCCTCCTCGGCACTCCACAGGTTGATCCCTCCCATATATGTTCCAAGCCATACGTTCCCGTCCCTGTCGCAAAATGCCGAGTAGATGGGATTGGTGTTCAGGCCTTCCGGATTGGTCAGGTTATACTGGCTGTATGAAAAAGATTCGTTCACGGGCGACCAGACACACAATCCGTCCTCCGTACCGATCCATACCCTGCCCGTAAGGTCTTCGGTCATACAGTGTGTCAGGTTATGCAGCAACGATTGCCCCTCCCCCGAATCCTCGTTGAAATAAGAAACCTTTCCGTTAACCAGGTTCATCCGGCACAACCCGTCGGACGAAGTTCCCATCCAGGCATGGTCATATCCGTCCAGATAAAAAACGTTCATAAATTCCCCGATCAGCATATCGGGCATTCTGAAACGGTTCAGCACCCTGTGCGGACGGTCTATCACCCATATTTCTTCCAGCCCGGTAACCAGCACCAGTTTCCCGTTGCGTTCTTTTACATAATATACAGGGATTCCGTTTTCCGGTATTTCCGGGAAGGGTTCTTTCTTATGTAACTCCAGCACCTGATTATCGGTCAGGTCGAGGTAATGCAACCGGCTTTCAAGTATGAACCAGAACCCTCCCTGTTCAGAATACTCCAGGGCCTGAAAAGGGCCCAGGTCGTTCAGCAAAGAAAAAAAACGGTAGCATTCATAGTCGAAATCAAAGTAATAGTATTCCCCGTTAATAGAACGGCAAACCAGCAGGGTATCATTGTACAGGGCAATCTCATCTGCCATCAGCTCCACCGGCTTACCGGCATCATTGTAAGCGGGAAACTCCCGGAATTCCGTGCCGTCGAACCGGCAAACCGATACCCGTGTGGCCAGCCAGATAAAACCATACGGATCCTGAGTGATGCTTTTGACATACGATGAAGGCAGCCCATCCTCATTGGTATAATGCATGAACCTGAACTCGTTGCCATTCGGCTGGGCCCCGAGCATACATGAACCCAGTAAAGCCAGGAAGAAGATCAGGAAACTCCGGTGTTTTTCCCTGCGAAACATCATCTGCATCCGTTTATTTAATCGCAAAAGTTACAAATTAAGCCCTTATAATGGGAAAATTTGTCACATATGTTCAAAATAATACTACTTCCGCACGGAATTTCTTCTTGTCATTCATTCACAATCGCTGTGCAGAACATTTTGAACAAGAAAGGGACCGAACATTTCGAAAAGGATGGTAGATACCACCACCACCGGCATAATCAGAGCCGAGTGCTCCGGGTAGCGATCGGCCGCCAGCAATGCCATGCCCATAGCCACTCCTGCCTGGGGAGTCAAGGCAAGTCCCAGTTTCCCGGGAAGCCTTTCACCCGTTTCTTTTTTCTGCACAAACCGCACACCCATGAATCCTCCCAGAAAACGCCCGGCTAATCTTAATATCATATAGGCCATTATCAAAAACAGGCTTTGATCAAGAGCATCCAGCCTCACACTGGTTCCTGAAAGTACGAAAAAGAAAACAAGAAACGGCCATTCAATGTGTTCTATTTCCCGGAAGGAATGAGCATGGTGTTTGGCAAGGCTGGCCACCAGGGCACCTGCCACCATGGCACTCAGTAGAGCCGAAACTTCCAGGGCAGATGATAATCCGGTCAGTAACAGCATCAGGGCAACGGCTTCAGCAAGAGTAGGCTCACCGGGGTCAAGCCGACCCGTCAGCCAGGCAGCCGGTAAACCCACGGCACATCCAAGCAATAAAGCCCCTCCCAGTTCCCATGCCGCATGAAGGAGTGCCGGCGTTCCATCACTGGCAAGGATGCAGCCCGTAATTGCCATTAACAAACCAAATACAATAATACCCCAGGCGTCATCAATGGCCACAATGCCGAGTAAGATATTCTCCTTTATTCCCTTCTTTCCCTTGCGGCGAATAGTATGACTCACCGCGGCCGGGTCGGTGGCAACTGATATGGCGGCCAGCGTCAGCGACAGCGCAACAGGTATTCCCGCTGCAAATAATCCACATCCTACCACCATCACAGTAACCACTACTACGGTCAGGGAAATGATCAGGATGCTTCGGCCGGACGATTTCATTCGTTGTACCGTCAGCTCGCTTCCCAGAAGAAATGCCACCATCACCAGGGCCAGGTCGATCAGGGATTTTCTGAGATGAACCGGAAGGATGGGCTTATCCTGTTCAAACACTACCTGCTGAACAAAGGCAATGGCCACCCCAAGCAGCACCATGAGCGAAATGCGCGGTAAACGGGTACGTTTTGCCAGGGCATCGGCCAGGATGCTCAGCGCAAGAATCATTCCGAGAATGATCAGGTTTTTAACGGCCGGTGTGAAATGAAAAGGCATCTGAATGCATAGCTTACAGCATTGCATGGAAGCCGGATGGAAGCCCCGGCTTCCGGAACGGCACCTGCCTGCCTTCCGGCAGGGCAGGCTCCGTTGATCTATCTGTTCCCCCTGATGGGATAGGGCGGGCGCTCGGGTTTTACAGGCGGATTTTTCTCCAGCTCGTCCATCACCACCTCAATGGCTTTTTCCAGCTGGGGGTCTTTCCCCTGAATTACCTCGGCCGGCCACATGGTCACCTCGATATCCGGAGGCACTCCCTCGTTCTCTACAATCCATCCATCCTCTGTCCAGATGGCCACATTGGGGGCTGTAACATAGCCTCCGTCCATCAGTACGGGATATCCCAGGGTTCCGACCAGTCCGCCCCAGGTACGTTTGCCTACCAGCTTGCCCAGACCGAATTTTCTCCACATGTAGGGCAGCATATCACCCCCCGAGCCGGCATTCTCGTCAATGATCATCACCTTTGGGCCCTGAATGGAGGCGCTGGGGGTTTTCAGGTCGGCTCCGTAGCGCATGTTCCAGTAGCTCTGATACTGCCTGCGAAGAATGTCAATATAGTAATCGGCTATGAGCCCTCCCCCGTTGAACCGTTCATCCACAATAATGGCATCCTTATTCGACTGCGGAAAGAAATACCTTTTGAAATACGTATGACCCAGAGCGGCTGTGTTGGGCACGTATACATAAGCAACCCGTCCGCCTGTGGCTTCATGCACTTTACGTATATTCCCTTCCACCCAGTCGCGGTTCCGCAGGGCATATTCATTCTCAACCGGAACTACTTTCTCCACATGCGAACCTTCCAGGGTGGGCCGGGGCCCAACGGTCAGCTCCACAATCTTCCCGGCTGTATTCTCAAACAGTCTGTACAGGTTCTGACCGGCAGTCAGTTCCACACCGTTCACCGCCAGCAGGTAATCCCCCTCCTTGACCTGAATTCCTGGTTCTGTCAGGGGAGCCCTCAGGTCGGGGTTCCAGTTCAGCCCTCCATAGATCTTTTTGAAACGGTAGCGGCCGTTCACTGTTTCGTAGTCGGCTCCCAGCAATCCTCCTCCTACCCTGTCGGGTTGGCGCAAATAATCACCGCCGCCAACGCGATGGTGGCCCACTCCCAGCTCGCTGCACATCCACTGAATCAACCGGTTCAGATCTTCCCTGCAGGAAAGGTGGGGAAGAAAAGCCCCGTATTTTTCTTTCATGGCAGGCCAGTCGGCTCCGTGCATCCCGGGATCGTAAAAATAATCGCGGTTGATGCGCCAGGCCTCTTCGAAAATCTGTTGCCATTCGGCCACGGGATCGATCTTTACTTCCACATCGCCAGTTTTCAGTTTGTGCTCGGCCAGTTTCTGGGGGCCCGCCGACCCCACGATAGCCAGGGAGCCGTTGCTGAAACACAGTATCTTTTTATGATCGGCAGATATTTCATACGATGAAACACCGGTGAGAAGAGTTTCCTGTTTTTTCTCAGCCAGATTGTAATTATGCAGGCTTCCTCCTCCCCGCCCCGAGGGATCGGTATATTCCAGATAATAGATCATTCCTTCGCTGCCCACCTGCAGACTGGACAGATACCCGGCTTCCACCGGAAGGGAAACGATCCGTTCCTGTATCCCCTCAAGGTCAATCCGGAATGCTTCGCCCTTCACCTCCGGTTCTTTTTCTTTTGCCTTTTTCTTTTTAGCCTCTGTCCCCTCTGCTTCCGGCTTTTCCTCAGCGGGTTTCTCCTCATCACTCTCACGGAAAAGGGGCGAAGGAATGTCCTCGCGAAGGGTAACCAGGTAAATATTGTTCCGCATTTCCATATCGGCGCTCGACTGGGCAAACCAGTGCCGCACCGGACCGGCATCGGTCGAGCTGAAAAAGTACATGTACTTACCGCCCGGATCGAATACCGGATCACTCACATTGCTCAATCCGTCGGTCACGGCATACGACCGGTCTGAATCAATATTGTACAGGTATACCACCTGCATATAGGCCAGGGTATTCAGGGTGTAGGCAAGCCATCTGGAATCGGGCGACCAGGTTCCGGTCCGCTCTCCGAATGCCCCCGGTGCATAAATGGGCTCGGTGGCTATCCGGCGTATCTTCCCTTCGTCGAGATGGATCATATACAGGTTTCTCCCGTTATCACTGAATGTGATCTTTTTGCTGTCGGGCGACCAGTATCCCATCTGATAAAATCCTGTTCCGTTCAGGGCATACTTTCTGGTCTGACCCTTTCCGTCGGCCGGCATCACATGCAGAGCATATTCACCGGAAGCATCGGAAAAACAGGCAATGTAACGACCGTCGGGCGACCACAGGGGGTCTCTTTCATGGCTTCCCGGAGTAAGGGTCAGGTTCCTCGGGTCGCCCTTTTCGGCAGGAAGGGTCACAATCTCACCCCGGAACTCAACCACAGCACGTACTCCCGATGGAGAAACCGCAGCATCCCGGATGTACCGGTCCCCTTTCACATACCGTGGCCTCAACTCCTGCAGGTCGGCGGCCACCCCGATTGTCAGCTTTTCGGGCTCACGGGAATACAGATCAATGAGGTGAAGGCTTCCGGCCTGCTCAAAAACTATGGTTCCCTTTCCCAGAGAAGCATTCAGAACCGGAAAATCATTAAAAAAGGTAAGCTGTTCAATTTCACCTGTCCGGGTATCATAGGCAAACAGGTTGAACTCCCCGTTCCTGTCGGAACGGAAATAGATGGTATTCCCGTTCCACATGGGATCGGTATCGTTACAGCGGCCTTCCGGCTGGGGAATAACCTTTACGGAATGGTCGCCGAACGAATAGATCCAGATGGTGGCTACCGTGCCTCCGCGGTAATGCTTCCACTGATGGAATACCTCCCTTACGGGAACATAGGCCATCTGCGTACCATCGGGCGAATAGCAGGCCTTCGATCCGTTGGGGATCTCCAGCGCAAGTGGATGACCTCCGCTGACCGGAACGGTGTAAAACCTGGTGTAACGGCCGGAATAATCGTCCCGCGACGAAGCAAAAAGCACCGACCGGCCGTCGGGAGTAAAACCCCGCACCACATCGGCTCCCGGGTGCCAGGTCAGACGAACGGGGATACCTCCCGTTACCGGTATAACGTATACATCGGTATTTCCTTCGTACTGGGCACTGAAAGCAATGGTTTTCCCGTCAGGCGAAAAAAACGGGTTCGATTCCACGCCTTCATCCGAAGTAAGACGTTTTACATGGTTCCCCGTCAGGTCGGTAAGCCACAGATCGCCCGCATACACAAAGGCTATGTGGTCGGTTCCCACAGCAGGCTGGGTCAGCATTTTCGTATCCCCGGTATCAATCCCGTATAATCCTGAGGGGATCAGATACAGGGTAGCCAGGCAAAACAGAGGAAATACATTCCGGAAAAATCTTTTCATGGTAAGTGCTTTAATTGGATGTGTGTTTTCACAATAATAACAAAAAAAAGCAATTAATCGGGATTTTTTTTATGTTCCGGGAAATATTTTACCTGTTTGAATGGTCTAAATGATGAGTTACCAAAAAAACAGAGCCATGCAAAAAAGCACCACACTCAGTAAAATCAGCAGAACAGGAATGATCATTCTGGTTCTTCTGACCGGTATGTTCATGCTTCCGCGGAATATTTCGGCCCAGGAAAAAACCGATTTTTCGGGTACCTGGAAACTGAATGAATCGAAAAGCAGTACAGATGAAGGCCGATTTAGAATGGGCACCCCTACCCTAACCGTCACCCAGAAGGAAAACGAAATGAAGGTTGACAGGATCATGAGAGGCAGAGACGATCAGGAAAGAACATTTACCAGTACATACAGCCTGGACGGTAAAGAAACCTCCCAGGAAGCGTTCCGGGGTACAACCACATCCGTGGCCGGCTGGTCAGATAACGGAAAATCCCTCACTATCACAACGACACGCAAAATGGAAAGGGACGGACAGACTATGGAAATGAAAACCACCGAGGTATGGACACTCACGGAAGGAGGAAACAGCCTGACCATTACCAGCACTTCAAACACCCCCAGGGGTGAAATGAAAGTGACCCTGGTATACGACAAGCAACAGGATTGATTGTGATTCAGTTTTTGGGTTAAGTATCGTTAGGTTAGGTTTGTAAATGGCGGAGGCACCAGCTTCCGCCATTTACTTTTCCTGCCGGTCACCGGCAGGCATTTCCGTATACATGCGGATCAGCAGTTTGGCCATGATGGCATCCCAGATATAGTTGGAAGGACAGTCAAGCACGGTATTATCGGGACTGTATGACTCCCAGAAATGATGGTTTTTCCTCAGCTGCACCATTACGGCATCCAGCATTTTGTTACCCAACTTCATGGCCTGGTCGTAAAAGCCATACTGCATCAGTCCGTCGAAAACCATGTAATCCCACAGCATCCATACCGGCCCGTTCCATTTGCAACAGTAATCCACGTCAGGGCTGTACCATGGATCATCGGCCGCCAGGGTGGGCACCCCATACCTTCTCCAGAATTTTTCGGGATCGGTCAATGTTCGTATAAGGGGCTCCACCCGGTCTTCCGGAGCCACCCCTGCCCACAGGGGTAAAAACCCGATGATCTCGCGGCGTCGCAGGTCCCGGTCCATGAACCGGAAGCTGTGATCATCCCGGTCTACATGGTAGTAAAAACCGGTTTCCTCATCCCACATCCTTTCATTGATCAAACGACCCAGCTCCTCCGCTTTCCCTCTCCACAGCATGGCTTCTTCCTTTTTGCCCAGTTGCCGGGCCATGGCTTCCAGCGATCTGAGCTCCTTTACGATCATAAGCGACAGGTCCAGGCATTCCAGCTCGTCGGATATATCTTCCTTGTCAATATCCAGGTGCCGCTCTTCCGATACCTGAAAAATCACATTGTACCAGTCGCGCACATTTTCAATCAATCCGTACGGCCCCCATTCAAAAGTGCCGTCGCCGTCGGCATCCCGGTTCCGGTACAACCACCGGATGTATTTCACCCCTGCGTCATAAGCTTCTGCCAGGAACAGGGTGTCGCCGCTTACGCGAAAAATTTCCAGGTTGATCCAGTTGAAAAATGGAGCCGAAGTGGTGGGCATCCCTCTGTGTGGATAGGCCTGCATACCCCTCGGTCCGTGGCGGTAGGCTATCAAACCGTCTTCTCCCTGCTGCTCGATGTACACCCGCTGGCTTTCCTGGGCGGAATGCGCATCCAGATATACATAGGCCAGCATACTGAGCGATTCATGCAGTACCTGGTGGCCATGGCCCCAACCCCAGAGGGGCTGGCGTGAAAAAACATAAAAATTATGGCTGGTTTCGCCGGCTGGCGGAAGCATGCAGCCTCGCACCAGGTTCAGCGCCCCCAGATAAACCAGCTTCAGGTCCTCCTGCCCGAAATCAATCCTCGGAACAGAAGTAAACAACTCAACATTGTCGTCCACAAAAGGCTGCAGCGATACCCGCTTCATGGTATCCAGCTGTCTGGTAACACATTCCCTGTCCTCTGCCTGGTCCTGCCATCCACGGAAATATCGCAGCGTTTTCTCCCCGCCGGGATCCAGTTCGAAGCGGCTGTGCAATACCACCATATCCACCGGTCCGTGCTCCTTTCGGTTCAGTGAATCGGTCCGGTTCTCCGCATACCAGTCGGTTTTTATCTCCCTGTACAGATCGTCCGGTCCGCCCCGGTACCCCCCGAAGGAATGCAGGGGAACACTGGCAGCAAACAGGTCGCGTGTATGGGTGGGATATGGAGCATCTGCATACAGACTGGAAATGAGCCGTTTTTTGGTTTCAAAATGATGTGTTATGTATCCGTTGGCCTGCCGGTTGAATTCTTTAATCTCCAGGGAATCGTTCCCCAGCTCCAGCACCGGGTACCAGTCAACAGTCACCTTCCGGTCCGACCGGTTTATCACATGCTGCTGCACCAGGGCCAGTGAGGAGGAAACAACCAGGAACACTTCCTGCACCTCCACGCCGGGATAGAGCACATATTCCATCACGGCCATATCAGGAAAAGATGCCGTTACCACGGGAGGCCGGTGGTATTTTCCCACCCGGTCAACCACCACCTGGTTCACCATCCACACGGTATAGAACCGGCCGGCCTGGTCGCCCGAATAATGCAGGGGCTGTGAGGGGTAATCATAATCCATTTTGTAGGCTTTGTCGCCGTACAACCTGCTCCTTTCCATGGCAGCAGCATAGGTGGTGTACAAAGGATCACCTGCCTCCGCCCTGACACACAGGTATTCGTCGCCCACCCGCACCGGCTGTGCCTCTGCCTTCCGCGCGGCAGAAAACATCATCAGCATGGCAATAGGCAGGTTCAAGAATTTAGTGCAACGGGTATTGATGAAACAAAGAACATTAGT
>JBNGDI010000019.1:0-61738 GCA_049975425.1 Bacteroidales bacterium
ACAGCATTTTTTCCAAATATATAAGAAATTGCTGATTATATCATAACAAAGCCAGGTAACTACGTAGATATATTCTTCCATAAAATAAAAACACTGTTAACGGCCTTTTGCAACGGGGGACCATAAAGGAATATAAAAACCGTGCCCGGCTGTTTTTTACATTCCCAGATACCAGTTCGCCACGGTAAAATAAATAATCACCCCGATGATATCAGCAAGGGAGGTGATCAGGGGGGCGCTGGCAGTAGCAGGGTCGAGTTTCAATTTGGTGAAAACAAAGGGCAGCAGTAATCCGATGAGGCTGCCTGTCATGACGGTCAGTACCATGGTCAGGGCCACCACAACCAGGATATCGGGAGCGCGGAAGGTAGCGATCAGGCTGACGCCGATGGCCATGGTGATTCCCAGCAGGAAAGAAACCAGGAATTCTCTGCCCAGAAGCCGAAGCCAGTCCCTGATCATCACATCACCCACCGCCAGGGAACGGATCATCAGGGTAGCCGACTGGGCTCCTGCATTTCCGCTGCTGGCGATCAGCAGAGGAAGGAAAAACAGGAGAGAAACCATGGCCTGGATGGTATTCTCGAAATAAGCCAGGGCGGCTCCCGAGAAAATATTCATAAACACCAGGAAAGTCAGCCAGAAGATTCTCTTTTTATAAATCAGGGTAATCCGGGCTTTCAGTGGATTGATAATGGCATCCTGGAACGAACCGAACTTGTGAAAGTCTTCGGTGATCTCTTCTTCAGCCACATCCATCACATCGTCAATAGTAACGATACCGATCAGCTTCCCTTCCGTATCGATTACGGGCAATGCCACCCGGTCATGATCCCTGAAAACCCCGATGGCCAGTTCCTGGTCGTCGAAGGCATTCAGGGCCACAAAGCGGTTATCCATCAGTTCAGATATCTTCTGTTCAGGATTTGCCAGAATGATCTCCCTGATCCGTATGTCGTCGATTAATCTCCAGTGATTATCAACTATGTAAACCACGTTGAGGGTTTCTGAATCTTTTCCGTGTTTGCGAATATGGTCGAGGGTTTGTTCTACGGTAAAATCGGGTCTTACAGCCACGAACTCCGGGGTCATCAACCGGCCGATGCTTTCTTCCGGATATCCCAGCAACTGGGTGGCAATACGCCGTTCTTCGGGTGAAAGAAGCTGGATCAGCCGCTGGGTAATCTCGGCCGGTAATTCTTCAAGGAAAGCGGTACGGTCGTCGGGATCAAGGTCGTTCAGCAGGCTGGTGATCTTGTTGATGTTGTGCGCCAGGCCTTCAATGATCTCTTCCTGTTTTTCGTGCGACAGGAACTGGAAGGTCTCCTTTGCCTGTTCCCTGGACAGTAAACGGAACAAAATGATGGCGTCCTGTTCTTCCAGGTCTTCTATGATCTCGGCGATCTGGAACGGATCATACCCGTTCAGCTCGCGTTTCAGGGTTTTCCAGTCTTTGTTCCCGATTAATTCCTGGAAATTGATTTCGATTTCGACCATAAGCTGTCTCCTTACATTTTTATCTGCAAGGAGACCGGTACGCCCCTTACAGATGCGATGATATTAATAACTGTCTGGGATAAGGGTCGTCGTCCATCGATTCTGCATTTTGATCCGGGGCAAAAATAATTTATTTTTTATTGAATAGTTCAGGTATTTAATTTTTTTTCTTGTGCATTCACAATCTTATGAGCATGTTATGCCTTCCTGAAGTTATGGAAACCATGAATTGCCGGCTATGCATTCATTTCTTTTGTAATTTTAAGATCAGTTCAATGGAATATGACAGAGAGAAACACGATTAGTAATAGCAACCGGAAAGGACCTGAACAGGGCGCTACCCTGCTCCTGGTCTTACTGCTGTCTGCCGATATGATGTTTATTGCCGTTCATACGGCATACAGACTGGCCCCTCTTTTCGACAATCCACTGCATTCCCTTGACAGGGAAATGGGCTATCCCGAACTGTTTCAGTATATCAAGTGGTTGTGGGTAGTTATCCTGTTACTGTATATGATGGTTTCAAACCGGTCGCTCCGTTATGCAGCCTGGGGTTTGTTGTTTGCCTTTTTGCTGGCCGATGATGTGTTCATGCTGCATGAGGTGTGGGGAAGCCGTCTGGCCCCTCTGTTAACGGGAATTTTTATTACCGGTCTGCGAAAACAGGATATCGGCGAGCTGCTGGTGTTGGCCATGGTAATTCTGGCTTTGCTCATACCGGTATGGTTGGCCTGCCGGAATGGCTCTGCATCCTTCAGGCGAATGTCGGCCGATCTGTTTCTGTTGTTGTTGATTCTGTTTTTTTTCGGTGTGATCCTCGATCCGGTGCATGCCGTTTTGCGGTCAAATCCGGCAGCGGAATTCATTCTGGGTGTTGCAGAGGACGGAGGGGAAATGGTGGCAGCCAGCTTTATTGTGTGGTATGTGTTCCGGCAATGTGCCCGGGAAGCGGACTTCGGAATTTCAATGAAAAAAGGGATGTTTCGGGGTTTTGATAGAGGAAAGGATGATCGTGTAAATGACCCGTGAATCTATCCCCAATTCTTTCCTGTTCAGTGTAGCTACCAGTCGTCTGTCCTGAACGGAGCTGCCGGAAGTCCTTCCCGGTTGTACAGGTTGGCTCCTTCGGGGTTATCGGCCCAGGCATAACGCACTGCCACCGGGTTTTTCACATGTTTGTTCCATACCACAACGCGGTTGCCGTCGATCCGTGCTCCGGCCCATACAAATTTTTTGTCTTTGCCTGCAATGGCAAAATGTTTCAGCTCGCCTCCCCCCTGAGCAACCAGTCCTGAACCGGTTTCCGAAAAACTGAGTACAATACTGTCGCCCTGGATTTCCATCGATTGATACATGGGTCCTAAGGCAACTACATTTTCTTCTCCGTATGCTGTTTTCCGTGCGGCCAGGATCAGTCTTTCTGCCACATCTTTCTTGTTCAGCGGGTGGATATCGTTCCATTCTCCCAGGTCGATGGCCACGGCCATGGCGGTATTGGGAAGTGAGAGGGCTCTCATCTGGGCTTCGCGGATAAGCGCCCAGTTGCTTTCGGTGGGATATTCATGACTTTCCATAAAATTATGGAGCTGGACAAACAGGAACGGGAAATCGCCCTGGCCCCATTTTTCCCGCCAGTTGTTGATCAGGGCCGGGAATAAGCGGGCGTATTCCTGCGGTCTTTCGGCATTCGATTCTCCCTGGTACCATATTACTCCCCGGATAGTATACCGGGTGAGGGGAGCGATCATGGCGTTGAACAGTCCCGTGGGTTTCCACCGGATAAAGGTCTGAGGTGCCAGAGGGGGCATAACGGCTCCAATCCGGTATTGCCAGGTGCCTGTCAGGTCAATGGTATCCTGATCCACAATCAGTTCATAAGGCTTATCGGGCACGAAACCGCCTTTTCCTGCCTGGCTGATCACCCGCACCACGATGCTGTTTGTTCCGGCTTTCAGTATGCCTTCCGGAATATGGTAACGGCGTGGCGGATACTGGTAACTCACCGATCCCACGAACACCCCGTTCACAAAAACCGAATCGGCATCCACCATTCTTCCGAGGTTCAACCGGGCCGGTTTGCCTTTCAAAGCCCGGGGCAGGTCGATGTCTTTCCTGAACCATACCGAGCCGTTGATTTCGCCAGGTTCCTGGTCGGCCCAGTAACCCGGAACAGGCATGACCGGCCAATCGGAAACGTCGGTTTCCGGCCTGTACCAGGGTGTATCCTGATAGCCTCTGTCTTTGCGGTTCAGGGTATCATGCCACGCTTGAATTCTTCTTTTATCGTCTTCCTGTATCCGGGCGATCAGGTCCTCATCCCGGTATCTGTATGCTTCATTCAAATGCTCCGGGAATTTCTTCAGTGCATCGGCGCTCATCCAGGCTTCGGCCGGGGAGCCTCCCAGGCTGGCCCGGATCATTCCCACAGGAATACCGTACTGTTTGTACAGTTCATCAGCAAAGAAACAGGCGATGGCCGAAATACGGAGGATATTGTCCTGAGAGATGCTTTCCCATTTTCCCCCCGGAAGGTCTTTCTGTGGTTTCCTGAAATTCCAGGCAGCCGGCACTTCGAAATAGCGTAACATGGGATTCCCTGCCTGTGCAATTTCTTCTTCGTACAGCGGCCTCACCCGGTTCATGTCCATGTCCATCTGCGACTGGCCCGAGCATACCCACACTTCGCCGATCAGGATATCACGCACGTTTGCCGTATCGCCTCCCGAAACGATCTGCATCCGGTGAGGTCCTCCGGCTTCGAGTCCCGACAGGATAAACTGCCAGTACCCCGAAAAGCCGGAGCGTGTATGGTATACGGAATCGAGAAAATGCATTTCCACGGATTGAAGGGGAGGGGAATGACCCCATATTTTCACTTCTGCATCCCTCTGCAGCACCATTCCGTCGCTGATGAGCACCGGTAGAGTGAGTTCTCCTGCACACCGGTTCAGTAAAAGAAGGGCCAGGAGACTGAAAAGCAGAAGGCGGTTGAATCTACTGAACATGATGTATCGGAAATAAAGGGTTTATCCGGTAAAGTTACTCATTTATGAATGTATTCATTATCCCCGGAAAGGCAAAAATCGATATCTGCCCGCCTGGCTGAAAGGAATACTTCTGCAAATTTATTCCGGGACGCTGTGCATTTCCTTTTGTTCCATTATATCTGCAGCCTTGATGGAAGGATGATGATACCTCCCTTTCTTGATGGTGTTTCGTTTTTTGATTTGAATTGCCCGGGCCGGGCAGAAGTGGATGCAGGCAAAACAGTAGGTGCAGGGTATGTTTGATTGCCAGTGAGGTTTGCCATTCTTCATTTGAATCTTTCCCGATAAACAGATGTCTTCACAGATTCCGCAGCCGGTACATTCCTGGTCTGCATAAAACGACTTTTCCATGTCGGGGAATCGTATTTTCCGGAAGTATTGTGTGATCAGCGGATAAAGGATGTGGGAAACCAAGAACCAGCCTCCGGGGTCTTTCGGCAGGTGTTTTTCCTTCCCGGCAAGGGTTTTTTCAATAAAAGCCAGTTTTTTCTTCACCTCCGATTCAACTTCCCGAATTTTTTCGATTGAATATACCTGGAAAACAGGGATATAGGTTTCGGGCATTTCGAATGAAAAGTATGCGTCGAGGGTCATTCCCTGTTTTTTCATCAGACGGTTTATTTTATGAAAAACCCTTGCGAAGCACACGCGGGTAGCCACTGCAAACAGGTAAGTCGCGGGGCTTGTTTCCAGCTTTCCGAGAAATTCTTCCACAGGCCACGGAAGGGTGAGTGCATGTATGGGAAATATGATCCCCACCATGGCCGCTTCGGTCCTGATTGTTTTTTTCTTTAAAGCCCGGATGATCGGGATCAGAGTGGCCTCCGGAAATCTTTGCTTTAGTTCTCTGGCAACATGCAGCGAGTTTCCCGTTCCTGAAAAATAGTATATTTCCATCAGGTGTTAAGGTAGGATGTTTCGTTTATCCGCAACGATTTTATCAGGAAGTTACAAAAAATATGGCACTTACCGGTTAGCTTCTTCATTTCTCAATCATATAAGTATCTACAATCTCCCCGTAAAACATCGTATGAATATCCCTGACGGTTAATGAAGGATCCCCTTTCTGGTACCGGGGATAAAATTCTTCCCGTATATGAGGCGGAATGGCTGTCGGGTCCTGCATCTGGCGGTAAATCACCCGGCACTCCAGGGTAAGGGGCAGCTCGGCGATACCGGGTACGGAAACCTTTTCTCCTTCCACGAGGGTCAGGCCCAGTTCCCTGATTTTATCCGTGTCTCTTCCGCTCCGCGTTCCGCAGAAATTCAGGATCTTTTCCACGTTTTCTTCCGGATGGATGTTGACGGTAAATTCCCCGTTATGCAGAAGCATTTCATGTGTATAGCGGCTGCCCCTGACAAATGCCGTGAAGATAAACCGGTTCCATTCGATACCCACCTGCCCCCAGGAAATGGTCATGGTGTTGACCCGGTTGTTCCACCGGGTGGTCAGCAATACGCCCTGTTTAACAGCTTTTCCTATGGTATGCAGGTGGTCGAAAGCATCGATCTGCGATTTTCTGAATGCTTGCCCCATATCAGTGTCTTTTTCTTTTAATGTCTTTTTTGTGATAATCTCTGATTATTTTGCCTAACGTTTTCTCTTTCCTTCGCTTTTCGGCTGCGGTGGATTCGAAATGCGCCTTTTCTTTTTCCATCTTCAGGAAATTTTCATAGGTGGCGGTGTTAATTTCCCCGTTTTCCACCGCCCTGAGAACCGCACAACCTGTTTCACGTGTGTGGGTGCAATCCCGGTACCGGCAGTCCCGGGCCAGGTTATAAATCCTGTCGAAGGTGATCTCCAGTCCGCTTCCGGTATCAGCCATTCCAACTTCCCGCATGCCGGGGTTGTCGATCAGTATCCCTCCCTGATCCAGTATGATAAGCTCCCGGTGGCTGGTGACATGCCTTCCTTTCCCGGTACTCCGGCTGATGTCTCCGGTGCGCATAAGGTTCCGGCCGGAGAGGTTGTTCAGCAGGGTGGATTTTCCCACTCCTGAGGAACCCAGTATGCAGTAGGTTTTTCCTCTTTTGATCATTTCCTGCAGGCTGGCGTATCCTTCGCGTGTTTCATTGCTTATGGCCAATACAGGAACACGTGTGATCCGGGTCTGTATACTACGGGTAATCTCGTTCTGGCGTGACCGGTCGGCCAGGTCGATTTTGCTGAGCAAAATAACCGGGCTGACTCCCGAAGCGTTACAGAGGGTGAGGTACCTTTCCAGGCGGTTGAGGTTGAAATCCCGGTCGACAGACTGCACCAGGAAAGCCGTATCGACATTGGCCGCCACGACCTGAACCTCTCCGGGTTTCCCGGCAGCCTGCCTTTTCAATACCGAAAACCTGGGAAACACGTGATGAATAATGGCTGAACCGGGCCCGTAGATCTGCAGGGCAACCCAGTCGCCTACGGCAGGGAAATCTTCCCTGCTTTCCGCAGTGTACCGCATGTTGCCTGTTATCTCGGCTTCGTATTCCCCTTCGGCGGCCCTGACCAGGTACCGTTCGCGGTGTTCTGCTACCACCCTGCCCGTTTCATAGTCGAGGAGATGGTTTTCTTTCCGGTATTTTTCCAATTCAGCGGTATAACCCAGGTCTTCCGGTTTCAGACCGGGGGATCCATTTTTTCCGGAACCCGTTGCTACATCCTTTTCCCCTGTTGAATTATGGTCCATCTGAAAAACATATTGTATCAAAATGTCCTGACGCGCAGGAAAGGCGAAAATACAAAAAATACATAAGGACAGGGTGTTTTGTTTGTAACAGAATGACAGGGGGAATGAGATCACATTTCCGCCGGGGGATAATTTGCCAGGATACAGGGAAAGACGGAAATCTTAGTAAATAGGATGGACCAGTCATCAGGAGTGCGTTGAAATGCAGACCGAATCGTGAGGATTTTTTCGCTATGAAATGCCTATTCGTTTGTATTTGAAAAAAAATTCGTATTATTGTTCCCTCAAAGAGGAAAAATGAATCAGCTGTCTGCATACATACTGCATCATCATCACCATCCCGGTTGATGCGGAAAAGGTATGCAGGAATAGCAAATAAAATACCCCGGGGGGTTTGCAGATACTGCAGACCCCCTTTTTTATGTCAAAACGGAAAAACCAGAACCCATGAATGAAAAAGAAATATGGAAGAAAGAAGGGAAGCTGACCATAGCCATCCAGAAATCCGGAAGGCTCAGCGAAAAATCGCTGCAGCTCCTTACAGAAGCGGGGATAGGCCTTAGCAACGGATCCCGTAAACTGGTATCCCGGTCGCCTGATTTTCCCCTCGAAGCCCTTTACCTGCGTGACGATGATATTCCGCAGTATGTTTTCGATGGGGTTGCGGATTTAGGGATTGTAGGGGAAAATGTGGTGGCCGAGAAAGATCGTGGGGTGGAAACCGTGGAAAAACTGGGATTCGCCCGCTGCCGCCTGTCACTGGCTGTGCCGCGTGCGGTGGATTATACCGGGCCCGCATGGTTCTCAGGCAAACGCATTGCCACCTCTTATCCGCGGATTCTGCAGAAATACCTGTATGAGCAGAAAATCAACTCCGAGATCCATGAGATCAGCGGATCGGTGGAAATATCTCCGGGTATTGGGCTGGCCGATTCCATCTTTGATATCGTAAGTTCGGGCAGCACTCTTATCAGCAACGGACTGAAGGAGGTGGAGGTGGTGATGCATTCGGAAGCCGTGCTGATTGCCCGGCCCGGACTGGACCCTGACAAGCAGAAAATTCTGGAAAAACTTTTGTTCCGCCTTCGGGCAGTCATGCGGTCACGCAACAACAAATACATATTGCTGAACGCGCCCAATGATAAAATTGAAGAAATCTCGGGCATTCTGCCGGGAATAAAAAGCCCCACCGTCATGCCTCTTGCCGATCCGGGCTGGAGTTCCCTCCACTCGGTGGTGAACGAAAACGAGTTCTGGGAAGTGATCGACCGGCTTAAAGAACACGGAGCCCAGGGAATCCTGGTCATACCCATTGAAAAAATGATTGTTTAACCCATTCCAAAAACTGTTCCTTATGCAAATAGTGAAATATCCCGACCGGGAAAGCCTCTACCGGCTGTTGCAGCGCCCCCTGATGGATTTTTCTTCCCTGGAAGCAACCGTGGGAAAAATACTGCTGGATGTAAAAGAAACGGGTGAAAAGGCTGTGAAAGAATACACCCGGCAATTTGACGGGTTTTTTCCCGAAAATCTCGAGGTTTCGACCCTGGATATCGAACGAGCTGCCGGCCAAGTACCTGCTGAACTAAAGCAGGCCATGGAACGGGCCGCTACGAACATCCGGAATTTCCATGAGGCGCAGTGGCCGGAATCACCAGTGCTGGAAACCGCTCCGGGGGTGGAATGTTCCATCCGGTATCGACCTCTGGAAAAGGTGGGACTGTATATTCCCGGAGGAACAGCTCCTTTGTTTTCAACCGTGCTAATGCTGGCTGTTCCTGCCCGGGTAGCGGGCTGCCGGGAGATCGTGATGTGTACCCCGCCGGATAAAAACGGGAAAGTGCATGCGGCCATCCTGTTTGCTGCTTCACTGGCCGGCGTGCAAAGGATTTTCCGGTGCGGGGGAGCCCAGGCGGTGGCTGCCATGGCATATGGCGCGGGTCCGGTGCCTGCCGTGGATAAAATATTTGGCCCGGGCAATCAGTATGTAACCATGGCCAAACAGCTGGTAAACCGCGAAGGGATAGCCATTGATCTGCCGGCCGGTCCTTCTGAAGTGCTGGTGGTAGCCGACGGAACAGCCGATCCGGAATTTGTGGCAGCCGACCTGCTGTCACAGGCGGAGCACGGACCCGATAGCCAGGTGTTGCTGGTAACCACCGAAGAGCAGATCATTGAGCCGGTGCTGAAAGAAACCGAAAAGCAGCTTGACGGTCTTCCCCGGAAAGAAATCGCCAGGAAAACCCTGGAGAACAGCCGGGTATTCCTGCTGAGAAACCGGGAAGAGGTCATGGAACTTGTGAACCGCTATGCACCGGAACACCTGATCCTGCAAACAGCCCGGCCTGAAGAGCTGGCAGAAAAGGTTGAAAACGCCGGATCGGTGTTTCTGGGGCAGTATGCCCCGGAAAGTGCGGGCGACTATGCCTCGGGCACAAACCACACCCTGCCTACCAACGGCTTTGCCCGGGCCTGGAGCGGGGTGACCCTCCTCAGTTTCATGAAGTCGCTCACTTACCAGAAGATCAGCCGGGAAGGATTATTGGGACTGGGACCCGTGATCGAGGTAATGGCTGAAGCCGAAAGGCTGGAAGCCCACCGGAATGCGGTTACCATTCGTCTGAATAAAATCAGGAGGTCATGAGCTTTGATCTGATTGCACTCATCAGGGAAAATATTCGTAAACTGGAGCCCTACAGCTCAGCAAGACTGGAGCATCCTGCCGGACATGCGGTGTTCCTCGATGCGAATGAGAATCCGTTCAATCCTCCGTTGAACCGGTATCCCGACCCCCTGCACCGGGAGTTGCGGGGAAAGATTGCTGAAGAGCTGGGAGTGGCGCCGGAGATGATCTTCACGGGAAACGGGAGCGACGAGGCCATCGACCTGCTGTACCGGGCCACCTGCGATCCGGGGATCCATAATGTAGTGGGAATAGACCCTACCTACGGAATGTACCGGGTGGCCGCAGCAATCCATGGTACGGAATACCGTAAGGCGCCGCTGAATGAAGATTTTTCATTGTCTTCCGGCCGGGTGCTGGAAAAAACCGACCGGAACACCCGGCTCATTTTCCTTTGTTCGCCCAACAATCCCACAGCCAACCTGCTGAGCCGCGACGATATGCTTGAGCTGACAAAGCATTTCGATGGGCTGGTGGTGGTTGACGAAGCCTATATCGATTTTGCCCCTGACGGGACCATGGCGCCTTACCTGGACCGGTTTCCTAACCTTGTGGTTTTGCAAACCTTTTCCAAAGCGCGGGCAGCAGCCGGCATCCGCCTGGGAATGGCACTGGCTTCGCCTGAGCTGATAAAGGTGCTTGACCGCATCAAAGCCCCTTACAACCTGAATAGCCTGACCCTGGAAGCCGGGGTGAAGATTCTTTCCATGCGCAGGGAAAGGGAGGAATGGGTCCGTACGATTCTGCGGGAAAGAAAGCGACTTGTGAATTTTCTGGCGGGGCATCCGGAGGTGCAGCAGGTTTTTCCTTCCGATGCCAATTTTATTCTGGTGAGGTTCCGTCATGCCGGAAAGATGAAGAGCTGGCTGGAACGTCAGGGCATTATGGTCAGGGACCGTTCCCGGGAAACCGACTGCAGCGGATGCCTTCGGATTACCGTGGGAAGCAGGGAGGAGAATGATTGTCTGATCAAATACATGGAAAGATATGAAAGGTAAGAAAGTATTGTTCATCGATCGCGACGGGACCCTGATCCGGGAACCGGCCTGCGATTTCCAGGTCGATACCCTGGAAAAGCTCGAGTTCATGCCCGGGGTGTTCCGGAACCTGTACCGTATCAGACGGTATTTTGACTATGAACTGGTGATCGTGTCGAACCAGGACGGGTTGGGAACTTCTTCTTATCCGGAAAAGAATTTCCGGAAGGTGCAGGACAAAATGATCCGGGCTTTTAAGAATGAAGATATCCGTTTCGATGAAGTGTTGATCGACCCGCATTTCGAAAGCGACGGGGCACCCACCCGCAAACCCGGTACAGGCATGCTGGCCCGTTACATGGATGAAAGTTATGATCTGGAGCGTTCGTTTGTGATAGGCGATCGCCTTACCGACATGCAACTGGCTGCCAACCTGGGTTGCCGGGGGATATGGCTGGTGCCGGAGGATACGGAAGAAGAAAATGAACCCGGATTGAGACAGGTGAAAAAGGTGAAAAACTGGGACGGGGTCACCCGCTACCTCACCATGCAGGATATGGTCGCTTCGGTGCAGAGAGAAACCGGGGAAACCGATGTGCGGGTAAAAATCGCTGCCGATGGTTCGGGAAAGGCGGATATCTCCACAGGCATCGGGTTCTTTGACCACCTGCTGGAACAGATACCCCGCCACTCCGGCTGCGACCTGATGGTCCGGGTGAAGGGCGACCTGCATGTGGACGAACACCATACCATTGAAGATACAGCCCTGGCCCTGGGGGAAGGTTTCAACCGGGCGCTGACCGATAAACGGGGGATGGAAAGGTATGGGTTCGTCTTGCCTATGGACGACTGCCGGGCCGAGGTGCTGATCGATTTCGGAGGCCGGAACTGGCTGGTGTGGGATGCGGAATTCCGTCGGGAGAAGGTAGGCGAAATGCCCACGGAAATGTTCTTTCATTTTTTCAAATCGTTTACCGACACCGCCCGCTGCAATTTGCAGATCAGGGCTACGGGCTCGAACGAGCACCATAAAATCGAGGCCATATTCAAAGCCTTTGCCCGGGCCATCCGGATGGCGGTGAGGAGGGATCCCGCCGCTGAACTGATCCCCTCCACCAAAAACACCATCGGTCCATGAATGTGGTAATCATACAGTACAATGCCGGCAATATCCGGTCGGTAGATTTTGCCCTCAGCCGGCTGGGTGTGAAGGCGGTGATCAGTGCCGATCCGGAAATGATCACATCCGCAGATAAGGTGATCTTTCCCGGTGTGGGAGAAGCCGCAGGCACCATGACCCACCTGCAGGAAACCCGACTTGATCGTCTGATCCCTTCCCTTAAGCAGGATTTTCTGGGCATTTGCCTCGGTATGCAGCTCATGTGCTCTTTTTCTGAAGAGGGGAATGTGCCCTGCCTGGATATCATCCCCCTGAGGGTGAAACGGTTTGAAGCAGGCAGCGGCCTCAAGGTGCCCCACATGGGATGGAACCGCCTGGAAAACGTGGGGGGAAGACTCCTGGATCCATCCTTCGAAGGGGAATTTATGTATTTTGTTCATTCGTATTACGTGGAAACCGGCCGTTTTACCACGGCTACAACCGTGTACGGGACACCCTTCAGCGCAGCGGTGGAAAGGGGCAATTTCTTTGCTACCCAGTTCCATCCCGAAAAAAGCGGGAAGGCAGGCAGCCGGCTTCTGGAAAAATTCCTTTCGTTATGATACAGATCATTCCTGCTATTGATATTATTGACGGTTGCTGTGTGCGCCTGGAAAAGGGCGATTTCGGCCGGCAAACACAGTATGCCGACGATCCGGCCGGGCTGGCCATTCAGTATGAGCAGGCCGGAATTTCCCGCCTGCACCTGGTGGATCTGGACGGGGCCCGTGCAGGAAAGGTGAAAAACCTGAAGGTGTTGGAAGAAATCTGTTCGGCCACAAACCTGGTGGTGGATTTTGGTGGAGGGGTTCAGTCGACGGCCGACCTGGAACAGGTGTTTCATGCGGGAGCTGACATGGTGACGGTGGGCAGCCTGGCCGTAAAGAACCCGGGCCTGCTGCGGAAATGGCTGCGCCGCTACGGACCCTCCCGGTTCATCCTGGGAGCCGATGTGCGCAATCGCCGCATCATGATCTCGGGATGGACGGGGGAAGCAGGCACAGGTTTGTATGAGTTTCTGGAAAAATGGATTTCACAGGGTATGGAACAGGTGTTGTGCACCGATATTGAAAAGGACGGCATGCTGGCCGGGCCTTCCACTGCATTGTACGAGGAAATTCTGGTCAGTTTTCCCGGCATCCGGCTGATCGCAAGCGGGGGTGTATCATCGGTTGACGATATTATCCGGCTAAAGGAATCCGGCCTGTACGGGGTGGTGCTGGGAAAAGCCTTGCTGGAAGGGAAGATAAGACAAGCAGAGTTAATGCCTTTTCTGAAAGAAAACGATACGAAATCACCATGTTAGCGAAACGCATTATTCCCTGCCTGGACATCCGCGATGGAAAGACCGTGAAAGGCATCGAATTTCTGAACATCAGTGAGGTGGGCGATCCTGTGGAACTGGGGGCCCGTTACGCCCGTGAGGGGGCCGACGAACTGGTGTACCTGGATATTACGGCCAGCCATGAAAAAAGAAAGTTGTTTGCGGGGCTGGTCAGGCGTATCGCCGAAAAACTGAACATTCCTTTTACTGTGGGTGGAGGAATCAACGATGTTTCCGATGCCGGCCGTTTGCTGGATGCAGGCGCTGACAAAATATCTGTAAATTCGTCGGCTATTATGCAACCGGAACTTGTAAGCCGTCTGGCCGGGGGTTTTGGGAGCCAGTTTGTGGTGGTGGCTATTGATGCCCGGGAAAAGGACGGGAAGTGGCAGGTTTACCGCAACGGAGGCAGAATTCCTACCGGGCTGGATCTGTTTGGCTGGGCCCGGGAAGCGCAGGAAAGAGGGGCAGGTGAGATCCTTTTCACCAGCATGAACCACGACGGAGTAAAACAGGGATACGCCTGTGAAGCCCTGGCTCTCCTTTCAGACTTATTGAGCATTCCGGTGATCGCCTCCGGAGGGGCTGGAACCATGGAACATTTCAGGGAGGTGTTCACACGTGGAAAAGCCGATGCTGCACTGGCGGCCAGTATATTTCATTACGGGGAGGTCGGTATCCCCCAGTTAAAAAAATACCTGGCCGGAGAAAATATTCCGGTTAGGTTCATTTAAAAAAAAAGAAAGAGATGGAACCCGATTTTGAAAAAGGAAACGGCCTGCTGCCAGCTATTGTTCAAGACGCACGAACACTTAAAGTCCTGATGCTCGGTTACATGAACCGGGAAGCCTGGGAAAAAACCCGGAGCCAGGGAAAAGTATGTTTTTACAGCCGAAGCAGGCAATGCCTGTGGACCAAGGGGGAAACCAGCGGAAATTATTTGTACCTGAAGGAAATGCGACTGGATTGTGATGCCGACACCCTGCTGGTGCTGGCCGAACCGGCCGGACCGGTATGCCATACCGGAGCAGATACCTGCTTTTATGAGAAGAACAGCGGCGGACTGGATTTTTTAATGCAGCTGGAAAAGCTGATCAGGGACAGGCGCAAAATAATGCCCGAAAATTCCTACACCACCCGGCTGTTCCGTGAAGGAACCCCGAAAATCGCCCGGAAAGTGGGGGAGGAAGCCGTGGAACTAATGGTAGAGGCCATGCGGGCGGAGAAAAAAGAAGACCTGCTCAGGGGTGAAGCGGCCGATCTGCTGTATCACCTCCTGGTATTGCTGGTGGATGCAGGAGAAAGCCTGGCCGGAGTGATCACGGAGCTGGAGAAGAGGCACGGGGAGAAAACGGAAAGAAAGTGACCTGATCTTTTCCGGCAGCAAAACATTTCCTGTGGCAAGTTTAAATGAATGTTAATACATAATTAATTATCATTCAATAATATATGTAATTACTCCTGCCTTTCCGGGTTGTTGTTACAATAACCTAAGACAAATTTCATTCAGGTTTAAAGCACTGTTACCGGTCCGGGAATACATTTGCACCAACAAAATGTAAAACCCAAAACCGGTAACATGAAAACGTATTCAGCATTTATTTTAAGCATCGCATTGGGACTGTCACTGGCCTCATGCGAAAAGGAAAACAACGGCAATGATGATAACAGCAATAACACTGGAAACATCATTGTTACAGAGAATATTTCGGAAAACACCACCTGGACCAGCGACAATGTATATCAGCTGGGGGGCAGAATCACCGTCCTGAGCGGTGCTACCCTGACCATTGAGCCCGGTACTGTGATCAAAGGAGAAGCCGGAACCGGACCCAACGCCACAGCCCTGCTGGTGGCCAGGGGAGGACGTCTGATGGCCGAGGGAACACCCGCCGCACCCATCATTTTTACTTCTGTAGCAGATGAGATCACCCCGGAAGATGTAGCCGCCGGTAATTTTGGCAGTCCGAATCTGGACCCGGATATCAACGGTCTCTGGGGTGGTGTATTGATTCTGGGAAAAGCCCGGATTTCAGCCTCGAACGAAACCGGTGACGTGAGCGAAATACAGATCGAAGGTATTCCCACCTCCGATCCAAACGGCCTGTACGGAGGAAACGAAGATACCGACAATTCAGGTGTTCTGAAATACATATCCATTCGTCACGGCGGAACCAACATCGGTTCGGGAAACGAAATCAACGGACTGACCCTCGGCGGTGTAGGTTCAGGTACAGTGGTTGAAAACATTGAGATCGTAGCCAACCAGGATGACGGGATCGAATGGTTCGGAGGAACCGTGAATGTGAAGAATGTGGTGGTTTGGAATACGGGTGATGATGCCATAGATACCGACCAGTCGTGGGGAGGAACCCTCGATAATTTTATGATCGTGGCTCCGGGCGACCATTGCTTCGAGCTGGACGGCCCGGAAGGTACCTATCAGGCCGGCCATACCATCAAGAACGGTACCGTGATAGCCAACGATTTTGAGCTTGAAAGGTATTCTTCCGACCTGATCAACGTGGACAACAATTCCATGGTGGATCTTCAGAACATTTATTTCACAGCCATTAACCAGGGGCAGCAGATCAACAGGGTAACAGCCGCCGGTGTTACCTTTACGGATATCATGCTGGATGTTCCTGCAGAAAACCTTTCCGACTACGTGAACGGGGATGTTCCCGCCGGTGTGACTGCCGGTGGAGTGCCGCAGGCAAAAGCTTCGGACCTGAACTGGACCTGGGCAGCACAGGCTGGAGCCCTGACCCTTCAGAAAAATTAATCCTGGAGAATAAAACTTGTATTTTCTGATAAGTTCATAACAAAAAAAAGGGAAGCAGGCCGGTTCCACCAGGAATGTACGGGCCTGTTTCCCTGTAAATCGTATCCGGTCAAAATGCAGAATAAAATGAGGCTTTTAATTATCGGTTTGATCCTGATCATGTCCAGGCCTGCTTCCCTGGCCCAGAACGGAGTCATATCCGGAGACCAGAATGGTTTCGTCAGGGGGACGGTTTACGACGGTTCCACGGGGGAGTCGCTGGTGGGAGTGACCATACTCATCAAAGGAACCACCACAGGCACCATAACCGATCTTGACGGGGAATTTTCACTGGATCTTCCGCCGGGCAAATATGATCTGCAGCTTTCCTACATATCATACCAGACCCTGTTGATGGAAAGCATCGAGGTAAAATCCGGCGAAGTAACCTTCCTGGGGGAACTGAAACTCAGCGAAAGCACCCTGGAACTTGAGGAAGTGGTGGTTACCGCCGAGGCGGTCAGGAGAACCGAAGTGGCGCTTCAGACGGTCAAACGGAATGCAGCGGTAATGCTCGACGGAATTTCTTCTGCCAGGATGCAGCTTGCCGGCGATGCCACAGCGGTTGAAGCTGCCAGAAGGGTAACAGGTCTCTCGGTGGAAGACGGAAAATATGTTTACGTGCGGGGCCTGGGCGACCGGTATTCCAAAACCACCCTGAACGGGATGGACATACCGGGGCTCGACCCCGACCGGAACAGTCTGCAGATGGATATTTTCCCCTCCAGCCTCATGGACAACATGCTGGTGAGTAAGAATTTCAAAGCCGACATGCCGGCTGATTTCACCGGGGGGCTGGTGAACATCGAAACAAAAGACCTGCCCGAAAGAAAAATACTCAATGTGTCTTTAAGCACAGCCTATAATCCCGGTATGCACCTGAGAAGCGGTTTTCCGTCATACAGAGGCAGCCGTACAGATTTTCTGGGTTTTGACGACGGCACCAGGGCGCTGCCTGAAAGGGCCCGGCAGCCGAATATTCCTACACCTATCAGCGGGGCTGACGAGCAGGAAGTGACGGATTTCGTAAAAAGTTTCAATCCGGAGCTGGCAGTTGAACAACAAACCGCATTGCCCGATATCAGTGCCGGTATCACCTGGGGAAACCAGGTGAGCCTGGACGGTGAAAGGTTCGGTACCGGTAAAAACCGTCGGATAGGATATATCTTTTCACTTTCTTACAAATCGAACAGCAGGTTTTATGACAGAGTGATCAACAGTGAATACCAGCGGCTGCTCGATCCCGACCTTACCGAATTACGATATGCTTTTATTCAGGAAGGGGAAATTGGAGAAAAGAATGTTCTGATAGGAATGCTGGGAGGGGTGGCTTATAAAACCAACCTGTCGAAGGTGCGTTTTCTGGCCATGCATCTGCAAAACGGTGAAAGCCGGGCAGGACGGTTCAACCTCCTCGATAACGGGGAAGCCGTCGGTCAGTCAGGGTACATCGGCGCTTCCGATAACCTGGAATACAATCAGCGGTCACTGACCAATGTTCTTCTTCACGGTGCCCATCTTCTGAAGAAATCGGGATGGGAGCTGGAATGGCGCCTTTCGCCCACCTATTCCACATCGTATGATCCGGATATCCGCAAAACCGCTTTTACTTACAGAATGATTGATACCCTGTTTGTGGCCGGGGCAGCAGGGAATCCAACACGTATCTGGCGATCGCTGAACGAGCTGAATGCCACCGCCAGGATGGATGCCAGGAAAAAATTCAGTCTGCTGGGCCGGGATGCCAGCCTGCATTTCGGGGTCAGTCATACGTATAAGTACCGGGACTATGAAATCCTCTTTTTCGACATGCAGTTTTTCGGAACCCAGAACTGGCCCGATCCCGATCCTGCCAGGGTGCTTGATCCGGTAAACATCTATCCGAACCGCCCGAATGCAATCTATTACCAGTCGGGTAACAACGACCCCAATCCCAATGCCTACCGGTCAAATGTTCAGAATACCGGGATTTATGTATCTGGTGAGTTCAGTCCGCTGCGTTTCCTGAAGCTGGTTCTGGGTGTTCGGGCTGAAAATTTCGTGATGCGGCATACCGGACGCGACCAGCGCTATGCCAGCGGCGACCATGTGAACGGGCGGAACCTGGAGAATGAAAAAGTGCTGGAATCCTTCGATTTCTTTCCCACGGCAAATGCCATTATCAGTCTTTCAGAACAGCAGAATATCCGCCTGTCGTGGTCAAAAACCATTGCCCGGCCCACCTTCAAGGAGCTTTCCTTCGCACAGATACTCGACCCCATCTCCAACCGGATATTCAACGGCAGTTTGTTTACCTATGCTACCTGGGACGGAAAGATAACCGAAACCAGGACAGGAAATGTTGATGCCCGATGGGAAATGTTCATGGACAGGGATCAGATGCTATCGGTCAGCGGTTTTTACAAGACCTTCGACCGCCCGATCGAGCTGGTAAGGATTCCCGAGCAGCAGACCAGTACGGAATACCAGCCCAGGAATGTGGGCGACGGATATCTGTACGGTCTGGAGCTCGAGGTGAGAAAAGACCTGGGTTTTTTATTTACCGGATGGAACAACCTCAGTGTGAGTGGAAATTTCACCCTGGTGGAATCGGTTATAGAAATGACGGAAACGGAGTATCAATCCAGGAAAACATTTGAGAAATCAGGGGAGATGATAGAAAGAACCCGCCGGATGGCCGGGCAGTCACCCTGGGTGATCAATGCCGGGTTACACTACCGCCATTATGAGGCCGGGGTGGAAGCCGCCCTGTTTTTCAATGTTAAAGGTCCCACGCTCAGCATTGTGGGAGTGGGGCTGTATCCCGATATTTACGACGAACCTTTCCGGAGTCTGAATTTCAGCCTGAACCGGAAGTTCGGTGAAAACGCGAACACGGTGGTGGATTTCCGTGTTTCCAACATACTGAATGATAAAATAGTGAGCACGTTCCATTCCTACGGGGCCGAACCGGCCGTTTACAGCAGCATGCATCCCGGAAGGACCTTCAGCCTGGGAATCAGTCTCCGGTTTTAATCCTTCCATTGAAAGCCTTACCTTTGCAGAAAGGAAGGACTGCATGCATACCATTGAGCCGCATTTTGCCTGGAGAAAGTATTACATCGCCTCGGAAGATGCGCTGTCGCCGTTCTACGGCAGGGAATACAGCGAGTTCGGGTTCACCCATGCCGTATACGACCACCTGATCCATCCCCAGTGGGATGCCTTCGGTTCAGACACCCTGTACCTGAAGATCCTGTATGTGAACTATGAGGTGGGTTGTGCCATACTGGAGCTGATCGGGGAATGGAATGATACCCTGTACAACGATATCATGTACCTGAAGCGGGATGTGATCGAAGTGCTGATGGAAAACGGGGTGGACAAGTTCATTCTGATCGGGGAGAATGTTATGAATTTTCATTATTCCGATGATTCCTACTATGAGGAATGGATGGATGAGCTGGAAGAGGGCTGGATCGTGGCCATGGGCTTTCTGGATCATGTTGCGAGGGAATTCAGGCACTGCGGCCTGGACAGGTTCCTGCAGATGGATCCGCATTTCGACAGCCTGCCCTGGCGCACCCTGCCCCCTCTGGTGTTGTACCGCCTGGTGGATGAGCTGGTGATGCGGAGACTGGGAGAAGGAAGGTGAGGGGGTGGCCGGCCGGCAGGTTATCCCTGCGTACCGCAACAAATTTGCCCGCGTTATTCAACACCATCGCTTTACCGGCAATCCGTTCTGCCCGGGCTGTATTTTCCGGCAGGTCTTTTCCGTTCCTGCCGAATTCCTTTAAACGGAACCTTCATTCTTTCTTCAATCCATGCCCTGTCGATCAGCATATTCCAGTGATCATGCCGCACCGGGAATCCGGGCCAGGCCTGCAGGGCTTTTCGATACAGGGCTACTGCTTCTTTTCTTTCTTTCCGGAGGTCTTTCAGGTGTCCCATCCAGGTCAGGGATGCAAATGACAGTATAAACGTGCTGTCTGCCGCCCTGGAAAATGCCTCGAAAGCCTCCTTATGAAAACTGTCGGCAAAAAGCCTGATACCCAGGGAAAACCAGGTTTGGGCATCGGGCAGGTTGATTTCGCTCGCTGTCCGGTAACATTCGATGATTTCATCCGGACGGCCCCCTTCATAGGGGAGGGCGGATAATTTTTCTTTTAATTCATTTATTGTTGCATACTTCTCAATGAGCAGGGAATCGGTATTATCCAGAGTGAAAGAGGTCGACTGGAATGCACTGGTCAGCCAGGTATCCATGATCGGAAAAACATCGTATTTTTTGTATTGATGAACCTCCTCATCAATGGTGCGGAAAGTTACGGGTAATCCGCGCCTTATCAGTTGCCCGTAAACTTTCCCTGCCGCTTCAACCGGCATGGAAAGATCGTTTTCGCCCACACAGATCAACACCGGGATGTGAGCATACAGCAGGTGGGGAACCGGGTCGTAAAACGGAAGTTCCCTGTCTATATAAAAGGATTCCCAGGGAGCAAAACCGAATCCACATGGGTTCGAATGTTTATACTCTTTTTCAAATTCCTTTTCAGTCATTTGCAACAGTGCTTCCTGGATGAGGCAAAGCTGATGGAACTCAGTTTTGATCCGCTCGTCATCCCAGTGTTTCACCCGACGCAGCACACCTGTCATGAAAAAATCATCAATGGACTGATTGCTGCAATCCATTGCCAGTGTGGCCGATCCAAGCAAAATGCAGGCACATGGCTGTTGTTTGAGCATGCCCAGCAGCCTGGTGGCTACAATGCTGCCTTCACTGTATCCGGCTATAACAAGATCTTTTTCATCCGTCAGTAAACCGGCACGTTTCAGTTCATCAATAAAATATTTGATATCCAGGGCCAGATCTGTCAGGCTGGGCCGGGGCAACCGGGTTGGATAAACAAAGCTTCGCTTTGCCATGGTGGCGACAGAATAGCCTTTTGCCGACATGATGTCAAGAAAACGGAGATAAAAATCGTGTTTTTCGGCAACTATTTTCCCCTCGTCAGTCCAGAAGGCGCCTATATGACCCTTTTCATCATATGGTGTGCTGCCGTTGATAAAAAGAAGCATTTTCCTTTTTTCCTCCCGGCTTTTTATTACCTGGGCCGGCAGGCTTAGTCCATCATACGTTGTGACCGTAAAAGTTACCGTGTCGTGACCTGCCCCCCGGCACAGTGTCGTGGCGGTAAAAACCAAACCCATGATGATGACCATTGGAACCGATTTGTCTGTATTTCCTGTTTTCATACCGGTAAATGAACTGAGGTTTATTTTACGACGTTTCAACCTGTCAACATGTTACAGGAACATTACAGTGAAGGGAGGGGACAATAAGCGACGGCGTTGAATATGTCGTTACCCCGTTAACTCAACCGCAACACTTAACCGCGGATTGCCCTATCAATTGCATCGGCTGTGGTTACCCAGGCAAATCCGAAAGCAAGGTTCAGAAGGCTTGCCAGATGCATTTCCTCATTGATGCTTCCTGTGCCGTCGGCAGGAAAATGCACCCGGTAATCTCTGTAATATGCATCACGGGCGGTTGATTCACAACACATGTTTGTCATAATACCCGCAATCACCAGGTCTTCAATTCCAAGGCAACGGAGTATGGTTTCCAGATCGGTATTGTAAAAGGCAGAGTACCTGTGTTTTGAAATGACTTTTTCATGGGGTAAAGGCTCCAGATCAGGATGAATTTCGCTTTCCGCACTTCCTTCCACACACATTCCTTCCCACCACCATGCCATGATGCCGGCATCCATCAGATCGGGATGATGGACATGGCGGGTGAATATTACCGGCAGGCCCTGTTGCCGGAAAGCAGCAATCAGCTGCTTGATTTTCGGAATAATGGCCATTCCGCCACAGGTGTATGTCGGAGAAGCCGGGTCAAGGAAAAATTTTTGCATATCAATCACCAGTAAGGCCGCTTTTGCAGAATTCAACCTCATCATATGCCGGTTGAAAGGTTCAATTTTTTTTAACCACGATTTTGTTTTCTTATCGAGGTTTCCGGATGTTACATATGGGTTCATACCTGCGGTTATAAGGGTTTGTTTTTCTTGCCGGATGGAAATGTATGAAAATTTATCAAGATGGAGCAGATACTTTCCAGTTAATCTGAAAAATCGGATTAAAAAATATAATTCCGGCCGGTAACATACGTTTAGTATATAGCTGCGTAGTAATCTACGTAGCATACTACGTAGTTGACTACGTAGATATAATTGATATACAATATATAGCGAACTATCGTGCTAATATTCTGCATATAATTATTACCGGTTTCAGGGCGACACATCATTTATCTCCCTGAAGACCCGGGTGAGCAGTGTATACGCTACCTTTTCGAGGGTGGGGAAGGAGGCACCTGAAGGGCCGGCCACATTCAGGGTGCTGATGCGGTTGGCCTTCAGCCAGGCTGCGATCACAGGTACCGGGTCTTCCCGGTCGGTCCTGATCACCAGTACCGGTTTGCGGTATATTTTGCATGCCCTCAGGGCCCATTCCGTTCCCGCGTCCGTAACCGGACGGGGAGGGGCAAGAACCAGGGTGCCGTCTGAGTCACGTACATTCCATTCCGTGCGAAGGGAGCGGGGAATGTGGCATGCTTTTTCACTTCTTTCACCGGGAGTTTCCTTCAGGCGGTACTCTACAGGAATGGTTCCGTTGGCAGCCGACCTGTCCGGCGGACACCATCCTCCGTGGTCCAGTCCGGTGTCCACGGCTGCCTGCAGGGCTGCACGATCCACACCGGTCTGTCCTCCGGATATGACTTTTCGTAATTGGGACATGAGGTTCGGTGTAACGGATTACGCCTGCCTTCCGGAAAAGCATGACGAATCCATCCGGTTTGGTTTGTACCGGATGGACTAGTCATATTGAAAGTGTAACTATTAAAGCCTCAGTTTCCTGAAATCATCTTTCATTCGTTCCAGGTCGGCCAGCCAGGCTTCGATGTCTTCTTCGTGCTCCAGTTCGTCATTCATAATGCCGATGGCCATCTGGTGGGTGGAATGGTCCTTACCCATGGTGAATTCGGCAATATCCTGGTACCGCTGGATAGCACAACGCTCACCTTTCAGGTTCTGCTTCAGGATCATTTCCACATAGGGATCGGTGGGTTCTTCATAGTCACAACCAGCCAGACTGACCCACTGTGCGGGATTGAGCACCGGCGTTCCCCCGAGCTGGATAATGCGGTCAGCCACCTGCACGGCATGATTCAGCTCTTCGTCGGCGTGAACCAGTAGCTCAGGCTCTATCTCACTGCGCATGGGGCCTTCCATCACCCGTGCTCCGATCCAGTACTGGTAATAGGCAAGCCATTCCTCCGACAGGGCGGCATTCAGCATTTTGATCAGTTTCGGTTTGTCAACTTTTACAATCTTTACAGCATGTTGTCCCATATTCAATGCATTTTTGGGTTTTTTTATTATATTATTCTCCTAAAGATAGCAAGAGTAAGGGAATATTCCCTGTTTTTTTTCCGGCAAAGCATGAGTGATATGTTATGAAATATTTTTATTGCCCCGTTCCTCCTTAGGATGGTATTTACGGAAACAGCGGGGATCCTTTCCATACAGGCCCGATCCGGCTGCATACGACCGGGAACGGCACCCCCAGCAGGAATCGTTCAGAGGGCATAACCTGCAGTCCGCCGGCAGGTTTTCCGGGTTTTTCAGGTATTTGAAGTTCAGAAAATCCCTGTTTTTTTCCACAATACCGGCAAAGGGCATTTCTCCTGCCTTTTCCGCGCACCCGTCGCGGATGGTGGCACAGGGTGAAACGGTGCCGTCGTTCAGCACGGCAAGGGTGGCCGAGCAGTACTGCTTGTTCACACAGTTCATGGGCAGGACGTTGCCCGGCATGAAACTGATGTATTTTTTGTATACTTTTTTTACTTCCGAAGGGGAAGGGATGAAACGTTTCAGCTCGTTATAGCTGGTTCCCGGCCGAAGGTAGGTATGGTACACATTCAGGGAAGAAACGATCCCGAATTCCCGGTGGAAATAGTCCATGGTTTCTATCATATCGCCGGCAGGCTGCAGACCGGTAAACGTCACCGAATTGAGCACCTGTTCCGCCGGATAGCCGGTATCGAGCAGGTGTTTCACTCCATCGAGGATCACCTGCAGATCATCCGCCGGTCGTCCGGGGTGCAGCCTCCGGTACAGTTCCGGGTTAATGGTGGAAACGTGGACAGAGATCAGCCCGTTCCGGCAAAGACCGGCGGTGCGTTCCACCACATGCCGGTCGGCAAAGGGCAGCCCCCCGGTCCACATGTTGTTCTTCAGCCCCATATCCCGTGCCCGTTCCATAAAACGGAAGATGTCTTTTCTCAGCAGGGGTTCCCCTCCCAGCCATTCAATGGCGGTAAACTTCAGCCGGGCAGCATCGTCCAGGATTTCCTCCACCAGTCCGTCGGAAAGCATGTTCCGGCTTTCCGGCAGGGCATTCATATAACAGTATATACATCCCTGGTGGCACACGTCACCCACTTCCAGCTGCAGGGAATAAAACCGGTCTTCTGTATAGGCCAGATCAAGCTCTTCAAAATCGATCATGAGAAATCCAGGGATTTAGAGTGTTGTTGTTGGTTGCAAAATTAGAAAACTGTAAAATAATAATTGAACCGGGCTTTTTTGTCTGCCCGTTATGAAGATCGTAAGTATGTTGGGTAAAACAACAAAATAACAGATTATGAGTAAATAAGCAAAAATACCGGAATGTATCTGATGGCAGCGGGAATGCTTTTGTTCACGGGATTATTGCCGGCCCAGGATGTTCTTCAGCCGCAGTCTCAGAAAGATTAATCAGACGAACAGATTGATCAGTTTGCCAGTGCAGTGGACAGGGTTTTGCCTGTTCAGCAGGAAGCGGAGGCAAAAATGATCAAAGTGACCGAGGTCAATGATCTCAGTTTGGAACGATTCAACCAGATAGCCACCCAATTGCAGACAGGCGGCCAGGCAGAAGGTTGACCGGAAGCCGGACGAAGTGAGGGAAGAAGAGGATGAATAACCACACTTTCCGGAAATAAAAAAGCAGGGTATCTCACCCTGCTTTTTTTGGGCTCAAATATAAATTAGGCAGTCATTCCCCCGTCGATGGGGTTGATGGTCCCGGTGATAAATTCACTGTCGGGCCCGGCAAGGAAAAGAGCCAGTTTCGCTACTTCTTCATTGGTGGCATACCGTCCCATCGGGATCATTTTTTCGAAACCTTCTTTGGCGTTATTCCCCTGTCCCGGTGCGAATCCTTCTTCCAGCGATCGCATCATCCGGTTATCCACCGGCGACGGGTTGATGGTGTTTACCCTGATCTTGTAAGGAGCCCCTTCCAGCGCAGCTGATTTCATCATGCCGTTCACTGCATGCTTGCTGGTAACGTAAGGCAGTACATTTGCTGTGCCTGATATACCTGCCACCGAAGAGGTGATGATGATGCTTCCCCCGTTTTTCTTCATGTGGGGAAACACATAACGCAGTCCGTAATAAGCCCCTTTTACATTCACATCGATTACTTTGTGGAATTCATCCATCGGGTACTCGTCAAGGGGGGTTACTTTGCCTTCCACTCCGGCATTATTAAAGAATACGTCGATTTTTCCGTATTTTTCAATGGTTTTATCCGTGTAGTTTTTAACCTGCTCTTCCTTGCTTACATCGGCCGCCACGTAGGAGGCCCTGTCTTCGCCAATTTCTTTCACGGTTTCCTTCAGGGCCTGCTCGTCAATATCTACCAGCATCACTTTTGCTCCTTCTCCGGCAAATAATTTTCCGGCCGTGGAACCGATACCTCCCGATCCTCCGGTTATCAATACTACTTTTTCTTGAAATTTTCTCATGGTTTGCTTCTTTTTCCTGTTATACCTATCACATTAACAAAAAAAAAGAGGGTTTTGTTCATAATGACGCAACCGGCAGAGCCGTTTATTCATCTTACATTCAAAACAATGGTATGAAGCGTGTGGTTGCGGTGTTTTTTGTTTCTGTTCTGTTTCTGTCAGCCTGTGAAAAAGAAGCGCTTGTTTTCACCGGACAGGTTACCGCATCCATTCAGGGTGATGATCTGAAAATTTCCAACGGCACCCATTACCGTATTTATTTTATTGTAATGGAAGCTTCCTGCGCCGATATCTGGCCCTGGCAGCCCATGACCGACGGACCCAACTTCATTGAAGGCGGACGTTACCGGCTCAGGCCTCTTTCCAATATTCAGTGCTGTTCTGCACGCTCCAGCGTGGTGGTGGGGGATGAAATACTGGTATACTGGTGGAAAGACGACTGGGAGGAAGGCCAGGAACTGAACCGGATCAGACTGGTGGTAAGGTAAATTCCCTTTGTGCGGAGAAGAAGGGTGCCGCTCAAGAATATATTCCCATACACATATCTCTGAATTTCCCGTATCCTGTGACTTTTCGCTTCCAGGGCAGTCTGGTCATTTGTTTGTTGTTTGCATGCACGCTCAAATATTTGCTGGCAGAAAAAGACCGGTGATTGTTTCGGATCAGGAAAACAAGGGATGCAATATTCCGGGCTTCCGGGTGCAATAATATGGAAAAGGATAGGGGAAAATTATTTAATTTCTATATTTGTTTCATACAGAACCACGAAACATTATTGGTAATTCCAAAAAATCACCTTACATGGAAAAACGCAACAACAATTTGCTTGTTGGCATGACCGTTTTTGGAGCCATCTTCTTCATTTTCGGATTTGCCACTACGTTTATTATCACGCTCAGCGCGCCGGTAAAAGCCATTTTCAATCTTTCGGAATTTGCCGCGCAGCTCCTCTCATCGGCCTTTTTCCTGGCCTATCCCCTGATGTCTATTCCAACAGGGAAGATCATCGACCGCATGGGTTACAAATGGACCGTTGTGGCCGGGCTGTTACTGATGGCCATGGGAAGCTTTATTTTCATCCCGGCCGCCAGGATCCCGTCTTTCCCCATCTTCCTGATCGGCACCTTTATCCTGGCTGTGGGGGTTGTATTCCTGCAGGTGGCTGCCAATCCCTATGTAACGGCTATCGGACCTGACAGTACTGCTTCCAGCCGTCTGAACCTTACGCAGGCGCTGAACTCGGTGGCTACCATGGTTGCTCCCTGGCTCATTTCCGTTGCCATTTTCAGGGGGCTGAACCTGCCTGCCGACGACAGCCTGATCACACCGGAACAGGGTATGATGGCAGCTGAAAGGGTTCCCCTTCCTTTTATTATGATGGGGTTCATTGTCATTGCCGTTGCCATTGCCATTCTGGCCATCAGGCTGCCGGTACTGGAGAAAGGAACCGGCGTGAAAAAAAGTGTGTGGAAATACCCGCATGTAGTACTGGGAGCCTTTGCCATTTTTGCCTATGTTGGGGCTGAAGTGGGTAATGCCGGCCTGATTGTGAACTACCTTAAAAACGCGGTGGAAGGTGTTGATGCGGAAATGGCTTCCACCTATGCAGCCATATACTGGGGAGGAGCGATGATCGGCCGGTTTTTTGGTTCGTTCATGTTCTCGGATATGAAGCAAACGAAAAAGCTGGCCTATATGTTTCCTGTTCTGGGCCTGGCTTTTATTTCCGGCTCGTTTGTCACCGACTGGAACTGGTCTATCGGACTTACCTTTACTATCGTTGCTCTGGTGAATTTTGTGATCATGCAGATCGGTACCGGAAAAGCTGCCCGTACCCTGGCTATTTTTGCCCTGGTAACGGCCCTGCTGGATATCACCACCACATTTACCACAGGACATATTGCTCTGTGGACAGTGATCTCCATTGGCCTGTTCAATTCGATCATGTTCCCGAACATCTTCTCTCTGGCAGTGAGAGACCTTGATAAGGCCGAGCTGAGCGGAGCTTCGGGTCTGATCAATTCACTGATCATCGGCGGGGCGATCATTCCACCCATCATGGGAGGGATTGCCGATAATTTCGGTTATACCTGGGCTTTCCTCGTTCCCGCGATATGTTACCTGTATATATTCTACTATGCAGTGAGGGGGAATTTTATCAGAAGACAATAAGTTAGTTTATTAACCTGAAATTAAATCGCAATAATTATGAAAAAAGTAACCATTGGTGTGGATATCGGAGGAACCAATACCGTGCTGGGCATAGTGGATCAGGAGGGAAACGTGCTGGACAGGGACCATGTTCAGACTCCGGCACATGGGGATGCCCAGAAGTTCATCGACGATCTGTCGGCTGCTGTCAATAAGCTGATTGAAAAGGTCCGGTCGAATGAAACCATCGAAGTCCTGGGCATCGGGATCGGAGCTCCGAACGGAAACTATTACAGCGGAACCATCGAATATGCACCCAATCTTTCCTTCAAGGGGGTTGTGCCCTTCATAGATATGTTACGCAAGCATTTTCCCGGAATGACCCTGGCCATGACCAACGATGCAAATGCAGCTGCCATGGGGGAAATGGTATATGGAGGTGCACAGAAAATGAAAAATTTTGTAATGTTTACCCTGGGTACGGGCGTGGGAAGCGGACTGGTGGTGAACGGCGATCTGGTATACGGTCATGACGGTTTTGCAGGTGAATGCGGCCATACAACCCTGGTCCCGGGAGGACGGTTGTGTGGCTGCGGAGCAAGGGGGCACCTGGAAGCCTATTGCTCGGCGCCAGGCATGAAACGGACGGCATTCGAGATCATGGTGCGTGACAATGTCACCGACAGCCTGCTGGCAGGAATCTCTTTCAACGAATTGGATTCAAAAATGATCTATGAAGCCGCACAGAAAGGCGACAGGGTGGCACTGGAAGTGTTCGAACAAACCGGCAGGTGGCTGGGTCAGGGACTTGCCGATACGGTGCACCACCTGAGCCCGGAAGCCATATTCCTGTTCGGAGGGCCCACTGCCGCAGGCGACCTGATTTTCAAACCCACCATTGAAAGTATGGAGGAACATCTGCTTCCGGTATTCAAGAATAAGGTGAAGGTGCTTCCATCCGAACTGTCCATGGGTGATGCCGCCATTGTGGGAGCCAGCGCCCTGGTGTGGAAAGAACTGGAAAAATAAAGATGCCGGCATATTATTAAAAGAACGGGTTCCGCAAAAGGTTCCCGTTCTTTTTTTATCCGGCAGCCCACTGCTGTTATATGGCCGTACGGGCCATGAATTCCTTCAGGGAACGGACCAGCAATTGTACTTCAGCATCCAGATTCCTGGCATTGTCATTCAGGCTGCCCAGGTCATGTATGTTGAAATACTCGTTTTCTTCCAGAGCTCCTTTATAGGGTGTTTCCATGTGGGGAACCAGCAGGGTGCTGCAGAATGTGTAGAAATCCGAAATTTCGTATTTCAGCAGCCCGTCGCCCGCATCCGCTTTGAAACTGGCGTTTACCCACCAGAACCGGATCCTGGCGGAAGAGGTGATGTTTATCTGCACCGAAGCATGCAGAAATCCGTGTTCGGGAATCTGATAAACCGGGCCGAAACCACCCCTGAATTCGTGGAAATAAGAAAGCCATATATGCACTTTTTCAAGTATTTCTCCGGCGGAATATCCGGGAATGTCGATTTTCCCGGCATAAGTTACCTTACCGGTTTCGGGGTTTACCGGAAGACACAGGGAATCGTTCTGGGCGATGCCCTGCAGATGGATCCAGGCAAGAAAGCCCAGCAGGAAAATCCGTGTACTTTTCATAACGGGTTATTTTATTACATTATTCATACCGCAGGGCTTGCACGGGATCGACCCGAGCAGCCCTGGCAGCCGGATACAGCCCGGCCGCCAGACTGACCAGAACGGAGAACAGGACCGATCCGGCCAGCAGCCACCAGGGAAAATAAAACAGGTCAACCGGTTCCTCCATTTCAGCTGCCAGCTGGATCCGGATAACGAGGTTGGCCCCCCGGGTAACCAGCCATCCCAGAGCCAGTCCGAATATTCCTCCGAAAAAGCCGATAGTGGCAGCTTCGGCAAAGAACGACCACCGGATCATTTTTCTGCTGGCACCCACCGATTTCATGATGCCGATTTCCCTGATCCTTTCCATGATCGACATGATCATGGTGTTGATAATGCCCAGGGCCGCCACGAACAGGGCAATAAAGCCGATAGCTCCCAGCAGCGACTGGAAGATCAGGAACTGTTGTTTGAATTCTTCCAGCTGGTCGTTCATGCTGAAAACACCCAGCCCCATGTTTTCCACAGCCTTGAGCACCGGGGTGGTGAAACGGGAATCTTTAACCCTGACATACAGGGAAGAATAGGTGTTCTGCCCCGCTGCGGGATTCAGCAGGTCCCACACACTGTTGAATCCCAGGCGAGGCATGCTTTCTGCCAGTCCGGGACTCACCATTACATCCCCTCTGAACCGGTTGAATCCCATGTCGCTTGAATAATCCATAATTCCTGCAATCCTGACCGGGGTTTCGTATTCCTTCAGCAGGTCCTTTCCGCCGGGTATGGCTACGGGGCCTGAGGCCAGGGATATGCCGGAAGGATCGAACGACACACTGATCAGACCGGCCGGCTGGCCGATCAGTGAATCTGCCGGCAGAAAACACATGTCTTCAGTTTCTTCCGGTGGTACCCGGTCGTTTTTCAAAACCGGCTTAATCTGCATGCTGTGGAGTACTTCCCTGCGAATCACAATCTGACCGGATGAATCGGAAGAATAAAATTCTCCGGCCAGCAGTCTGTTGAACGGGGGATATCCGGCCATACCGGCCGGGATCATCTGTATCTGTACGCGGGTTTCCCTGTCGCGGAAACGGATCCTGGCCGGGATGATCACGTCGGGGATCACAATCTCCACGCCGGGAAGGCGGCTGATGGTATCGATTACGGAATCGGTAAGGAATACTTCAGGTTGCCGGGCGATCTCATAGGGCGAGGGAATGCTTCCCGACATAACCGCTTCTATTCCCGAACCGGATGGGAAAACGGTAAGGCTGGTAAACAGATCGTTTGCAGAAAAAGCGTCGGTAACGTTTTTTCGCAGACCTGTCCCGAACGACATCATGGATGAAAGGGCCCCGATGCCCACCGTTACCCCCAGGAGTGTCAGGAATGTACGCAGCCTGCTTCGAAAGAGGTTCTCCATTCCCATCATGATCATATCAATCCATCTCATGGGGCCGGTTTTTTAAAATGGTTTTTCAAAGATACCTTTCACGGTGAATAATTTTTCATGCAGCCAGTAAAAAAGCCTGCCTTACCCGGGCAGGCTTTGATACGGTATCTGCATTACACTTTTTTTTATTCAAACAGTTTGAACGTTTCTTTGATCCTTTCCATGGCATCCCGCATTTCTTTCTCTTTGATCACCAGGGGAGGAGCAAAGCGGATAATGTGACCGTGGGTGGGCTTGGCCAATACGCCGTTTTCTTTCATGGCTACACATACATCCCAGGCTGTTTTTCCACCCTTCGGCCTGATCACCACGGCATTCAAAAGCCCTTTCCCTCTAACCTTTTCGATCATTTCCGACTGAATGCTGCTGAATTCTTTCCTGAATATTTCACCGAGCTTTTCCGCCCTTTCGGCCAGTTTTTCTTCTTTCACCACATCAAGGGCGGCAATAGCCACCCTGGCTGCAATGGGATTTCCTCCGAAAGTAGACCCGTGTTCGCCGGGCTTGATGGTGAGCATGATCTCGTTGTCGGCAAGAACGGCCGATACCGGATACACACCTCCCGACAGTGCTTTTCCAAGGATCAGGATATCGGGACGGACCTCTTCGTGATGGCAGGCCAACAGTCTGCCCGTACGGGCAATGCCGGTCTGTACTTCATCGGCAATGAACAGTACATTATGTTTTGAACAGAGGTCCCTTACTTTTTTCAGGTAACCGTCGTCGGGGACATTGACACCGGCTTCTCCCTGGATAGGTTCCACCAGGAAAGCGGCAATGTTTTTATTGCCCTCCAGTGTTTTTTCCAGGGCATCCGGATCGTTATAGGGAATGGTAACGAAACCGGGTGTGTAGGGACCGTACCCTTTCCGGGCGTCGGGGTCGGTGGAGAAAGAAACCACGGTGATGGTCCTGCCGTGGAAATTCCCTTCACAGGTTACGATCACAGCCTCGTCTTCGGCAATGCCTTTGACATTATACGCCCATTTGCGGGCCAGTTTCAGGGCCGTTTCCACCCCTTCCGCTCCCGTATTCATGGGAAGCACCTTGTCATATCCAAAGTACCGGGTAACGTACTCTTCAAATTCCCCCAGCACGCTGTTGTAAAAAGCCCTGGAGGTAAGAGTCAGCTTTTTGGCCTGTTTCGTCATGGCCTTGACGATTTTCGGGTGGCAATGTCCCTGGTTCACCGCCGAATAAGCTGAAAGAAAGTCATAGTAACGTTTGCCTTCCACATCCCATACATAGGGACCTTCACCTTTATCCAGCACCACCGGCAGAGGATGGTAATTGTGTGCTCCGTAACGTTCTTCCCTTTCAATGAATTTCTGTGTTTTCATCATCGTATGCTGTTTACTGTTCATGATTAGGTATTTCCGGTTGAACCGCCTCCTAACCTTTCGCGGAATCCGGAGAAGGTATTTGACGGCGGGTGATCCGCAAAATTACTGTTTTTTTCGGCTGTTCCAATTTTTCACTCAGGGATAATGCAGGCAGGGCCGCAAAACATTTTTTTGTCCGGTTTGTTTAATTTTTATAGATTGATGATGATTTCCGCAATTTGTACCGTTCAAATTCATGAAACAGATATGAAACCAGAGAACATAAACCCGGGGATACGGGAAAGGCGAAGTCACGTGATCTTCTCGCCGGAATCCCTTTCCCATGAAATAATCCTTTTGCTGGTTGAAGCGGCCAGGTGGGCCCCGAGTTCCTTTAACCGGCAACCCTGGCGTTTTATCTATGCCAGGCGGGAAGAAAAAGATGAATGGTTGCCAATGTTCGATCTGCTTCTTCCGGGAAATCGCGAATGGGTGCAGCACCATGTGCCTGTTCTTATGATGACCCTGGCCGAAATGGTGCCTTCCGGAAGAAAGGAATCCAATATCTATGCCTGGCATGATGTGGGGCTTGCTACTTCGCACCTGCTGGTACAGGCTGCTTCCATGGGGCTGGCTACTCACCCGATGGGCGGTTTCGACAGGGAGAAAGCCATGGAAGCGATGCATATTCCCGAACCTTTCCGCCCGGTGGCCATGCTGGCGCTGGGATATCCCGGCCGGCAGGAGGATGTGCCTGAAGAGCTGGTGCAACGCGACAGAAAAGAGAGGACCAGAAATCCTCTGGGAAGCATGGTCTTTCGTGGCCGGTGGGGGACGGGTTTCTGGTCAGAACCTGACAGTGAGTTTAATGTTGATCCTTCTTGAGGTGAGATAATTCGGAACCGCATACATGCGCGTTTCTCCGCTGAGGTTATTTACTGTACTGATCCAGTGGTATGAAATGGTGTTGTTGATATCGAGCAGGTTGAACACTTCTGCGCTGACGGAAAAATGCCGGATACCCTGAAATTTGCCCTGGAACCGGTTTTCTGTTCCTTCCCCCACCCATACCTTGACAAATCCGATATCCACCCGCCGGTAGGGAGGCATCCGAAAATACAGGTCGTACCGGTCGGTGTTGGGGTAGCTCACCGGCAACCGGGAACCATACATCAGGGTGAGCTGCACCCGGTAAGAGGGATCTCCCGGCAAATAATCCTGAAAATGCAGGCCGAAATTCAGCAGCTGGTCGGTGGGACGGGGATAATATCCCGGATAAACAGTACCGCCTGTTTCGTCAATGTACGAATCACCGGGAATATCTTCCCGTGTGCGCATCAGGGATAGGCTTGCCCATGATTCTGTTCCGGGAACAAATTCTCCGTTCATTTTCAGATCGAGGCCCGTTGCATACCCTCGCGCCAGGTTTTTACCTGCATACCGGATGCGTACGTTTTCTATCCTGTATGGGATCAGCCGGTCCATCCATTTAAAATAGGCTTCAGCGCTGAACACGAAGGGCCTTTCCCACAGTTTGAAATACCTGTCGGCCCCGCCCACAATATGAACCGAACGCTGGGCCTGGATATGCAGGTTGCTGTTTCCTTCCCGGTCGGTGTATTCCCTGAACAGGGGTGGCTGGTGGTAGGTTCCTCCCGAAAGATGGAACCGGTAGTCTTTTTTCCATAGCGGTTCGAACACCATGGAAATCCGCGGACTCAGGAGCCATTCACCGGTCAGGTCCCAGTAACTGGTTCGTATCCCGGCATTCAGTGACAGGTTGCCGGGTGCGGTAATAAACCGGCGGCTGTACTGCAGAAATGAGGTCAGCCGGCCCGACTGCAGATTCAGTATGCCCAGGCTGACGTAGGCCAGGTTTACCGTTTCGTTGTTGTAGGGGACGGAAAAACCGGCGGAATCGACCATTTCCCATTCATGGACCCGGTTATCCACAGCTTCATACCGGTATTTCAGTCCCCATTTCCAGGTAGTGCCTCCCGCCAGGTATTCTCCCCGGTGCTCTGCAGATGCAATGGCTCCCACAAGATAATTCCGGGCATGATTCAGAAAGCTTCCTGTCCCGATGTTCAGGATACTGTCGCCCAGGTTTTTCGATCCCATTTCTTTATCCAGCTCATTAAGGGAATAGCTTCCCCGGATATCGAAAGTTTCGGCTTCCATGGTACGGAAGGCTGAAGCGGTGAATTTCAGGACCAGGCGGGAAGAGGGCTTGCATTCCGCTGTCAGCGCCCCGGTCAGGGTGTTGAAGCGGTCACGCTCCTGTCCGTCATACAGAACATACAATTTAACGGCATGGTTTACTGTTCCGAACGAAGTTTCCCGGTCATCGGGCACAAAATGGTAATCATTGAGAGACAGGTTTCCGAGAAAGCTGAATTTCCACCGGCTGGAGGGTTCGTGTTGCAGATAGGTCTGGAAATCCAGAAAAGAAGGCTGGTAATCGCCTGCCACATCGAGCGATTGCAGCAGATACCGGTTGGTTTTATACCGGATGCCGGCCAGCCATGAGATTTTGTTTTCTGCCGCCAGCCCCTCCATATGTACCGAACCGCCCAGGAAACTGAGGGAAATGGATCCTCCGGTTTTCTGCGGGGTGCGGTAGGTAATATCCAGTACCGACGACATCCGGTCGCCGTATTCGGCCCCGAACCCCCCGGCCGAAAATTTGACCGAACCTACCATATCGGGATTGATAAAACTTAGCCCTTCCTGTTGCCCCGAGCGGATCAGGAACGGGCGGTATATCTCCACCCCGTTTACATATACCAGGTTTTCATCAAAATTCCCACCTCTGACGGAATAACGCGAACTAAGCTCGTCACGCGAAGATACCCCCGGAAGGGTTTTCAGCAGGGTTTCAAACTGGCCGGAAGCATTGGGTGTCAGCCGGTAATCTTTTATACTGACCGTTACAAATGAGCCGGCCCGCCTGATTTCCGCTGCCACAGTCACCTCTTCCAGCTCCCGTGTGCTTTCTTTCATTTCGGGATGAATTTCCTTTGTTTCACCCGGGGCCAGGCGGAGTGGATATTCCAGTGTGATGAAGCCCACCGAGGAAACCACCAGGATGATGTCGCGACCGGCAGGGACATCAAGATGAAAATATCCCGTGGTATCGCTGGTCGTCCCCTGAGGCAGCCCACGCAGGGAAATGTTGGCCAGCGGCAGGGGTTGTCCGCCGGTGGTGGTTACCTTCCCGTATACGGTGGCCGTTTCCTGTCCCATTACCCGGGGCAGGAACATGCAGGCCACAAGCAGGGTCGTGATAAAGTGCATACCAGATACCCGATGGTTTCTTTCTATAAACTGTTTCCACCCGGAATTCATTGTGCAATGTTAACCAAAAAACCATGTTGGCAGGCAATTACTGGCGCTGAAATACTTCCGTTTATTCCGGCCGTTTTACGGGATGGTGCATTCTTTGTATATTTGGGTTCTGAAAATCATCCCGCTATGGTAAAGCAGTATGAACTGATGCTTCCAGCAATGGGCAGGGGGTATCACCTGGTGACCCGGGCAGTGGAAAAGGAACTGAATGACCTTCCGGCCAGGGGAATATGCCACATTATGATCAGGCATACTTCTGCCGGACTTACCCTGAACGAGAATGCCGATCCCACTGTCCGTGACGATTTCGCCTCGTTCTTCGACCGGCTGGTACCCGATGACACCTCTCTGTTCACACATGTGATGGAAGGAGCCGATGATATGCCTGCCCATCTGAAGTCTTCACTGATAGGTCATTCCGTTACTATTCCCGTGGTGAACGGCCGTCTTGCCCTTGGAACCTGGCAGGGGATATACCTGTGCGAATTCAGGGATCACGCCGGCACCAGAAGGCTTACGGTAACTGTGGTGGGAGAATGATTCCGGATAACGGGCACAGAGGATTTTACACAACATATCATGCGACCATGCGTGTAAAGCAAAGTTTCGTACTTTTGAACATTATCCATCCGAATTAAAGGGACATGAAGAAACTGCTGTTATTAGGAGATGAAGCCATCGCCCAGGGGGCAATGGACGCCGGATTATCGGGTATTTATGCTTACCCGGGAACACCGTCAACGGAAATAATGGAATATGTGCAGGGTTCGAAAATGGCCGAAAAAAGAAATATCCACCGTATGTGGTCGGCCAACGAAAAAACGGCCTATGAGGCTGCCCTGGGCATGTCGTACGGGGGAAAACGCGCCATGGTGTGTATGAAACATGTGGGACTGAATGTTGCGGCCGATCCCTTTATGAATTCTGCCGTTACCGGTATCAACGGAGGGTTCCTGGTGGTGTCGGCCGATGATCCTTCCATGCATTCCTCGCAGAATGAACAGGATTCCCGTTATTACGGAAAATTTGCCAACATTCCCATTCTGGAGCCCTCCAATCAACAGGAAGCCTATGATATGGCCTATGAGGGCTTCACCCTTTCAGAAAAATACAGGGTGCCTGTCCTGCTGAGGATCACCACCCGTCTGGCCCATTCCCGATCGGGAGTGAAAAGAAGGGAGGTTTTGCCACAGCATTCCCTCAACCTTCCGCAGGATCCGAAACAGTTCATACTGCTCCCGGCCATGGCACGGGTCAAATACCGTATCCTGCTGTCGAACCAGCCAAACTTCAGGGAAGAATCGTTGCATTCGCCCTTCAATAAATATTTTGACGGGGTGGACAAACGAATGGGTATCATTGCCTGTGGACTGGCCTATAATTACCTGATGGAAAATTTCCGTAGCGGCACTATCGACTATCCGGTGCTGAAAATATGCCAGTATCCTATGCCTATCGAGCTGTTGAAAAAGATCACAGACGAGTGCGAAGAGGTGCTTGTAATAGAAGAAGGGTACCCCTTCGTGGAGGAACTGATCAAAGGATTGCTGGGTAAAGGAGTGTATGTGAAAGGAAGACTGGACGGAACCCTCCCCCGTGACGGAGAACTGGATCCCGACCTGGTGGCCGAGATTTTCTGGAAAGGCAAGCCTTTGCCGCACAAAACACCCGACTGGATATCCCGGCGGCCACCGATGCTCTGCAAGGGTTGCGGCCACATCGATACTTTTCTGGCTTTGAACGAAGCGCTGAAAAATTATGGCCCGGGCCATGTATTTTCCGATATCGGCTGTTATACCCTGGGCGCCAATCCACCATATAACGCCATCTATTCCTGTGTGGATATGGGAGCTTCCGTAACTATGGCTGTCGGAGCTGCCGATGCCGGTCTGTTTCCCTCAGCCTGTGTCATTGGCGACAGTACCTTTACCCATTCGGGAATGACAGGGTTGCTGGATGCCGTGAACAAGAATTCGCCGATAACCGTAATTATATCCGATAATCAAACAACGGCTATGACGGGAGGACAGCCCACACCGGGACTGAACCGCCTGGAAAAAATCTGTGAGGGTCTGGGTGTGGATCCCGAACATGTGCGGGTCATGGTTCCCCTGAAAAAGAACCATGAAGAGAATGTGAAAATACTTCGGGAAGAACTGGAATACCGGGGAGTGTCGGTCGTGATCAGCCGGCGCGAATGTATCCAGACCGCCAGCAAGAAAAAAAGGGCTGCAAAGAAATCAAAAAAAACAAATGCCTGACCAGGTAAAAAACATACGATTAACCATGAAAACAGATATTATTCTTGCGGGTGTAGGCGGACAGGGAATTCTGACCATTGCTACCGCCATAGGGGCGGCAGCCATTAAAAAGAATCTGTATCTGAAACAGGCCGAGGTGCACGGCATGAGTCAGCGTGGAGGAGCCGTGCAATCACACCTGCGTCTCAGCAACCGGCCGGTGGCTTCCGATCTGATACCCAGAGCCCATGCCGATCTCATTCTTTCGGTCGAACCCATGGAATCGCTCCGGTATCTTTCTTATCTATCGGAAGATGGATGGCTGGTGGCCAATGAAGAACCGTATAAGAATATTGACGACTATCCCGCTATGGAGACCATCATGAACGAGATCACATCCCTGCCACACTATGTGTTGCTGAATGCCGATCAGATAGCCCGCAAACTCGGTTCTCCCCGGTCATCGAACATTGTTATGCTGGGAGCTGCCATACCATTTATCAACGGACTGGATGCCGCACTCATGGAAGATGGTATCAGGCAGGTATTTGCGCAGAAAGGAAAGGAAGTGGTAGAAGTGAACCTGCAGGCTTTCAGGGCCGGATTGCAGATTTCAGAGGAGAAAACAAAAAAGATTTGATCTATGTTGTTCAATGAGCGTGACCTGGAAGAATTCCGGAATAGAGGAATTACCCCCGAACAGGCACAGAAACAGATTGAACGTTTCGAACGGGGCTTTCCGGATATCCCGGCAGTGCGACCAGCCATAGCCAGTGACGGGATCATCCGGCTTACCGGTGAAAAAATTAAGAATTACCGGAAGTTTTATGAGGAGAACCGGGGCAACCAACGGATACTGAAAATGGTACCTGCCTCGGGAGCAGCTACACGCATGTTTAAAACGCTTTATGAAGCGCTGGAGGATGGGAAAAAGGAAAAGGACTTTTCTCTGTATCTCCAGCGTGAGGGAAACAGGGTCATCCAGGAATTGCTGAACCGCATTGGCCGGTTTGCTTTTTATCCTCATCTGCGGAAACGGATGGAAGAAAAAGGAATGGATCCTGACAACCAGAAGTATGCCCGGGAAACGCTCGAAATGATCCTGAATGAGGACGGGCTGAACTACGGGAACCTGCCAAAGGGACTCATCCTGTTTCATCGGTATCCACAGGGGGAAAGAACTGCGGCCGAAGAACATCTTGCCGAGGGGGCTCATTATGCTGCAACGCCCGATCATACCGTGCACGTGCATTTTACTGTTTCTCCTGAACACATTGCTCTTTTTCAGAGGCTGATGGATGAAAAAATCCCGCTGTATGAGAAAGAATACGGTGTTACGTACCGGGTGGATTTCAGCCTCCAGAAGCCATCTACCGACACCCTGGCTGTGGATATGGCAAACCGGCCTTTCCGGGAAAAGGACGGTACACTTTTGTTCCGGCCGGGAGGTCACGGAGCCCTTGTTGAAAACCTGAACGACCTACCTGCCGATGTGATTTTTATCAAAAATATCGACAATGTAAGTCCCGACAGGCTCAAACCGGTTACAGTGAAATACAAGCAGGCGCTGGCAGGAATATTGCTTACACTCAGGGAAAAAATATTCCGTTACCTGCACATGCTGGATGAAGCACAGGACCATTCCCCCGGCCTGGTAAAGGAAATTCTCTCGTTCCTTGAACAGGAACTGTGTGTGCGCCATCCAGGTAAAATTCACCGAATGAGCAATGAGGAATGGGCAGACTATTGCAGAAAAAAACTGAACCGCCCCCTGCGGGTGTGCGGAATGGTGAAGAATGAAGGCGAGCCCGGAGGAGGACCCTTCTGGGTGAAAAACCCCGACGGCAGCCTGGGCCTGCAGATTGCCGAGACTTCACAGTTCAACCTGAATAACCCCGAGCAGAGGAAAATTTTCCGGTCCTCCACCCATTTCAATCCTGTTGACCTGGTGTGTTCAACACTCGATTACAAAGGGAATCCCTTTTACCTGCCTGATTTCCGTGACCCGGACACCGGATTCATTTCCAAAAAATCGAAAAACGGCAAAGAACTGAAAGCGCTTGAACTGCCCGGCCTCTGGAACGGGACTATGGCCCGCTGGAACACCGTGTTCGTGGAAGTGCCCCCGGAAACCTTTACCCCGGTGAAAACGGTCATGGACCTTCTGAGAAAAGAACACCTGCCGGAAGATATAAGCTGACCACCCCGGTAAGGTTCTGAAATTTCATGTTGTTTTAAGATTTCTTTCTCATAAACTTAAGACTGGATTCTTACTTTTACTTCCAGAATCCATCATCATGACAAAGAAAACAATCCTCGCATCAGGTCTGGTTTTTCTGCTGCTTTTTACCTGTGTATCAGCCGATGAAAAGGAAGGCGGCACAAAGGAAAAAACCACAAAAACTGAAACAGAACTTGTTGGAAAGATCACCGACATTCTGAGCGGGGAAGAACTGGCAGGAGTAAGGGTGCAACTGGATGGAACCGGCCTGGTAACCTACACCGGATTTAAAGGGGAATTCCGATTCAGCGGTTTGAAACCGGGAACTTACACTCTGGTAACAAGCATGATATCCTACCGAAGCCACCGGATAAAAGTGGAACTGGTTCAGAGTGAAAAAAGCCTTTCCGGAATGGTGATCAGAATGAAACCCGAGTAAGGCGAGGGTTAGGTTTGTTTATATATTGCAAAAGGCAGGGATCACAGGTTCCTGTCTTTTTAGTTTTAATTATAACCGGTTCAGTTGTATTTCTTTTCGGAAACAATATGCCCCTGTTCGTCATAGAATTTCCATGTTCCCGTTTTTTTGCCCATGTCATATTCCATTTCGTAAAGCAGTCTTCCTTTATCATCCCATATCTTCCACGGACCGTGTTTCTTCCCGTGGCAGTAACCGGCTTCTCCTGTTTTTACCTTGTGCAGATTCCATTGGATCCAGGTACCGTCCTTTTGCCCGTTCCGGTATGATCGAATTTCTTTCCGGTTCCCGTTCTCATAATATACAATCGTTGCCCCGTGATACACCCCGTCGGCAAAATCAGCCTCGATCCGGATTGTTCCGTCAGGATAATATTCCCGGTATGTTCCTGTAAAGGCGCTGAAATCATTGCGGTACATCATGCCGTCATTCTCAGCCAGAATCTGGGCATTCAGCGAAGGCAGAAGCAAAATGCCGGCCAGTAAAGTGAAAATATTTTTCATAGCAACCTGTTTATTTATGAATAATCACCACACAAATTTATAAATAATTTACAATATATTAACATTAAGTTAACATTAAATTTTTTAAACGGTGAGTGATTTTCCGGATAATTGTATTTTTGGTACATGATTTTTTGTGGAAAAAAGTTGCCGGTTTGTAAAAATAGACTACTTTCATAAACCCGAAATGGAGACATTCTCCAAATAAATGATTGCATGGACCATCCCACTGCATACCGGATACTCCTGGTGGATGACGAGAAGGATATACTTGAATTCATTGGGTACAACCTGAAAAAGGAGGGGTATGAGGTGTATTCGGCCACCAATGGAAAAGATGCCATCCGGATGGCCGGAGAAATACTGCCACACCTGATTCTGCTCGACGTGATGATGCCGGGAATGGACGGGATGGAAACCTGTGAAGAAATGAGAAAGGATGCGAGGCTGAACCAGACCATCATTGCTTTTCTGACTGCCCGGGGAGAGGATTATTCCCAGATTGCCGGTTTCGAGGCCGGTGGCGATGATTACATTACCAAACCCATTAAACCCAAAGTATTGCTCAGCCGCATCAGGGCTTTGCTGAAAAGGTCGTCAACCGGCCCTGTCCATACCATGTCCGGGAAAAGGGTTATCCAGCATAAAGATATTACGGTTGACCGGGAACGGTTTACGGTGGTTAAAAAAGGGAAGGAGATCGCCCTGCCCAAAAAGGAATTTGAATTGTTGTCGCTGCTAATGGAAAAGCCCGGGAAAGTATATACCCGCGACGAGATTTTTCAGCGGGTATGGGGCGAAAAGATCATTGTAGGCGATCGGACCATCGATGTGCACATCAGGAAACTCAGGGGCAGACTGGGCGACCGGCATATCAAAACCGTCAAGGGGGTGGGATATAAGTTTCAGGAATAACCCTTACTTCTGTTCTGTCCTTCCCGTTTCTTCCCTGTGGAATCATTTTCACACGGCGTACCGGTGTGTTTCAGGGAACCATAACGCCGTTTTCCCGGGAATAGATCACAAAATCACGCTGTGCTTTCAGAATATTCAGGGTGTAAAGCATCAGGTTCTTGGTCTCGGCCAGAACATTGAAATACAACAGGCTGGCTTTGGTGCCGGCTTCGCCTTTCTTGATCCTTTTTACCTGTTTTTTATTCATTTTTGCAATCGTATCCAGAACATGCTTCTGTTTTTCAATAATCTCCGTAAGGTCATCGAATTTCCCCTGTTTCAGATGATTCAGCACAAAGTTGAAGAATACAGAAATTTCTTCGTTCAGGAAAATGAACTCCTGTTTCTGGTCTTCATTGAAGGGGGCATGATTGTTTTCCACATGTTCATATATGTGCTCCATGATAAAATTCACGCAATGAGCACCTTCCCGAATGTAATCCAGTACCTGCACATAATAGGGGCCGCTTTCCACTGAATCTTCTTCCAGTTGCCTGATGGTGATGTAAATGTTGTTTTTCAGTTCCTTGCTGTGCCTGTTCAGTTCCTTGATCTCATGCCTCACTTTTTTCAACCCGCGCCGGTCTTCCCTGAAAAAGTTTTCCAGGGTCAGGTAGTACAGCTTCGACATGGAAATAACCGTGCTGGTTACGTTTTTGTTGCACTCGCTGAGCACGGTATCGGCCTTCACAATCTTACGTCCGTACAGGGCTTCCTGTTTCAGTTTCAAATCGGCTTCCCGGCGCTTATGGATGACATGGGTGCGGAACACCATGAATACGATCAGACCGATCAGGGTGACTATGGCAATAACTCCTCCGTAATAAATAATGAAAGCCATAACCATGGAAACGGTAAAGGCAATCAGGGCGGTTATAAACCAGCCGCCGATAACGGTCAGTACGCCCGAAATCCGGTATACGGCGCTTTCGCGCCCCCAGGCCCTGTCGGAAAGAGAGGTGCCCATGGCCACCATGAAAGAGACATAAGTGGTGGAAAGGGGAAGCTTCAATGAAGTGGCAAAAGAAATGATGATGCTGGCTACCACCAGGTTTACCGAGGCTCTTACCAGATCAAAATAGGCTGCATCCTTGGTGGTGGAATTTTTCGATTTGTACTCTGTCTGGTCAAACCGTTTTTCCAGCTTCTGCTCAAGACTTTCGGGCACCAGGGTACGAAATGTTCTTGACAGGTTCATGCTGGCCCTTACCAGAAAACGGGAAAATGCATTGGGCTGAAAACGTTCATAGCCTTCATCCTGCCGGCCCAGGCTGATCTCCGTTTCGGTAACCGACCGTGCTTTACGCGACAACCACAGGGTAACGGCCATAATAATACCTGCCAGCAACAGAAAATATGTTGGCGTTTGAACCGGGCCGCTCAGGGCTTCCATGGTAAACGCATCGGGATTTATACCTTCAGCATGGAAATTCCTGAATGAAGCAAATCCGGCCAGGGGAACCCCGATAAAGTTCACCAGGTCGTTGCCTGCGAAGGCCATTGCTAGGGCAAAAGTGCCTACCAGAACCACCACCCGCAGAATGTTGACTTTAAAAAGCCATATCAGCAATTGCAGGATCAGGGTCCACCCCAGAAAACTTGCTACCAGGATAAGCATGGTGTGATCCATGATCCAGGTCAGGGTGGCATCGGTTATGAAAGCCGAGCCTTTGGCTCCTTTGATCAGCATGAAATACGTGATGGCTGTGATCGCAATACCTCCCCAGATGGCACCAAAATACTTCATCTGCTTCTCGAAATTGAAAGTAAATGCGATCCGCACCAGGTACTGGACCAGGGCTCCAAGAGTAAATGAAATAACTATGGAAAGAAGAATACCGGATATGATGAACAACGCGCCGCCCGAGTTGATGAACTGGTTTATACCGACTCCCAGTTCAGGATTCTGGCTCGTTTTTATGATGGCAACGGCCACAGCGGCGCCGAGCAGTTCGAAAACAATGGATACGGTAGTGGAGGTCGGAAGCCCGAAAGTGTTAAACAGGTCAAGCAGAATAACATCGGTCAGCATAACGGCCAGGAACAGAACCATGATCTCGGAAAAGGTGAACATGTCGGGATGAAAAATCCCTTTCCTGGCCACTTCCATCATGCCGCTGGAAAAGGTGGCGCCGATCAGGATTCCCAGGGATGCAATCAGCATGATCACTTTGAAAGGAGCAGCTTTGGAGCCGATGGCCGAATTCAGGAAATTGACGGCATCGTTGCTCACTCCTACGATCAGGTCGGAAATTGCCACTCCGAACAGCACGATGACAATGAACAAATACAGATTTTCCATGGTATGCGGTTGGTTCCGATAATCAGAAGCAAAGGTAATGGCTGGAATTTTTTTTCCATCCGGTCGAATATTAATTTTTTCTTAACTAATTGTAAACCTGAAGCGGTTGAAAATCATAATATTATAAAGTAAGATTAACATGGGGTATAGTATTTGTTTCTATTTTTAGCCCGTGTGTGAAAATCAAATGCATGGCTGAAAATAAAATTTTGATTGTTGACGATGAAAAGGATATTCTGGAGTTCCTGGGGTACAACCTGAGAAAGGAAGGATATAAGGTATATCAAGCATCCGACGGAATGGGAGCCATTGAAACTGCCAGGCGGATAACCCCCGACCTGATTGTTCTGGATGTAATGATGCCCCGGATGGACGGAATAGAAACCTGTGAAAAAATAAGAGAAATTCCCGGGCTGGAGCAGAGCATGATCGTTTTTCTAACAGCCCGTTCTGAAGATTATTCGCAGATTGCCGGCTTTGCAGCCGGAGGCGACGATTACATTGCCAAACCAATACGCCCCAGGGTGTTCCTTTCCCGGGTGAAAGCCCTTCTGCGGAGGGCACAGTACGGGCAGGGCGAAAATGTCCGGCAGCAGGCGGATCATGTAATCGATACCGGAAAGCTGCTGATAGACAGGGAAAAATATGTTGTGTATTTTGAAGGAAAAGAATTCTTTCTTCCGAAAAAGGAATTCGACCTGCTGGTGTTGCTTGCTTCCAGTCCTTCCAGGGTATTTACCCGCGATGAAATATTCAACCGTGTCTGGGGAGACGATGTGTTCGTGGGTGACCGCACCATCGACGTGTATGTGAGGAAACTAAGGGAAAAGTTCGGCCAGCACTCAATTCGTACGATCAAAGGAGTGGGCTACTGTTATGAGGTGTGAGTTGAGAGAACGGACTTGATTTTTTTTATGACCTGGGTAACATCGATGGGCTTCTCAAAATAATCTACTGCTCCCAGTTCCTGCGCTTTCTCTTTATAATTATCGTTTCCAACCGCAGTGATCATGATCACGGGAAGATCGGCCATTTGCGGCTCCTGTCTGATCTTTTCGAGCAATTCCAGCCCGTTTGTCTGAGGCATCAAAATGTCCAGCAGGATAAGATCGGGTTTGTCCTTCTCCAGGTATGCCAGCGCCTCCCTGGCGCTGGAGGCCGTTATTACATCGTATCCCTCTTTCTGCAGAACCACATCAAGTAGTACCACATTGGTGTTGGAATCGTCTATCACCAGAATTTTTGCTCCTTTCGCCATAATGTTCGCTTCGCATGTCTGTAGGTCAAAAATAAAAAACTTTTACTCAATCGGAATAAAAGCCTGCGGAAATATTGCGTAATTCATTGATGTGAATTACATTTAACTGATGATTTATCTCATTTATTCTCCCTATGGAACAGGATGAATACCGGATATGGCAAACACTTACGGAACAGGACTGGAAGGAAATGATCCGGGCCAGCAATCTGGTACGTTTTGAAAACCGGGAAACCATTTTCAGACAGGATACCCGGTCATCCCATTTCATGTTCGTTGAACAGGGACTGGTTAAGATCTACAAAACGGGAAAAAGCAAAAAGATCCTGACCCTTAAGCTGGAAGGTCCGGGTCATTTTGTCGGGTTGCTTTCGGTGCTGGGGAGCGAAATACATCAGTATTCCGCATCGGCCGTGGGACCTGCTTCCATCCGTTTTTTCGACCATGATACATTTCTGGAAGTCGTTATGCGGAACGGGAATTTTTCCCTCAACCTTCTTCGTGAGATCAGCCGTCATGGACTGTTTATGTTCGATAAGCTGATCAGCCAGGCTCAGAAACAGTTGCCGGGAAAAGTGGCGGAAGTAATCCTGTATTTTTCCGAAAACATATTTCACAGCCAGGAATTCGAGATCCCGCTTACCCGCGAAGAAATGTCGCAGCTGGCAGGCACCACCAAGGAAAGTTTTATCCGCACCCTGAGTGAGTTCAGGCATGACAAGATCATCGACCTGGACGGGAAAAAGATCTCGATCAGGAGCATGAAGATCATTCGTATCCTGAACGATCTGGGGTAAGCCTTTCCTGACCGCCCTCAGATTTTCACCGCCGGTACCTGTAACTCATTGGCCATTTTATTGATCATGGGAACCACATTGGTACGTATCCTGTAGAAACGGTCCAGTTGCTCCCGGATGGCTTTTTCCAGGACTGCCTTCACTTCCCTGTCCTGCCGGGTGGGAGGGTAACTGCCCTGCGATACGGCTGCTGCCAGCGCGGCCAGCTTGTTGTTCAGCCGGATAGGGTAATTCAGCGGATCCTGCGGGCTCTGGTTCTTTGTCTGGTACAGAGCCTCTTCCACCATGCTGATCTCTTCCAGGGTTTGGTCGATCAATTCTTTCAGCCCTCTTCCTTCATCCGGGATGCGTTTACAAAGGTCCTTCAGATCACTGCGCAGTTTCCGTATATCCAGAATGGTCTGATGAACTTCCGATAAGGTATCCCTGATTTCCATCAGGAATGTGAACTGTTCTTTCAGACCTTCGTATGTTGTTTCCACTGCCGGATCAGGGAGAATCCTCAAAACCGTTTCGCTTGAATCTTTTCCCGCCACCAGCCTGGCAGTGTATTCCCCCGGCAGGGCCAGCGGGCCTCGTGTATTTCCGCCCCACAGGATCATTCCCGGAAAAGTTCTGGCGCCTGGATATCGCATGTTCCATTCCACCCGGTTTATCCCTTCCGATACTTCCAGTTTTTCGGTATACAGGCGTACATCCTGCTCTTCGGGGATTTTTTCCGTTGTAAAGCGCCTCACCAGCCTGCCCGTGGTGTCGAAAATATCCAGGCGCACAGGATTGGTTGAATCGGGCGCTTCACGCAGATAAAAAGGGATCACCGGGCCGGATGTAGGATTTTCTCCCGCAATTCCCCGTCCTCCACGTCCCGCCTCAATGCGGAAGGCAGGAGCCGGTTCGTACAGGTGTACAGGGCTGTTCACCTGCTCGTTTTTCAGCTGGTGCAAAAGACCCAGATCGTCGAAAACCCACAGGCTGCGTCCCTGGGTGGCCACGATCAGCCGCTGGTTTTTGATGGCAAGATCGGTTACAGGCACAACCGGAAGGTTTAGCTGAAAAGGTTGCCAGGTATTCCCGTCGTTAAAACTGATGTACATGCCCGATTCGGTGCCTGCATACAGCAACCCTGGAAGATCCGGGTCGGCCCGGACCACGCGGGTGAAATGCAGGGGATCGATCCCGCGGGTAATACGTATCCATGTTTTTCCGTAATCGGTTGTTTTCAGCAGGTAAGGGGTGTAATCGTTCCGTTTGTAGGCAGTGGCTGCCACATACAGGCCTCCTTTTTCAAACGGATGAGGTTCTACACTGTTGATCATGGTCCATTCAGGAAGTACAGCAGCAGGCGGGGTGACATTTTCCCAGTTTTTACCTCCGTCGCGGGTGAGCCATATCAGCCCGTCGTCCGAACCGGTCCAGATTACTCCGGGCTCATGAACCGATTCGGCGGCGGCAAAAATGGTTCCGTAATATTCCACGCTGGTATTGTCTTTTGTAATGGGACCTCCCGAAGGCCCCAGGGTGGATGGGTCGTTCCGGGTGAGGTCGGGACTGATCACCTCCCAGCTCTGTCCTTCGTTTTCTGTTACGAACAGCACATTGGCCGCAGCATACAGGCGGCCCGGGTGGTGCCTGCTGAAAAATACAGGAAAATTCCATTGAAAACGGTACCGGTTTTCACCGGCTCCCGATCCCATAGGGTTGTCGGGCCATGGATCGACCCGTCGTCTTTCGCCTGTGCGGTGATTAAGCCGTTCAAGGTATCCACCGTAGGAACCGCCGTACACAATTTCCGGGTCTTCCGGGTCGGGGGCTATATGTCCGCTTTCTCCTCCGGCCGTTTCTTCCCAGTCATCTTCTGTGATGCCGTATCCGTGCGAGCGGCTGGCAATGCGCACGGTGGAATTATCCTGCTGGGCGGCATAGATCCGGAACGGGAAATGGTTATCGGTGGTGACCCGGTAAAACTGGGCGGTTGGCTGGTTGTAACAGGTGCTCCAGTTCCTGCCCCCGTCAAAAGTCACCTGAGCTCCCCCGTCGTTGCCAACAATCATATTTTCCGGATCGCCGGAGGATATCCACAGGTCGTGATGATCGCTGTGGGGAGTGGATATGCGCTCGAAACTTTTCCCACCGTCTTTCGACCGGTGGAAGCCGACATTCAGCACATATACCACATCCTCGCCGGAAGGGCAGGCTGCTACCCGTGTGTAATACCAGGCCCTCTGACGGAGATTCCGGTCGTCGTTTACTCTTTCCCATGTTTCGCCTCCGTCATCTGAAAGAAAAAGTCCACCCTCATGTGCTTCCACCATTGCCCACACCCTGCGGTGGTTTACCGGCGAAACCGATACGCCGATAATACCCAGCGGACCCTCCGGCATACCCGGCTTACGGCTCATGTTTACCCAGGTGTCGCCCCCATCGGCGCTTTTCCATAGTCCCGACCCCGGGCCACCGCTTTCCAGGCTGAAAGGGGTACGCGATACTTCCCACAGGCTGGCATACAGGATCCTGGGGTTGACCGGATCAATAACCAGGTCGACAGCTCCCGCCCTATCGCTGACGTAAAGCACTTTTTCCCAGGTTTCCCCTCCGTCGGTGGAACGGTATACGCCCCGTTCAGGGTTCGGGCCGAAAACATGTCCCAGCACGGCAGCATACACCCTTTGCGGATCGGCGGGCGATATCCTGATCCGTGGGATATACCGGCCTTCCTTCAGTCCGCAATAGTGCCAGTGTTCCCCCGCATCAGTCGATTTCCAGATTCCGTATCCGTGCGACATGTTCCCGCGCACGGTTTTTTCTCCCCCTCCCGCATACACTATATTCGGATCGGAGGGAGCTACGGCCACCGCTCCAATGGAACCTCCGAAGTATCCGTCACTGATGTTCTTCCACGATTGGCCCCGGTCGGTTGTTTTCCATACACCCCCACCGGTGCTGCCGAAATAATACACATCGGGGTTCCCTTCCACACCGGTTACCGCGGCCGAACGGCCACCGCGGAAAGGTCCGATATGCCGGTAATTCAGCCGGCTCAGCAACAGGGTGTCCATCCCCGCGGGTTGGGTTCCCGTTCTTCTGCGTAACTGGGCCGACGTATCATTCGTGCCTGCCGATGCTATGAGAAATACGGAAAAGAAAAACAGGTAAAATCGATTGGAAAAGGTCTTCATGGCAAATAATATGTTTAGTTACGAACAGGTTGGTCGATTTTGGTCGGGAGAACCAAAATACAGATTCTTCTTTGATATTCCACGGCATTTTTGCTGTTGTGTTCAAAAAAGTCGTTTTCTTTGATTAAAAAAAATGCGAAATCCTTTTTTCATACAGGTATCCGTACTGCTGGCTGTTACCTGCGCCTGTACACCGAAAAGTAAACAGCATGAACCGAAGGGCGTAACCTCCGGCAGGGCCATGGTGGTAACCGCCCACCCGCTGGCTTCGGCCGCGGGTATATCCGTTCTCGAAAAGGGGGGCAATGCAGTGGATGCGGCCGTGACAGTTGAACTGTGCCTGGCCGTTTGTTACCCGAATGCGGGGAATATTGCAGGAGGGGGGTTCATGGTGATCAGAATGCACGATGGAGCCGCCGTGAGCCTTGATTACAGGGAAAAAGCCCCCATGCGGGCTTCTCGTGATATGTACCTCGATTCCCTGGGAAATGTCATTCAGGGTTCCAGCCTGCATGGGCACAGGGCCTGTGGGGTTCCTGGTACAGTTGCCGGGCTTTTCGAGGCCCACCGCAGGTACGGTAAGCTTCCCTGGGATGAGCTGGTGGCTCCGGCTGTGCGAATGGCTTCGGAAGGGTTTCCTCTTACGGAAAAACAGGCCGCTGATCTGAACCGGGCCAGGAGCAGGCTGCTCAGAATAAACGGAAGGGAAACCGCCCTGACGGGTAAAGGTTTGTGGCATGCGGGCGACACTCTGGTACAGCCCGGACTGGCCCTTACCCTTGAAAGGATCAGAGATATGGGAAGGGATGGTTTTTACCGGGGTGAAACAGCCCGGCTGATCGTGGAAGAAATGGAACGTGGGAAAGGGTTTATCACCACAGGCGATCTGGAACAGTATGAGCCGGTATGGAGAACGCCGGTTACCGGAACCTACCGCGGATACCGGATCATTTCAATGCCGCCGCCTTCCAGCGGCGGGGTTGGGCTGCTTCAGATGCTTGCCATGGTCGAACCTTTTGACCTGGGGAAAATGGGATGGAACCACCCCGATGCCGTGCATGTGATGGTGGAATCGGCACGGCGCATGTATGCCGACAGAGCCGCCTATCTCGGGGATCCGGAATTTGTGGACATCCCCCTGGAAGGATTACTGAACCGGGATTACCTGAAACACAGAATGGCCGGTTTCAACATGCGGCAGGCAGGAAATTCATCGGAAATCGGGGAAGGCGACCCGGCCGCATGGGAGAGTGAAGAAACCACCCATTACTCCATTGTCGATCCCATGGGCAATGCACTGGCAGGTACCACAACCCTCAACGGATCGTACGGCTCGGGAGTGATTGTCAAGGGTGGAGGCTTCCTGCTGAACAACCAGATGGACGATTTCAGTATCAAACCGGGTTTTCCCAACCTGTACGGACTGGTGGGAGGGGAGGCCAACGCCGTTGCACCCGGAAAACGCATGCTCAGTTCCATGACCCCCACGGTGGTGGAAAAAGAGGGAAAACTTTTCATGGTACTGGGAAGTCCCGGAGGCTCGACCATTATTACCAGCGTTTTCCAGGTTCTGATCAACGTAATCGATCATCACATGAACATGCAGCAGGCAGTGGAAGCAGGCCGGTTCCACCACCAGTGGCTGCCCGATACCCTGTATTATGAAAATTCGGCACTGGACCGTTCCTGTGTACGTGAACTGACAGAAAGAGGGCACCATGTGATGAGCAGGAAAACCATTGGCCGCGTGGATGCTGTACTGGTGCGGCCGGGCGGCTGTCTGGAAGGAGGCGCCGACCCCCGGGGAGACGATACGGCTATGGGACTAAACCCCCGATGAATGGTTTGAAAACCCGATTTTATGAAAGTGTGTTTTTATTTGATGAAAAGTAAATGAAAATTGCCTTATTTTTGAGTACTTTGCTTTATACGATATGGCAAACAAAATGAGAGGCGTTTTTCGAAAAGGAATCCTGTTGGTGCTTTTCTCCGGAACGTTTTGGCAATGCAGTACGGTTCCCATTACCGGAAGAAAACAGGTGAATTTGCTGCCCGAGTCGGAAATGGTTTCCATGGGATTAAGCAGTTATCAGGCTTTTCTGGATACCACACCGGTGGTAACCCGGGGAACCGAACAGGCCCTGGTGAAAAAGGTCGGTGGAAAAATTGCTGCGGCTGTTGAAAACTTTTTGCGGGAAAACAAACTGAACGACCGTTTGCAGTATTTCGACTGGGAGTTCCAGCTGGTGGACAGCGAAGTGCCTAATGCCTGGTGCATGCCGGGAGGGAAAGTGGTATTCTATACGGGGATCCTTCCATATTGCCGGGACGAAGAAGGAATAGCCGTTGTGATGGGACATGAAATAGCTCATGCCGTGGCCAGGCACGGAAATGAAAGGATGAGCCAGGCATTGCTGGTTCAGATGGGGGGCATTGCCCTGTCGGTAGCGATTGATCAGAAACCGGAAGAAACCAGGCAGTGGTTTATGGCTGCCTACGGGATTTCCAGCTCACTGGGCGTGATATTGCCCTATTCCCGGGCTCATGAAACCGAAGCCGATCAATTGGGCCTGATCTTTATGGCCATGGCAGGATACCATCCGGAATCGGCCATTGATTTCTGGGAAAGAATGTCTGCAGCCGGGGGACAGAAACCTCCGGAATTTCTGAGCACCCATCCTTCCGATGAAAAAAGGATCAAAGACATGAAAGATTTTCTGCCCAGGGCAAAAAAATACAAACCCGCTCATTCCGAATGAAATTGACCGGGAAAATGATGGTGCCCGTGCGCCTGAAAAACCGCTTCTCTTTGCCGGGAACATGCCTGCTGGTGCCGCGTGGAAAATTTTTTTTATTGAAGAAAATTAATACATTTATGCTGAACTATTCAGGAGAAGATGTTGAGCCGGACGAAAAGATAGAGTTATAATTCAGGAATTTATACAACAAGCATTATATCTTATAATCAATGAAAAGATCGGTTGTCATTCTGATTGTTATCCTGGTGATCCTTCTGATCCTACCCGCCTACAGTTTTTTTAAATGGGCGTTCCAGCCAAAGAAACCGCTTAATGTACTGGTTATTGACAAAACAGTACCTGATCTGGAAAAAGTGGAACATCGTTCATTCTTCTGGATACTGAATCAAAATCGGTACGTTACTAAAGAATCCAACAACGGATATAACTTCAGAAAAGACTATTTCGGCTTTATACCCCAGAAGCCGCTGAGAAACAAAATGTATGATATTGCCCGTGTCAGACTGTCGGAGATTATCAACCTGGCAGAACAGAATGACGTTATTTATGTAACAGATACGTATGGGGTGTATTTTAATGACTGGTACCGGGGGATCAACCGCAGCCGGCGGTCGCGCATGATCTACGGAGGCCTGAACAACAGCGATTACCTGTTGCTGAAGGAGATGCACGACAGGAACAAGCTCGTGATCGCCGAATACAATACCCTGGGTCACCCCACGCCGCCACTGGAAAGAAACAAGCTGGAAGACCTGCTGGATGTCAACTGGTCGGAATGGTCGGGAAAATATTTCTTCAGCCTCGATACCATCAAAAACCCGGATTTCCCCAAATGGATACTGGAGCTGTACCGGGAACAATACCGCAAAAGCTGGGATTTTACGCGTTCAGGCATTGTCTTTGTAAAAAACGACGACCGGGTGGTAGTGCTCGAGAACCAGACCCACCTCGATTTCGATGCTCCCTATATCATCACCCCGCATGAATACATGGAAAAATATGAACTGCCGTATAAAATTGCCTATTCACACTGGTTTGAGATCATAGAGACCGATGACAACGACGTGGTTAGCTGGTTCAATATCTATCCCAACGAACTGGGCGATTCCATTATGGTGGCCAACATCATTCCTGATATATTCCCGGCTGTGGTGAAAGGACCCGGAGAGCAGAATTACTATTATTTTGCAGCCGATTTTGCCCAGAATCCCATCGGGATGTTCTCTTCCCGTTTCAACGGATTTGAAAAGCTGAATTTTATCAATATCCGTACTGATTACAAATCCACACACAACTTTTTCTGGAAATACTACAATCCCCTGATGCGTAACATTCTGGAAGAGTACCGGGAGAAAACCTATTCCGGAGAATGAAAGGTACGTGTGTTTCAATTCGGATTATTCACGGATCCATTTTATATTGGTAAAATGGATTTTTGTTATATGAAAACAGGCTGTTTTTTGGTTTAGTATATTTTTATGTCTTTGCCCGGAAAATCAAGAAAAGGTTATTATGACCTGAAATATGTATTGCAGGTTGCCGGAACCGATGAAGGGTTTGTACTGGAAATGCTGAAATATTTTGTTCAGAACACGCCGGTGGTTCTGCAGCGATTGAAAAAATACTGCCGGGAAGAGAACTGGAGCGACCTGGCTGCCGAAGCACACAAATTTGCACCTGGACTGAGCTTTCTGGGCATAACTGTTCTTGAAGAAAAGATCAGGCAGGTGGAAGATTGTGCTACGGAAGGGGCCCGGCATGAATCCCTTCCCCGGCTGGTGGAAGAGATCGATAAAACGGGAAACGAAGTGGTAAACGTGCTAAAGAAGGATTTTTCTCTGGAATGACTGAACCTGTCAGCATACTGATCTGTGAGGATGATTACCTCACCCTGAAAGCTCTGGAACATACCCTGAAGCATGCAGGGTATTCCATTATGCTGGCCAAAGACGGAAAAGAAGCCAGAGAACTGCTCAGGCGGGGGAATATCCAGGTATTGCTTACTGATATTCACGTGCCCTATTTCAGCGGCCTGGAACTGATCCGGTATGTGAGGGAAGAACTCAACAGCCCGATGCCCGTCCTGGTTCTTTCCCGTGTGGGACTGGAAGACACCATCATGCATGCATTCGAACTGGGCGCCAATGATTACATTACCAAACCCTTCAATCCCGGCGATCTGTTGCTGCGCCTGAAGAAGATGATGTCACAGGAAAAATGAGATGGAACCCTGGTAACTTTCTCCTGCCGTTTTTACTGATCGTTGCCTTTGCCCCTGGGGAAGCAAAGGCCGGCCGGTTGGCACACGGAAATCCCGACAGCCTGTTTTTCCTGGCCCGGGAACTCGCTTTTCAGGGGGAATACCGCCTTTCAAGGGATTACTGCTACCGGCTGGTTGACAGCTTCCCCGGATATACCGATGCCTATATCCTGGCTGGCAATACCTGGGCCTGGGAAGAGAAATTCGATTCGGCCCGTTACTGGTTAAGGAAAGCGCTTCAAATTGATCCCGGCCGCACCGATGCCATTGAGGCCCTGGCACGGACGGAATACTGGGCGGGTACTCCCGGCGAAGCGCTGCCGGCCATTGAGAAAGGCCTGGAGATCCATTCCCGGCACCCCGTACTCCTGTATCAGAAAGCTCTGGTGTATTTCCGTGAAGGGAAACGTAAAGAAGCACGGACGGTCCTGAATGCCCTGGCCGATACGGTGCCGCAATATCCCGGCGCCGACAGCCTGCACCGGCTGGCACGTGCGTTGGTTTTCCCCTCGTCTTTTTCGGCCGAATACTATTATGATCATTTCAGCCGGCCTTACCTGAGGAACTGGCATGTCCTCTCCCTGGCAGTGGAAGGGGAAACGGGCAACAGCCGGTTCTCACTGAAGCTGAATAACGGCTACCTGGCAAAACGGGAGGAAAATTTCGGGGAGAATACGGAAAAGCAGCTGGAACTGGACGCCTATCCATCCCTGGGAAAGAAAAGCTACCTGTATCTCAATGCGGGAATTTCACCCGGAGAATTTTTTCCCCGTTACCGGGCAGGGGGGGAATGGTTTTACACGATCCCGCATGATATGGTGGTTTCGGCAGGCTTACGGTACCTGAAGTGGACCGACGGTTTTCTGTTCTATACGGGATCGCTCGAAAAGTATGCCGGCAATTATTGGCTGGCCCTGCGTCCCTATGTGTTTCACAAACCCTACGGCTGGTCGTCGGCCTGGTTCCTCACAGCCCGCCGCTACCTGGGCAATGCGGAACAGTACCTCCAGGTGATGGCCGGAACCGGAACCTCACCCGATGAACCCATGCTGGCGTCATCCGACCTGGAAAGGCTCCGTGCTGCGGTATTTAGGGCCGGCGGCCAGTACCGGATGGCAGGGAACTGGAGGATACAACTCCTGGCAGGCTATTCACGGGAAGAATTTACCGACGGGGAAAAACGAAACCGGTACGACCTGAGGCTGGGGTTGCGATATCATTTTTAGGAGGTTTTACAGCATGAGGAAACAGGTTGTCGCCATATTGTTCCTGATCCTTCTTCAGGGATATTCCCTTCCGGAAAGGGAACAACAGGTATATGACACCCTGCTTACCTCCGGTCATCCCGTTTACCTGATTCAGATCTCTACCCGGAAGGAAAAACTACCGGCCGGTTTTGTGGCCCGCCACTTTGGTCTGGAAAAGCCCGTTTTTACCGAGTTTCGCGACCGGCACTACCGGTATTATACCGGACCCTTCCCCGGGCTCGAGGAAGCCGAAGCATTTATCGATTCCCTCGGCATTGACGATGCCTTTGCAGTGGTTTTCCTGAGAGGGACCCGTGTGACCCGCTCGGGAAAACCCATCCCGGGAATGACCCGGGGAACATGGATATATCCGCCCGACAGTACCGCAGCGGCTTCGGATACTGTCATTTTCGTTGAGGAAGAGGAACCGTCCGCTGCCGGAACAGTGGCGGCTGATACCCTTGCATCCCGGTCCGCACCGGAAGGGAACCGGCTCAGGAGGTTCATTGCAAAACGCGATTACGGCCGTTCCACCTTGTTCGTGCTGATCCTGTATGGGGTGATCATCTATTCCATCCTTACCATGATGGTCCTTCTGGTGGTGATCCTGATCAACAGGAACCGGAACGAGCGGATGGCCAGGATGGAAGAGGACCTGAAGGAAAAATACCAGCGGGTGCTGATGAATTACCTGTTCGATCAGGAACTGCCGGAAGGTGTGCCATTGCGGTTGCAGAAAATCGCTTCCAATTCCTTCAAACGTAAAATCCTGATCGACCAGATGATCGACCTGAGTGTGAACCTCAGGGGAGATGCCGCCGAAAAATTGCGCGACCTGTACATACGCACCGAACTGCACCATGATTCGATAAGGAAAGCCAGGAGCCGCCGCTGGCATATCAAGGTCAAAGGGTTCAGGGAGCTGGCTTTTATGGATATCCGCGATGCCAACGATGAAATCATCCGCTGCCTGCACTCCCGGAACGATATCCTCCGAATGGAGGCACAGCTGGCGCTGGTGAAGCTGGGCGACGAACATCCTTACGAATTCCTGGATTACCTGAAAATGCCCTTTTCCGTATGGGAACAGATGACCGTGCATGAGATGCTGATCCACCATGAACTCAGACCTCCTGCTTTCAGCCGCTGGCTGCGTTCATCCAACACCTCGATCGTGATCTTTTCACTGAAAATGATCGCCATCTTCAAACAGGAAGATGCCTACCCGCTGATCATCGAGCTGCTCGACCACCCCGACCCGGAGGTGAGGAAAACAGCCATCCGTGTGCTGGGGGATGTGAAATACCGGGAAGCCATTCTTCCCCTGAAACGAATGTACAAGCAGGAACCCTATGAAAATTGCCTTGAAATTATTAAAGCCATGGGCAAGATGCCAGATCAGATGGTGCTGAAATTCCTTCAGCTGGTGATCGACCGGGAAGACGACGTTCAGCTCCAGATAGAGGCCGCCAAGGCTATTCACCAGATGGGACCTGTGGGTGAGGATACCCTGGAAAAAATGATGCATTCCGATTACAAGAATTACCAGATCATTATCAAACACGTGCTGGACAAACGCATTTTCTGATGGAGAAATTGATCGACATACTGGAATTCATACTGTACAACTTCATCTTTGTCCTTACGGTCATAATATTCTCCGCCTATGTGATCCTGGCCGTGTTTTCAGCGGTGATGCTGACCCGCTACCTGCGAAAGAACAGCTATGTGGATTACAACTCCATCATTCTGGCCCCGTTGATCCCCACCATTTCAGTCATTGCTCCCGCCTACAACGAAAGCAAATCCATTGTGGCCAATATCAGGGCCCTGCTGTCACTCTATTACAACGATTTCGAAGTGATTGTGGTGAACGACGGAAGCAAGGACGATACACTGGAAAAGATCATCAGTGCCTATGATCTGGAGCGGGTAAATTATTTCTTCGATTACCGCATTCCCTGCAAAAGGATCCGGGGAGTGTACAAATCCAGAAACCGTTCTTTCAAAAAACTCACGGTCATCGACAAGGTGAACGGTGGAAAGGCCGATTCGCTGAATGCCGGCATCAATGTATCGAAAAACAAGCTGGTGGTCAGTATCGATGCCGATTCGATCATGGAGCCCGATGCCCTGCTGAAAATGGTCAAACCCTTTCTGGAAGAAAAAGGTAAAAAAGTGATCGGTACCGGCGGGGTGCTCCGCATTGCCAATTCGTGTGAGATAGAGGGCGGGCTGGTACGCCGGGTGCATCTTCCCGGTAAATTCCTGGCCCGGGTGCAGGTGCTTGAGTACACCCGTGCTTTTCTGATGGGAAGGATGGCCTGGTCCAGGCTCGACGGTTTGCTGCTGATTTCGGGTGCCCTGGGGATGTTCGACAGGGAAACCATGATACGTGCCGGAGGATACAGCACGGAAACCGTAGGTGAAGATATGGAGCTGGTGGTACGGATGCGCCGGCTGATGGCCGAGGAAAAAGTGCCCTACGAAGTGACCTATATTCCCGATCCCCTGTGCTGGACAGAAGTGCCCGAAAGAATGCACATTCTGGGCCGGCAGCGTAACCGATGGACCCGGGGCACCGCGGAAACCCTGTGGCTGCACCGGAAGATATTCCTGAATCCCCGGTACGGCAAGTTCGGTATGCTTGGATATACCTACTGGTTTTTCTTCGAATGGCTGGCTCCGCTGGTGGAGTTCTTCGGGCTGATCTATTTCGGTATCCTGGCCGTGCTGGGGCATATCAACTGGTCGTTTTTTCTCCTTCTGCTGGGATTTGTATATACCTTTGCGGTTTCTCTTTCCATATGGGCCGTGCTGTTCGAGGAGATGACCTTCCATAAATACGAAAAAAAGCGCGATGTATTCAAGCTTATCGGCACGGCTTTCCTGGAACCTTTCTTTTACCACCCGCTTACCGTTCTATGGGCCGTGAAAGGCAATTATGATTTCTTTATCGGTAAAAAAAGCTGGGGGAAGATGGAACGGACCGGTTTTGAAAAACCGAAAGATACTGTTTGAAAGCTTTACCTGATGAATATTCTGAAAATATCAACGGTACAGACCGGCGTTTTCTGGGAAGACCCTGAAAAGAACCGGGAACATTTCAGCCGGGTGTGCCAGGACCTGGCCGGGGAAACACACATGATCATATTGCCCGAGATGTTCACCACTGGCTTTTCCATGGAACCGGAAAAACTGGCCGAAACCATGTACGGCCCCACCGTTGGCTGGATGCAGCAAACAGCAGAAAAAACGGGGGCCGCCATCACCGGAAGCCTCATTATCAGGGAAAACGGTCGTTATTACAACCGGCTGGTTTGGGCTGCTCCGGGAGGGGAAATGGCGGTTTATGACAAACGACACCTTTTCCGGATGGGGCAGGAACACCGGCATTATTCGGCCGGGAAGGAGCGGCTGGTGGTAACATACCGGGGATGGAAAATCTGTCCCCTGATCTGTTACGACCTGCGTTTCCCGGTATGGTCGAGGAACCGGGGAGAGTACGACCTGTTGCTGTATGTGGCCAACTGGCCGTCTCCGCGCCGGGAGGTATGGATGGCTTTGCTGAAAGCCCGGGCCCTGGAAAACCAGTGTGTGGTGGCCGGGGTGAACCGCACCGGGAAAGATGGCAGAGATATTGACTATTCGGGCGATTCCATGGTGATTGATGCCCGGGGGAAAATCCTGTGCCATTTGACAGAGAAGGAAAACCGTGCGAAAACCGTTTCTATTTCCATGGACGAGCTCCGTGAGTTCAGGAAAAAATTCCCCGTGCTTTCCGATGCAGATGACTATATTCTGAAAGTTTGAAAGAAGAATACCTGAAATTTTCGAACAGTAATTCATATAAAGCAGTGTTCATATATATATCTACGTAGTATGCTACGTAGTAAGCTACGTAGTTATCTACGTAGTTCGCTTCTGAAGGCCGAAGGGGGTGGAGTGGGGGCAAGGGTATCCGGGCGATCGGATAATGGGGTTGCCGGGTGATGGAAAGACCGGGGAACGGGCTGATTGAGAACAGGGCGGCAGGTCAGTGATCTGCGGGTACAGGCAATTATTCCCTTGTACCTGTGATAAAATCATTGATACGTTCCGCCGCCAGTCTGGAACTGATGACCGCCATAGGCAGACCTGCTCCGGGAATGGTTGAAGCTCCTACATAAAAGGTGTTTTTGAATTTTTCATCGTAATTTTTTGGGCGAAAAGCTCCTATTTGCCCCATGGTGTGCGATAACCCCAGTCCTGACCCCAGATACAGGTTAAACCCTCTTTCCCAATCTTCGGGAGTGTATTCCATCAGTAAAACAATATTTTCCGAAATATCCTCATGAATCCTTTCCGAAAAATCATCCAGAATACTCCGGATGATTTCCTGCTTATCAGACCAGTCCGGTTTATATTTCAAATTCGGTACAGGGCAGACAAAAAACAAAGCTTCATTTCCTTCCGGGGCACAATCGGGATTATGTTTTGAAAGAATATTGACATAATAATAGGGTTTTTCCAGTGTGCCCGGGTTCTTCATTACGTCTTGCGCATATTCTTCGTAATTATTTCCAAGAAAATAATTATGATGTTCCAAATGGGGTAGCTTTTTGTTGATCCCCAGATAAAAAGTTAAATAGCCCATAGTCCAGCTCATTTTATTTAATCTTTGGGAAGAGAATTTTCTCCGCTTGAACACACTTCCCCTGAAAAATGCTGCATCGGCATTGATCACGAAAAGATCCGACTTCCAGGCCTTACCCTGTTGGTCGGTTAATGAGATCAGCTGGTCTTTGTGGCTCTGGTAACCCACAATTTCCGTTTCGTAATGAAACGACACATCAAATTTTGATAATGCTTCAGTCAGACTGGTGACAATGGTGTACATTCCCCCTTTTACATTGTAATACCCGGTGTGGGAAAACTCAATATGCGACAGCAAAGTGTATACCGCATTGGTATCAAAAGGAGTCCTGCCCAGAAAGAAGGCAATTAACGATACGATCTGCCTGGCTTCTTTCGAATCAAAATAGGTGTTTACCTGTTTCCAGAAGCTTTTGAATAACACCGGAAGGTGTTTTGGGTTTACCTGCATTAAGGCTTTAAAATATGCGGGAATACTGTTGAAATTTTGTTTTATCACAATATCCACCGTGTCGTTATACAGCTGTTCGCATTTTTTTAAATAGGCCGTGAACTTTTCTTTAAAATTTGACTCAATTCCTTCAAACTGCCCGCTCAGTTTATCGATATCTTTATACAGATAAAATTTCCTGTCACTTCCCCTGAAGTGCACGGTGTACAGCGGGTCGAGCTCAACAAACTCAAAAGGCATTTTTATGCCGCAATCATTCACAAGTTCTTCAAATTCATAGGGCATACTGAAAAAGCTTGGACCAATATCAAACGTAAAGCCATTTTTCTTCAGCTGATTTAACCTCCCGCCCGGCTGCCTGTTTTTCTCAACAAATGTCACCCGGCACCCCAGGGAGGCCAGTCGTAAACCGGTTGATAGTCCGCCTAATCCGGTTCCAACAATTAATACGTGTTTATTCATGGTTTATTATCTTAAACAATGGTTAAAACCCTGCAATTTATTGCAGGTACTTTAG